>JBDNJF010000033.1:0-89194 GCA_041687955.1 Solirubrobacteraceae bacterium
CGAGCATCATTCCAACTACACCCTCTGCCGCTGCCAGCGCAGCAGTCGTCAGCTGCCAAAGCGGCAGGCGCTTAACCACCAGCCGCGTTGTCGCCGCAGGCACTACGAGGATCGCCGTCGCCAGCAGTGCCCCGACAGCGGCCAGCGCCGCAACCGCGGCCAATGCGATTAGTGCAATCAGCAGCGAGTCGCTTCGATCACTGCCATCAGCAAAGCCTGTTGCCAACCAACGAGGGCCAAAGATTGCCGTCGCGCCGGCGGCGGCGGTCATGGCCACCGCGGCGAGAATTAGCTCCGCGGTGCCGATCGCCAGCAGGCTGCCAAAGAGCAGTCTGTCAACGCTGCCTTGAGAGCCGAATACGTCGCTGGCGAGGACCACGCCAAGCGCCAGTGCTCCAGCCAAGACCAGAGCCGTCCCGCTGTCGCTGCCAACCGAGCGCCTGCGTAGCAGCAGCGCGACTAGGGCTGCCATCACCAGCGCGGCGCCGAAGGCACCGAAGATTGCCGAGAAGCCGAGCCCGTCTGCCAGTACCAGCCCGGGGACGGCGGCGGTGCCAACGGCATGCGCATAGAAGGCCAGCCCGCGCAGCACAATCCAAACCCCGAGCAGCCCAGCGACCGATGCCAGCAGCAGGATCTCAACAATCCCGCGCTGAAAAAAAGGCAGAGCAAAGGGGTCAAACACATCGCGAGCTTATCAAGAATGATTCTCAGTAGTGTCTTTTGCTCTACAGCGCAGCGGCAGGACGGCCCGCGTGGGCGGCGAACTAGTGCTAAATGGCCGCAGAGCAGAGAGCCGCCCAGAGCGGCCGCCCCGGCCACGAGCCCGAGCCGCGGCCGGTACGCGCGCTTCTAGCCTCCACTGCCGGCCGAACGCTCACCGCAATCGCCACCGCATTGCTAGTGGCAACCGTCGTCGCAATGGTTGCAATGTGGCCATCAAAAGACAAAACCGAACCGAGCCAAGCGCTCGGCGGCAAAACCGTTGCGGCCGAAGTTCAAAGCAGCTCACTTGCGCCCTGCGGCCCAGCCGGCCAGCGCTGCCGTGAGCTCACGGCGACAATCAGCGAAGGGCCTGACAAAGGTGACACCGCGGTCCTCACGCTCGGGCCCCAGGAGGCAACGCAATCGGTTGATCCCGGCGCCACGATTCGAGTTTCAATCGATTCCCAGGCACCGGCCGGCGCAGCGAAGTATGGCTTCGTCGACATTGACCGCCGTACGCCACTGATCCTCCTGGTGATTGCTTTCGCGATCATCGGCGTCGTTGTTGCGCGCCGACAAGGCTTCTTCGCCGTGATCGGGCTGCTCTGCAGCGTTGCCTTAATCACAACCTTTTTGGTACCCGCAATCCTCGCAGGCGAATCACCGCTGCTGGTCTCCGTCGTTGCCGGCATGGCGGTGATGTTCATCACGCTCGGGCTGACCTATGGCCTCAGCGCGCAGAGCCTCGCAGCAGCCACCGGAATTGGCATCTGCCTGCTGCTGGCAACGCTGCTCGGCAGCCTCGCACTTGACAGCACACAGCTCGACGGCCGTGGCGGTGAATACGCCCAAGTCCTCACCCAAGCCAACGTCGCTGGCATCTCACTGGAGGGGATCGTGCTGGCGGGAATGGTGATCGGTGCGCTCGGCGTGCTGACAGATACTGCCGTAACTCAGGCTTCCGCCGTCATGGCCGTGCGCCGCAGTAACCCAACGCTCGGCGTTCGCGAGCTTTACCACGAAGGGTTTACGGTCGGGCGCGACCATCTCGCTGCAACGATCCACACGCTCGTGATGGCCTATGTGGGAACGCTGCTGCCACTGCTGCTGGTGCTCGAGGCGGCAGACGTTGGACTGAGCGACGCGCTCAACGGGCAGCTGCTCGCAGAGCCGCTGGTGGCGACGATCATCGGTTCGATCGCGCTGATGGCAAGCGTACCGCTGACGACTGCGCTGACGGCGCTGCTGGCCGTCCGCGTGCCAGTCGAAGCGCTGGCGGGCGGCCACGAGCACGCCCACTAAGCTGCGCGCCGCGGCCGCGCCACTGCTTTAATGGTGGTATGTGCGTTCAATGCATGATTGGAGCGGTCAGCGCTGGTGCAGCGGCGACAGGCATCCGCTCGGTTGCGGCCGTAAAGCTCCGCCGCTTCATGACGCCACTGCGGATGCGCGTGATGACCGGCTCGCTGATCGCCGCGGCGCTGATCCTCGCCTCAACCGCGCTCAGCGGCGGCGGCGCTTAAGCGCCTGGCGCAACGAGGGCGATGTCTGCTTCGCTTTCGAGCCAGCGCTCGCCAAAGCAGCGCATGTCCTCGATCATCGGTAGTAGCGCGCGCCCCTTGTCGGTCAGCGCGTAATCGGTTCGCGGCGGCAGCTCGGGGAGCTGCTGGCGCTCGACTATTCCCTCCTGCTCGAGCTCGCGCAGACGCAGCGAGAGCGTTCGCGGGCTAATCCCTGTCAGAGAGCGCTCAAGTTCACAGAAGCGCGAGCGCCCCTGATCGAGCTCGCGCACAATCAGCAGCGTCCACTTGGCGCAGACGATGTCAGCGGTTTTGCAGACGGGGCATTCAGGATCAACAGCCACCTAACCACTTTACCAAGTGAAGTGGCGCAGCGCCGGGGTTCACCTTGCCTCGTGCGCTCAGGCTACGTCGCGGAGCTTCTGTGCTTCGGCGAGTGACTGCAGCTTCTTGAGCGACTGGTTTTCGATCTGGCGGATCCGCTCGCGAGTGACATTAAAAGTGCGGCCAACCTCGTCTAACGTGCGCGGGTGCTCGCCGCCGAGCCCGTAACGGAGCTCAAGCACGCGGCGCTCGCGATAAGAAAGATTCTCAAGCGCTTCGCGCAGCGCCTCCTTCGTCAGAACCTCAGCGGCGCGCTCGTAAGGCGACTCTGCCCGCTCATCGGCGATGAACTGACCGAACTCAGATTCCTCTTCGTCGCCGACCGGCTTCTCGAGCGAAACAGGGGCCTGCGCTGAACGCTTGATCTGATCAACCTCTTCGGGATCGATGCCGGTCACTGCGGCAATCTCCTCCGGCGTCGGTTCACGGCCCAGCTCGGTTACTAGTTTGCGCTCAGCACGGCCAATCTTGTTGAGCTTCTCAACTACGTGGACGGGAATGCGAATTGTGCGCGCTTTGTCGGCCAGCGCGCGGGCGATCGCCTGACGGATCCACCAAGTCGCGTAGGTCGAAAACTTGAAACCCTTGCGGTAGTCGAACTTCTCAGCCGCGCGGACGAGGCCAAGCGTGCCTTCCTGAATCAAATCGAGGAACGGCAAGCCTTGGTTGCGGTAATTTTTTGCGATCGAAACGACGAGGCGCAAGTTCGACTCAACCATCTTGTGCTTGGCGTCAAGGTCACCGCGTTCAATCTTCTTCGCTAGGTCAACCTCTTCCTGAGCGGTCAATAGGCGGACCTTGCCGATGTCCTTGAGGAAGAGCTGCAGCGAATCGGTGGTCATGTCCGGGCGCAGGTCAATCGCGGCCTTGGCGCGGCGCCGGGTGCGCTTGTCCGGCGCACGCTCAACCTGAGCGGCGGGCGCCGACGGATCGTCCTCGATCAGTTCAATTTCTTGGCTTTCGATCCAGGTCTTCAGCTCTTCGCGGTCTGAATCGTCAAGGTCGAGCTCGGCGGTGGCGCTGGCGATGTCGGCGTGCGAGAGCACTCCGGTCTGCGCGCCACGGGCTACAAGCGTCTTGATTTCGTCCAGTTCCTGAAACTCGGTGACGGTCATTGCATCCGTTTCGTGCTCGAAGGATCATCTACACCCGGCAACGCCAGGACCCTAATGAGAGTAGAAGATCGGCGCTGAGACTCCCCCCAGCGGCTAATCCAACCTCATGTCCAGAACCATCAGGGTACCGCCGTCGGCAGGTTCGCGGCGAAGATTTACACGCTAAATCCCGCATCTTTCTTTCCGGCGTGGCAGAATAAGAGCGTGACGTCTTCAGAACCACAGGATCCGACAGCCAATAAGGATGTCCTGACAAACCTTCCGCGCAGCCGTCGCCAGCGCCCGAGTGTGCGCCGTGAGGCGGCGAGGATGTCACAAGCCAGCTCCAATACTGAGGCCAAAGTGGAAGCCGCAAATGGTGATGCTGGCGCAAAATTGGCTCCTGAGGTTGAGCCGCTGACAGCGTTGGCGGCAGCGAGCCCGAAGCGCGTCAGCTCAGTCCCGCGTGCCGGCTATGCCACGCCAGACCAGGGCAAGAACTTTGGAAACGCCGACCCAGCCGGCCTGCTGACTGAGCTGACGCGCGCTGCGCTGCGACTACTGCCCGGCTAGCAGAGCCCGCAAGCACGGCTCCTCCACGTCCTGCTGAAGCTTGTTGTACCATCTAAGGCGTAATGCCGAACCGCTTCGCGCCCTGCGTGAAGCGGGCGGGGGAACCACTGCGAGCCGCGGCTCGCTGGGGCGAATCGGACACTCAATGTCTGTAGGGCCGCTCGTTCGGCCCGAGCCCGTCAGCTCACCTCGTAGGCCACCAACGAGACAAGAACAAGATTCACTTCAGGCATCAACATCTACTTTCCGTAACGGCCGCGGCGTTTTTGCTGGCCAGTTTTGCTGTGCCCGCTTTGGCTCAAGACTCGGGGGGAATTGAGGCTGGCGAATCGTTGCTCACTTCCACCACTTCAGCGGTCGGCAGCCCTGTATTGCTTACAGGGATGCTCGCTGGCAGTGGCTCAGGCCGCCGCGCAGAGATTCAGCTGCGGGGAACAGCCGGCGCTTGGCTCACGGCCGCCAGCGGGCCGGTCGCGCGCGATGGCAGCTTTAAAATCAAATGGCGTGCTCCCAAGAGCGGCCGCTTCCTTGCCCGCGCGGTGGCAAAGGGGGCTCGCACGACCGACGCAGCCGCAACACCGACAACCGTGATCACAGTCCACAAGAAGACGCAGGCGACTTGGTACGACCAAGCTGGAACAATCTCGGCCTGCGGCGTGAAGCTGCGCAAGCAGACGCTCGGCGTCGCCCACAAGTCGCTCCCCTGCGGCACGATGCTCGAGTTCAGCTTCCGTGGCAAATCGATCAGCGTCCCTGTGATCGACCGCGGCCCCTACGTCGGCGGCGTTAGTTACGACTTAACTATTGAAGTCGCGAGGCGGCTTGGCTTCGTCAACACCGGGCGCGGCGCCGTCGGCGTACTGCGCGCCGGCAGCAAGCTAACTCGGCTGAGCGCAGCGCAGCTACCCGGCGCAATCTCAGCCGCCAACTAGGTGACCGGTGGCTGACGAGCCGCTCAGCATCGCCGCGGCGCAGCAGCTAATCGCGAGCCACTGCAGCCTGCTGCCAGCCAAGGCCATTGGCGTAAATGAAGCGCTGGGGCTGGTCCTTGCCGAAGAGGTGATTGCTAGCGGCGACGTCCCCAGCCGCGCAAATAGCGCGATGGACGGCTTTGCCGCGATGTCAGGCGCGGCAGGCCGCACGCTCCGCGTAATTGGCGAGTCGCGCGCGGGGCAGCCTGCGCAGGTGGCCGTCAACGAAGGCGAGGCGGTACGGATCTCGACTGGAGCGACGATGCCCGAAGGCGCCGACGCCGTAGCGCCAATCGAGGTAGTCGATGACGACGGCGCAAACGTGACGCTGCGCGACGAGCTAATGGCCGGGCGCAACGTGCGCCTTGCCGGAGAGGACCTGCGAGCCGGCGACGCAGTGCTGGCGCCGGGCCGCGAGCTCGGGCCGGCCGAGATGGGAATTGCAGTTGCGGCCGGCAGAGCAGAGCTCCAATGCGTGCGGCCTGCCCGCGTAGCGGTTGTCGCAACCGGTGACGAGCTGCGCGAGCCGGGCGCGGAGCTGGCGCCGGGCGAGCTGCACGACTCCAACTTAACGGCGCTGCAGGCCCTGGTCCGCTCCGCTGGAAGTGAGGTGATCCTTGCCAGTCACGTGGGCGACGATCCGGCCGCCACGGCGAGCTGCTTCGCCGAGGCACTCAATCAGGCCGACATAGTCGTCTGCTCGGGCGGCGTTTCGGTAGGGCCGCACGACCACGTAAAAGCTGCCTTCATCGGGCTCGGCGTTGAAGAGCGCTTCTGGCGCGTGGCGCTGCGCCCAGGGCGGCCAACTTGGTTCGGCAGCCGTGGTCAGAGCCTCGCATTTGGGCTACCCGGCAACCCGGTCTCAGCGATGGTCACCTTTCTGCTGTTTGTCGCCCCCGCACTGCGGGCGATTCAAGGCCGCGCGGCGCAAACTACGCGTAGCGCCACGCTCGGCGAAGCGATCGCCCGACACAGCGACCGCGACGAGTGCGTCCGCGTGCGACTAGAGGGCTCGCAAGTTTTCGCAACCGGCCCACAAGGCTCACACATCCTTAGCTCGATGGCGCTGGCCGACGCGCTCGTGATAATCGAACGCGGCGAGGGCTCACTCGCGGCGGGCAGCGAGGTTGAGCTACTAACGCTGCAGCCTTAGGCGGCTTCGAGATAGGCAACGACGCGGTTAGTCAGCGCCGTCAGCGCTGGCGCCGAATCATTGATCGCCATCGGGCGCTCAAGCAGAAGTTGATCGAGCTCAGCGCCGAGCACTGGATCGGCTCGCGTTACGAGCCGCGCGGCAGCTTGAGCGGCTTGGCGAGCGGCTACAGGGTCGAGCGTCCAGATCGCCTCGAAACGCCGGTTGCCATCATTATCAGCGCCGGGCTCCGTTACGCCGTGCTGTTCCCAGGCCAGCAGGCAGGCCGAATAACCGGGCGCGTCGACGACCACGGCCCATTCGTTGCCAAGCGCGTCCTCCGGGGCTAGTGGAATTTCAACCGGCCCGCCCTCCGGTGAGCGCTCCGCGTCAAAGTCGGCGAAAACGATCGCGGCATCGGCCTGCTTGGCAAGCTGGCGGTAGCGTGGCTCGACGGCGCGATAAAAAGATTCGTGCTGAAAGGCGCCGATTAGCACCGGCGCCGCCGCACTGGCCAGCGTCTCATGCTCGATCGCCTTGCTGAGTGCCATCAGCGTCGACTTGCGCAGAATCTGCGGCCGCACGTCACGGCTGGACGCGACAACAGCAGCGTAGAGCGACGGACGATCTGAAAGGCTGCCGTCTTCGATCGCGCGCTCAATCGCCGATGCGATTGAGAGCCCGCGGTGGCGATAGGCCTGCACGCGGCGTAGCGTCTCGACGTCTTCGAAGCTGTAGCTGCGGTAACCGTTAGAGCTTCGCTGCGGCTTGGGAAATCCGTAGCGCTGCTCCCACATGCGCAGCGTTCCAGCGGCAATTCCGCTCTGCTCGGCAACTTCTTTGATGGCTAGATCATTCATCGGATTAATGTGCGGCCGGAGCGCGCGAGTCTCTCCTACAAAACTAATTACGGACAATCCGCCCAGATAGGTCATCCTTTAGTTGTTCGGAGCGCGTAACTGTCACATGAACACTCATCAAACACAGTCAGTCTTGCTCACCGGAGCGACCGGCGCTGTCGGCGGCGCCTTGCTGCCAAAGCTACTTGATGAGGGCCATAGCGTTAAGGCGTTGGTGCGCAATCCCGCCGAGGCATCGCTTGGCGATATCGAAGTAGTTGAAGGAAACGTGCTCAGTGGCGCTGGGCTCACGGAATCGCTTGAAGGCGTTGACCTTGCCTACTACCTAATCCATTCGATGGGGCGGTCACCCGGCGACTTCGAGCTCAACGATCGGATCGGCGCACAGAACTTCGCTCAAGCAGCAAAAGAGGCTGGCGTGCGGCGGATTATCTACCTCGGCGGCCTTCCACCCTCCGGCGGCGGCTCCGCCCACCTATCGAGCCGCGCCGAGGTCGCCGACATCCTCGCGACCGCCGTCCCTGAGCCGGTACACGCTCGCGCGGCAATGGTAATCAGCGCCGAAAGCGCATCATTCACGATGCTCAGTCAGCTAGTTCACCGGCTGCCGCTAATGGTTGGCCCGAAATGGATTGAAACGCGCACTCAGCCGATTGCCGCCGATGACGTAACGAGCGCACTGGCGATATTGGCCGACTTTCCGCAGCCACCAGCCGACGTCGAACTTGGCGGCGCAGAGATCGTCAGCTACCGCCAGATGATGGATCGCTTTGCGCGGCTTGAAGGCAGGCGCGAACCGCTAATCATCCCCGTTCCGGTGCTCTCACCACGGCTCTCCTCCTACTGGGTTCGCTTCATTACCAGCGTCGAGCCGGCGCTGGCGCGGCCACTAATCGACGGCCTCAAAGAGGAAATGATTGTGCGCACGCCGCCGCCCGCTGGCATCAATGACAGCCCGATGAATTTCGACCAAGCCGTCGAGCGGGCAATGCAGGAGAGCGGCACCGAAGCCAAATGAATGTTGGTCTCGAGATCCTCGCGGCACTGGCCGTGGTTGTCGCCATCGTTCTGTTGGCGCTGGCCCTGGTAGCGATCGGGACGAAGCTGATCAGCCGCCCGAGCAAAGTTGGCGCGGTCGCAATTGGAGCGCTCCAAGACTCGACCAAGACAGATGAGCGTGGCGCGGTGCGGTCGGTTCAGTCTGCCGACCTGCAGATAAACTCGAAAACGCTTGAAGCAATCTGGACGCCGACGAACCTTGAGCGCCTCGCCCGCACCTACTGGCGCTTCTTAACGCGCTGCACGCTCGGCTTGATCCGCATTCAATACACCGATGAGGAGCGCTTTGTCGTCTTCGTCCGCAGACCCTTTGTGTTGCTCGCATTCCGCAAACCGGAGTACGAGATGGACGATCATCGAGGCATCGTACGCTGGAAGATCGAGCGTGGCGTCCTCGTGGCGGCGCCCGGCGTCAACAGCGATGGCTACCTCGAGATCGACGTTGCTCGCAGACCAGGCATCGAGCCTGACATGAGCACGCTCCACGTTGACGTCGAGATCGCCAATTATTACCCGCGCATTGCTGCCGCAATTGCGCAGTGGGTTTACGCGTCAACACAGTCAAAAATTCATGTGCTCGTCTGCTACGGGTTCTTGCGTTCGATCGCCCGCGGCGACCTCGCTGAATCGAAAACGGCTCGCTTTGCTCAGGTAGATCCGCTGCCAGCGCCGCGCGGCCCAAGACCGCGCGACCGCGGCATCAGTAGTAGCGCCAGTGCCCGCGCCCAAGGCGGCTAGACAGCGCTTTTGCGCGGCAGGCCAAGAGAGCACGCAAATAGTCATGGACGCCGCGGTGCAAATGCAATTGGTCTGGTTAAAACGTGATTTGCGCACGCAGGACCACGCCCCGCTAGCAGAGGCAGAACGATCGGAGCTGCCTTATCGCGTGATCTTCCTTTTTGAGCCCAGCCTGATCGCGCATCCCGACTGCTCGCAGCGGCATTTGCGATTTCAGTGGCAATCAATTCAGGACATGCAAAAGCGCTGGGCGAGCATTGGGCGAACGGTAGACCTGTTCTGGGGCGAGGCCGAGGACGTCTTTACTTGGCTGACCGCGCGTTATTCGATCGCGCGGGTCTTGTCATATGAGGAATCAGGCATTGAGAAGACCTTTGTTCGCGACAAGTCAGTCCGCAAGCTCTTTACCTCGCGCGGCGTGGACTGGACGGAATATCAGCGCAACGGAGTGGCAAGGGGAATTAAAGACCGAGCAGGTTGGGATAAGCGGTGGTACGCAGTAATGAGCCAGCCGATTGTTGTGAATGACTATCAGCAGGCATCCGAATCTGAGCGAGAGCGCTTGCCCCACCGATTTTTATTGCCCGCGTCAGAGGTAGACAATTGGAGTTCGCCAACCCCGGGGATGCAGGTTGGTGGAGAGTCGCTCGCGTCGCGATACCTGCAGGGATTCTTGACCGAGCGTCACAAGAGCTATCACTTTCACATTTCGAAACCATTGCCGAGCCGGAGGTCGTGCAGCAGATTATCTGCCTACCTTGCTTGGGGCAACCTGTCGATTAAGCAGGTTTACCAGGCCTCCAAATCATTACCTAAGGAGGATCAAAACGGCCGAGCGATGTCGGCATTTCTGTCGCGCGTGAAGTGGCACGATCACTTTGTTCAAAAGTTTGAGCAAGAGTGCACTTACGAATTTCGCGCCGTCAATCGAGCTTTTGAAGACCTTGGCGCGCAGAATAATTCTGACTTGCTGGAGGCCTGGCAGCAGGGGGAAACGGGATATCCGCTAGTCGATGCGAACATGCGCGCCGTCGCTGCAACAGGATGGATTAATTTCAGGATGCGAGCGATGTTGGTCAGCTTTTTAACTCATCATTTGAACATCGACTGGCGTTTGGGCGTCTACCACCTGGCGCGCCATTTCTTGGATTATGATCCGGGAATTCACTACACCCAGTTCCAAATGCAGGCCGGAACTACTGGGGCCAATACGTTGCGGGTTTACAATCCAATCAAGAACGGCCTCGAACACGACGGCGACGGTGACTTTGTCCGCTTGTGGCTGCCTCAGCTGGCCGGTTTGCCAAATTATTTAATTCATCAGCCCTGGACAATGACTGAGATGGAGCGCCTGATGTACGGCGTCGAGGTCGGCGCCGATTATCCCGCCCCCGTCGTTGCGCTGCAGGGCAGAAGCAACCCTATGGTCTCTCGAATTTATGAGCTAAGAAAAACCGAATTTGCGAAATCAGAGAAGCGACGGGTCTTGGCCAAACACGCCAGGCCAGCGAGCAAACGGGCTTCGGCAAAACGAGGCAAAGCGAAGTGAAGGGCGTAAAGAAAGCCAACCTGCCAAGCAAAGATTGTGTTACTTGCGGGCGTCCGTTCGTGTGGCGCAAGAAATGGGAACGGGACTGGGAATCGGTCAAGTACTGCAGCGACCGCTGTAGCAAAGCGGGTCGCAGCCGCTAGCTAGTCGCGCTGGCAGCTACCGATCAGCTGCCCATTTCGCGCATCTTCTCGCGATTATGGCGGGCCATTACGCGGCGAACGGTTCCGGAGCTGGAGCGCATCACGATCGACTCCGTCGATGCAACGCCGCGGCCCTCGTAGCGGACGCCTTGAAGTACGTCGCCATCGGTCACTCCGGTCGCCGAGAAGAAGCAATCGTCGCCGCGGACAAGGTCATCCTGCGTGAGCTGGCGCTCGAGGTCATAGCCTGCGTCGAGCGCGGCTTTTCGCTCGCCTTCGTCGCGCGGCCACATGCGACCAACCAGTGCACCGCCAATCGCCTTCAAGGCGGCCGCCGAAATCACGCCCTCCGGCGTTCCACCGACACCCCAGAGCAGGTCAACCGGCGAGCGGTCACTGACGGCCAGCAGCGCGGCGCTGACGTCGCCGTCGCTGATCAGACGCACGCGGGCGCCGGCGCCGCGGATCTTCCCAATCTGCTCCTGATGACGCTCACGGTCGAGCACGATCACGGTGATGTCGCCAATATCAATGTTGCGGCGCTCGGCTACCAGCGCGCAGGTTTCAGTCACGGGACGGTCAAGGTCAAGTAGATCTGCGATGTCGCTGGCGCCGGCCATCTTCTCCATGTAGACGCAGGGCCCTGGGTCAAACATCGTGCCGCGCGGCGAAACCGCGATGACGGCCAGCCCGTTTGGCATTCCTCTCGCCGTAAGCGTGGTTCCTTCGAGCGGATCGACTGCGATGTCAACCTGCGGCTCTGACCCGTTGCCTACCTGCTCGCCGTTATAGAGCATCGGCGCTTCGTCCTTCTCACCTTCGCCAATCACGACAAGCCCGTCCATCGAGACCGTTGAGAGAACTTGGCGCATTCCGTCAACAGCAGCCTGATCGGCGGCAAGCTTGTCGCCCATTCCAATCAGGCGCGCGGCCGAGAGCGCGGCCGCCTCGGTGACTCGCACCAGTTCAAGGGCGAGGTTTCTGCCGGGTGAGGTATGCGGGTCTGCCATCAGCGGTTACACCAAAATCCTTCTGACGACCCTACCGTTGACGCTGCTCTCGCGGCGTTACGATTCGTTGGCCAACATTCTCGCGCGGCCAAGGTCGTGATCGCCCACCGATTGCGGCGCGAAATCGCTAGTTTGCGCACTATGGAACCTCTCGTTCATGACGGCACGCTGCACGGAAGCGCCTACCCACCGATCGCCGACTACGCATTTCTGTCCGATTGCGAATCTATCTGCCTGATCGCGCCAAGCGGCCGCGTTGAATGGATGTGCCTACCGAGGATGGACGGGCCATCAGTTTTCGGCGCAATGCTCGACCGTGACGCTGGCGGTTTCCGCATCTCACCTGCCGACCAGCGCGTGCCAGCCGGCCGTCGCTATCTACCAGGGACAATGATTTTGGAGACCACCTGGGCCACCCGCACCGGCTGGGTAGTCGTGCAGGACGTGCTGCTGGTGGGCCCTTGGCACCATGACTCTGAGCGCTCCGAAACTCACCGCCGCTCACCCACCGACACCGACGCCGACCACGTGCTGCTGCGGACGATGCGCTGCATCAACGGCCACGTCGAAATGCAGATGGAATGCGAACCAAAGCTCGAGTACGGCCGCATTCCAGTTCAGTGGGATTACGCTGGCGACGGCTACGGCGTAGGCGTTGCTTCGGCCGAAGGCGAGGACCTAAAATTGACGCTTACGACCGATCTGCGGCTTGGCTTTGAGGGCGGCCGCGCGCGCTCACGGACAACACTCCACGAGGGTGACACTGCCTTCGTAGCGCTCAGCTGGACGGAGCACGAGGCGCCCGGCAGCTTCGACGAGGCCTACCGCCGCCTGACCTTCACGGCCGACTTCTGGCATGACTGGCTGGCCCACGGATCGTTCCCAGACCACCCTTGGCGGACCTACCTGCAGCGCAGCGCGCTAACGCTCAAAGGGCTGACCTACGCGCCAACCGGCGCGATGGTCGCGGCCGCGACAACTTCGCTGCCGGAGACTCCGGGCGGCGAGCGCAACTGGGATTACCGCTACTCGTGGATTCGCGACTCAACCTTCATGCTCTGGGGGCTCTACTCACTGGGCTTCGCGCAGGAGGCAGGCGACTATTACTACTTCATCGAGGACCTCGTCGCCGGTGACCGAGACCTGCAGGTTCTTTACGGAATCGGCGGTGAGCGCGAGCTTGAGGAGAGCACACTCGATTACCTCGACGGCTACGAAGACTCAAAGCCGGTCAGGATCGGCAACGGGGCCTTTAACCAGAAGCAGCACGATGTTTGGGGCGCACTGCTCGACTCGATCTACATCCACACCAAGAACCGTGACCAGCTGAGCGATTCAGCTTGGCCAATCATCGTCAACCAAGTTGAGCGCGCGATCGAAAACTGGAAGGAGCCTGACCGCGGCATTTGGGAGGTACGCGGCGAGCCGCAGCACTTCGTCTCCTCAAAAGTCTTTTGTTGGGTCGCATGCGACCGTGGCGTGCGCCTCGCCGAACTGCGCAACGACCACGAGCGGATTGAGCGCTGGCAGGCCGCCGCAAACGAGATCCGCGAAGACATCCTCGCCAATGGCATTGATCCTGAGAAGAACCGCTTTGTTCAGGCCTACGGCTCGACCGCGCTGGACGCCGCGCTGCTGCTGGTTGCGCTATTCCGCTTCCTGCCGGCCGATGATCAGAGGATTCGCAACACGGTGCTCGGGATCGCCGATGAACTCAGCGAAGACGGCTTTGTTCTGCGCTACCGCGTCGATGAGACCGACGATGGCCTCAGCGGTGAGGAAGGCACGTTTACGATCTGCTCGTTCTGGATGGTTTCAGCGCTGGTTGAGATCGGCGAGCTCGACCGCGCGCGCGAGCTCTGCGAGAAGCTGCTGTCGTTCTCGAGTTCGCTTTCACTATACGCCGAAGAGCTCGACGCTAAGACCGGTCGCCACCTAGGCAACTTCCCGCAAGCCTTCACGCACCTGGCTTTGATTAATGCTGTGATGAAGCTGATTAGCGCCGAGGAGGTAGTCAACGCCGCCAACGAGGAGCTTGACGCCGAGCGCCCGTTGGATCAGGTAACAGGCGAGCACCCGGCCGCTGAACTGGCCACTGAGGAAAGTGGATGAGCCAGTTCAAGGTGCAGCGCTGCGACGACGCCGAAGAGGCCTCGCAGCTAACGGCAGCAACGATCACAAAGATGATCGAAGAGGCGATCAGCTTACGCGGCGAAGCTCACTTCGCCTGCTCCGGCGGCAACACCCCGGACCGCACCTACGAGATTCTCAGCGACCTGCTCGGTAACGGTGACGGAGTTCACCTTTGGCTCGCAGACGAGCGGTGTGTTGGCCCGGAAGACCCGCAGGCCAACTCACTCTTGCTGCAGCAGACTTTGGAGCTGCCGGGAGCGACGCTGCACCGCGTGAAAGGGGAGCTTGGTCCAGACGCCGCCGCCGCTGACTACTGCGAGCAGCTTGGTGAAACGCAGCTCGACGTAGCGCTGCTTGGCCTTGGCCCTGATGGCCACACCGCTTCGCTGTTCCCCGGCCACCCCGAGCTTCAGATGACTGGCGCGCGCGTGATCCCAGTCGTGGACTCGCCCAAGCCGCCCCCGGATCGGGTAAGCCTTTCGCTGCCAACGCTCTGCTCAATCACCGACTTGGTGCTGCTTGTAACGGGTGCTGGGAAGGCCGACGCGCTGGCTTTGACGCTGGGGGACCCTGGCCCCCAGGCACCAGCATCGCTGCTTCCAGCGGACCGGATGACGCTAATCGCTGACGCCGCGGCGATTGGCGAAAGCGGCAGCTAGCGAGTCGCAGGAGTGTTTTCGACGCCAGCAAACGCAGGGGCCACTACCCTGCCCGCGCTGCTCGAGTCTACGCGGCAGCGGACACTGCAGCTGACGGACGCAATCAGCGATCAGGATCTCGAGCGGCAGATCGATCCGATCATGAGCCCGCTGGTATGGGACATGGCGCACATCGCCGCCTATGAAGACCTCTGGCTTGTCCACCGCGGCGGTGGCCAACCACTACTACGGCCCGATCTGGCTGCGCTCTACGACGCATTTGAGACGCCGCGTGAGGTACGTGGCGAGATCGAACAGCTGAACGCTGCGCAGGCGCGCGAATACCTTGCCGCCGTGCGCGAACGAGCGCTCGAGCTAGCAGCGCAGCGCAGCGTTGACGCTGAGATCACCGAGATGGTGCTGCGCCATGAGCTCCAGCATCGCGAGACAATCTGCCAGACGCTGGCGCTAGCGCAGCTGCCAAGTTTTAACCCGCAGTTCCGCGAACCTGCGCCGCCCGCGCCTGGCGGCTATAGCGGCCTTGAGTTTGCCGAAATTGACGGCGGCCAGTTTGTGATTGGCGCCAGCAGCGGGCAATTCGCTTACGACAACGAGCTGCCGCGCTGCGAGCTGCGCGTTGAGCGCTTTGAACTTGGCCTAACTGCCGTGACGAACGGCAGCTGGCTGGAATTCATCGCCGACGGCGGCTACCGCGAGCGGCAGTGGTGGAGTGACGAAGGCTGGGCTTGGCTGACAACCGAAGCGGCCGAGGCGCCGCTCTATTGGGACCTCAGCGATCCAGCTAGGCCACTTGAGTTGACTAGCTGCGGCGCGCGCGAACTTGAACCAGACCGGCCCGCTGCTCACATCAGCTTCTTCGAAGCTGAGGCGTTCGCTAATTCGCGCAGCGCGCGGCTACCAAGCGAAGCCGAATGGGAAGCGGCGGCGCAGTGGCAGGCTGGCGCGCCAATTGGCCGCGACGGCGCCAACGTCGGTCAGGTTAGCTTCGACACCGCCCCAGTCGGCGCCTACCGGGGCGCAGCGGCCGACTGCGGTGCGCTCGATTTAATCGGCAACCTCTGGGAGTGGACCTCGAGCGAATTCGACGGTTACCCGGGCTTCAAGGCCCATCCCTACCCCGAGTACTCACAGGTCTTCTTTCGCAAGGGATACCGCGTGCTGCGCGGCGGTTCGTGGGCGACCGACGGCCGCGTCGCCTCAGCAAGCTTCCGCAACTGGGACCTGCCGCAGCGCAGGCAGATCTTCAGCGGCCTACGGCTCGCGCGGGATTAACACCGATGAGTGAGCGCGTACGAGTAATTTGCCCACTCAACGAGAGCGACGAGCGAACGCTCGCCGATGACGTTCTCGACGGCCTGACGCGCCCCTTCAAGGAGATCGCGCCTAAGCACTTCTACGACGAGCTTGGCGGCGAGCTTTTCGACCAGATCTGCAACCTGCCTGAGTACTACCCCACGCGCGCCGAGCGCTCAATCTTTGAGGCCTATGGCGAGGAGATCGTCGCCGTCTCAGGAATGGCTGAGCTGGTTGAGCTTGGTTCGGGGACAGCCGAGAAAACGATGCTTCTGATCGAGCAAGCGGAGACTGCAGGAACGCTGCAGCGCTACGTTCCGTTCGACGTTACCGAAGCGATGGTGCGTCGCTGCTGCGAGATCTGCGGCGAACGCTTCGCGGGCAGCGAAATCATCGGTGTCGTCGGCGATTTTGAGCGCCACCTTGATGACATTCCGCCGCCGATCGAAGCTGCGCCGCGCGTAGTTGCTTTGCTGGGCGGGACAATCGGCAACTTCGTTCCCGGCTCGCGGCGCCAGCTACTGCGAGCGATTGGAGCACTGTTGCGGCCGGGAATTGACCATCTGCTGCTCGGCACCGACCTCGTTAAAGACCCGGCGATCATTGAAGCCGCCTACAACGACAGCGCCGGCGTCACGGCAGCCTTTAACCGCAACGTTTTGAGCGTGATCAACCGCAGCCTTGACGCCGACTTTGACGTAGAGGCCTTCGAACACGTTGCTTTCTACGACCGCGGCCAGGAGTGGATCGAGATGCGGCTTCGCGCAAGCCGCGCGATGCACGTAAAAATCAACGCGATCCCACTCGCGATTGACTTTGCTTCAGGCGAGGAACTGCGGACCGAGGTAAGCGCAAAGTTCACGCCGCAGCGGCTGGAAGAGGACCTCGATGCTGCCGGCCTGAAGCTCGAGAAAACTTGGACTGACAGCGAGGGGCGCTTCGCCCTCTCGCTGTCCAGTCCAACCGCTTAGCTGATCCGCTCGATGATCATCGCCTCGCCCTGACCTTGGGCGACGCACATCGTCTCAAGGCCGTAACGCCCGTCTAGCGTTTCAAGATCGTTCAGCAGCGTCGTCATAATTCGCACGCCGGTCATCCCAAATGGGTGGCCGAGCGCGATTGCGCCCCCGTGCGGGTTGAGCTTGTCGATGCTGAAGCCGACCTCGCGCGCTATCGGCAGAACCTGAGCTGCGAAAGCCTCATTGAGTTCGATCACGTCGATGTCGTCGATCGTCAGGCCAGCGCGCTCGAGCGCTTTGTTGATCGCACCGATCGGCGCGACACCCATGTACTCAGGCTCATTGCCTGCGGTTGCCGCCGTGATGATTCGTGCGCGTGGCTTGAGGCCCAGCTCGGCGGCCTTGTCGGCGCTCATCAGCAGCGCAGCGGCGGCGCCGTCGTTGAGTGGGCAAGCGTTGCCTGCTGTGACCGTTCCGTCTTCGCGGAAGGCTGGCTTCAGGCTCGCAAGGCGCTCGACCGTTGAGTCCGCGCGCGGCCCGTCGTCGGTATCAACGACGGTGCCGTCAGGCAGCGTCACGGCGACGATCTCGCGCGCGAATACGCCTGCTTCCTGGGCGGCAACTGCGCGCTCTTGAGAGAGCTGCGCGTACTCGTCCTGCTCTTCGCGGGTGATGCCGTACTTGTCGGCAACGTTCTCAGCCGTCAGCCCCATTGCGATGTAGGCGTCCGGCTGGCCCGGCTCCTTGCCTTGCAGCTTCTCGTTTTGATCCTCCGGGTGGCCGGCCTCCTGCGCCGCGTTGTAGCGCGAGACAAACTCAACGCCGGCGGCGATGTAGGTGTCGCCTTGGCCGGACGCGATGTTGTTGGCGGCGATGCGGATCGCATCAAGGCCAGAGGCGCAGTAGCGCGAGACCGTTGAGCCGTTGGTTGCATCGGTCAGCTTCTCGCTGAGCAGTACGGCAATCCGGCCGATGTTGTTGGCCTGAAGACCTTGCGGCAGGCCGCAGCCGCAGATGACCTCTTCTACGGTTGTCGGGTCGACGCCGCTGTTTCGTTCCAGCAGCTGATCGATTACAAAAGCGGTGGTCTCATCGGGGCGCAGCGTTGCGAGCGACCCCTTGAATGCGCGGCCAACCGGTGTGCGGACGGCATCAACAATTACGACTTCGGGCATCTGTTACTCCTTGATTTTTGGTCCGGCGGTCGCACTCCACGGACGTTTTCCCCGGCGGTCGCACTCCACGGGGCTTTTGTGCCGGGCGACTGCGCCGACTCAGATGGAGCATAAAGCAGACGGCCTTTCGACGCGAAGCGCCGCCTTCTCGTAGCATTCGCCGCTCAACCTGACAGGAGTTTTAACGACATGGATATTGAAGGCAAGGGAGCAATCGTCTCCGGCGGCGCATCAGGACTCGGCGAAGCAACCGTTCGACGCCTCCACGCGGCTGGCGCGACGGTCGTGATCGCTGACGTCAACCCCGAGAAAGGTGAGCCGCTGGCAAAGGAGCTCGGGATCACATTCGTTCAGACCGACGTGCGCGAGGAGGATCAGGTTCAGGCTGCCGTCGATAAGGCAGCTGAAGTGGAGGGTGGACTGCGAATCGCTGTCTCCTGCGCCGGCACCGGCATCCCGATCAAGGTTGCCTCGAGCAAAGGGCCCCACCCGCTCGACGCTTTCAAGGTGATCATCGACATCAACCTTGTCGGCACCTTCAACCTAATGCGGCTAGCAGCCTTCAGCATGCTCAGCAATAACGAGCCTGACGCTGAGGGCGAGCGCGGCGTCTGCATCAACACCGCATCGGTCGCAGCGTTTGAAGGTCAGGTCGGCCAGATCGCCTATTCGGCATCAAAAGGTGGTGTTGTCGCAATGACGATTACCGCGGCGCGCGACCTCGCCGACAAAGGAATTCGCGTAAACACGATCGCCCCCGGCCTCTTTGACACGCCGCTACTGGGCGCGCTGCCTGAAGAGAAGCGCGCCGCGCTCGGCGCGCAGGTGCCGTTCCCGAGCCGCCTTGGCCGCCCGCAGGAGTACGCGCAGCTTGCACAGCAAATCGCCGAGAACCCAATGCTCAATGGCGAGACAATCCGCCTTGACGGCGCGATCCGCATGGCGCCGCGCTAGGCGGAGCTCAAAGTCCCAGACCCTGCACCCCGAGCTCGTCAAAGCCGATGTGGTGGGCGAGCTCGTGGCGCACGGTCACGACGACCTGCTCTCGAAGGAGCTCCGGGTCGTGGCCAAAGTCGCGGCGCAGGGTGTCGCGGAAGATGATGATCCGATCGGGGTAGTTGTCGCGCGTGGCGCCATCGCCTTGGTAGAGCCCGTAGGCGCGCTGGCGGCGGCCACCGTTTGAGATCACGACCGCGACGTTGCGCGCCAGCGCCTCACGCAGCAGGTCGGGCAGGTCATCGAGCGCGTCGCGCACCAACTCTTCGAAGTCTTCGTCATTAAAAGGGTCAAGGTCGAGGAACTCTTCCTCGTCAGGCTCAACTGCCAGCCCGTGGCGAGCAAGCCGCTCGCTCTCAATCACCAGCGCCTCAAACTCCTCTTCGGATTCAGGATTGGTGTAGTCGGAAAGGCGGAAGGCGACGAGGATTGCAGCGCCGAAGATCAGCGCCGCGCCAAGCACGCCCAGCGCAATTACCTGAATTAGATGGAAGGCCGGGTTGATGCTGAAGCCACCAAGCAGAACTGAGCTTGAGATCCCAGCCGCGAGCGCGACGAGCGAGGCAACAGCGATCCGCGAAAGGGTTGGCATCGCCGCTCGCCCTTACCTCATCGCCCGCGAGATCACAATCCGCTGGATCTCGTTGGTTCCCTCGTAGATCTGAGTGATCTTGGCGTCGCGCATCATCCGCTCTACTGGGTATTCACTGACGTAGCCGTATCCACCGAGCACTTGGACGGCCTCAGTTGTGACCCACATCGCCGTATCGGAAGCGATCAGTTTGGCCATCGAGGTCAGTTTTGCGAGCTCAGGCTCACTGCGATCGGCGGCGGCCGAGGCGCGATAGGTCAACTCGCGCGCGGCGGCGGTGCGCGCCTCCATCTCGGCTAGCTTGAAAGCGATTCCTTGGTGTTCGTGGATTGGCTTGCCGAAGGTGATCCGTTCCTTCGCGTACTCGTTGGCGTAGTTGATTGCGCCTTGCGCAATGCCAACGGCCTGCGCCGCGGCGCCGAGGCGAGTGCGCTCGAGCACACCCAGCGCCACGCTGAGCCCGTTCTCGGGATCACCAATCACGTTCTCGCTGGGAATCCGAACCTCGTCGAAGGTTGGTGAGCCGGTCGGCGAGCCCTTGATTCCCATCTTCTTCTCAAGCTTGCCGATCGAAAGCCCCTCGCGCTCGGCCTCGACGATAAAGGCACCGATGCGGCGGTTCTCGCGGTCGGTTGAAGCCATCACGACATAGAAGTCGGCGACGCCTGCATTCGTGATCCAGTTCTTCGAGCCGTTCAGCACCCACTCATCGCCATCAAGCTTGGCGGTCGTGCGCATTGAACCGGGGTCGGAGCCCGCTTCGGGCTCGGAGAGCGCAAAGGCTGGCGACTTTTCACCGCTCGCACAAGAGGGCAGGAAGCGCTGCTTTTGCTCGTCGCTACCGAAGAGCTGGATCGGCAGTGTGCCGAGATCCTGCACCATCAGAATCAGCGAAGACGAGGCGCAGGACATCGCGATCTGCTCAGTCGCGATGCTCAGCATCAGTGAGCCGGTGCCGGTGCCGCCGTATTCGGTCTCAAACGGCAGGCCGAGGATGTCGTTCTCTGCCAGCAGCTTGCGGATGTCCCAAGGGTACTCGGCGCTGGCGTCGATGTCGTGCGCGCGCGGGGCGATCTGCTCCTCGGCGATCTGGCGGATCGTGTCGCGAAAGTCGAGGAACTCCTGTGGAATTGAATAAGCGTGGCTAGCTGTATCGGTCATCCCTACAGAGTAGTCAGGGGAGCCGCGTAGCATCAGTTGCGTGGACGACCCGATTGTTATTAATGGCGGCTTAGCGATCCCGCTGCGCGAGATTCAACTACGCACGAGCCGCTCGTCGGGGCCGGGTGGCCAGCACGCCAACGTGACCGACTCGCGCGTCGAGGCGATCTTCGACGTGCGCGAGGCGGCCTCACTGACAGCCCGCCAACGCGAGCTGATCACCGAGCGCTGCGGCGGCCCGGTGGTTCGCGCTATCGCTCAGGATGCCCGCAGCCAGGCACGCAACCGCGAGCTGGCGCTCGAGCGGCTGAGCGAGCGACTGCGCGATGCGCTGAAGCTGCGCCGCGCGCGCCGTCCAACTCGCCCCAGCAAGGGCGAGAAGGAACGACGGCTGAAAGCCAAACGGGTCCGCTCAGCGAACAAGCAGAGCCGCAAGCCGCCGCGCCACGACGACTAGACGGCTTACAGGCCGGACGGGTGGCGAATCTTGAAGCCGTTCGACGAGCGCATGTCCGACTGCCAGCGCGAGCCTTTGTTGCCACGCCCGCTGGAGTCAAGGCGAATACCGGCGACCGTCATGTACATGTGGCCGGCGTTGGTGTAGATCGTGACCCACTTACCCTTGCCAGCTTTGCCGAAGTCGAAGAAACCGTAGGAGGCCTCAGGACTCTTCATCAGGCCGGCGCCGCGCAAGGCGTAGCTGGCCAAGCCGGAGCAGTCGTAGCCGCTGTCTTCCCACTTGCCGTGACCGCCGCCCCAGAGGTATGGCTTGAAAGCGATCTTGTTGCCGGCAGCGATGATCTTTTGAACTGCGATCGGCGCGTTATCGGGGGCGATTGCGAGGCCACTCTTTGAGACGCGAGCCTTGTTGCCGGGAACCAGTGAGGTCGGAATGTCGCCAGCAGCGGGATCGCCTGAACCACCGGGCGATGCGTCCTCGCCAACTTCGATCCGCAGCTCGTAAACGTCGCCGGCGTCAGCGACACCGTCAACGGGGCGCTTCTGCTTGGCTTCAAAACGCTTCACGGCAGAAACAGTCATCGGGCCAAACTCGCCGCTAGGAACCGGAGCGCGCTTGTCACCAGCGCGGCGCATGAAGGTCTGGAGCTCGCGGACATCGCGGCCGCTCATTCCAGCTACAAGAGGGAGGCGCTTACCGAGCTTGTGGGTGACGCTAGGGTCGCTGCCGACGTTGGCGCCGCCGCTGCTGTCAACCGAGCGCGGGCCTCGGGCTGAGACGAGCAGAGCATTGATTGTGCCGCCGCTGGCGACACCACTTACAGCGATCTGTGCAGCGAACTGGAATTTCTTCACGGCCTTAGTTGTTTCGGCCTGGTAGTTCCCGGTCACGGGAACGCTGATCCCAACGCGGGTGAGCAGCTGCTGCAGCGCCGTGACGTTGGCGCCGGTGGCGCCGGTACGCAGAGTCTTGGCTTGGATCTTCGGCAGAGCGGTCGGAGCGCTGACGGTTGGCTGCGTGGTTGCCGCCGCAGCGCTAGCTGCCGGAACCAACAGGGCTACTAGCACAGTGGCAATCAATGGTTTTTGCTTGGTGATGGTGATGGGGAACCCCCTCTTATTGGCGCCTGCGGGGTTAGCTGTCGGGCTCGCGCGAAAAAGGGCCGCGCTACATCACAATTCGGTGACGATTCGCCCCGGGCTTATTAGGCCTTTGGTTCCCCCGCTCTCTGCTGTCCGTGGACTGCAGAGATTCGGCTTGTTCTTTACTTCGCAGCAGCATAGCGAAGTCCTCCGATGTATTACGTCAACCTACGCTTTGCGGATCACTCAAGAGCGCATCAAGAAGCGCCAAAACGACCTCTGAGCGGGAGAAAAGAGACTCTAGGTCGATGTATTCGTCGGCGTGATGGGAATGCCCGCCGCAGGGGCCAAGGCCGTCAATCGTGATTTTGATCGCGACGGCGAAGTGGCTCGCGTCGCTCGCTCCGCCACGCTCGCCAGCGACAATTGGCCTGCCGAGCAGCTCTGAGGCAGCGGCAAGCAGCGGCGCGGTCTGCTCGCGCGCGTCCATTCCCGGCCATGCCCGCTCGCGCTCGACCTTGATCGAAGCGCCGGCGATCTCACTTGGGATCGAGGCCTCGACGATCTCGATTGCGGCCAAGCTGTCAGCGCGCAGGTCGCACAGCAATTTGCCGCCGCCGGGGACAACATTAATCGCTTCGCCGCTGCGCAGAATCGTCGGCACCGCCGTAAGTCGCTCAGGGCCAGCGGGGTCGCTGAGTGACGCAACCAGCTGCGCCGCCTCGGCCAGCGCTAGCAGCGCGCTAACCCCCTGCTCCGGGGCGCTGCCGCTGTGCGCGGCGCGGCCGCGGGCGGTCAGCTTCAGAGCGCCGGCCGCTTTGCGCCTTACAACGACAGCGTCGTCGCCACCAATTGTCCGCTCCCCAGCCTCGAAGCAGAGGCAGGCGTCGAAGCCGGAGAAGCGCTCCGTGTGAGCAAACGTCCCACTGCGCCACTCCTCGTCATTGACGAGCAGCAGCGACGCCTGACCAAGCTCAGCTCGATCTTCGAGCGCGCGTAAAGCGCCAAGTGCCAGCGCTACGCCGCCCTTCATGTCGGCCGTGCCAGGCCCAACGAGGTGGTGGGCGCTTCGCTGCGGCGCGAAGAAGGCGTCGTGCGTAACGACAGTGTCAAGGTGACCGACGAGCAGCACCTTTCGCTCACCTGGCCCGTCAACAGAGATCAGCAGGTCGGGAGCATGCTCGAGCGTTGAGCAGGCGAGCCGTTCGATCCGCGCGCCGGCGGGAGCGAGCGCCGAGACGACGGAGACGATCTGCTCAGCAGCTACCGCGTCACCGGACGGCGAGGAGACGGCCACCAGCGCCTCGGTCTCGCGCTCAGCGGTGGCCGCCATCTGCGCGGCATGAGTGTCTATCCATTCGCGAGTCACTGCCATACTCTGTCACCGATGGCCAAAAAGGCGCAGGTCGGTGAACCGGCCCCCGACTTCGAGCTGCCCGGCACCGACGGCAGCTTCAAACTCTCCGACCACCTCGGCGAGCGCGTAGTACTGCTCTTTTACCCCGGCGACAACACGGCGGTCTGTACAAAGCAGTTCTGCTCCTATCGCGACGACAGCGAGGAGATCAAAGCGCTCGGCGCGACGGTTGTGGGGATCTCACCCCAAGACCTCGCCTCGCATGAAAAGTTCATCGCCAGCAATTCACTGACAATCCCGCTGCTGGCCGACGTCGATAAGAAGGTTGCCAAGCTCTATGGCCTCAGTGCGCCGGTGGTTGGTACGCGCCGCGCGGCGCTGATTGTCGATCAGCAGGGCGTGATCCGCTACCGCCACGTGCACGCGCTCGGCATCAGTTTCCAAAGCGCTGAGCAGCTAGGCGAGGCGCTCGCAGCCCTGCCTGCGCGCTAGCCTCAGAGTCGCAATGAGTAGCGAAGAACGACCAACAGAGCCAAAGCCAGCACCCGCGGCTGAGAGCGACGATGCGCCAAGCACTGAGCCGCTCGCTGCCGACGCCGCCAGCGAGCCTGAAGTGAGCGCTGAGCCGGTCGTTGCGGCCGAGAAGCCAAAGGCCAAGGCGAAGAGGCCGAAGGGCAAGGGCAAGCCGCGCGGCAAGCGGCCGCCGCCACCACCGAAGACGCGCGGCCAGCTACCGATTGAGGAGCTGCGCGCAGCATCGAAGGCGACGATCGATCTCTTCGGCGCCCAGCAGGCTATCCGCGCATCGTTTGCAGTTCTGGCAGCGAAAGAGCGTCAAGACATCTCAGCGCTGATCGCCGCCGATGACGACCACCGCACGCGAGCGCGCAACGTGGCTAACGGCTCGCTCGGAGCCGGGCGAATCGACAAGGCGATGGCGGCGACAATCGTCGCGATGGCGCCGGCCGAGGACCTTTGGATCGTGACGCTCGATAAAGAGCAGGCCTCCCAGCGGCTCGGGCGCGTGCGCGCCGCCAAGCAGCGCGACCGCGAGCGCGATGAGAAGAAGCGGGAGCGCAAGAACAGCTCGGAGCGCGTAAGCCGCGACCAACTAAAAGCGGCGCAGGACGGCAAGGTCGGCGCGACGATCCGCTTTGTCACTGATGAAGACCGGCGTGAGCGCCGCTCAAAAGACGACGAGAAAAAGGCCGCCAAGAAAAGCGGCTCTGTGCTCGACGAGCTCGGTTACTGAGCTTCGCTGCTAAATGCCGCCTGGTGGGCGGCTATCGCGCGATCGGCGCGCTCACGGCTAGAGCTGCCGACTAGGCGCCCAAACTGCTCGCGATTTGCGGCGACGAGCTTGTAACCGGCATTTACCGGCCGCGCGAGGTGGCGCAGCAGCGGCGCCGCGCGAGCAAGCGAAGGCATCGCGGCGGCGATAGGTGCGGCCGCATCACCGCCGGAGAAGAGCTGCCCGTCCGCGTCGATGAGGTGCGCACTGGCCAGTCGCTGCTCGGGCGCAACGTCAGCCAGCAGCCGCTCGCCTCGTGGCGACTGAATCGCAATTAAGCGCAACCGCTGGTCGCGGTCAAAGCGCAGCAGCGTCGCGACCGACCAGCGGCAGTAGCCGCACTCTTCGTCGTAGAAGACCAGCAGTGGCGCGTCAGACTGCAAGGATTAGCTGCAGGCGGGCGTCGATTGCGGCGGCCACCGCTTCGCGCACCGGCCCCTGCTCGAAGCGCTCAACCAGTGCGTGAAGGAAGCCTTCAATTATGAGCCTGTGCGCGTCGGCCTGATCGAGGCCGTGCGAGCGCAGGTAGAAAAGCTGCTCCGGGTCCACTTGGGCGATCGCAGCAGCGTGGGTGCAGCGCACGTCGTTGGCGAGAATCTCAAGGCCAGGGATAGCGTCGGCGTGGGCCTTGCGGCTGACCAGCAAGTTTCGTGACTCTTGAAAGGCGTCAGTTCGTTGCGCGCCCTCATCAACTTGGATCATTCCGCGCCAAACGGCGTGCGAGCGGCCGCCGAGGATTCCGCGAAAGGCTAGGTCGGAGGTCGTGTCCGGGGCGGCGTGCTCCTGCAGCGTGTCGAAGTCGAGGTGTTGGCGGCCGCGCGTGGCGTAAGCGCCGGTCACGCGCGCATCGGCTCCGGGGCCAGCGAGCTTCGTCTCAAGAAAGATCTTGCCGTTGGCTGAACCGAAGCCGAGCGTAACCCAATCGAGCGAAGCGTCGCGCTCAATCACGGCGCGCTGCGAGCCGAAGACCCAGCTGCTTTCACTCAAGCCTTGGGCGTCAACAAAACGTAGGTTTGCGCTTGCACCAACGACCAGCTCGACGACGCCGTTGACGAGCCCTTCAGCTTGATCGTCGGTCGAAAGCGTCTGGTGCCAGATTTCCGCCTTCGCGCCCTCTTCGAGCACCACCAGTAGGCGCCAGTGCAAGGCGCTGCCAGCAACTTCGTGGACGGTGTTGACGATGATCGGCTCGCTGACCTCGACGCCCTTTGGAACGTAAACGAGCAGCCCGTCGCTCCAGAGCGCCTCGTTGCGGGCGATCAATGGGCTCTCGGCGTCGGCGACGACGCTGCCAAGGTGCTTTTCAACGACCTCCGAGTAGCGCTCAGCGGCCAGCGCCAGAGGCATCACGACGGGCGCGCCGGAGCCGGGATCCTCGCTGCTGGCTCGGATTGCCGACTCGGCTGGGAGCTCTAACAGAGCTGCGGTGCTCTCCTCATCGCCGGCAGGCGCCGGCGCAAACGAATCTAGCTCAAGCCCTTCGACCGGCGTGAATTCCCAGCCGGGAACGCCACGGAAGCTCGGCAACTCAAGCGCTGCCAGTGCGGCCGCCGCGGCGGCGCGACGGTCAGCCAGAAATGGTGGTTCGACGACCGCCTGCGTCATCCGATTGAACCTTCCATCTGCAGCTCAATCAGGCGGTTCATCTCAACCGCGTACTCCATCGGCAGCTCCTTGACGATCGGCTCGATGAAGCCATTGACGATCAGCTTGCCAGCCTCTTCCTCTGTGATGCCGTGGCTCATCAGGTAGAAGAGCTGTTCGTCGCCGACCTTTGAGACGGTTGCCTCGTGGCCGACGTCAACGTCGTCCTCGCCGATGCGGATCGTCGGGTAGGTGTCAGAGCGGCTTTCTTCGTCGAGTAGCAGCGCGTCGCAGACAACTTTCGACTTTGACCCGCCCGCGCCCTTGGCAACCTCGAGCAGACCGCGGTAGCTGGAGCGGCCGCCGTCCTTCGAGATCGACTTGGCGAAGATGTTTGAGGTCGTGTTTGGAGCGACGTGGACGATCTTGCCACCGGCGTCTTGGTGCTGACCTTTGCCGGCGAATGCAATCGAGAGGATCTCGCCGTGGGCGCGCTCACCCATCAGGTAGACGCTTGGGTACTTCATCGTCAGCTTCGAACCAAGGTTGCAGTCGACCCACTCAACGGTCGCATCTTTCTCCGCAACCGCGCGCTTCGTGACGAGGTTAAAGACGTTAGTCGACCAGTTCTGAACGGTCGTGTAACGAATCCGCGCGCCCGGCTTGGCGATCAGCTCGACGACGGCCGAGTGCAGTGAATCGCTCGAGTAGGTCGGCGCCGTGCAGCCCTCAACATAGTGCACGTACGAGCCCTCGTCGGCGATGATGATCGTCCGCTCGAACTGGCCCATGTTCTCGGTATTAATCCGGAAGTAGGCCTGCAACGGCATCTCAACCTGAACGCCCGGCGGCACATAAACGAACGAGCCGCCCGACCAGACCGCACTGTTCAGCGAGGCCAGCTTGTTGTCGTTGGCCGGGATGATCGTCGCGAAGTACTCACGCACAAGCTCTTCGTGGTCGCGCAGCGCGGAATCCATGTCGAGGAAGATCACTCCCTGATCCTCAAGGTCCTTATTGACCTGGTGGTAGACGACCTCCGATTCGTACTGCGCGCCGACGCCGGCTAGGAAGCTGCGCTCGGCCTCTGGAATGCCAAGGCGGTCGAAGGTCTTCTTAACGTCTTCCGGGACGTCATCCCATGAGCGCTCCGGCTTCTCCGAAGCGCGCACGAAGTAATGGATGTTGTCGAAATCGACCTCGGCCAGCATCGGCGAGCCCCAGGTAGGCATCTCGCGGGCAAGGAAGTGGTCGAGCGACTTAAGGCGGAACTCGCGCATCCATTGCGGCTCGTTCTTGAACTCGGAGATCTTCTCGACCAGTTCGCGCGTCAGCCCTTTCGGCGCCTTGAAGAGATAGTTCTCAGCGTCGTGGAAGCCGTAACGCTCGGTGTAGTCGGCGTTGAGGTCCTTTAGGCCCTCTTCTTCGCTGGTCAGTGGTACGCGGGTCTGGTCTGGAGTGGCCATTTTCAGTCAACCTCGATCTTGATTAGTCCGTCTTCAATTACGACGGAGAATGTTTCTACAGGAATGTACGCGGGAAGTGTCATTGGAGTACCAGTGTGAAGGTCAAAGATGGCGCCGTGGCGCGGGCATTCGATCGTGCAGTCCTCGGCGTTGAGAATGCCTTCGGCGAGCGGAGCGCCATCGTGCGAGCAGCGGTCTTCCATCGCAAGAATCTCACCATCGCAGTTGAAAACGCCGATCTGGTCGCCTTCCCACTCGACGATCCGGCAGCCTCCAGCCTCAAGCTGATCAACTTTGCATACATCAATCAGCGAGCTCATAGCTGCGAATCCCCAGCCAGCTGGACGGCGTTTGCGGTATCCGGCTCCCAATCGGCGAGCGTGCCGATCGCAGCACTCTTGAGCACCTTCAGCGAAAGCAGCGCGCACTTCATCCGCGTCGCCGAAATGTCGATCCCAAGCAGCTCGAGAATTGCGCTGCGGTCGAGCCGAGCGAGGTCGTCGAGCTTCATGCCGTTGATCTCGTCGGAGATCATTGAGGCCGAGGCTTGGCTGATCGCGCAGCCATGGCCTTCAAAGCGAACCTCTTCAACGACGTCGTTGTCGTCGACTTTGAGCATCACGCGCAACTCGTCGCCGCAAAGCGGGTTGGTGTCGAAGGCCTCACGATCAGGGCTCTCCATCGGCCCGAAGTTGTGCGGGCGCTTGTAATGCTGGAGGATCTCCTCGCGGTAGAGCGCGTCGTCCATTAGCTCTCTCCAAAGATCTCTATTACGCGGCCGAGGCTGTCGACGAGCGCGTCGACGTCGTCGGTTGAGTTGTGGACGGCGAACGAAGCACGCGTCGTCGCGCCAAGGCCGAGCTTCTTCATCAGCGGCTGCGTGCAGTGGTGGCCAGCGCGGACGCAGACCTGGTCGCGGCCGAGGATCTCAGCGACGTCGTGCGGGTGGGCACAGTCGAGCGTGAAGCTGACTAGGCCGCCGCGCTGATGCGCCTGCGGCGGACCTTGAATCGTCAGGCCGGGAATGGTCTGCAGCGCGCTCAGAGCGTAGGCCGTGATCGCCTGCTCATGAGCGCGAACGCGGTCGATTCCAAGGCTAGCGAGGAAGCCGACTGCGGCGCCAAGCCCGACGGTTTCGGCGATCGGCGGCGTGCCGGCTTCAAACTTAAATGGCAGCTCGTTGAAGGTTGTATCGTCGAAGCTGACGGTCTTGATCATGTCGCCGCCGGTCAGGAATGGCGGCATCGCTTCGAGCAGCTCGCGGCGGCCGTGGAGTAGGCCAATCCCGGTCGGGCCATAAACCTTGTGGCCGGTCCAGACGTAAAAATCGGCGCCGATCGCGTCGACGTCGACGGCCATTTGAGGAACCGCTTGGCTGCCGTCGATCAGGGTTGCGGCGCCAGCTGCACGGGCGCGAGCGACGATCTCTTCGACCGGGTTGATCGTGCCGAGGACGTTTGAGCAGTGCGTGACGGCGACCATTTTTACAAGCCCATCGCTGAGAAACTCGTCTAGCTGATCGAGGCTGATCATTCCTTCGTCGTCAACTTCGAGCCAGCGCAGCTCGGCGCCAACTTGGCTGCAGAGCTGCTGCCAAGGAACGATGTTCGAGTGGTGCTCAGCCTCGGTGAGAACGATTGCGTCACCAGCGCCGACGTTGCCCGGCCCCCATGAGTAGCGCACGAGGTTGATCGCCTCGGTTGCGTTCTTTGTGATGATCGTCTCGGCCGGCTGAGCGCCAACGAAGGCTGCGATCTGATCGCGGGCGATCTTGAAGCGGGTGTCGGCGTCTATCGCCAGCGGGTAGACGCCGCGGTGAACGTTGGCGTTGTGATGGGCGAGAAAGTCCTCGAGTGCATCGAGCACGACGCGCGGCTTCTGCGATGTGGCGGCGCTGTCGAGATAGACCAGCCCCTCCTGCTCGAGGATTGGAAAGTCGAGTGCAAGCGCGGTGTGCGAAGCCGTCGTCATCAGCTAGTCGCCGGCTCCACGAGTTCGCTATCGCCTGTAATCCAGCCGTAGCCTTCGCTCTCGAGCTGGTCAACGAGCTCCGGCCCACCTTCCTTGACGATTTTGCCGTCGGAGATGATCGAAACGCGGGCTGGCTCAACGAGGCGCAGAATGCGCTGGTAGTGGGTGATGATCAGCACGCCCATGCCGCTCTGCGCGCTGACCGTATTGACGCCTTCGGCGACGATGTTGAGCGCGTCGATGTCGAGCCCTGAATCGGTCTCGTCGAGGATCGCGACGTTCGGCTTCTGTAGCGCCATTTGCAGAATCTCGAGCCTTTTCTTCTCGCCGCCCGAGAAGCCATCGTTGAGGTAGCGCTTTGAGAACTCACGCTTTACGTCGGTCATCTCCATTGCGTCCTCGACTACTTGGCGGAACTCTTTGAGCGAAATCTCATCCTCTCCGCTCGCCTGGCGGTGGGCGTTGATCACCATCCGCAAGTACTTCGTGACGGTGACGCCGGGGATCGCAACCGGGTACTGGAAGGCCATGAACAGGCCGAGTCGTGAGCGCTCGTCGGGCGAGGCTTCAGTTATGTCCTCGCCGCGGAAGACGATCTGCCCATCCGTCACCTCAAGCGCCGGATTGCCCATGATCACATTGGCTAGCGTGCTTTTGCCCGACCCGTTGGGGCCCATCAGGGCATGAACCTCTCCGGCTTCGACGGTCAGGTCGACCCCTCTAAGGATCTCCTTCTCGCCGACGCTTACGTGCAGATTGCTGATCTCTAGTTCGGGCATAATCTCCGGTCGTACTTAGTGGTTTAAATTTTTAGGCGTTGCTGTGTAGCGGCAAAGCGTTTCCGAGTGGTAGTGGTGTCTCAGTTACGTCCTGCTTGGCCGAAAAGGCCACCAGTTCGGCTAGCGTCGTGCGGCGCAGCGCCTCGATTACGCCGCCTTGAACTCGCAGCCAAAGGAACTTCGTCGCGCAGGCTTCACCGTCGTCAACGTGCGAGCAGAGCACGCGCCCATCGTCGCTTTCATCAACAAAGCAGGACATCGGCGCGACCGAACCTTCAAGTGCCAAAACCACCTCATCCATCGTCACGCTCTCTGGGTCGCGGGCTAGCCGATAGCCGCCGTGGGCGCCGCGAGTGCTTTCGACAAGGTTGGCGCGTTTAAGCAGCGCGACGATCCGTTCTAGGTAAGCCAGTGGCAGCCCTTCGTTTTCAGCGATCGCTTTCAGCGAGACCGGTGAGTCGCTTGGCTGGCGGCCAAGCTCAACCAAGAGTCGCACGCCATATTCAGCTTTAGTGGTGAAGATCATTGTTTAATCCTACCAATTTGGTCGGAGAAGCCCGGGGGCTGATCTGACGGCTTCAGGACGCGGCCAGCGCAGCTCTACCGATCAGCAGCGGTTTGACGATCTTCGGTGCTTTGGGAAAGCGCCCAAGTTCGGCTTCTTCGATCGTCAGAGGTGAGGCTTCAATCGTCGCCAGCGTGTCGCGATTGCAGTTACAGCCACCCGAGGCTCGGCGCCAAAGCGGTGCCCAGCGATCCTGCATGCGGGCGTGGTCTTGATCGGTGCTGCGGACGTGCTCGAGGAAGAGATAATGGCCGCCGGGGCGAAGCACGCGGGCAATCTCGGCCAGCGCCGCGGGTGGGCTACTTGCCTCGCAGAGCACCAGCGTCCCGGTCACGCAATCGAAGCTGGCGTCCTCGAACGGCAGCTGCTCAGCACTGGCAGCCACGACTTCGATCGCTAGCGGCGCTTCCGCGCTACGCGCCTGCAGCTGGCGGCTCATCGCAGCGTTGGGCTCACTGCAAACCAGCCGCGTGATTCCCTCGCGCGGGTACTCGGCCAAGTTGAGGCCGGTTCCTGCGCCAATTTCCAGTACCTCCCCGCTCGCCTGCGCCAATGCCTCGCGGCGCTTAGCGGCAAGCCCGGCCTGCTGGCTGGCTCCCATCAGGCAGCGGTCGTAGATCCGGGCGGTAAAACGGTTCATTACGGCAACCCTAGCGGCAGGTCGCGGCAGCGGAGCGGTGCGCTATTCTCGTGCACATGGTGCTCGCAATCAGTAACGCGCTGGCGATTGACATCGGCCTGATCGGCGTCTTCTTCGTGCTTTTCCCAGCGCTCGTGACCGTGCTGCTGAGCCTTGCTGGCGCTGGGGTCTACGTCGAGAAGCAACAGAACGACGCCTACCTCGAGCAGCACCGCATTCCCGGCAGCGAGCTTTAGCGCTGGTGGCCAAGCCTGTCGCGCTGATTAGCGGCGGAGCGCGCGGCATCGGGTTTGCAGCCGCACGCCGGCTAGCCAGCGACCACCGAATTGCGCTGCTTGACCTTGACGCCGAGGCACTCCAGCAGGCCGCGGCCCGCTGCGGCGCTGACACAATCACCGCCGTCTGCGACATCACCGACCAAGCCCAGGTCGACGCCGCGGTCGCCCATGTCGTCGCCGAGGCGGGCGGCATCGACGTCGTCTTCTCAAACGCTGGGATTGGCGGCGGCGGATCGCTGCGACTGCTCGACCCTGATGTGCTGGCGGCGATCATCAACGTCAACCTGATTGGCAACTGGCGCCTTATCCATTCTGCTCTCCCGTACCTCGTTGAGCGGCGTGGCTACGTCATTGCCAACGCTTCCGCCTCAGCGCTGATGCCTGCGCTGGGTATTGGCGCTTACGCCTCGAGCAAGGCAGCACTTGAGCACCTGATGAACGTCCTGCGCAGCGAGGTCGCCCACCTCGGCGTCGATGTAGGCGTCTCCTACTTCTGGTTCGTTGGCACCGACATGGTTGAAGGTGCTGAGCGTGAGATGGGCCGCGTTGGCGGGCTTCGCAGCGAGATGCCGGGCCTCTTGAAAGGGATTGTCAGCGTCGAGACGGTCGGGCAGCTGCTTGCCGACGGAATCCGCTCGCGTGCGCGGCGCGTAGTAGCGCCGCGCTGGGTCACCCCGATCTTCTATTTACGCGGGATGATCGGCGGGCTGATCGAACGCGGCACCTCGAAGCTCGCCGCCGATCTCGACGAAGCGACAGCCGAGCGGATCGCCGAGGAGGGCAGCTTCGCCGCTGCCTTTCGCAGCACGCAGGCAGGCCATCGCGCGGCCGCAGGCAGCGTCGGCCAGCCGCTCGGCGACTGAGCTCTAGACCGGGCGCTTCTGCGATGCGCGGTAGCGGCGCGCCAAAGAATTTGTTGAGCTGTCGTGCTGAAGGTCCGGCTTTTCAGCGTCCATCAGCTGATCGGCGAGCGTCCCAGCAAGCACCTTGCCTAGCTCCACGCCCCACTGATCGAACGAGTCGATCCCCCAGAGCACGCCTTCCGTGAAGGCGCGGTGCTCATAGAGCGCGACCAGAGTGCCCAGCGCGCGAGGCGTTAGCTGACCGTCGATCAGCAGCGTCGTCGAGGGCCGGTCGCCAAGGCAGATTCGCGCTGGGATCTGCTCTTCCGGGCTGCCGGCGGCGCGCAGCGTGTCGGCATCGCGGCCGAAAGCGAGCGCCTCGGCCTGAGCAAACATGTTCGCCATCAGTAGATCGTGGTGGGCGCCGAGCGGGTAGATCGGGTCGCAGAAGCCGATGAACTCGGTCGGGACGATCTCCGTTCCCTGATGAATCATTTGGTAGAAGGCATGCTGGCCGTTGGTGCCGGGCTCGCCCCAGAAGACGGCCGCCGTATCCCAACCGACTGGATCGCCGTTGAGCATCACGTGCTTGCCGTTCGACTCCATTTCAAGCTGCTGCAAATAAGCCGGGAAGCGCGCCATCTCAGCCACGTAAGGGAGAATCGCGACGGTCGGCAGACTCAGCAAGTTGCGGTTCCAGACGCCAATCAGACCCATCAGCACCGGCATGTTCTCCTCCAGTGGAGCGCTGCCCAGGTGCTCGTCGACGGCATGGAAGCCAGCCAGCATGTCGGCGAAGTTCGCGCGCCCAATTGCGCACATGATCGTCAGGCCGACCGAGCTGTCCATCGAGTAGCGGCCGCCAACCCAATCCCAAAAGCCGAACATATTGTCGGTGTTGATGCCAAACTTCGCTACGCCTTCAGCGTTCGTTGAAACGGCGACAAAGTGGTGCTCAACCGAATCCTCACCGAGCGCGTCAACAATCCAATCACGCGCCGTGGCGGCGTTGGTCAGCGTCTCCAGCGTGACGAATGTTTTCGAGACAATGATGAATAGCGTCTCTTCAGGGTCGAGGTCGAGTGTCTTCTCGGCGAAGTCGCTGCCGTCAACGTTGGAGACGAAGCGGAACTTCATCGCGCGGTCGCTGTAGTGCGCGAGCGCGATCGTCGCCATCTCAGGCCCAAGGTGCGAGCCGCCAATGCCGATGTTGACGACGTTGCGAATCGGCTTGCCGGTTGCACCCTTCCACTGACCGGAGCGAATCTTGTCGGTGAAGTCGCCCATCCGGTCCAGAACCTCATGAACCTGATCGACGACGTTGACGCCGTCAACGATGATCTCTTCACCCTTCGGCGCTCGCAGCGCCAAGTGCAGCACCGAGCGATCCTCGGAGACGTTGATCGCCTCGCCAGCAAACATCGCCTTGATCCGCTCTTCGATCCCCGCCTCACGGGCGCAGGCAATTAGCAGCTTGATCGACTCTGGGTCGGCGAGCTGCTTGGAGTAGTCGTAGTGGTAACCGTCGAAATCGACTGACATCTCGTCGGCGCGTGAAGCGTCAGCTTCAAACATTGCGGCGAGGCTCCGCCCGCTGAGCTCAGCGGCATTGGCTTTTAGTGCCGCCCACGAGGGAAGCTCGTCGAGGCGTGTCTGCTTGATCTCCATGCTCGCTACTTCCCTGCGAGTGCTGAACGCTTCGTGCTGATCGCTTCGATCAGCGTTGTCCACGAGTTCACAAACGAGCTTGCGCCGTCGCTTTGAAGCTTCGCGGCAAGGGCGCCTAGATCAACTCCGGCGGCCTCAAACTCGCCTAGAACCTCTTCACAGTCACCCCCGTCCGGGTTCATCACGACGACCGGCGCTGGGCCGTGGTCGCCGTAGTCGAGCAGCGTTCCCTCAGGCATCGTGTTGACGGTGTAAGGGGCCGCGAGCCCCGCAATGTAGAGAACATCTGAGGCCTCCGGATCCTTTGTTCCGGTGCTTGCCCAGAGCAGCCGCTGCGGCCGCGCGCCTTCGTTCATCAGGCTCTGGACGCGCTCCGACGCGAGCAGGTCGCGGTAGTCGCGGTAGGCGCGGCCACCGATTGCTAGGCCAAGCTTGTCCTTCAGATTGCTTGGCACTTGATCGGCCACGGCGACGTCCCAGCGGCTCATGAAAAGCGAGGCGACCGACTGGATGTTCGGTGAGAGGCCATCGGCCACGCGGCGCTCAAGGCCGCTGTAATAAGCGTCAGCGGCGGCCAACGCGTGAGCGCTATCAAAGAGCAGCGTCACATTTACTGGAATGCCGGCGTGGATTGCAGCACTGATCGCCGGCAGCCCCTCAGGCGTTCCGGGAATCTTGATGAAGACGTTGGAGCGGTCAACCTTTGCGTGCAGCTCCTTCGCTTGAGCGACGGTTGCGTCGGTGTCGTAGGCGAGCTCGGGCGAAACTTCGAGCGAGACGAAGCCGTCGAGGTTGTCGGTTCGCTCGTGAATGTCGCCAAAGAGATCGGCGGCGCGCTGGAGGTCCGCGATCGCGACCTCAAAGAAGACCTGCTCGTCGGTCATTTCGCTGCCGTGGAAGCTGTGGACCTGTTCGTCGTAGCTGTCGCCGCCGGTGATCGCCTTCTCGAAGATCGTCGGGTTTGAGGTCAGCCCGGTCACGCTCAGCTCAGCGATGTACTTCGCCAGCGTGCCCTCGTCAAGCAGGGTCCGCGTGATGTTGTCTAGCCAGAGGCTCTGGCCCGCTTCGTGGAGGGCCTGTGTCGCTTTCATCGCTTATTGCTCCTTGGCCGCGTTAATTTGGACGGTGCGTCGTGGATGTGCGGCGGGATCCAGCCGGAGGCGGGCGCCAAACGGTTAGCCTCCGTCGGGCCCCAAGTGCCCCGCTTGTAGGACGAAATCGGTGTCACGTTGCCGAGTATTGGATCAACGATCCTCCAAGCTTCATCGATCGTTCCTTGCGTTGCGAAGAGATCGTGATCACCGTCGAGCGCCGCTGATAGAAGCCGCTGGTAGGGCGGAATCTGGTGCGCCTCTTGGCGCACCGCTGCCAGCTCGATGTCCTCAACTTCGAATGTATCGACGGTCGGCTTGCGCGACTGAACTTCGATTGAAACGATCACCTGCGGGTTGATCTGGAAGCGCATCCGGTTGCCGCGTGGGTGATCCTTGGGGAAGAGCTTTTCCGGCGGCGTCTTCAGCTCAACGACGATCTCAGTTGCCGTGACAGGCAGAGCCTTGCCGGCGCGAATCAGAATTGGAACGTCGGCCCAGCGCCAAGTGTCGACGTGGAGTTTCATCGCTGCGTAGGTCTCGGTCGTTGACTTCGGATTTACGCCCTTCGTCTTGCGATAACCCTGATACTGGCCGCGAACAATGTCGTTCGGCTTCAAGGTCCGCACTCCACGCAGGAAGCGTGCCTTCTCTTCGCGCAGCGCCGAGTCGCCGTGGCCGCTGAATGGATCCATCGCAACCAGCGTGAGAACTTGAAAAAGGTGGTTCTCGATCACATCACGGATCGTGCCAACAGCGTCATAGAACGAGCCGCGATTGGCAACGTCAAAATCCTCAGCCATCGTGATCTGAATCTGACGAACGTGATCGCGATTCCAGATTGGCTCGAGGAAGGCGTTGGCAAAGCGGAAGAAGAGAATGTTCTCGACCGGAGTCTTGCCAAGGAAGTGGTCGATCCGAAAAATCCGGCCCTCCGGAAAGACCGAATGCAGCTGGTCGTTGAGCTTCTCGGCCGAGGCAAGATCGTGGCCGAAGGGCTTCTCGACGACTACACGGCCCTGCTCGGCGAGCCCGACATCGCCGAGGTGGCCGACGACGGGGCCAAATAGCGACGGCGGGATCGCCAGATAATAAACCGCACGTTTACAGCCCTTTAGTTCGTTCTGAAGTTCGACGAAGGTGTTGTGGTCGGCGTAGTCACCGCCTGCGTAGCGGAGCAACGAACTTAGCTTCTTGAAGGCCGCTTTGTTTAGCCCATCAGGGCTGGCTTCGAGACTAGCTTTGGCGCGAGCGCGGAGCTGGTCAACGTGGCCTCCTTCGCGGGCAACGCCAACAACCGGCACGTTGAGCTCATCGTCAATGATCATTCGCTGCAGCGCAGGAAAGATCTGTTTGAACGCTAAGTCCCCGGTCGCCCCGAAGATGACCAGCGCGTCACCCTTCTTCGGCTTAGCCACTACTTGCTCCCGGCCGGCTTCTCGTCATGGCCACCGAACTCGTTGCGCATCGCCGAAAGCAAGCGGTCTGCGTAATCAGCTTCGCCGCGGCTCGTAAAGCGCTCATAGAGAGCCGTCGTCAGCACCGGAGCTGGCGTGCCGGTATCGATCGCCGCCAACGCAGTCCAGCGACCCTCGCCAGAGTCGGAGACGCGGCCAGCAAAACCGCTGAGGTCGTGGTCGGCGGCAAGCGCGTCAGCAATTAGGTCGAGCAGCCAGCTGCGGATCACGGTGCCGCGGCGCCAGACTTCGGCGACGTCAGGCAGGTTTAGGTCGTACTGATAGTTCTCCGGGTTACGCAGCGGAGTAGTTTCAGCATCAACTTCCTGAGTGCCGCTGCCAACGTTGGCGTGCTTGAGGATGTTGAGGCCCTCAGCGTAAGCGGCCATAAGTCCGTACTCAATCCCGTTGTGAACCATCTTGACAAAGTGGCCTGCGCCAGACGGGCCGCAGTGCAGCCAGCCCTCTTCGGCTGGGGTTGGGTCACCGGTGCGGCCAGGCGTGCGCGGCGCCGAATCGACGCCCGGGGCTAGCGACTGAAGCACAGGCGCGACCATCGCGATTGCCTCGTCGGTACCGCCTGCCATCAGCCCGTAGCCCTCGGTTAGGCCCCAAATGCCACCGCTGACGCCGCAGTCGACGTAGTGGATGCCCTTCTCTTTGAGCTCCGCGGCGCGGCGGCGATCGTCGATGTAGTAGCTGTTGCCGCCATCGACCACGAGGTCGCCCTTCTCGAGCGCGTCGGCAGCTTCCGCCAGAACTGGGTCAACAATGCCGGCCGGAACCATCAGCCAGATCGCGCGCGGAGCGCTCAACTTCGATGCCATGTCGGCGGCAGAGCCTGCCCCTGTGGCGCCCTTCGCGACGAGCGCGTCAACGGCGTCTTGGTTGGGGTCAAAGACGACACAATTATGTCCGTCGAGCATCAGCCGCTCGACCATGTTGGCACCCATCCGGCCGAGGCCGATCATTCCGATCTGCATTAGCTGTCTCCTTCGAGGTTGGCGTCTAGTCCTTCAAGTTCGATCAGCTCCACCTTCGCGCGGCGGCGCAGGTGGCGCGGCTCATCGCTTACCTCGGCCTGAGCGAACGTGCGGACCAGTTCGCGAGCTACTTCGCTGCCAATCACGCGGCCACCGATGCAGAGCACGTTGACGGCGTCGTGCTCAACGGCCTGGTGCGCTGTGTAGGTGTCATGAATTGTCTGTGCGCGGATTCCAGGCAGCTTCGATGCTGCAACCGCGATGCCGGCGCCCGAGCCACAGGCAAGGACGCCGCGCTCAGCCTCGCCGGAGTCAATTACGAGCCCCATTTTTAGAGCCATATCGGGGTAATCGTCACATTGGCCAAGATCGATCACTTCGTGGCCGAGCTCGACGAGGGTTGACGTAGCTACGTCGTGCAGCGGTGCTCCGGCATGGTCAACTCCGACTGCAAAGATCATCGGCGCTGAGACTAATAGGTTTTTACTTGCCGTGCATGTCGATTCGGTGAAGCGCTCGATAACCTCCGCAGGCGATGATCGCCGACTGGTGGCAACGATCCCCTCGGCTCAGCAGCCGCGAACTGATCCTGGTGGCGCTAGGCGCCGCACTGGTCGCCGTGATCCAGTTTTGGCCGCTGATTCTGAACATTGGTAGCGACATTCCACTTGACCTCGGCGACCCGCTGCCGCAAGCCTGGCAGGTCGCTTGGGACGGCCACGCGCTACTAACTCAGCCGCTCAGATTCTTCCAGAGCAACCAGTTCTGGCCGCTGCACGACACTCTTGCCTTCTCCGACGCGCTTATTGGCTATACACCTGCCGGAATGATCGGCTCCGGTCCGCAGGCAGCGGTCGCCCGCTACGACCTGCTTTTCCTCTTCGCCTTCGCGCTCTGCTTCTTTGGCGCCTACCTTCTGGCGCGCGAGCTTGGCGTCCCGCCGTGGGCCGCGCTTGTCGCTGGTGCGGCTTTCGCGTTTGCGCCCTGGAGGCTGGAGCAGGGCGGCCATCTCCATGTGATTTCCAGCGGTGGCATTGCGCTGGCGCTAGCGCTGGCGCTGCGCGGCTACCGCCGCCAGTCGGGCGGCCTGATTTTCGCAGGATGGGCCGTAGCTGCTTGGCAACTCTCGCTTGGCTTCTCGCTCGGCCTTCCACTGATCTACCTGATCGCACTGCTGGCGCTGATCGCTGCGGTTGTGTGGTGGCGAGCCGGCAAACCTGCCCCTGCGCGGCGCGTAGTAATCGCAACTCTGGCTGGTGGTTTGCTGCTCGCAACGACCGCCTTTGTGCTCTCGCGCCCCTACCTGCGCGTGCTCGATTCTTACCCGGAAGCCAAGCGCTCCGCCGACCTCGTCAGCTATTACTCGCCGCCGCTGAAGGCCTTCATCGCCGCGCCGGAAACGAACATGATCTGGGGCTCGCTTACGGCGCCGATCCGTGCGGGAATGGACGCCGTCGCTGAGAAAACGCTCTTTCCCGGTTTGCTTATTTTGCTGCTGGCGCTAACTGGCATGGGCTGGCGCGGTTACCCGAAAGCGCTGCGCCTAGGGATTGGTCTTGCCGCGCTCTGCTGCGCTGTCCTCTCACTGGGCTTCGCAGCCGAAGGGATCGGCAGCTGGCTCCCCTATCGCTGGCTCTTCGAAGCGCTCCCGGGGTGGCAAGGAATTCGTGTTCCCGGCCGACTACAAACGATTACCTCGCTGCTGCTTGCGCTGCTGGCCGCGGGTGGTGCGGGGCGGCTGGCGGCGGCGCTCGCGGCGCGCTCAAAGAATCAGATGCTCGCCGCGGCCAGCGGCGCGCTGTTAACGCTGCTCGTCCTGACGGAAGGCAGCGGCCTTGTTTATCCACACCCGCGCGTGCCGCCAGCACCAGCACCGCTCACGGGGCTGCGCCAACCGCTCTTGGAGCTACCGGCGCAGGCGCCCGATAACCGCCGCTACCTGCTTTGGTCAACCGATGGTTTCCCGAAGCTGCTCAACGGTCGCACCGGTTTTCAGCCGCGCTACTTCGCGCGCACACTTCGCGCCGTCGACGGGCTCAGCGGCGCGCAAGCACTTGACGACCTGCGCTCGCTAGGAGTCGCGACAATCGTAATCAACGCTCAGCTCCCTGGCGGCGCAAAGCTGGTGGCGGCGGCCGAGCGGCTGCTGCCACTGTCAGGCGTCAACACTGAGCGGCGCGGGCCGCTCCTGATTCTCACCTTGCCCCCGGCCGGCGCCAAGCCGCTCAGCCCGCCGCGCTAAAGCCAGTGCCAGCGCGGCAACAACGAGCGCCAAGATCACCACCGAGACAGGCAACCCGGCATGGTTGACAGCCTCGGGGTTGCTGCCATAAGAGGCTCGTTCGCCGAGCATCCGTGAGAGCGCCAGCGCCAATAGTGCCCACAAGGCCAGCGCCCCGAGCGCAAGCCGCGTGTCGGCGCCCACCGTGAGCGCGCCTGTCGCGCGAGCGCCGAGCCAGATCGCGGCCAGAAAGATCGCCAACAATGGAACGATTGTTGGCCAGCCGTCACCGAGCCCGAAGGTCGTCAGGATCGTGTGCTGGAAGGTGTTGTCGAGCGCCCGCTCCTGCCACTGGTAAAGGTTGCCCGCGCCGACCAGCGGGTAGGTCACCAGCGCCGTCGTCATCACGACGAAGCCGCAGGCTGAAAGCACGAGCGTTGTTGCAGGGATTCGCCGCCAAGCTTCGGCGAAGCCGAGCGCAATGAATGGCAGCGTTGGGATTAGGAAGCGCGGGCCCGGCGTTCCGCCACCGAAAGGAAGCCAGTAGCCGGCGTCGTAAATGAAAAAGAGCGCGACGATTGCGATCACGACATTGGCCTCCGCGCGCTGACCCTTCTTGCGCATCAACCAGACGCCGTAGAGGCCAGCCAGCACTACCGGCGTGATCGTGATGATCCCGCGCGGCGCCAGCAGCAGCTCGAGCGCTGCCTGCGGGTCGGGAACTTCGATGCCGAAGAAGCCGCCCGAGTTCAGCCCAAGCGTGTCGTGGCCGCTTAAGCCTTGGTCGTCGACGGCGTTGCTATAGGAGTTAGTTGCTGGCGAACCAAAAGCCCACTGGTTGTAAGCGAAGAGCGGCAGCGCCCCGATGATTACCCCGGCCGCGTAAGCAAGACCGCGCCACAGCTTCGCCCCCAGGCCAGAGCGCGGCAAGTCGCCGCGCAGCATCGCGTAAAGGCCGATCACGATTCCAGCCAGCGCGAGTGGATACTCAATTGTCACCGCCAAGCCAGCTAGCAGCCCCGCGAGCCCAACCAGTGCCAAGCGTGGCGGCCCGCGCCGCTCGCGCATTAAAAGCAAAAAGGCGGCGAAAACAACGAGCGAGGCGAGAATGTGGCCGAAGAACTGAGTAGCAAAAACCATCACCAGCGTCGCCATCCCGAGCGTCAGCGCCGCCGCCGTGCCGTAACCCGGCAGCACCCGCTCGCTGACCGATCTAACAAGCAGCAGCAGCCCGAGCGCCGGCAGCACGCTAGTCAGCAGCCCGAGCGCCCAAATCAGCGGGGCCTGAATCTCAAGCTGGCGCGTGACGGCCTTGGCGCGGGCGCTGTCGTACCCATAGGCTGAGACGTTGAGGGCCTTGTATGTCCACAGCTTCGCTCCACCGCGGCGGGCGCGATCGGCAACATCGGCTGAAAGCTGCTCCGCTCCGGCAGCCTTCAGCGCAAGGTAAGCGGGAGTGATCAGTAGCGGCAGCCCGGGTGCTTTGACGGAGTAGAAGCGACCATTAATCCAGCTCTTGTCGCGCGTCTCCCAGTGATAGTTGTCGATCTGGGCGTTGCCGTCGCCGAGCGCCTTGACGAAAGCGAAGTAGGAGGTCTGAGCCCAGCCAAGCGACTGCATCACGAAGGCCCAACTAAAGGCCAACAGGCAGATCGCGGCGATTCCGCTGCGCCGGCGCGACTGCGCGCGAGCATCTGAGCTTGGATTGCCATCGACGCTCATCGGCTGCAGAGAATACGCCTGCAGCGAGCAGAGGAGCCGACAGCGCTTCTGGCGCAGCGCCAAAAAGCTCGTTATCAGCAAAGATGCAGGAATGGCACTTTTCAAAGAAGGCGAAGCGGTTTGGGTTCAGCAGCAGGACGGCAGCGCGCGCGCTGGCGTCTTCGTCGGTGACGGTGAGAACGCAACTTGGTTCGGTGGAGCACCTCTGGCCTACGTCGTCTACCCCGACACAAAAGACGGCGAAGAGGTCAACCTTGCGCGCGTAACCGCGCGTGATGAGAACGAAGGCTCCGCCTAAGCGGCGGCGCTCACCACTGAATACCGATCAGCGCTGGCTCGGGCTGAAGCTGAACTGCGAACAGCTCGTCTACGCGGCCAGCAATTTCGCGCGCAAAGGAGACCAGCTCAGTTGCGCTCGCGCCACCGAGATTTGTTAGCGCGAGCGTGTGCTTTGACGAGAGTGCAACTTGGCCACGCTGCTCTCCGCGAGTGAAACCGGCCTGCTCAATCAGCCAGGCAGCGGAGCTCTTCAATTTGCCGCCAGCGGCCTCGAAGCGCGGCGGTTCCGCGATCGAGATTTCACTGGCGCGCTGCTCGAAGCGCTGAAAATCGGCGGCGCTGAGAATTGGGTTAGTGAAGAACGACCCCACGCTCCAAGTGTCATGGTCGCGCTCGTCGAGCACCATTCCCTTCGAGCGGCGCAGCTCCAGCACGGCGCTCCGTGCGGCCGCAGCCTCCACCCTTTGACCAACCTCCACTCCGAGCGCCTCGGCCAGCTCACGGTAAGCGATCGGCGCGCTCTGCGGTGAGCGCTCCAGCAGGAAGATGACCGCGAGCACAACCAAATCATCGTTCCCTTTCAGCGCGCTGGTGCGGTATCCGAAGCCGCACTGCGCGGCGGTCAATGTCTCGATCTGCTTGCTGGCGCGACTGTAAACGCGCACAGCCTCGATCGCCGTCGCGACCTCTTGGCCGTAAGCACCAATGTTTTGAATCGGCGTCGCGCCGACCGAGCCGGGAATCCCCGCAAGGCACTCGATTCCACTAAGCCCGGCCTCAACTAATGCGTCGACTAGCAGCGGCCAGTCATCACCGGCGCTGGCGTCGATCGCGAAGCGCTGAGCGTCTCGCTGCTGGTGCTCTGCGCCCTCGTAAGTGAGGTGCAGCGCGGTGCCGTCGAAGCCATCGTCGCCAATCACAACGTTGCTGCCTCCACCGAGCACGAAGAACGCTTCGTCGTCGTGATCGAGCTGCTTGATCGCCTCGACGCACTCGTCCTCGCTCTCGACAGTCCAGAGCTGTTTCGCTGCGCCGCCTATCCGTAGCGTCGTCAACGGCGCCAGCGGCGCATTTTTGATTATCGACTTCACGCCGATCAGATTAGTCGCGCGACAGCTTGAGCGCCTAGGCAGCGGGAAGTGGAGGCGAAGTCATACCCGCCTCCTCGCAAGCCTCAATCAGCAGCGCTGCGAGCCTGGGCTTCTCGCGGACAGCTCGCGGCGAGCGCGGCCGGCCGGTCTTTGTGTCAACGAGGTTGTAGGCCTCATCGGGGTCGCTGCTCAAGTCATAGAGCTCGTACTCGGTCGCCTCTACACCGTCTGGATCGAGGTAAACGGCGTACTTCCAGCGCTCGTCGCGGACGCAGCGAACGCGGTTTGGCTGGCCCGCCCCGTTCTGCATCGCCGTGCCCGACTGGTGGTCGTCATAAGTAAAAAGGATGTGGTCGCGGACCTGATCTGCGCCTGAATCGCCCTCCAGGATTGGGCCAAAATCAACGCCAGTTTGTTCAAGCCGTTTCGCTTTTGGTTTCGCGAAGCTGGCCAGAACTGGGCTTAGGTCACGGCCGTCGAGCTGGTTTTCGGGCTTGATACCGGCGATCGAAAGGAAAGTCGGGACAAGGTCAATCAGTGACGCGAGCGTGCCCGTCTCAGACGGCCTTGGGAAACAGACGGGGTTAGAGAAGATGAGCGGCACGCGGATCGTCTCCTCGTAGGCGTTGAAAATCTTCTGCCGCGCGCCGCCGTGCGAGAGCCCCATGTCGCCGTGGTCGGAGGTGCGCGCGATGACGGTGCGCGAGCGCAGCGACCCGGGGTCATCGGCGTCGCCAAGCGCCGTCAGCAGGCGGCCGACTTGGCGGTCAACAACGCGCTGCAGGTGGGCGTAGAAGTTGACGTAGTCGCGCTCTTCGTCACGGTTTGCAAGCGGCCCTAAGTAGGCGCTCATGCCGACAAGCGCCATCGAGTGCACACCGGGCTTATTGGCGAGCGATTCGTCGATCGTCGACGGCAATGGAATGTCGAGATCGGCGAATTCCTCACGCCGATAGCCGCCCTCGCGGAAGCTTGTCGGATAAGCCAAAACGTCGTGAGGGTTGATCAGCGAGACGACGAGGCAGAATGGCTCGGGCAGGTTCTCCTGAGCGAGGAAGCGCTCAACCTGATCCATGTAAACCTTGTCCCAGCCGCCGTCGGCCGGTCCGCCGTCGCCACCGCCGAAGGTCTCTGGAAGGGTGTCACCGCCAGCGTCCGGCGGCTCCCAGCCAGCAAAGCCGTAGTCGCGCTCAATCCGCTCACCGTCCTCGGCGGTCCAGTTGGTGCCGTTGACCGGCTTTGTCAGGTGCCACTTGCCACGCAGCGCAACGTGGTAGCCACCGCGCCCGAGCATCGTCGCCAGAGTCTCGATGCCAGGCGGCAGCTCCGGTTCACTGCCGGACTTTGGTCCGACTTTTAAGAGTGAGCGGACAAGACTCTTTGCCATCCGCCGGGCGCTGACGGCGCCGCTCTTTACCGCCCGGACCGCGAGCGGCAACGAAGAACGAGCGTTCTCGGGCATCGGCCAGATCTCACCCTCAACGAGCGTCAGCGTGACGCCGTGACGAGAGGGGTAGGTGCCGGTTAGGAAGGTCGCGCGACTGGGCGAGCACATCGCCGTCGCCGTGAAGGCGCGAGTGAAGTCAACGCCGGTGGCGCGCAGCGCAGCATCGTTGGGCGTTAGCGCGTCGAGCCATTCTTGATCGTCAGGCCAGTGCTGCACGGCGCGCTGCTGATCGGTAATCAGCAAAATCAGATTCGGTGGCCGCTCAGTGGTCGACATCGGCGGTTACTGTATCGCTTAGCGCCGCACGCTTAGCCCCGGAAGCAAAAGCAATAGCGCGATACGCGGCCAGCGGCTCCCGCTCTGCGAGCGCTGTCGTGATCGACCGCGCAGCGGCGCGCCAGTGGTCTTAGTCAGGCGAGCGATCCGGTGTCGTTCCAATGCTTGAGCGCCGGACGACCATGCTCGTGGCCGAGCACACAGATTGCGGCCGTTCCAAGCAGCAGAGCGGAAGCGTCGTGGGCAGGCAAGCCAGCCCAGCGGGCGCCAACTACGCGCAAAACGTGGCCGTGAGCGACGAAGAGCCAACTTCCTCCAGCCTCGCGAGCACGCTCGATCAGCGGATCTACACGCGCGCCTACCTCGGCGGCGCTCTCACCGCCCGGGCAGCCATCAGCGAAGAGGAACCAATCGGGCCGCGTCTGCTGAATCTCCGCCGTCGTAATTCCTTCGTAATCGCCGTAGTTCCATTCCGTCAGCTCATCTGTGGTCTGCGCGCCGGCGCCATAACCGGCTAGCTCGCAGGTTTCGCGTGCTCGCTTGAGCGGGCTAGTCAGCACGTGGTCGAACTCCATCCCGTCGAGCCGCTTACCTGCCTCGCGCGCCTCGTTGCGACCGTTCGCTGTCAGCTCAATGTCGCTTAGGCCGGTGTGGCGACCGTTCAGCGACCACTCAGTTTCGCCATGGCGCAGAAGGAAAACGGTGGCTTCGCTGGTCGGCACAGCGCAGATCCTATGTCCTGCGGCCCCTAAGATCGCTTTCGTGTCTGCAGCGAACACAAACTCCAAGCCCGCGAGCGGGCTGCTAGCCGAGGCCCACCGCCTCGACGCCTCGCTCTACGCCGCAGTCGCTAGCAGCGAAACGCCGTCGATTGACGGCCCGCTGGCATTTATCTCCAACGCCGCCAACCTCTCAAAACCGTGGGTCGTCAGCGCCGCGCTGCTCTCGCTGCTCGGTGGCCAGCGCGGTCGCCGCGCTGGGCTTTACGGGATCGCATCAACCGCCGCGGCTTCGATTGCCGTAAACGTCGCAATGAAGCCGCTCAGCCGCCGTCGCCGCCCTAACCGCGAGGCGACCGGCGTGATTGAACGGCGGCACGTTGAAATGCCCAGTTCAACCTCGTTCCCTTCTGGCCATTCTGCTTCGGCGTTCGCCTTCGTGACCGGGGTTGGCCACGTAATGCCGGCCGCTGGCGCGCTGCTAACAATTCCCGCCGCGGTCGTTGCCTACTCGCGAATTCACACTGGCGTTCATTACCCCGGTGACGTGCTCGCTGGCAGCCTCTGCGGAGTCGTACTGGCGAAACTGGCCTGCGCCGCACTCGACCGGCGCCGCGCCTGAAGCCCTACTCGGCGTAACGGCTCAGCTCGCGCCGAGCGATAACCATTTTGTGCACCTCGTCAGGGCCGTCGGCGAGCCGAAGTGTGCGGGCGCCGGCGTACATCGCGGCCAGCGGGAAGTCGTCGCTAACGCCGGCGCCGCCATGAATCTGGATCGCCCGGTCGATCACCTCGCAGGCCATCCGTGGCACTACAACCTTGATTGAAGAGATCGCGTTGCGCGCCGCCTTGTTACCGGCCTCGTCCATCTGCCACGCAGCGTCGACTGTCAGCAGCCGCGCTTGGTCAATCGCGATCCGGCTCTCGGCGATCCAATCCTGGATGACACCCTGCTCGGCCAGTGTTTTACGAAAAGCTTCACGCGATAGCGCGCGGCGGCAAGCCATCTCGAGCGCCCGCTCGGCCATTCCAATCAGCCGCATGCAGTGATGGATGCGGCCTGGCCCAAGCCGCGCCTGAGCGATCATGAAGCCGCCGCCCTCCGGCCCGAGCAGGTTCGAAGTTGGAACTCGAACGTCCTCGAAGAGGAGCTCGGAGTGCGTTTCGCGGTCAAGGTAGCCAAAGACCTTGAGGTTGCGTACGTGCGTAATCCCGGGCGTGTCGAGCGGCACAATCACCATGCTTTGCTGCGCGTGCGCGCGCGCCTGCGGATCGGTCTTGCCCATCACAATCGAAAATTTGCAGCTTTCGCGACCAGCGCCGGAGCTCCACCACTTGCGCCCCTTAATCACGTATTCGTCGCCTTCGCGCGTGATCGAGGTTTCAACGTTGGTCGCGTCGGAAGAGGCAACGTCCGGCTCGGTCATCGAAAAGCAGGAGCGGATCTCCCCCTCAAGTAGCGGCCGCAGCCATTGCTGCTGCTGCTCGGGGGTTCCAAACTCGGTTAGTAGCTCCATGTTGCCGGTGTCTGGCGCCGAGCAGTTCATTGCCTCAGGTGCAAGGTGGATCGAGCGGCCGGAGATCTCCGCCAGCGGTGCGTAATCGAAGTTCGATAGGCCCTCCGTCCATTCGGTCTTGTGCGGCAGGAAGAGGTTCCAAAGGCCCCGCCCTCGAGCCTCAAGCTTCAGCTCTTCGATGATTTGTGGATGGTGCTCGGGGTCGCCAGCCTCTTCCATCTGCTGCTCGAAGACGGGCTCAGCCGGGTATACGCACTCGTCCATGAAGGCCAGCAACTTCTCCTGTAGCTGCGCGCCCTCCTCGCTCACCTCGAACTGCATCAGCTTGCTCCGGCGACCGCCAGCGAAGCGGCCGTCAGCGCCGTCACGCGCGCGCGCTGCTTACTGGCGCCGCCGAGCATCGCCGCGTCGAGCTGTGCTCGCTTGAAGAACCAGTGCACGTTGGCCTCCCACGTGAAGCCAATTCCGCCGTGAACTTGAATCGATGAAGCTGTCACAGAGAGCGCTGCCTCGCAGGCCGCGGCCTTGGCAATCGCGGAAGCCAGAGCCAGCTGCGACTCGTCGGCATCGGCTGCCCAGCCGCCGAAGTAAGTCGCCGAGCGGGCGCCCTCTGTGTCAAAGAGCATCTGCGCGCAACGATGCGAGATAGCTTGGAAAGCGCCGATCGGAGTGTCGAACTGCTTGCGCTCTTTCGCGTACTCGATCGCCATCTCCTGCGTCCGCTGCGCAATGCCGACCATCTCGGCTGAAAGCGCAACTTCTGCGCGAGCCAGCGCGCTGGCAACATCACCGCTTAGCGCTTCGCCGCCACTGGCGCTGGCGCTGACGCTGACGCGCGCATAGCGGCGCGTTGGGTCGATCGTCGAGACCGGCTCAACCTCTGCCTCGCCGCGAGCAACTAGCGTTGCCGAGTCACCTTCGATTAAGACGATCACCGCTGCGCCGTCGGCGTCAGGGACCACTTCGGCCGTGCCGCCGCTGGCAAAGGCTACGGTCGCCGTTGCCTCGCCGGATGCGATCCCAGGGAGCCACTTAGCGCACTGCTCGTCGCTGCCAGCGTGCTCAATCATCAAACCGCCGAGCGCGTTTGCAAGGAATGGCGAAGCTGCGAGCGCGTAGCCGAGCTCCTCGCAGAGAATCATTAGCTCCACAACGCCGAGGCCAGCGCCGCCGTACTGCTCGTCAATCGCAATTCCGGTCCAACCGAGTTCGCGTAGCTCGCTGAATAGCGACTCGTCGTAGGCCTCGCCTTCAGCGGCTTCGCGGAGCTGCTCAAGCCCTGAACGCTTCGCCAGCAGCTCACGCGCAGTGCGCTTAATCTCATGCTGGTCTTCAGTGAAGTCGAAGTTCATCTCAATCCACCTACTTCTTCCTTGGAAGGCCAAGCACACGCTCAGCGATGATGTTTTTTAAGACCTCAGTTGTGCCGCCCTCAATCGAGTTACCACGAGAGCGCAGCATGGCGCGGCCCCAACTCGAGCCGCCGGCGAGGGATTGCACCCCGAGCGCCTGAGTGGCGAACTGCATTAGCTCCTGGTTGCCCTGTGACCACATCCACTTCGTCAGCGAGCCTTCCGGCCCCGGCTGGCCGTACTTCATCGTTGCCGTTAGGCCGCGGTATGCGGTCAGGCGCAGAATCTCACACTTAATGTGCAGCGAGCCAAGTTCGTCGGCGATCATTGGATCGTCTAGCTTTCCACTGGCAGCCAGCTCCTCAGTCAGCTCATCGAGCGCAACCTTCATAGCGACCTGCAGCCCGAAGGCGAGGCCGGCGCGCTCGTTCATTAGCGTCGTGAGAGCGACTGTCCATCCGTTTCCTTCGCCGCCGAGCACGTTGGCCGCTGGAATGCGCGCGTTCTCAAGAAACAGCTCATTGAACTCAGCGTCGCCGGTGATCTGGCGCAGCGGCCGAACCTCAACCCCTTCTTGCTCCATATCGAGGATGAAATAAGTCAAACCTTTGTGCTTTGGCGCATCGAAATCGGTCCGCGCAACGAACATGCACCACTTCGAGTACTGGGCGCCGCTGGTCCAGACCTTCTGGCCGGTAACGAGCCAATCGTCGCCGTCACGGACGGCCTTTGACTTCAGCGATGCGAAGTCAGATCCGGCCTCCGGCTCGGAGAAGCCTTGGCACCAGATCTCCTCTCCCGACATGATCGGGTCGAGATAGCGCTGCTTCTGCTGATCGTCGCCCCAGGTCATCAGCGTTGGGCCAGCGAGTAGAAGACCAAGAACGTTGGCTGGGAAAGGCGCCCGTGCGCGGGCCAGCTCCTCATTGAAGATCGCCGCCTCGACCAGCGTTGCGTCGCGCCCGCCGTACTCGGTTGGCCAATGCACGGCCGCCCAGCCAGCTTCGTAGAGCTGGCGCTGCCAGTCGCGGCGAAAGGCGTACCCATCATCTTCGCCAGCCGGTTCATCGCCAGGGTGGTTGGCCTGGATCCAAGCGCGTAGTTCATTGCGAAACGCGCTCTCAGACTCGTTGAATGTGAGGTCCATCAGGCTCCAATCGGGGTGACTAAAACTGACCTTACCGAACGGTCAGTTAGGTCGCGGCGCGCCCGTCGCGGCAGCTCAGGCGGGTGCGAGCGACTGCTCACGGATCAAGTCGGCGGCGCGCTCAGCGACCATGATCGTGGGCGCGTTGGTGTTACCGCCAGGGATCAGCGGCATAATCGAAGCGTCAATCACGCGAAGTCCTTCGATTCCGCGCACGCGCGTCTGCGGATCAACGACCGCTCCTTCATCGCTGCCCATTCGGCAGGTTCCGACGGGGTGGTAGAGCGTCTCGACGCGGCGCCTCAGGTCAGCGGCGATGTCATCGTCATCGGTCACCGGCACCCCAGGCAGCAGCTCGGCGCCAACAAGATCCTTGAGTGGCCCGCTCGAAGCGATCTCGCGCGCAAGCTTCACGCCAGCAACCATCGAAGCAACGTCTTCTGGCTCGACCAGCATGTTGGTCAGGATCCGCGGCGGCGCAGTCGGGTCGGCCGAGCGCAATCTCACGTGGCCACGGCTCTTCGGCGAGATGAGAACCGGGGCGATCGTCAGCGCGTGGCCGTCGTAGGTCGTTGCTCCGTGGTCTACGAAATAGGCGGGAGCAAAGTGAAACTGGAGGTCCGGGGCGGGCAGGCCAGGCCGGCTACGAACGAAAGCAAATGCTTCGGCAACGCTCGAAGAGAGCGGGCCACTGCGACGCAGCAGCCACTCCAACATCGCCTTCGGCGTCTCGGCGTCAGCCAATGAGCCGCCGCCGGGAAGGTCCCAAGTGCAGACCAGCGACGGGTGGTCATGAAGATTGACACCGACGCCAGGGAGGTCATGGAGCAGCTCAACGCCAACCTCAGCGAGGTGATCGGCCGGGCCAATTCCCGAAACCATCAGAATCTGCGGCGAGCCAATCGCGCCGGCGGCAAGGATCACGTCGCGCGATGCTGTGATCAACTTCTCGCGGCCGCGACGATCCAAGTAGCTCACGCCGATCGCGCGCTTACCTTCAAGTTCAACCCGCTGAACGGTTGCGCCGGTTATCAGTTCAAGGTTGTCGCGCCCTTTGGCCGGCTTTAGATAAGCATCGGCAGTGCTCCAGCGGCGCCCGCCGCGCTGCGTCACTTGAACCTCGGCAACACCGTCCTGCTCGGGGCCGTTGTAATCATCGATGAAAGGAATCCCCACCGCTTCGGCGCTGGCAATGAAGTCGCGGGTTAACTTGCGCGGGGAGCGCGCATCCTCAACCCTCTGCGGGCCACCAACGGCGTGGTGCTCTGACACGCCTCGCGAGTTGTCTTCAGATTTGAGGAAATAGGACTGAACGTCGTTCCAACCCCAGCCGGGGCAGCCTTCCGCCTCCCAAAGGTCATAGTCCAATGGCCTCCCGCGGACGTAAAGCATCGCGTTCATCGCGCTCGAACCACCGAGGCCTTTACCGCGCGGAATGAAGATCTCACGGCCATCACAGCCAGGCTCAGGATCGGTCGCGAAATCCCAGTCACGCTTGCTGTGAAACTGTTCAGCGAAGGCGGCAGGGATGACCACGCTGGGGTGGCGATTTGAGCCACCAGCCTCGAGCAAGGTCACCTTGACCGAAGGGTCCTCGGTGAGCCGGTTGGCAAGCACGCAGCCAGCCGAACCGGCTCCAACGATTAGATAGTCAGTGTCACTCATTGCCGTATCTTTACCGATCGGCGCGCCGAGCGCCAGCAAGTTGCCACAGCGGGCTACCTTGAACAGGTGGATCTGGCAGAAGACCGAGCGAACGTCGAGCTGCGAAATAGCGAGGAGAACGGTGAGATCGTCGTGCTCGCCTTCCCTTACGACGCGCAGATCGTCGAGCTGGTTAGAGCCATTCCGCAGCGCCGTTTCGATTGGGACCGGCGCGAATGGTGGGCTCCAACCGACGACTGGGCGGCGCTGCACGTGGCGGACGTGCTGGCGCGCTTCCCGGAACTTACCGCCAGCAAAGAGGTTGACACTTGGATTCGCGCAGTCGAGCGCAGATGGATTGGGACAGTTAGTACGCGCCGCTACGACGGCCGCGGTTGGTGGGCGCTCGCTACGCGCGCCGGAACCGTTCCGGCCGAGCTGCTCGAAGGCTCAGTCGAGGCCGACGACGGCGCGCTACTAGTTGAACTGACCGAGGCCAACGCGGCGGTAATCAGCGAGCAGCGATCGGCGCGACTCGACGCTGGCGCAGCGCGCTGCCTGACCGAGCTTGAAGTCGGCCGCCAGCCTCCGCCCGCGCAGCTCGAGCTGATCAAACGCGTAGACGCCGACTACCTGCGCCTGAGCGTGCTTTGGGATCCCGAAACGGGGGTTGCTTTTGAGCGGATGCCAGCTTCGGCCGGCACGCGAACGGTGCCGATCGACCCCTGGCTGGTCGAACAGCTCGACGAGTTCATCGCGCTGCACGATGTTGGCGTGACCGGCGAGGCCGGCCCAGTGCTGGCTCGCCTGCGCGAGCAGCACGCCGCCGCCGCGGCTGCCGTAAAGCAGTCAAAGGCGATCAGCGCGGAGCCGATCGACGGGCTGGCGGAGAAGCTTGGCGGCACGCTGGAGCCGTTTCAGTGGGCTGGAGTTCGTTATGCGCTTGAGGCGCGCCGCACGTTGATCGCTGATGAGCAAGGGCTCGGGAAGACGATTGAGGCACTGGCGACGGTCGAGGCGGACGACGCCTACCCGGTCGTCGTCGTTTGCCCCGCGTCGATCAAGCTGGTCTGGGCGCGCGAGGCCGAGCGCTGGCTGCCGCATCGCTCGTTCGCCGTCGTTGAGGGCCGCTCTGCTGTGCCGCCGCAGGCCGACATCACGATCCTCAACTACGAAATCGTCGCCGCCCATGGCGAGCAGCTAGCGCGCCGCAATCCGCGCGCACTGATCATCGACGAGTCCCACTACTGCAAAAATCCGCGCGCGAAACGGACTCAGGCCGTGCGCCGCCTCGCCAGCGTGATCCCCGACGACGGCCTGCGGCTGGCCTTAACCGGCACGCCGGTGCTAAATCACGCCGAGGAGCTGATCGCGCAGCTGCGCGTGATCGGCCGGCTCGACGACTTCGGCTCTGGTGCACAATTCGCCCGGCGCTTCGGCCCTGACCACTCGCGCAGTGAGGAGCGGCTGCATTGGCATCTGCGCCGCCACTGCTTCCTGCGCCGCGTTAAGGCCGACGTGCTGCCCCAGCTTCCGGCCAAGCGCCGCAGCATCGTGCCGATCGCGCTGACCAACCGCGCCGAGTACCGCAAAGCCGAGACCGACATCATCGCTTGGCTGCGCGACCAGCCGCTCGACCTCAGCGAGCTCGACGCCAAAATCGCCGCAACATTGCGCGCCGAACGGCTCGCTCAGCTGGGCGTGCTGCAAAGACTTGCCGGCAGCGGCAAGCTCGATGGTGCGCTCGGCTGGATCCACGACTTCCTTGCCTCCGGCGAAGCGCTCGTCGTCTTCGCCCGCCACCGCGAAGTGCAGCAGGCCGTGATCGAGCGCTTCCCCAGCGCCGTTCACTTGGTTGGCAGCGACAGCGCCGCCGCTCGCCAGAAAGCGATCGATGCTTTTCAGCAGCCGGACGGGCCGCAGCTAATTATCTGCGCGACGCGCGTGGCTGCTCAGGGAATCACGCTCACGCGAGCCTCGAACGTCGCCTTCCTTGAGCTCGAATGGACGCCGGCGATGCACGAGCAGGCCGAGGACCGCTGCCACCGAATTGGCCAGCGCGACGCTGTTACTGCTTGGTACCTCTTGGCGGCGGAGACGATCGACGAGCGGATGTCGCGGCTGATTGAGCGCAAGCGCGCGAGCATCGCCGCCGTTACTGACGGCAAGCAGGTTGACGGCGACAGCGTCGTTGAAGCGATCGTGCGCGAGCTGCGCGAAGGCGAGCCGTTTAAGCGGCTGCGCTCAGTCGCTTGACTCGGGCGCCACGACTGGCTTCCCCTTCGCGCCTTTCGGTTGCTGCTTTATCGCTACGCCGGAGCGGTGCAAGAGGTAAATCGCGACGAGCCCGACGAGATTCACGATCCAGAAGCTGATCACGCGATAGCCGATTACTGCCAGCGCCGCGATCGTCGCGTTCACGCCGAGCGCCGCGAGAATCCCCGTTTCGGCGACCTCGACGATGCCAATTCCCCCAGGAGTAATTGGAATTGTTGCCAGTAGTCGCCCAACCGTCGACGCCAAGAGAACGGCGCCGATGTGCGGCGACTGGTTGAGCCCCCAAAGCATCGCGTAGAGAACTGCGGTGTCAAGAATCCAGTAGCCAAAGGAGTAGGCGACCGTACCCCACGCCTGGCGGCCGCGGAGCATTTGCTGCGACTGCAGCGCGATCGCTTCCGCGCGGCTGCGGATCTGCTTCGGGCTTAACTTCTTGACGAATCGCTGGGCCAGCTTTGCCCCCGCGCCCGCGAGCGAGCCGGCGATCTTTGGCCAGATGATCGCGGCAGCCAGCGCAGCGATCGCGATGATCAAGATCGGCATCCCGATCGCAACCGCGTCGACGTAGCTTGACGAGCTGTCAGGTTGGCCCGAGGAGAGGCCAAAACCGATTACAAAGAGCACGATCAGCGTGACGATCGAGAGCGCTTTCGTCAGAGTCGCCGCTGTTGCCGCTTCAGCCGGCTCGACGTTGCGCTTGCGCAGCGCGTCAGCGACCATCACCGTTGCTGTGACTGACCCGCCCGGCAGCAGCACGGCAACCGCCATCTGCGCGTACCAAACCTGCCCGAGCACCCAATCTGGTGGCGACGGCTGCTTCAGTGCCCTAAGCGAGCGCTTCAAAACCAACATTCCGCTTAGCTGCGCTACAAACTCAAGGCCCAAACCGATCAGCAGCGCGTAAGGGTGGACCTGCTCGAGGCTCTGGCGAGCCTGCTCTGGCATCTTCGTCAGCGTTGGCAGCAGCGTGTAGACGACGCCAGCAATTAGGAGAATCCAGGTGATTCGCCAGACGAGGCGCCAGTTGATCCTTTTGATTAGCGGCGCGCCGTCACTCATCAAGGCCGCACGCTAGCGGCAGATCGGCTGCAAGTGGCGCACGATCGGCCGCTTAGCAGTAAAGTTCGATTAACTAGTTGGTCTCTCAGCCAACGTCTTTCAATTTTGGGGAGAGAAGATGTCACTGAAGAATCGCAGCACCCGCCTACTGATCCTGACCGTCGCGGCGACCGCGATGCTGCTTCCAGGAGCATCGCTCGCTCAGGCTGGCTACGGCGGGAATGGCGCGGCGAAGGGTCCTGCAGGCAATGCTTTCTACAACCCGTCATCTAAGCAGATCAAGGCCGGTAAGCCGGGCTCAATCATCTGGTCGCGCCAAATTAAGTACACAGCCGACGGGCGCGTCGCGCTGCGCTCCGCATCAAAGACGATGCTCGTGCTTTATCGCTCGCTCAGCAACAAGGGCAAGCCGATCGCCGTCTCCGGCACCGTTGACGTGCCGAAAGGCAAGGCGCCAAAGGGCGGCTGGAAGATGGTCTCATTCGCCCACGGCACAACCGGAGCCGCTGATGCTTGCGCGCCGTCGCGGACTGCTGCTGGCGGCCCGGCAGATGGCTACATCGCTTATGCCTCTGCCTCCTATGACGGCTGGCTGAAGGGTGGTTATGCAATTCTCCGCACCGACTACGAGGGGCTCGGAACTGCCGGCCCCCATCCGTACCTGATCGGTGCGTCGGAGGGCCGCGGCGTCGTTGACATCGCGCTCGCCGCGCGCAACCTGCTCGGCACCAAGCTGCTCAGCAAGGATTGGGCAATTGGTGGCCACTCGCAGGGCGGCCACGCCGCGCTGTTCGCCGCCTCGCTGGCGCCGAAGCTGGCGCCGGGGCTGAGGCTCAAGGGTGTCTTTGCGTATGCACCCGCCTCGCACATTTACGAGCAGAAACTGGCAATCGCTGGTCTCGGTGACTCGTTTAAGGGATTGACGGGCCTAGCGACGTTGATTCTCTACAGCGCCGCTATTGAAGCCGGCGTTGACCCCGCATCTCTGGTTCAGCCGCAGATCGCAGCGCTGCTTGGCAAGATCGAAGAGGTCTGCTCAGGGGAGCTCGGGTCGGCGGCAATTTTCGGTGACATTGCGCCGAACGCAGTCCTGAGGCCTGGCGTCAACACCGACGCTGTCGACAAGGTGCTCAAGGCAATGAACCCGAATGTCAAAATCAAGGTTCCAGTGCTGATCCTGCAAGGCAAGGACGACGGGACGGTCTTCCCCGCCTTCACCGACGCGCTGGAAGTTGAGCTAGTCAAGAGCGGTGGCAAGGTGACTTACACCAAGTTCGACGGTTTGAACCACGTCAGCATCGTCACTGACTCCAAGCCGCAGGCCGCTGTACTGGCCTTCCTGCGCGCCCAGCTCGGACGCTAGAAGCAAGCGCGGCTAAGCCCGGCCCGCGGCCTTCGCCGCGAGCCGGGCAAGCAGCCGCGTTACTAACGGAGCGTAAAAAGCCCGCATTGCCGCCTCAATTGGCGCCGGTGCTTCGATCTCGATGATCACCCTGCAGCCGTCGCCTGCGGCTTCGACGCGGTGAGCCATCAACGCCGGCCCTACCCTCCAGCTCCACGAACGTCCCGGATCAACTTCAGTGATCACGGCCCGGACCGGCACGACGCCGAGCAGCCGGACAAAGCCAGCTGCACCCTCGCGAACCTCCGGCTCGCCCAGCCCCCAGCCGCCGCGAACGTGCGGCGCCCACTCGTGCCAGCGGCCGGGGTGGGCAAGCAGCTGCCAGGCCTCTTCTGGACTGGCCGACGAACGCGCCTGACAGCTGAACATCAGCTCTGGACAGCGGCGGCGTCGGCGGCGTTGGCCGCGCCGCCGCGGCGCACTACCTCTGCCCGGGCGCGCTCAATGCCGCCATGCTCAAGCGCCGCTAGGTCGCTCTGCCCACGCCAGTGAACGCGGCCATGGCGACGAACTGTGACCTCCATCTGCCCGCCAAGGTGCTCAATTGCGCCGGGAACGTTGCGTCGCTCAGCCGGTAGTGGCACAGGCAACACGTGCGCGGCTCCGAGCGGCGCGTAGCCATCAATCTCGACCTGCCAACGCGCGCTGCGGCCGCGCAGCCGCCAATGCTCGTCGCCGACCTCGGCCGAAACCGGGGAGAAGCCGGGGTCACCGAGCCGAATCAGCGTTCCGTCGGGCAGTAGCACGACGACGGCGGTCACCTCGGTGCGCAGTGGGCCCGATTCGATTACGCCTCCGGCGAAGGCCACACAAACCTGCGGCTCCGCAAACCCCTGCGACTGCCCCCACCACCAAGCTGGCGGAAAGCCGCCCTTGCCCCAGTTCTTCTCGGCGTATACCTGCGCGCCCTCAAACTCCCAGAGGTCGTTGCCAAGCTGCGCGCTGCCACTGGCACTGCCGCCCAGCAGCCAAGGATGCCAGTATTGGTTCAGCGCCGGAACCGACTGAAAGATGCTTGAACCACCGAGGACGCGGCGCGGCCAAGGGCGGGCGTTCTCGATCCTTAGGTCCAGTTGAGCGTCTGGGCCAAGGTCAACCTTTACGCGGTCGGGGTCGGCGTGAAAGGCGTCGCCGGCGCGAGCGCCAAGCTGCTCCCAGTCGGCCGCTCCTTCGCCGTGAGCGACCGTGCGCAGGAAGCAATTTGGGTAGCCGGCAAGGCCCAAAGTTGACCAGTGACCGTCCGCAGCGCGGTTGACCCCGATTAGCGCGATCACGACTCGTCCGCTCGCAGGATCAGTGATGCGCCAGAAATAGCCTTCCATTGCAACCCCGTGATAGGGGAGCGGATCGCCGAACGGCAGGTCCGCTCCGCCAGCTCGGTAGGCCAGCAGCGCTGTTTGAAGTTGAGACGTCACGTGTGAAACTTATGAGATCTTGCCCTTCCAAACGCGCCTGCTCTGCCGTAAGTTGTCAAAGCAGCTAGAAACTAGGAGCAACCAACCAAGAGGAGAGACCCATGAGTGATGATCAGATTGAAGACGACATCGAAGTCGTCGCCGCAGCAGAAGACCAGCTTGAAGCCGACGCCGAACTCGTCTCTGACGCAATCGTCGGTCTTGAGGTGGAAGCTGAAATTGTTGCCGCCGCTGAAGATGAGCTGTTAGCTGAAGCTGAAATTGTTGCCGCTGCTGAAGATCAGCTGGTCGCCGATGCCGGCCTAGTTGCCGACGCAGCCGCCGATCCAAATTCCGATCCAGCGCTCGTCGCAGCGGCCGAAGACGCACTCCTAGAAGAGGCTGAGATTGTTGCCGCCGCTGAAGATCAGCTGGTCGAAGACGCAGTAATCGTCGCCGCAGCGGAGGAGCAGCTACTCGAGGACGCCGAAGCGGTCGTCGAGGGAATCGAAATCGTCGAAGCTGAGGCTGAACTGGTTGACGCCGCGGAACAAGAACTAGCCGCCGAGATCGTCGAAGACGCGCTCGAAGAGAAGGACTAGAAAGCGGCGGCTAAACGCCGCTTTCAACCTTAATTCTGCCGCTCTTCTCGGCCTCTTTTAGGGCCTCGAAGTCGAGTTCGTTCTGATCAGCGTAAGCGTCACCGAATGCTGCCAGCGATTCAGCGAAGGTCGCCCCGCTACCGAGGTAGCCGGAGATCGTTGCTGCGTCGCCGGAGCGAGCGTGAGCGTGCGCTAGCACGCCGCCGCAGAGCGCGCCGTAGCGAGCCAAACCGACGGCGTCGAGCTTCGCAACGTCAACCGAGCCCTTCCCGTCGCGCAGCTGCCGCAGGTAGTAGTGCTTCTTCTGCCCACCGGTACCGGTCGCCCAACCAAGGAACGGGTCGCTCGCAGACTGCATGATCCGCTGGCCTCGGACTACGCGCTCACCCGCCTGCTTGTACTCGCTGTTGCCGGCGTACGGAGCGAGAACCGACTGCTGGGCTTCCTTGAACTGCAGAAAGAGAGGATCTGAGTCGCTGTCGCCCATCAGCAGCATCATGAAGGCCTGCGTGCCGACTGAACCGACGCCCACTACCTTGCGCGCGAAGTCGGCGCGGCGGTAGCGGCTGATCACCATCCGGCGGTCAGGCTCAAGCGTGTCGAGGTAATCGCTGTAGCCCTTGTCAACGATCTTCTCTAGGTCCTTCGCCATCGCGAGCGGGATTGGCACGACGACCGGAGGGTCAGCCTTGATTTTGAAGCCATCGTTGGTCTTCTCAGCAAATCGCGATAGCGAACCGAGATTGGTCTTACTTTCAGCCTTCGCAGCGAACTTGTCGATGCCCTTCTTCGCAACGGCGTCGCCCGATTCATCGACGGCGCCAACGATGTCCGACATGTTGACGCGCTCGTACCAAACCTGCAGGTACGGCAGCTCGGCGAGCTCGTGCATCCTGACCTGATACCTGGCGGCGGTTGCCTGGGCGGCGTCGCGAGCCTCGCTCGCCTTCAGGCCATTATCGCGGGCGGAGATCGTAATACTGGCCACGAGCCGCTTGAGGTCCCACTCAAACGAAGCGGGCAGCGTCTCATCAAAGTCGTTGAGGTCAAACACAAGGCTGCGGTCAGGTGCGGCGTAGGTGCCGAAGTTGAGCAGGTGGGCGTCGCCGCAGCACTGCACGCGCATGTTTGTCGTTGGCGTATGGGCTAGATCCCAGGCCATGATTCCAGCGCCGCCACGGTAAAAGGTGCCGGGCGAGACGAGCATCCGCCCGTAGCGGATTGGAATGAGGTCGGGCACGCGCTGAGCGGCCTGCGCTTCGAGTGTTGCGACCGGGTCGGGGCGATTAGCCGGGGCTGTCCAATGCGCCTGAGTGCTGCGCGGGATCGCCTTGCGCAGTTCCTTGCCGGCTTCGTACTTGGCCTCAGTGATCGGCGAGGACGATGTTGGCTCGTCGGTCTGCTCTTCCTTCTTCTTTTTTGCCATCTTGCTCAGCCCCCAAAGCGGAATCGAATTAGCGCGGCAACAGCTCCGAAGCCGTCGCGCCACGTTATCTTCTTGCCCTCTTCGTATGTTCTGCCGTAGTAAGAGATCGCGACTTCGAAGAGGCGAATGTTTCTGTGGCGCAGCACCTTCGCAGTGACCTCGGGCTCGAAGGCGAAATCGTTTGAGACGAGCTTAATTGAGCGAATCAGGTCGCCGCTGAAGGCTTTGTAGCCGACCTCCATGTCGCTGATCGTCGTGTTGTAAAGAATGTTCGTAAGTAGCGATAGGAAACGGTTGCCGGCGTAATGCCAGAAGAGGTGAGCGCGCTGCGTCTCGCCGCCACGGAAGCGCGTTCCGTAAACGACGTCTGCGACGCCGTCGAAGAGCGGCTGCAGCAGCTTCGGAATGTCTGACGGGTCGTACTCGAGGTCGGCGTCTTGAATCATCACGAACTCGCCGGTTGATGCGTTGATGCCGCTGCGAACTGCGGCGCCCTTACCTTGGTTGCGTTCGTGGACAATCAAACGCAGGCCAGGGATCTCGGATTCCAGACCACTGACGATCTCCACCGTCTCGTCGATTGAGCCATCATCAACGACAAGGATTTCGGCGTCGAAGTCGAGCTCGGCAAGACGGCGTAGAACCTGCTCTATGGTGCGAGCCTCGTTGTAAGCCGGCACAATCACGGTGACGCGCATTAGATCCTTTTTATACTCGATCGCTGACGTTGTTTGCCCTACAGGACAAGCCAACGATCCGCCAGCTTTCCTAAATAGCGGGGGCGGGATTCGAACCCGCGACCTTCGGGTTATGAGCCCGACGAGCTACCAGACTGCTCCACCCCGCGACGTATTCGTAAGGCTAGCAGTGGAGCGGCGCCCGCGCAGGCAGTGAAATTAGACGACCGCGACGCGCGCGATGGTCGTAGCCGACTGGTAGTAGAGGTCGCGGCCAAAGCCCGGCGCTGAAAAGAGGTAACACTGGCAGGGTGACGGCACGTCAACTCTTGCCTTATCGGCTCCAGTGTCGAGATCGAGCACGACGAGCTGGTCGTGCCCGAGCGCAACGCCGTGCTTGCGAACTAGCGCAAACTTGCCGAGCGCTTGGAGCACGGGGCGCGTGAAGCGGCGGATAGCCGGGCGCCGCATCCGCTCCGGCTGCTTCCAGTCTTGAACTACCAGCTCGCGCGTGTCGGCGTAGAGAATCAGGTGCCCGGCGTGAGCGAAGCCGTCACGGCGCCAAAGCTCTTCCATCTTGTCGCCAACGAGGCGCCAAGCGCGCAGCACCGCGTTGCCGGCGTCGTAGGCGATCACAACGCCACGTATAGGATCCCACGCCGGGGGGTTGGACTCAGTGCCGTACGGCAAGCCACTGATTTCGGTCGAATCGATCTTTGAAGCATCGTCGCGCCGCGCCCACCAGAGCCGCACAGGGTCTGGCGCCGCGCCGCAGTCGAGCATCGTGACGTCGGTCTCATTCTGACCGTTGTCCATCCACAGAACGTGCTGCTCAGTGATCACTGGGTCCCAGCCGTAGCTGCGGCCTGGCGCCGGCCCGTAAGACGGCTGCCAATCCTCGTCAACGACAATCTTGCCGGCCGCGCGATCGAGATGGAGTCGAAAAACTTTTGTTGTGCCGATAACGATCACGTTTTCACCGTCGCTACAGAGCCGGCCGATCGATGGTTCCGGCAGCGTCAGTGGCTCTGCGACCGGCAGCAGCGTAATTGGGTCGAGGATCGAAACCGTTGACGGCGCGAGGCCGGCCGGAGCATCGCAATCCTTCGTCACCAGCTCACCACCGTTCAAGATCACAAACGAGTTGTGCGGCCGCGCGACAGGCAGCTTGTGCGAGGCGAGCACTTCCAAATCGGCTGTCAACCGATGTACCCAGCCACCAAAGACCATGTAGATGTCGCCGTTAGCGTGGCAGCCAATGCCGCCGGGCCAGTACGGACCGCCAGGGAGCTTCGGCGTTGAGGCGACCACCTCGAGCGTTATTGGATCGAGCTTCTCGGTCCAGCCGCGCACCGGCGCCGACTGGGCGCCGCCGGTCCAAGGCATCTCGTGGCGCAGCGCGTAGAGCTCGCCTTCGTTGCGCCGGATCACCATGTCGCTGGCAAAGGCGTCTTTTACGGCTTTTACCTCGAGCCGCTCGCCTGGCTCAATGCCGAGCCCCGCCTGCCCGCTGGCGCAGCACCAGCGCAGCGAGCCACCGTCCTCACTGCTCCAAGGAGTCGGCCAATACTGGCCAACTTCGTCAACGGGAAACTGCACTTGATCGGTCATCGGCCAGCGAGGCTATTCGAGCCCGCCGGCAGGGTGCCTCGCGGTCAGCCGACCTTCTCGATCCCTGGCGGCTTCCAAGTGCCGTTCAGAATCGACTTGGTCGGGATGTAGAGGCGCATGTTGAGGCGGAAACCAGCGGGCGGCGAAGGCAGCCAGTTGACTTCCTTCTCCGTTGGCTTCGTCTGCTGGACGACAATGACGACCGAGCCATCCTTGCGCGTAATTAATCCCGGATGGTCAGGGCCCAGTGCGTAAACCTTCGCGTCGTTTGGAACCAGATAGCCATTGGTGTCGTACATCGTCACCGACCAGAAGCCCTTGACCGGTGGCAACTTGCCACGTTTGAAGACCATTCGGTACTTGTTGGCGCCGCTGAGCAAGTCGCCAGCAGCGTCGGTTAGGGCCGTTGGGTAGGTCGACTCATCGACCGTGTTGATGCCGATACCAATCAGCGCCACTCGGGCTCGCATCGTGTAATCGGTTCCAAAGATGCCGACCTTTGGCGAAGGGTCGTACCAGCCGCCGTTGGCCTTTGCCTGATTTAGGATCGGCAGCCTTGCCTCAGTTGGGAGCGATGCGGCGGCAGCGTCAACGCCTGCAGCAAGACCTTCCAGCACGGGTGCTGGCAGCCCCGCGGTGCTAGGCCGCAGCCCAGCGCCAACTCCTACCGTCTTGAGCCGATCAACGGTCGCCTTGTCGCGCGCTGGCGGCGGGTCATCGGCCATTCCGGCGCTCAACATGTCAAGGAAATCGAGCCCCGCCGGTTCGACCGTCTTTGGTCGACCGGGAGTCAGTTTGCGCGGCTTTGGAAGCGCCTTGCCGGCCGTGAGATCGGCGAGCGTGCCAAGCCGGTACTGCGCCATCAGCTTCTTTGCCTTCGTTTCATCCTTGGGGCCACTGACCAGCGTGCGGCCGATTACCCAGAGGCGCCGCGCAGATGACTTGAAGACTTTGACGCCCTTAGGCAGCGCCTTCTTTGATTTTGCGCCGCTCCACTCCAGCGCCCATGTTCCTCCAGCCGAGCCATTGAGGCGACTGCCGATGTAGCCGACGACGTTGGTGTAGGGCTCAACGAACTCAAAAGTCCAATAACGGCCGCTCATCTTCGGCACCTTTAGCACGAGCGGGCCGTTGCCAAGATCAAGCTGGGCAAGCGAGTAGAGCGTGTCGGTGTTTGGTGCGACGACGCCTTGGGCCGCTGGCGTGGCCAGCTTCTGCGCGTTGGCGAGCACGTTCATAGGCGCACTTAGCTCAAGGTCGGCCTTACGAATGAGGTTGAACTCGTTCAGCGGAAAGCCGTAGGTGTGAGCCTCCTTACCGAGCGCAACGCCAGCTGCGCGCTGCTCCGCCTCGCTCATCTGGCCAAAGCTGGGAGCGCCAGCCGACGCCGGCACCGCCGTGGATGCAAGCGCTACAGCGATAGTCACGCCCATCAGAACTAGTCTCTTCATCCCCATAACAGGAAACATTACCGTGCTGTGCTAGTCAGCGTCGCGGTTGCCTTCGCTCGCAGGCTAGGTATCGTGCCGCGCGATGGCGAAGATCTTTGTAGCCCGGGGACTCCCGGGAAATGCAATCGACCGGCTGCGCGAGGCCGGGCACGAGGTGGCCGTTCACGCTGGCGCGCTGCCGCCTACCCGCGACGAGCTGCTGGCAGGCGTGGCCGACGCCGACGGCCTACTCTCGCTGCTTACTGACCGCGTTGACGACGATCTGCTGGGCCGCGCGCCAAACCTGAAGGCGATCGCAAACTTCGCCGTCGGCTGCGACAACATCGACCTTGCAGCTGCCGCCGAGCGCGGGATCCCGGTCGGCGTAGCCGCTCACGTGCTGACAGACGCGACCGCCGACCTGACAATGGCGCTTCTGCTGGCATCAGCGCGCAACCTTCCGCAAGGTGAACGTGACGCTCGCGAAGGCCGCTGGCAAACCTGGGAGCCAGAAGGCTGGCTGGGGCGCGAGCTGCGCGGCACAAAACTGCTGATCGTCGGCCGCGGGCGGATTGGCCAGGCGGTCGCCGACCGAGCAGAGCCGTTTGGAATCGAGATCAGCTTCGCTGGCCGCGACGACGACCTCCACGCCGCGCTGGCGCAGGCCGACATTGTCAGCGTTCACTGCCCACTCAACGAGCAGACCCGACACCTGATCGATGCTGCTGCGCTTGCCGCGATGAAGCCCGATGCGCTGCTGATCAACACCACCCGCGGCGGCGTTGTCGACCAAGCGGCGCTAATTGAGGCGCTCCAGGCAGGCACGATTGGCGGCGCCGCGCTCGATGTCACGGACCCTGAACCACCCTCAGCAGATGACCCAATCTACGACGCACCCAACTGCCTGATCGTGCCGCACATCGGCTCGGCAACGGCAACGACGCGCGCGGCGATGGGCAACTGCGCCGCCGACAATCTGCTCGCAGCCCTAGCCGGCAAACCGATGCCTACACCTGCGCCGGCGCCGCCATCAGCGTAATCTCGAAGCGGTGAGAATCGCCGTCGTTGACATCGGAACCAACTCGACGAGGCTGTTGCTCGCTGACGTAGCAGCCAATGGATCAATCACCGAGCTGGCGCGGCGTAGCGAAGTGACGCGGCTCGGCGTTGGAGTCGACGCCAGCGGAGTTCTCTCAAACGAAGCGATGGAGCGCGTCTTTGTGACCCTTGACGAGTACTCGGCGATGATCGAGGCGATCGGCGGCGCCGACCAGCGCCGCGCCGTGCTGACGAGCGCAACGCGCGACGCCGCCAACGGAGCCGAGTTCACGCTGCAGGTAGCGGAGCGCTACCAGCTTGACGCGCGCGTGATCGCCGGTGAGCAGGAGGCTCAGCTCTCATTCCTCGGCGCCACCAGCGGCCGCGACCCCCGCAACGACGAGCGAATAGTCGTCGTTGACATCGGCGGCGGCTCTACCGAGCTGATCATCGGCCACGGCCGCAGCGTCGGCTTTCACGTGTCAACCCAGCTTGGAGTTGTCCGCCAAAGCGAGCGCCGCATCACCCACGACCCACCGACGAATCAAGAGATCGCCCAACTTGGCGCCGAGATTGATGAGGTTCTGGCCGCCGCGGTTCCGATCGACGAGCGGTCTCAGGTGAAGACGATCATCGCCGTCGCCGGCACCGCCACCTCGATGGCCGCGATCGACCTCGAGCTTGAGCCCTACGACCCGGCGGCCGTCCATGGCCACCGCGTCTCGCTGCAGCGCTGCCGGCAGATCGCTGCGCGAATGGCATCGATGCCGGAGGCAGAGCGGCGTGAGGTTGCTGGCCTGCATCCGGACCGCGCGCCAACAATCCTCGCCGGCACACAGATACTCGTTCACGTGATCGAAGCCTTCGGGCTGGACGGCGTCGAGGTTTCCGAGCACGACATCCTCTACGGCGTTGCGCTCGACGCCGCCTCTAACAGTTAGGCGCGCCGCCTAAGCAAGGTTCGATTTGCGTGGGTAGATCACGTCAGGATCCTGCAGCACATTTACTAGCGCCGGCAGGCCGGACGCAAATGCGCGCTCCAGCGCGGGGCGCAGGTCGGCTGGCTTTTCGACCAGTTCGCCATAGCCGCCGAGCGTCGTGACGATCTCGTCGTAGCGCGTGCCCGGCCGTAGCTCAGCGGCGACCGAGTAGCCGTAAAGGAACTCCATCGGGTGCTTCTCGAGCGCCCAAATGCCGTTGTTACCCATCACCCCGACGACGTTGACGCCGTGGCGGGCAAGCGTGTCGAACTCCATTCCGCCGAACCCGAATGCGCCGTCACCAACGATTAAAACGACCTGGCGATCGGGAAAGGCGAGCTTCGCGGCCAGCGCGTAACCGGTGCCTGAGCCGAGGCAGCCGAACGGGCCGGGGTCGAGCCAGCAGCCTGGCTCATAGGAGTTGATCATCTTGCCGGCGTAGGAGACAAAGTCGCCGCCGTCGCCGATCACTATCGCGTCGCGATCAAGGAACTGGTTGAGCTCGTGGTAGATCCGCATCGGGTGCAGCGGCGCTCGGTCATCTTCGAGCTCCGGCAGCTCGGCGGCGCGCTTCTCGTCTTCGACCTCGCGCAGCTTTGTAACCCAAGCGCCGGTCGCGTCCTCAAGGCCGGCGGTGCCTTCGCGCAGCGCAGCGAGCGTCGCGGCCACGCCTCCGTAACACTCGGCTGCGACCTCGCGCGGGTTTGGGCGCAGCGGCTCGGCGCGGTCAACGACGATCAGCTTCGTCGCTTCGCCAAATGAGCCGCCAAAGCCAAGTCGGAAGTCCATCGGTACGCCGATCACCAGCGCGACGTCGGCCTCCTGCAGCGCTTGCCCGCGCGCGCGGGCGAAGAAAAGTTCGTGGTCGGCTGGCACGCAGCCTCGCGCCAGCCCGTTGAGGAAGACCGGGATCTGCCGCTCGTTAACAAGCTCCAGCAGCGCGTCCTCGCCGTGGCCCCACCAGAGGTTTGTGCCGGCCATGATCACCGGGCGTTCAGCGCCAGCAAGCAGCGCGATCGCCTCGTCAACACCGCTTGTTGCTGCTGGCTCAGCGGAGAAGTCAGGCAGTGGCGGCGGCGGCGACTCTTCACCTTCCGAGAAGACGACGTCGAGCGGAAAGTCAATGAAGGTCGGGCCGGAGTGCGGCGTCAGCGCCGCCGTTAGCGCATCGTCGATCAGTCCGGGGATTGCCTCTGGGCTCTCGGCGGTGGCGGCGAACTTTGTCAGCGGAGCGACAAACGGGATGTGGTCGATCTCCTGCAGTGAACCCATCCCCCAGCGCAGCGCCGGCGCGCGGCCACCCAAAACCATGATCGGTGATTGATTCTGCAGCGCCGAACCAATCGCACTGAGGCCGTTAGTTACGCCCGGGCCCGCCGTGAGAGCGGCGACGCCAGGCTGGCGTGTGACCTTCGCCCAGCCTTCAGCAGCGAATGTCGCGGCCTGCTCGTGGCGCGTGTCGACGATCTCAATTCCTTCATCGCGGCAGCCGTCGTAGATTGAGAAGAGGTGACCGCCAGAGAGCGAGAACAGCTTCGAAACTCCGTACTGCTTGAGCCGCCGCGCTACAAGACGGCCGCCGTGGAAGGTTGTCGTTGGGCCAGCTTCAGTTTCCATCGCGCAACCCTAGCGGCGATCGTGAACTCTGCGGCGCCCGCATCGGCGCCTTGCGTGGGGTCAACTCGCTACTCTCTGCAGGGTTAAAGACCAGCCGAGTCGCGGGCGCCCAGCGTGGCCGCGAGCGGGGGAACCAAGTTGTTGGGGCTAAGCGCTCGCAGTTCGGAGCGCCGCGCAGACTCTTAAAGCGCGCGCCCGTCAGCTCACCTCGTAGGCACAAACAAGAGTGGTCAGCGGTTCGTGCCAGTGATAAGACGATTAACTTCCCCCCTGCTCCGCAGCGGCCTAACGGGCTTAATGGCGCTGCTTGCTTTCGCTGCCCCGGTCGCGCTCGGTGCAAGTGGGCCCGGCGGCGCAGAGGTTCCTGGCCAAGCCGTGGTGGCCTCGGTTTCCTGCCCGCTGCAGCCAGCCAATAGCTGCGCGCGCGGCCAACTGATGACGATCAGCGGCAGCAACCTGCAGAGCGCCCAGCAGGTCACATTCGTCGGCTCGGGCAGCAGCCGTGACAACATAGTCGTCAAGCTCTCGGCTCGATCCGCAGAACCGAACACGATTAGCGTCACCGTTCCCAGCCGAGCGAAGAGCGGCGCGATCCGCGTAAGCGGTTTGATCGGCGTGGCGGCGCTATCGCCGTCATCACTAAGGATCGTCACTGGGCTGCCAGCAACTGACGAGGCCGGCAATTCAAAGCAGCTGATCGCGGGCGGCAAGCGCGAAGCGCGTTTCAGCTATCGCGTGGCTAGTCTCGCCGCGGCCGGGGCTCGCGTCGAGGCCGTTAGCGCTACCACCGGCAAACTGGTGCGCAGTTGGCCGTTGGTGCGATCTGGCGACGGAGAAGTTCGCTGGGACGGGTTCGCCAATGGGGAGCCGGTCAAGAGTGGAATCTACGTGATCCGTCTGAGCCAACCAGCTGCAGCCGCCGCTACAACGAAGCCCGGCAGCGACACGCAGTTCGAGATGCTTGAAGGCTTCTTCCCGATTCGCGGGGCCCATACCCTTGCCGCGAGCGAAATGCAGCGCTTCGGCGGCCCTCGTGGCCACCAAGGTAGTGACCATTTTGCCAAGTGCGGCACGCCGCTGGCAGCGTGGACAAGCGGGGTTGTGCAGTTCAACTCTAACCAAGGCGCCGCCGGCAACTACGTCGTCGTGCAGCGCGCCAACGGCGAGTCCTACGCCTATATGCACATGCTCAAGCGCTCGACCGCGAAGGTCGGTTCGAAGGTCTTTGCCGGTCAGCGGCTGGGGCAGGTGAGCGACAGCGGGCGCGCCAGCGGATGCCACCTTCACATCGAACTTTGGACCGCACCAGGCTGGTACAAAGGTGGCAAGCCATACGATTCGCTGCCGTTGATGAAACGGCTCGACAAACTCAGCTGAGCTTACCTTCGCTCGCTGTCATGCCCGGGAAGGGACTCGAACCCCCACGTCCCTTGCGGGACAGCCGGTTTTAAGCCAGCCGCGTCTACCGGTTCCGCCACCCGGGCGGGCGCTGAAGACTAGCCTGTAAGTGTGGGTAATAGAAGCTCCAGCGGCCGAAAGAAAACGAAACCTTTTGCCTCCAGCGGTGTTGGTATGTCTGAAGAATCAATGGAAGCCTCAACAATCACACAATCCGACCTTGTAGGACTTCGCGCCCCGAGCGCGTTTTTGCGCCTCCAATCGGACGAAAAGCTGGTCTCGCTGACGCGCCGCGGCAATCAGTCGGCCTACGAGGCTTTGGTCGGGCGCTACCACGCTCGGATCCTTGGCTTCACGCGCCACATGCTCTCGTCGAAGGAAGACGCCGAGGATGTAACGCAAGAAAGCTTCGCTGCCGCCTACAGCGCCATGATCGCTGACGAGCGCGCGATTAACGTCAAGCCTTGGCTTTACCGCATCGCTCGCAACCGCTCGCTCAACCACCTGCGCCGGCAGACTGCGATCGGGGTCGATGACTTCGACCACCACGTTGCCAACCACGGCCGCACGACGGAAGACGAGTTCAGCCAGCGCGAAGACCTGCGCCAACTGATGACCGACGTTCGCGACCTTCCTGAGTCGCAGCGCACGGCGCTGCTGCTGCGCGAGATCGACGCGCTCTCCTACGACCAAATTGCCGAGGCAATGGAAACGACCGTGCCTAGCATTAAGTCGCTGCTGGTTCGCGCCCGCGGCGGCCTCGCTGAAGCAGCGCAGGCGCGGCAGATCTCCTGCGACGAGGTTCGAATCGAACTTGCTGAAGTGGCCGAAGGGCTAACGAAGCTCTCTCCCCCGGTTCGCCGCCACACGCGCGAATGCGAACGCTGCAAAGGTTTCCAAGCGACGCTGAAGCAGAACAACAAGGCGCTGGCGATGCTGCTGCCGATCGGGCCGCTGCTAGTTCTGAAAAAGGTTGTCCTCGCTCACCTCGGCACGACTGCCAGCGCCGGCTCGACCGCGACCGTTACCGCTGGCGGCGGGCTGCTCTCTGGCGCCGCTAGCTCGGTGGCGACGAAGGCCGCCGCTACGATGGCCGCCGCCGCGATCGTCACGACCGGCGCCGTCGAGGTAAATAAGGCTACGACAGCTGAGCCCAAGCGCGAGTCTGCCGCCGCAATCATGCAGAGCGCCCCGGTCGCAGCAGCGCCAATCGCACCGGCGCTGAAAAGCAAAGTTCTAGCCAAGCCTGAAACACTCCTCGCCACTGTCCCGGTAGTAGCGCCAGTAGTCGAGCCAGCGCCACTAGCGCTTGAGCCAGCCGCGGTTGCCGTGCCTGTTGTCATTGAAGAGCACCACGACGACGTCACGCTCGCGCCACCGGTCGTAGACGCGCCACCAGCGCCACCGGTCGTAGACACGCCACCAGCGCCACCGGCCGTAGACACGCCACCAGCGCTGCGGGTTGACCCAACAACTGTGAAGAGCTTCGAGACAGTCGATCAAGCGGCGCCAACCGTGCCCGCTTCAACTCGTTAGCGCTCAGTTACCGACGACGAGTGATTCGAACGGCTCGCGCAGCGGAGGCTGCTGCGCAAGCACAGCGGCGGTCTGGGTTTGAGCGTCGCGCTGCCCGGTCATCGTCAGATCGAGCCCAGCGCGCGCACCCGCTTGGGGCGGGAAGATTAGAACGCGGCGGCCGTAAATCGTTCTGCCGCCTTGGCTGACCTGGTAGTAAATCTCGTACCCGGGCTGCTCCTCAAGCAGGATTGGGCCCTCCGCGATCGTGATCAAGCTGGGATCAGCATCACTTATCTCGCGCATCAGCCGCTCCGCCTGAAGCGCAAGGACGCCTTCGATCGCTCCTTCGTAGGCAGGCAGCGTCAACGGCTGTACTGCGAAGGTCCGCTTTGCGGAGACGCCAGCGGGAGTTTCAAGCCGTAGCGACTCGCGGCCAAGCGGGAGCCTTGGAATCAACAGGTCGCCGTCGTAGCTCAGTCGGAAGGCGACCGGCACTGCCACCTCAACGTTGCGGGTAGCCGATCCGCCGCCGAGTAGGGTGTAAATCACAAAAAGAGCAGCGATAACGGCCGCCGCGATGATCAGCCCACGCGGCAGGCGCCCTAGCGCGCGCCACTTGGGGCCAAGCCTTGTTGGCGATGAATCACCAAACTCAGGGCGGACGATCGAGCTCATTGCTGGTCAGCGTAGCCGCAGCTCAGGACCCGTCAGCGAACAGCTGGTCGAGGTCGAGATCGCTGAACGAATCAAACGCAACCATCGTCTGCGACCGACTGACACCCTCGAGAGCAGCAACGTTTTCGGCCAGCGCTTCGGCAAGCTGCTCATGGCGCTCGACCCGCACAATCGCAACGAAATCCCACGCCCCGGTAACCGAGTAGACCTCAGCGATGCCGCCAATCGATTTCAATTGGCCGCCAAGCTTGGCCAGCGCCGTGCGCTCGGACTCGACTAGTACGAAGGCCGTGATCACTGGAGCTCCAAACTTTGCCCGGGATCGAGAACCGTGACGGTCGCGTTGCCTTCGGCCGCGACAGCTTCGGCGAAGGCCGCGGCGTCGGCTTCGATCGGCGGGAAAGTGTTGTAGTGGATTGGAACTACCTGCGGCGCGCCAACCAAAGTCGCTGCACGCACGGCGTCATGGCGATCCATCGTGTAGTGGCCGCCGATCGGAATCAGCGCGAGGTCAATCGAATGGCGTTGACCCGGTAGCGCAAGGTCGCTAAAGAGCGCTGTGTCGCCAAGGTGATAGATCGTCTTGCCGCCGATGTTGAGCACAATTCCAGCAGGCGTGTTCACTGTTCCGCGCGGCGTTGTCGAGGTGTGCCAAGCCGGCACCCACTGCGCCCAGCCCCAGTCAAACTCAATTGTTCCGCCGAGGTTGGCGTCGTGGATCACGTGGTCGGGGCCAAGCTCGTCGGTCAGCTCAGCGGCAATCTCAACGATTGTCGCGATCGGCGCGCCGCTGCGCGAGGCGATCGCAGCGGTGTCGCCAAGGTGGTCGCTATGGCCGTGCGTAACGAGAATCGTGTCGGCCTCAATCTGATCGGCCGCTGCCGCTGCCTTTGGATTGCCGGTAAGGAAAGGGTCAACGAGGACCTTGGTCCCATCGTGCTCAATTGAAAAGGCCGAATGGCCGAGGTATCGAACTTCAACGCTGCTCATTGGTCGCCCCCTTGGTCGCCGTTTGCCGCTGCAAGCTCGTCTGCCAGCGCCAGCCCGACGGCCACTCCTACGAGCATCGCCAGTCGTGATTCCTCGGCGACTAACTCGGCCAGCGCAATGCGGCGCTGCTCAGGCTGACCGATCTCGGCAACGCGAGTGATCTCTCCTTGGTGGGCCGAATCGAAGAAGCCGCCAGCGTCCAGTGCCGCACCGAGGATCTGCTGAAGGCCGGGCGCGGCATGAGTAACCAGCTCCTGTGCGTCAGCAAAGCGCTCCCCATCGGCGATCGCGGCCACGGCGGCGTCGACCTGCTCAGCGCTGTAACGGTGTTCAGCCATCGCTCCAGAGCCTACCGACGAGCGAGAATCGCGCCGGCGAGCAGGCCGATAATCAACCCGGCTGCACCAGCTGTGGAACTCGCTTCGATGGCAGCTAACGGCATCAGCAGCAGCACTGCCGCGTAAATTGCGGTGCCAATCAGATCGGCCGAAGGCTGCTCACCGCGGCGCGTCTCAAGCACCGGAGTTATGACCCACGCACCGATTAACCCCAGTGCAGCCGCATTTGCACCAAGCGCCAGTGGGATGCTCTCCAGCCCGGCGGCCGCCGCCATTCCACCAACGGCGCAGATCGCAAAGCAGGCGCCAGCAGCAAATCGGCCGTGCTGGCGCTCGATTAGTCCGCCGAAAAGGGCTATCGCGACGACGCTGGCGGCTGCGTACCAGAGGTTGTCGGCGAAGAACGAAGCGGTGACGAGGCGCCACCACTGGCCATCAAGCTGACCCACGACCCCGACTTGGCTCGCCAATACGACGCCCGGCACGATCAGAACCGCGCCCACCGCGCAGGCGGCTGCAAGCGTGATCGAAACGAGCGGCCTGCTTGACCGTGCTTCGGTTCGCTCTGAGCGCTGTCGCCTTTTGCGCTGGCGCTTTGGCTTACCGCCGCTGGCGGCAATCTGGCCGCGCGCAATCTCCGGCGCGCGCTGCTGCATCCGTGAGCCGCAATAGGGGCACTCGGTGACGTACTTGGAAACCTCGGCCGCGCATGAGGGGCAGACGACGAAGAGATCAGCGGCTTCAGGCATCGACCCGCGATCTTAGCCCGCTGGTGCTAGCGGCAGCGGGCGCGGATCGCAGGTACGCTCTGCTAGGTGGTCCCTAACCGATACGGAGATAACTGACGTGGCTACGAAACCGATGACCTCTTCCCAGCTCGAAGAACTTCTTGGCGACAGCGCCAAAAAGCTGCTCGACCATGAATGCAAGACGATCGACGCATCGATGCTGCACCTTCCGGGCCCAGACTTCAATGAGCGGGTTGTCGCCGACAGCGACCGCAACGCCCAGGTAATGCGCAACCTTCAGCAGATCTGGAATCACGGTCGCCTTGGCGGCACCGGTTACCTCTCGATCCTCCCCGTTGATCAAGGGATCGAGCATTCAGCCGGCGCCAGCTTCGCGCCCAACCCTGAGTACTTTGATCCAGGCAAGATCGTTGAATTGGCAGTGGAAGGCGGCTGCAACGCGGTCGCGTCAACCGTTGGCGTGCTCGGCGCCGTCTCGCGCAAGTATGCGCATCGCATTCCCTTCATCGTCAAGCTCAATCACAACGAGTTTCTGACTTACCCGAATACTTACGACCAGATCATGTTCGCCTCAGTTCAGCGCGCCTTTGACATCGGTGCGGCGGGCGTCGGTGCCACGATCTACTTCGGCTCCGAGCAGTCGCACCACCAGATCGTCGACGTCGCGGCAGCCTTTGAGGAGGCTCACCGGCTGGGAATGTTCACTGTGCTGTGGTGCTATCTGCGCAACAGCGCCTTCGTTGTTGACGGCACCGATTACCACGTCTCTGCCGACCTGACCGGCCAAGCCAACCACATTGGCACGACGATTGAGGCCGACATAATTAAGCAGAAGCTGCCAGAGAACAACGGTGGCTACCTCGCGCTAAACGCAAACGGTGTCTCCTACGGCAAGACCAGCCCGCTGGTTTACGACGAGCTGACGACCGACAACCCGATCGACCTAACTCGCTACCAAGTGGCCAACTGTTACATGGGCCGCTCCGGGCTGATCAACTCCGGCGGCGCTTCCGGCGGCGCCAGCGATAAGGCCGAGGCCGTCACGACGGCGGTAATCAACAAGCGCGCCGGCGGCACCGGCCTGATTACTGGCCGCAAAGCCTTCCAGCGTCCTATGAACGAGGGGATCGAGATCCTCAACGCCGTCCAGGATGTCTACCTCTCAGACGACGTAACGATCGCTTAAGCCCGCTGCGTTAGCGCGCAGGCACGCAGCTTTGCGCTGAAATGATCGTGAAAGTGGCGTGCCCTCGCTGCGGCCAGCCTCAACGCGGTAGCTTCGCTCGACAGTGCTTTTTACCCCCAAACGCCGCGCGGCGGTCTGCGCGTCGCTCGTCGCGGCGCTGCTGGTTAGCTTTGGCGGCTGCGCCGGCGACCGCGAGCTCGGTCCAAACGACGAGATCGATGGCACCGTTTCGCGGGTCGTTGACGGCGACACAATCATCGCCAATCTCGATGGCAGCGAGGAGCGCGTGCGCTACATCGGAATCGACACGCCGGAGAGCGTCAAGCCGAACTCTCAGGTGGAATGCTTTGGCCCTGAGGCGAGCAAGGAAAACGAGCGGCTGCTGCCGAGTGGCAGCAAGATCCGCTTGGTAATCGGCGCCGAGCCGCGCGACCGCTATGGCCGGCTACTGGCTTACCTCTACCGCAAGGACAACGGTGGCAGGGAGCTCTTTGTAAATGCTGACCTGGTGAGGCGCGGATTCGCCGACACGCTCGTATTCGCGCCAAATACGCGCCATGCGCGCGAATTCGCACAACTACGCGCTGAGTCGGAGCGCGCGCGGCTCGGTCTCTGGCGGCGCTGCCGCTAAGATCGGCTCCGATGGCTACACACCTCCGTCAAAGTCTGCGCGACTTTGAGGCCAAGTTTCGTGCCGAGATCCGCGCCGACCGCGTCCGTCGTCACGAGATCAATCACCGCGCCGAAGCTCGAATCAGGGTTCGGCGTCTTGACCGCCAGCACCGCCACGGCACGCTCCGCTTCGCGATGCTCGTGCTGCTGCTGATCGCCACCGCCGTTATCGTCACGGTGGCGATGTTTGAAACGCTTTACATCGTTATGGGATAGGGCGAACCGGGTTGATCTCAAGCTGCTTTGCGTGAACCTCGTTGTAGACCTCGTCGCGATAGACAGGAACTTCGCGAGGCGCCTTGATGCCAAGGCGAACCTTTTCGCCGGAGACGGAGAGAACTGTGATCTCGATTTCGTCGCCGATCATGATGCTCTGATTCGTTTTTCTCGATAAGACCAACATCGCAAGTTCACCTCACGTAATCTCTCGCACTGTTTCGCGAACCTACCAGAGCCGCAGGCTTCGCCGCAACTAGGATTTTCGCGGCGCCGGGCGACGCGCAGCCTCGCCGCTCCGATAGGGTGGTGGCCCTAATGGCTAGAAAATCTTTGAAACCACAACTCAATCAAATTCGTGTATGGGTCGGTCAAGGTCGGACAGATGCTTGGATCGCACACCAGCTCGAGGTTCCTGTAGCGCAGCTTGAAACCTTCAAGCAAGAGTTCGAACTAACAAGCTCCGAGGCCGCCGTCGCCGGCTTCGATGAGGTGGTAGACCTGCGCGCCGCCGATGATGCTCAAGTCGCCGCCGCGCTGGAGATCGAAGAGGCAGAGCAGGCCAAGGCGGCCGAAGAAGAGGCTCGCCTGCGCGCCGAACGGATTGCCGCTGGCGAAGAGGACCCCGACGAAGCCGAAGACGAAGACGAAGACGGCGAGAGCGCGAACGGTGATGGTGCGGGCCGCTCGCGCCGCGGCCGCCGCGGTGGCCGCGGCCGTCGCAGCGGTGCAAAGACGCTCGAAGGCAGTTTCGACCACGGCGATGAGGGTTACGGCCTCTGGCTGGATCCGGCAATCGCGGAGAATGCCGTTTACGCCGAGCACTGGGCCGGCAAGCGCGCCGTCACTGTGACCGTTGAAGCGGACCGGATCGTGATCCGCCGCGCCGACGACGAGTGAGCCAGGGCAAGCGCTAAGGCTTTTTCTCAACGCGACGCCCGCCGGCGAAGTCAACCGCGCCGCGGACGTAACGGGCGTAGGCAGCGTCGGCGATGCGCGCATCCCATGCCTGCGGCAGCTCCGGCTCGAGCCGCAGCGCTAACTCCATGCACCAAGAACTGTCCTGCTCGTAGAACTCGACCAGTTCATCGACGGTGAATGCGCCGCCGAGCCGGCGCCGCAGCTCAGCGACGAGCGCATCCTCCACGCGCAGCAGTGCTGGCTGATCCTCAGCCGCTGCGGCGGCCAGCATTCGCTCGCCTTCACGCCACTGCTCGATCGCAGTTTCGAATGACACGCGGCGCAGAGTAGCGCCAAAAATCAGGGACTGTCAGGCAGGCCGTTAATCACGTAAGCCTTCTCACCGGGCTTAACCATCCCAAGACTCCTTGCTTCGCGCTCTAGCGCCGCTGGGTTCTTCAACGCTTCGACCCGCCCTGAGAGCTGTGTGTTTTCGCGCTGAAGCTTTGTTAGCTCGCTATGACGAGTTGCAGCCTCACCCTTAGCCGACCAGATTGCGGCCAGCGGCCGCAGATATAGCGACGCAACCAGTAGGCAGATACCGATTACAAGGAATCTGACAATCCTGTCCCAGCGGATCCTGCTCGAACCGAAGGGACGCCCTTCGATTAGCCGCGGGCGGGGCAGAAGCTGGCGATGCTTAGGGGCTTGGCGAAGAGTTGCGCTGCGTGAAGTCATGAGCGCACGTTCGCGGCCGCTAGCCAAACTCCTTCCCAGCAACGTTGGCGGCTAAGGCGCCGCGCGAACGCTATCTGCGAAACGCTGAGTGGCCCGGATAGACGGCGCGGTCACTTAGAGCCTCTTCGATCCGCAGCAGCTGGTTGTACTTTGCGACCCGATCAGACCGCGAAGGAGCACCGGTCTTGATTTGGCCGCAGCCGGTCGCAACCGCTAGGTCAGCGATTGTTGTGTCTTCAGTCTCACCGGAGCGGTGCGACATTACGGCGCTGTAGCCAGCTTCGCGCGCCATCGTGATCGCATCGAGGGTTTCGGTCAGAGTGCCGATCTGGTTGACCTTAATTAGGATCGAATTCCCAACGCCAAGCTCAATCCCGCGGCCGAGCCGCTCGGTGTTGGTAACAAAAAGATCATCGCCGACCAGCTGCACTTTGCCGCCGATCTTCTCAGTCAAATCCTTCCAACCTTCCCAGTCCTCCTCACCCATCCCATCTTCGATCGAAAGGATCGGGTAGCTCGCCGCCATCTGCGCCCAGTAGTCGGCCATCTCGCCGGAGCTGAGCACGCGCCCTTCGTGGGAAAGCGAATAACTTCCGTTTTCAACGATCTCGCTGGTCGCTGGGTCTAGCGCAATGCCAACGTCCTCTCCTGGGCGATATCCGGCGGCCTCAATTCCTTCAAGAAGCACTTGGAGAGCCTCTTCGTTGGAAGCTAAATCTGGAGCAAACCCTCCCTCGTCGCCACCGGCCGTGTTCAGGCCACGGCCCTTTAGCGTTCGCTTCAGCGCATGGAAGACCTCGGCACCAACGCGCAGCGCTTCGCTAAACGAATCCGCGCCGCAGGGAACAATCATGAACTCTTGAAAATCAACACGATTGTCAGCGTGGGCGCCGCCGTTGAGCACGTTCATCATCGGTACCGGCAGGATGTTGGCGTCGACGCCGCCGAGGTAGCGCCAGAGCGGTTGGCCAGCGCTGGCGGCGCTAGCGTGCGCGCAGGCAAGTGAAACCCCGAGAATCGCGTTGGCACCAAGCCGCGATTTATTTGCCGTGCCATCAAGCGCGATCAGCGCTTCGTCGACGGCGCGCTGATCAGCAGCATCAAGCCCAATCGCAGCGGCGGCGAGCTCGCCGTTGACGTTGGCGACGGCCGCCGTGACCCCCTTTCCTCCCCACGGGGCGCCGCCGTCGCGCAGCTCGGTCGCCTCGAACTCGCCGGTTGAAGCGCCCGAGGGGACGGCCGCCCGGCCAGTCGCGCCGTCTTCCAGCGTTAGATCAACTTCAACGGTTGGGTTACCGCGGCTGTCGAGAATTTGGCGTGCGTGAACGCTGCTGATCTTGGTCATTAGTCCTCTGCCAGTCGCGCCCGCGCGTAAAGCTCGAGCTGTTGATCTGTATCTAAGTCGTTCCAGCTGAGCCCTGCGCTTCGGGCGAGCTCCTCGGCAGCCTCGATCCGCCCGCGGAAGCGCGCAGTTGATGCCCTCAGCGACAGCTCAGGGTCGACTTTCAGTCGCCGCGCCAGGTTTACGGCGGCAAACAGCAGGTCGCCGACCTGCTGGAAGCTCTGCTCGTCGCCGGCGTCGCGCTGACCTAGCTGGCCGACCGCTTCGAGCTGATCGCCCAGCGCCGCCACAGCCTCGTCGGTAGCTAGCGGGTCGAAGCCAGTTGACGCTGCGCGGCGCTGAACACGGCGGGCATACAGCGCAGCTGGCAAATTCTCTGGAAGCGATCCAAAGATCGTCTCATCGCGGCCCGGCTCACTGCGTTTGATTTGATCCCAGTTGCGCAGCACTTCGCCGCTATCTTCGACCTCAACCTCACCAAAGACGTGCGGATGGCGGCGAATCAGTTTCTCGCGGCAGTGGTCGGCCACCTCGCCGAGATTGCTGACGCCGCGCTCCTCGAGCAGCAACGAAAGAAAATAAACTTGGAAGAGAACGTCGCCGAGCTCATCAACGAGCGCTGCGTCATCGCCCGAGTTAGCTGCGTCGGCCAACTCATATGCCTCCTCGACGGTATGCGGAACGATCGTCCGAGCGGTCTGTTCACGGTCCCAAGGGCACTCCAGCCGTAGCTGGCGCGTCAGCTGATCGAGACGACCTAGCGAAGCTTCGATTTCGCCGCGATTCACAGCGCCAACGCTAGCGCCACCGAACAGCCCCGTGCTCTGTGATTAGCCGCCGGATGGCGGAGCGGTCGGCGCCGCAGGCTGGCCCGGCACGGCTGCCGGAGTCTTCGGCGCCTTGTAGTTGTTGCAGTCAGCGACGATGTAGCCGGTCTGGCACTCGGTCAGTTCCTTCCACCGGCTCTGGTACGACTTTCCAAAAGCGGCCAGAGACTTCTGCGCCTTCTCGGCGACCACGATCTGGTTGATCGACTTTTGTGCCTGGGCTTCAGTCTGAACCTTCTTCGGCGTCTCCTTCGTGACCTCAAAGACGTAATAGCCAAGGCTCGTCTTAACCGGGCCACCAACCTCGTTCAGCGGTGCACTGAAGATCGCCTTATCAAAGTCACCTTCTTGCGAGCCCTGAGCGACGGCCGCGAGCTTGCCGCCGGCCTTCTTCGACGTTGCGTCGGTTGAGTACTGATTGGCGACGGAAGCAAATGAAGCTCCACCTTCAAGCGCCGCCTTCGCCTTATTTGCCTGAGCTTCGGTCTTCGTCAGAATTACGTTCAAGTCGCGCGTTGCCGGCTGCGTGAACTGAGCTTGATTCTTCTTGTAGTAAGCCGATATTTCTTCCGGTGTTGCTGTTTTCGAAGCCTTCTGAACCTGCTCGGTGATCAGCTTTTCGAGCATCTGTGAGCGCTGGCGGAAGAGCAGATCAGGCTCAGTTTGGCCCGAGCTTTTGAGAAAATCGCTGTACTGCTTGGCTGTCGGGAAGGCCTGCTTGCGCGCCTTATCGAATTCAGCCTTGACTTTCGCGTCAGAGATGTCAATGCCTACTTCATCAGCTTGCAACTGAAGCCAAGTGGAACGAATGAGGAAGCTCATTACTTGGTCCTTCAGCTGCGTGAACTGATCGGCGCACTGCTTCTTGAACTCAGCATCGGTTGGGTCGGGCTGGCCCTTTACTGGCTCCGGGGCAGCGGCCTTCTTAGCGGCGATGCACTTCACGTAATTTGGCGGGTCAGGAGCGCCTGCGCCCTTAGCGGTTGGGTCCTGCGACGCGCTGGCAGCGACCGTGACCCAGCGGTCGAAAGTAGCCTTTGAGATCGTCGTGCCGTCTACCGAAGCGACGTCGCTGTCGGAAACGCCGCCGCATGAAGCGAAGACAAAGACTGAGATAATTGCTGCGCCAAGCGCCAGAAAACGTTGTGAGTAGTTCATAAGTTTCTTGATAATAGGCGCTAGGAAGTTGCTGTGCGCCGTGCTAAACGGTTTGGCGACTAATGGCTAGCAAAACAGTGGCCGCTGAGGCGATCGTCGTGAGCCGCTCAGCCCCGTCGGCCGGCAGCGGCAGCGAGAGCTGAGCGCGGCCGGGCTCGTACTTCGCTTGCGGCATTTCGCTAGCCAGCGCCTGCTGCTGAGGTTCGCTGAAATCGAGTGGCGTGACAGCCATCCTCTCGCCACGGATCGTCACAACCCCAGCGCCGGCCTGCCCCAGCTTGACGCGCGCCTGCTGTAACACGATCAGGTTCTCAAGCTGCCGGGGCAGCGGGCCAAAGCGATCGGCCAACTCTTCGCCTAACTGCGCTAAATCGGCAATCTCGCGGCTTGCGGCGATGCGGCGATGAATGTCGATCTTGGCCTGTTCGTAAGGGATGTAATCGGTTGGGATGTAAGCGTCAACGTCGACGTCAAAGCGAACCGGTTCGTAATCCTCATCGCTGGCCGACGGCGGCCCGGCTGCGCGCACCGCCTCGTCGAGCATCGAGAGGTAAAGCTCAAAGCCAAGCGCCGCCACGTGGCCCGACTGCTCATCACCGAGCAAATTGCCGGCGCCGCGAATCTCGAGGTCGCGCATCGCAATCTTGAAACCAGCGCCCAGCTCGGTGTAATCGGAAAGCGCGCTGAGTCGGCGCGTCGCCTCTTCGGTCAACGCGGCGGCACTTGGGTAGAGCAGGTAGGCGTAGGCACGCTCGCGGCTGCGGCCGACGCGGCCACGAATTTGATAGAGCTGAGCAAGACCGAAGCGATCTGCCCGCTCGACGATCAGCGTGTTCGCTTGCGGAATGTCGATCCCCGACTCGATGATGCTGGTCGAGACGAGCACGTCGCTGTCGCCGCGCAGAAAACGCATCATCCGCTCTTCGAGATCGCGCTCGTCGAGCTGCCCGTGGGCGACGTCAAAGCTCAGCTGCGGGCAGAGACCGCGCAGCCGCTCAGCCGTCTCGTCGATCGTTTCAACGCGATTGTGAAGGAAGAAGGATTGCCCGCCACGCTCATGTTCGCGCTCCAAGGCGAGCCGGACGAGCTCCTCGTCGTATTCGCCGACGAAGGTCTTGACCGGCCTGCGGCCCTCGGGCGCAGTCTCGATCACACTGATGTCGCGCATTCCTGCCAGCGACATCTGCAGCGTGCGCGGGATCGGCGTCGCACTCATCGCGATCACGTCGACCTTCAGCTTCAGTTGACGAAGCAACTCTTTCTGCTTGACGCCGAAGCGTTGCTCCTCGTCGACCACCAGAAGCCCCAAATCCTTTGGCCTTAAATCGCGGCCCAGCAACCGGTGGGTGCCAATCAGGATGTCAGTTTTACCTTCGTTGAAGTTGGCGACCGAGGCACGCTGCTCCCCAGCGCTTCGTAAGCGACTGACAACATCAACGGTGAACGGGAAATCCTCAAGCCGCTCGCAGAAGGTTCCGTAATGCTGCTGCGCGAGGATCGTCGTTGGCGCCAGCAGCAGCACTTGAGCGCCTTCACCGGCGGCCTTAAAAGCTGCGCGCAAGGCCACCTCCGTCTTGCCGTAACCGACGTCGCCGCAGATCAAGCGATCCATCGGCCGCGGGCGCTCCATGTCCTGTTTAACGGCCTCTATCGCCGAGATTTGATCGGCCGTCTCCTGCCAAGGAAAGCGTGATTCAAAGTCGAGCTGCCACTCGGAATCCTCAGCGAAAGCGCGGCCTTCGCGCCGGCGACGCTCGGCATAAAGGTTCAGCAACTCGCCTGCCAGCCCCTCGGCGGCTTTGCGGGCGCGTGCCTTGAGCGTCTCCCATCCCTTTCCGCCGAGCTTCGAAAGTTTCGGCGAAAGTTCGCCGGCGCCGATGTAGCGCGTGATCTTCGCCAGCTGGTCGACCGGCATGAAGACGCGATCACCGTCGGCGTACTCGAGCTCGAGGTAGTCGCGCGTAATCGCGCTGACTGTCTTTGTCTCGAAGCCCGAGAAGCGAGCGACGCCATGATCCTCGTGGACGACGGTGTCACCGGTGCGCAGCTCAAAGAGCGAAGCGAAGCGGCCGAGCCGCTCCGGCTGATCATCGCTGCGAGCGGCTCGGCGCCTACGAAAAAGCTTGCGCTCGGGGATCACGGCCAGCTTTGCACCGGCCGCGACAAAGCCACTGCGTAAAGCAGCTAGCGAAAACAGCAGCCGCCCATCGGAATCGTCGAGCGGGTCAATCTCGTCGATCCAATCAGCCGAAAGTCGCGCAAGGTTGTGCGCAACGCGCTCGCCTTCACCGCGGCGCGAAAATGCGACGACCGTTTTGTAACCGCTACGGACAAGGCTTTCAAGCTCCGGCTCAGCCTCGGCTAGTGACTGCGCCGCAAAATCGGCGGCCTGCGCGTGGAGCTCAATCGGCTGAGCTGCGAGCAGCGAAGAAATCCGCACCGCCGAGCGCTCCGCCAGCGCCGCCTGAACCGCGCCCGGTGCAACGTAGAGGTGGTGAGCGTCGGCGTCGTGAAAGGCAGCGCAGACGTCCTGCCAGTGGTCGCCGAGCGCCGGCGCGACCTCCTCCGCTGCACCGACGATCAGTAGTGCTTCGGGTGGGACTAAATCAAGCAGCGCCTGGAAGCGATCGAGCGGCAGCAGGTCGGCGATGTCAGGCCGCTCGTCGGCGTCACTGAGCGCAGCGATCTCCGCCAGCTCACGGTGCTCGGCGGCGAGCTCAGCTGCCGGGGCAATCTCGACCAGCTCAATCTCACCTAACGAGCGCTGCGTGAAGGTTGAGAAATGACGCAGCGATTCGATCTCGATGTCGAAGCAGTCCACGCGCACAGCGTGATCCTCGGTCGCCGGAAAGCAGTCAAGGATGCCGCCGCGGATTGCGAACTGACCCCGCTCAGCGACCTCAGAGACGCGCTCGTAGCCCGCCGCAACGAGCTGCAAGGCCACTTCATCAAGGTCGATCAGGTCGCCTTTAAGCAGCGTGAAGCCGCGAGGCCGTAGCGCGGGATCAGGCACCTTCTCCGAAAGTGCAACCGCTGAGACCACGACAACTGGCGGCTCACCCTTGGCCGGGTCGAGCAGCGCGTCGAGCGCCGCGACCCGCAGGCCAACTAGGTGCGGCGGCGGCGCAAGGTGCGATTCGTAGGTGACGCCGCGGCTGGGGTAGAAGCGAACCGGCCGCGGCGCTAACCAGCTGCCAAGGTCGGCCGCCAGCGCTTGGGCTTCATTGTCGTCGCCGGCGACGACAACCGCTGGCCTGGCGGCCTCGTTGTCGACCAGCGCAGCTATTGCGTAGGGCCGCAGCGAACGCGAGACAAATGCGTCACCACCGTCGCTAAGCAGCTTCGCCCCCTCGGGGTCGGTTTTCAGCGCACCGAGTAGAGCCCTCAGCGACACCGCCGGCCCCTATGCCGGGCCGCTCAGCGCGGCCTGACCCAGCACGATCTGCTCAGCCAAATCGCTGGCGCCCGCGACCAGCGCGTTGACCTCGGCTTCGGGCTGCTGCCAGCGGCCAAGCACGTAATCAGCAACGCTCGCTGAGTCGCTTGTCGCAGGCCGACCAACGCCGATGCGCAGCCGGCCAAAGTCCTCGGAACCAAAGCCCTTGCGCAGAGACCTCAGCCCGTTGTGGCCGGCAAGCCCGCCGCCGAGCCGCGCCTGCAGCTGACCGAATGGAAAATCGATCTCATCGTGAATCACGAGCACGTGATCGAGTTCGAGCTTCAGCGCGCCTCGCGCTGGCCCAGCCGATGTTCCCGACTCGTTCACGTAGGTCAGCGGTTCAAGCAAGGCAACACGGACGGCTGGGCCCCCGAGTGGGCCAACGCGGCCGCTGACGATCAAACCATTGAAACTCTTCTTCGGGCGGCCAAGGTCCCAGCGCCGCGATAGCTCCGAGATGACCTGAAAGCCGACGTTATGCGGCGTCCATTCGTAGCCAGCGCCGGGATTACCAATACCAACGATCAACCAGTCGACGGGGTCGGAGCGAGAGAAAAAACGGCCCACTGATTTAATGCTAAGCGGCGGAGCGCAGACTAGCCAGCGTCGTCATCGGACTTTTCGCCCGAATCGCCGCCGTAACCGTCGCCGCCGTCACCATCGCCCTCGCCATCGCCCTCTTCGCCAGACGCCTCGATCGGCTCACCGTCCTCACCGATCAATTCCGTCTCTTCCTCAATCGTCTCCTCGATCTCGAGCCGTGGAGCGAGCATCGACACAACCACAAGGTCATCTTCATCAAGCAGCGTTACGCCGGCCGGAACGACGGCGGACGAAAGTTGGGCGGTCTCGCCGATGTTGAGCTCGGCGACAGAAATTTCGATCGACTCTGGAATCTCGTTCGGCAGCGCCTCAACCTGAACTTCGCGGATCGGCTGGTCGACGACGCCTCCTTCGACGACGCCTGGTGATTCCTCGGCGCCAACAACGATCAGCGGCACGACGGCCTGAATCGCGACATTTAGGTTGACGCGCACGAAATCAACGTGCGTCATCTCGCCGCGCACCGGGTGGCGCTGAGCGTCCTTGAGAACAGCCGGCTCGCTGGTTCCGCCGACGACGAGATCGACAACTGCACCGGAGGCTTGGAGCGCGTTGCGTAGCTCACGGCTGTCAACCGAAAACGCGACCGCTTCGCCCTCGCCGCCGTAGAGGACGCCAGGAACTTGGCCCTCACGGCGCAGCCTGCGGTTAGCGCGCGAGCCATCTGGTTGGCGCGGAGCGGCATTCAGTGTGGAGTTCGAAGTTTGAGCCATGGGCGGCGCCCGATGGTAGCGGGATCGCCGCGCGCGGGCGCCTTGGCGGGCCGCAGAGCCGAGCTACTAACGCTTCGAGCCGACCTGCCTCACGGCTTTAAAGGCCTTTTGAATCGGCGCGAATATCGGCTTCTTGGCGCCAGCGAAAGTAACCAACCCTTTCTGGTGCAATGGAGGTGCGGGAAGCGGGTTGCCGCCGTCCCAGCCCGGGCGAACCCAGAATTCCTGCAGCGCCCAGTAGAGCGAGCCTGAAAGCCACGGCTTTGATCCGTAAACGGCGAGATGGAACTGAAGCAATTCGTTCGCAAAGGTCCAGGTGCCGCGATCCTCCGGCTGCCCCGCCGCAGAGGCTTCAGCGCCGTACTCAGTGATCATCATCGCCTTCTTCGAGTAGCAGGCACGCGATTCATCGAGCGCCCCTGAAAGCAGATCGCGGTCAGCGATCGACCCGCTTTCACCGACGTACCAGCCGAAGTAGGCGTTCATTCCAATTACGTCAAGCGGGTCGTAGGCGCTCTGGCAAGCGTTGCCAACGCCACCGGCGGCAATTCCGACTGGTCGATTGGGGTCGAGTCGCTTGGCGAGTGCAGTTGCGGCAGCGATGTAACTGGCTTGCGAGTCATCTGCGCTGGAGGCCATCTCGTTGCCAACCGACCAGACGAAGATCGACGGGTGGTCACGATTGACTTCGACCATTGAGCCAACTGCAGCGACGTAGCGAGCCCTGTTGGCGGCGATCGCCAGCTGATCGTTGGGGATCTGGTAGACCGGTACCTCCGACCAGACCAGCAGTCCCAGCTCGTCTGCGCGCTGCAGCGTGTAGGGATGGAGCGGATAGTGCGAGCGCAAGACGAGTCCGCCTAGTTCACGCGCCCAGCCGATCTGTTTGTCGCGGATCGCGTTATCGATCGCAAAGCCGCGGCCGGGAGCATCCTCGTGCATCCCCACTCCACGCAGGTCAAGGCGCTGACCATTTAGCGTCAGCCGGCCAGTGCTGTCGACTGCGACCGTGCGAACGCCAACGTGTCGCGTGTAGCGCTGCACGGTTCGCGCGCCAACGGCCGCCACCAGTGAAGCGTCGTAAAGGTATGGCCGCGCCGGTGACCAAAGCTTCGGCTTGGCGACGGTGAGCTTCTTGGTCAGCGTCGCCGAGCCGCCGGGGCGCAATTTGGCCTTTCCAACCGTCAGTCGCTGCGACCCAAAGCGACCGGCGACGGTAACGCTCTGCGTCTTGGAGCCCAGATTACTCAGCTTCACCTGCCAATTAACGACGGCAGCGCAGCTTGCACAGCGCAGGTCGGGGCGCACATTGACCGAGGTAATGTCGATCTGATCGACGGCGCGCAGGTAAACCTCACGCAGAATTCCGGCGTAGTTCCACCAGCCACCTTGTGGCTCGCCAAATTCATTGTTGCGGGCCGGCGGCAGGTCGTTGATCGTCCGCCGACTATCGATTCTTAAAACAAGGCTGTTGGCTGTACTGGGCTTTACCAGCGCCTGTGGCAGGCGCAACTCAAATGGCTCATGAGCGCCGGAGTGCGAGCCGATCCGAACCCCGTTGAGCCAGGCCGTAACCGAATAATTGACCTGCTCAAAGCGGATCACCCAGGAGCGGTCAGCGGCTCCTTGCGGCAGCTTTAATTCGTTGCGGTACCAGCCGACTGAGCCGAGGTAGGAAGTCAAGCTGTCGTCGCCAGCATTCCAAGCATTTGGAACCTTGATCGATGCCCAATCGGTTTGGCTGCTCTCTTTCTGCCAGCTTTGACCAAGACCAACGTTGTTTGGATCAAGCCGCCTGAGCCAGCCCCCGTCGACGAGGTAGCGGCCCGACGGGCCATCAACGTAGAGCGTCTTTGCGCTCACCGCCGTGCCGGCTGAGCTCTCGGCGGCCGGCGCGGCGGTGACCGGCAGGGCAGCGACCGCCAGCAACGTGGCGCAAAGGCGCATTAGCTTGAACATGACGACTCTCTACCGATTGGGCGGCTGATCGATCGGATCACAGTGCTGGCCCCAAAGAAGGCCAGCCCGCGGCGCTCAACTTTGATGCACTGAACGACAGGGAAGCTCGCACCGCCACGGTTCCACGCGACGCGCGAATTGCCGCTTGTGCCGCCGATCGAATAGGTACCAGCGGAGTCGAAGCGCAGAATCTTCAATGATCCGTCGCCACTGAGCCGACGGGAGTTGGAGCGCACGTCGGCGCGACACTTGGGCGTCTGCGCGCAGCCCTCGATCGCAGCAAGCATTCCCGCCGCGTCGCCCTCGTTCTGGAGCTGGAGCAGGTCAACAACGGCGTTGCGTTCGCGGTTTTCGGCCGTCAGCCAGCGCGCAACGAGGAAAGAAGCGATCAGAAAGACGCCGACGGCCAAAACGATTAGCCAGATTCGCGGAAAAATCACGACCCATGAGGATAAAGGCCGCTTGGGCGGCCGGCGCCGGTCGCCGCGCTTAGCTGCACGCTGGCGGTAGTCTGGCAGCGTGATTGCGAAGATTCTTTTCTTGCCGGTTGGCCTCGTGCTGGGCACCGTGCTGGCTAAGCGCGTTGGCAAAAGAACGTTTGTCGACGGCTGGGAGCGGGCGCGCGGGAGCGAACCTCCTACCGCCACGACCGAACTTGCAAGCTGGCCCGAGGTGATCGCGGCGGCGGCGCTGAAGGGTTCGATCATCGCCGTGACGACGGCCACCTTCACGCGCGCCGGAGCAACCGGCTTTCGCTACATCACAGGCTTCTGGCCCGGTGAGCAACGGCGCGAGCCGGCCGCGCGGCTTCAGGCCCGCGGCGACTGAAGCGCCTGTCAATGGCCACCGCAGCCGTAATCTTGATGGGGCAGCTTGGCCTTAGCGACGAAGAGCTCTGCGTGGCGCTCGACAGCAACCCGATCGAGATCATCTCCGACAGCCTCGACCACCGCCCCGAGCTGCCGATCCTGCTGACATTGACCGACGAGGCGCTGGCCAGCGTTGGCGCCGAAGTGCTGCAGCGTTGGGTGCGAACCAAAGGGCCGAGCGGCCGCCCGCTTGACCACCTGCTCAGCCGTGACTTTGCTGCCTTCGAGGCCAGCGTCGTAACGCTGCTTGAGCGCGGCTTCGTTATCGGCGGTTAGAAGAGCTGGTTCGCCCTCCTAGTTGGAGCTGCGGGGCCCACTTGGCGCCGCCGAGACGCCGACGATCTGGTCCTCGGTCGGTTCCGCGCAGCAGAACCAGGCCTCCGTGAGCCGCGGGCGCGCCGCGACCGAGCAGACCTCGGTCTGGTCCTCGTCGGGCTCGAGGCCGGCCGCCGCAAGCGCCGCCCGCCGGATCTCGTAAAACGTCGCGCTCGCCGGCTCGTCCTGCTCGATGCTGCGGCGCACGATCGCCGCGACCTCGACCTGCAGCTCGTCGGACCTCGGGTCGGCGGCGCTCCACGGGTAGACGAGGTTCGCGGCGTCGTAGGGCTCGAGGTGGGGCTGCAGGTCGGGATGGGGGAGCAGCAGCGAGCCCGCAGGCAGCAGCAGCCGGATCATGTACTGCACGGAATCGACGTTGCCGATCAGGTCGTGCGCGGCGACAAAGTCCAGCAGCTCGACGATGTCGGCCGGGGTGCTCCAAGGCGTAAACGGCATGAACGACGGGCGTGGCTCGATGCCGTGCTCGCGCAGGATCGCGATCGCGGCGGAGGCGTCGGCCGCCGTGTGGCCCTTGTCGAGGCGGACGAGGATCTCGTCGTTGACGGACTCCATCGCGGACACCACGAACAGGCAGCCCGACCGCGCCATCTCGGACCAGACCTCGGCGTGCTCGAGGATGTGCTCGACCTTCACCGTGCAGTCGAACGTCAGCTCTGGGAAGCGCTCGTGGACCGCGCGTACGACACGCATGGAGTGCTTCACGCCGTTGAGGAAGTCCGGGTCGCCGAAGGTCAGGTGGCGGGCGCCCATCGCGACGAGGCGCTCGACGTCGCGCAGGATCACCTCCTCCTGGACGATTCGGATGCGCCCGTCATAGACGACGCCGACCGGGCAGTGGCGGCATTTGTGCACGCAGCCGTGGCTGGTCTCGACGTAGCCGGCGAGGCGCTCTTCGCCGTCGACCGCCAGGCGGGCGTAGAGCTCCAGCGGCGGCAGCAGCTCGCGGGCGGGGAGCTCGAAGCTCCCGCGGCCGAGGTGGATGACGGGCGCCCCGTCCAAGACGTTGCGCTGCCCGCGCGCAAGGCCGTCGACCCAGGCGACGAGCGGCGGCTCGTACTCGCCCGCGATCACGCAGTCGACCAGGCGCCCCTCGGTGAACTCGCGGCTGACGGGGGCATACAGGCCGTAGAGGCAGATCGGCAGGTCGGACCGGTCCGACCGCAGCGACTCGGCGGTGCGTAGCCCGAGCCGCATCGCAGTGTGCATCGGCACCGAGATCCCGACCGCCTCGGCCCAGTCGAAGCGGTCCGGATCCCAATCCTCGACCGACAGATCGAGGCAGCGCACTTCGTGGCCGGCGCGCTGCAGCGCTGCGGCGGGCGAGGCGAGATGCAGGGGCTGGTGGCCGAGCTCGTAGGTGGAAACAAGCAGGACGCGCATGGCTCCGAACATAGCAGCGCGCGCGCGGGCTCCGCCG
>JBDNJF010000034.1:0-50690 GCA_041687955.1 Solirubrobacteraceae bacterium
CATGAAGATGATTACGCTCGAGAAACTGCGCGACACGCTGCGCGACGGTAGCGGCGAGGTCAAGGTCGAGCCCTCGATCGCTGAGCTGGCGCGAGTGCCGATCGAGCGGATGGTCGCGATCAACCCTTAGGACGCGCCGATTGGCCGCGTGACAGTTGAAGCGCGCCTCAGTCGTCGCTGGACTTGTCGTTCCTCGGCTTCTGCTCTGACCGGCCGCCGCCAGAGTCGCCATCGGCTGGTCTGTTCGGAGCGCTGGGCTTGTCATCGGAGCCGCTGTTGTCGGGCTTGCTTGGTTTATCCGGCTTGCTTGGTTTATCTGGCTTGCCGGGCGCTTGCGGATTGTTGGGCGTTTCGGGCTTGCTGGGCGTTTCGGTCTCACTTGGTTTATCCGGCTTGCTGGGCGTGCTGGGCTTATCGTCGCCTTTGCTGCCGCCAGGGGCGCTGTAGTTGGGCCTGCCGGGCGCCGGCGTGCCCGCCAGTGGCTGCGATGGCTGGCTGCGCCCGCCGTCGTCATCGCTGCCGCTTCGATCGCCGCCGCGACCGCCGCCGGGGGAGCGCATCTCTGGCAAAGGTGCAAACACAGGGCTGCGATCCTCACCGGGCGCACCGAAGGTTAGGGCCTCGTCACCGGCCGCCGGGTCGCCAGGCGCTGCATCCATGCCGGCCATCGCTCGGTCGCTGTCGCCTCCGCGGCCCGTATCGCTGGCGCCGAGGCCAAGCCCTGGAATTAGCGCCGCTGCGGGGCCGCCTGAGCCAAGCGCACTGCTGCCCGCAGTGCTTGCGCGAAGGATTGCCGCGGCTTTGTCTGAGCTTCGGCCTCGTTCGATTACGTTGCTGACCTTTGGCGCTGCAGTTGCCACGGCGGCGACCGAGACGACGATCGCCCCAGCCTTCATCGCGCTAGCTGCCAGCGCGTTGCCGCCGCCTTCGGCAAGAAGTTCGGCGACGCGCTGGCTTACGTCGGGTGAGGGAACGCGCTGGCCGTTGGCGAGCCAGAGTGCGAGTGGAAGCGGCGTTAGGGCCGTTACCGCGCTGCGTACCTGTACGCGAGCGCGGCGAACGAGTTGGCGAACGCCGGCATCGCTGACGCCGAGGTCACCGGCGACGTCTGCGTGGCTGCGGCCGTCGACTGCCACGGCGAGCAGCGCGGCGCGCTGGCGCTCGGGAAGTTCGGCGATCACGCTTAGCGCGCTACGGACCTCTTCGTTCTGTTCGAGGATCGAGTGCGGGCTCAGCGCGCCGTCGGCCGCTTCGATTAGTTCAAGGTCTCCAGATTCAGATCGGTTCATTGCGTTCAGGGCTCCGTTATGGACGATGCGGTATAGCCAAGGCCGCAAATCGCGGACCTCGGTTCCGGTAGTCAGCGCCGACCAGGCACTTAAGAATGCCGCTTGGACAACCTCTTCGGCCCTCGCCTCACCAAGGAAACGCTGCGCATAGCGCGTCAACGCTTTGCGGTAACGCTCAACGATCGCCTCAAAAGCGCGCTCGTGGCCGGAGCCAGCGAGCGACGCCAGCCGCTCGTCCGACTGCGTTCCAAGTAGGGATACGGAAATGCGAGGTGTCACCAGTGCTCCTGAACTACAGACAACGCTACTCCTCTTTTGTGACGCTCGCGCCTGCTAACAACAAAAACTACGAAAAATCGGCGTATTCATGCGGGCCGACGCAGGCAACTGAGAGTTCCTCAGGATTAACGCGCCGCGCGGCCTCGGCCACTTGCTCATAGGTAACGGCGTCGATTGCGGCAATTGCGTCGTCGGGATCAAAGCTCTCGCGGTTAACGATCGCGCGCCCAGCGGCGTAGCCAGCGACCGAATTGGTGCTCTCAAATGAGAGCACGCGGCGGCCAGCCACGTAGGCGCGGGCGCGCTCAACCTCTTCCGCGGTTGGTCCGTCGGCGGCAAGTTCGCCGACTATCTCTTTCATCCGCGTGAATGCTTCGACCGTCTTCGCTGACTCCAGCCCCGCGCCCAGGACGAGCGCGCTGTAGTCACTGGCGACGTGGGCCATCGAGAAAACAGAGTAGGCAAGGCCGCGCTGCTCGCGGATCTCATCGAATAGGCGCGAGCCCATCGAACCACCGAGCAGAGTCGAGTAGATTCCAAAGGCAACGCGCTGGCGAGCGTCACTTGGATCGAGGTCCGGCTGGTAGAGCATTCGCAGGTGAGATTGGTTGCTGTCACGCTCCTCAACCAGCGTGACCGGCGCGAACGCTGCGGGCGGCTCTGATTTTGGGGTATCGGGCAGCGATGGAAAACGATCGAAGTACTCGTCAACAGCACCGTTTGCCGGCAAGTGTTCGAGGTTGCCGACGATGAAAGCACCGCCGCGCTGCCCTGACCAGCGGCGCTCACGGAAGGCGACGATCGCCTCGCGCGAGAAACTTTCAATGTGCTCTTCGGGGCCGAGCACCGTGCGCCCCAGTGGGTGGTCGCCAAAGCCAGCGCGCTCGATCAGGTCGCCAGCGACCGAGGCTGGCTCGTCCTTATACCGCTGGATCTCTTGGATCACGACGCCGCGTTCTTTATCGAGTTCATCACCGTCGAGCCTCGGGCGGCCGACGAAATCGGTCAGCAGGTCGATTGCGGCAACGGTCGATTCGGCCCGCACCGTGATGTGGAAGGCGACGAGGTCGTGGCTGGTATAAGCGTTGAGCGAGCCGCCCATCCGCTCCGCTGTCTCGTTGACCTTGCGGTAGTCGTCGTAGATCTGGCCGCCCTTGAATACAAGGTGTTCAAGAAAGTGGGCCATTCCGTTTTCGCCGGCGCTCTCGGTGCGAGCCCCAGCGTCGAAGGCCACGAGGATCGTCGTTGCCCGCGTTCCGGGAATTCCGATCCGGTGAATCGGTAGTCCATTGGCGCCTGTTGCTGTGGAGATTTCAGCCATCGGATGAAGATAGCGACGACGTGGGGCTCGTTACGCGCCGAGTCGGCTGCAATCACTGCTGCATCGCGCCCGCTGGGGAGGAATCCAGACTGGCGGGGCTAACCTCGCTTCGATGGCCGCTACGGAGAAAGAACTGCGCCTGCGCGACTCGCAGGTGGCTCAGCGCAAGGATGCCGCTGCCGCATCTGGCCGCCCCGGCGACCCAGCAAATGCGATTGAGTGCCGCGGCGTAACAAAACGCTACGACAGCAGCAAGGCTGGGCTAAGCGGCACCACTTTCACGATTCGCCGCGGCGAGTTTGTCTTTCTCGTTGGCCCAACCGGCTCCGGCAAGTCGACGCTGATGCGACTTCTAATCAAGGAGCTCGACCCGGACGAGGGCCGCATCCTTGTCGCCGGCCGTGATCTCGGCGAGCTGAGTCACAAACAACTGCCGTTCTACCGCCGCAACCTTGGCGTTGTCTTTCAAGACTTCAAACTCCTGCCCGACCGGACGGTTTACGAAAATGTTGCCTACGCGCTGCAGGTAACGGGCAGCGCGCGCGCCGATATCCGCGAGAAGGTGCCGGACATTCTTCGCCTCACAGGCCTCGCAACCAAGCTCCACCATTACCCCGACCAGCTCTCCGGCGGCGAGCAGCAGCGCGTCAGCATCGCCCGCGCCTTCGTCAATGCACCACCGCTGCTTTTGGCTGACGAGCCGACCGGCAACCTTGATCCTGAAACTTCGATTGGCATCATGCAGCTGCTCTACCGCATCAATCGCACCGGAACGACTGTGCTCGTTGCGACGCACGACTCAGCGATGGTTGACCGCATGCGCCGCCGCGTGATCGAGCTAGCCGAGGGAGTCGTCGTTCGTGACGAACTCGATGGTCAATATGCGCCGACCGACATGTCGACCGCCGAGTTTGGCGCTCTGCTGCGCGAGCCGTCTCCTGAGCCTCGTCGCGTGGAGAAGAAGCGCGAGCCGGGCGACGACTTCGATGAGGCATTCCGAGACTAATGAACATCCGCTTTTTCGCCCGTGAGGCCTTGCGTTCGATCTCTCGCAACGCTGTGCCGAGCTTCGCCGCGCTGGCCTCGGTGCTTGTGACGCTACTCGTGCTCGGAGTTTTCATCCCGATTGTCCAAGCGACCACGGGCGCCGCCAATGACGTCCGTGGCCAAGTGATCGTCAACGTCTACATGAAGGCCGCCTCAACCCCGGCAGACGCGCAGCGCGTGCGAGCTCAACTGTTGGCCCTCGATGGAGTTAGGTCGGTTCAGTTTGTCAGCAAAGAGAACGCCTACGCGCAGGAGCGGCGCAAGAACCCGGATGCTTACGACCTGCTCGGCTCCAACCCACTGCCCGACACGCTGCGCGTAACGCCGACGAACGCTGACAACGCGCTCGCGCTGGTCAGCGCGATCGCACCGCAGACACCAGGCGGGGGGCGCACGACGATCGACCCATTAATTGACTCGGTCGGTTCATCGAAGGACAATACCGACAAGATTTTGACCGCTACTCGCGTCGTCAAGCTGACCACGGGGCTGCTCGCGGCGCTACTGATAATCGCTTCGGTGCTGCTTATCTCGAACACGATTCGTCTTTCCGTCTTCTCGCGTCGCCGCGAGATTCAGGTGATGAAGCTAGTCGGCGCGACCGACGGTTTTATCCGCTGGCCGTTCGTCCTTGAGGCCGTGATCCTCGGGGCGCTGGGCGCCGTGCTGGCGATCCTTCTGCTTGGCGTGATGAAGGTTGCGCTAGTAGATCCGTTGGTAAACGACTTTGCGCTGCTTTCAGCGCCGACGACGATCGGTTTCGGCGTCCTGATCGCGATCCTTCTGGGCGCCGGCATCGCCGTCAGCGCGGTTGGATCGGCGATCTCAATGCGCCGCTTCCTGCAGGTTTAGGCGCCGTCTCGCTCGCTCCACGCTGCCACCGCTCTACCCTCTCTGCGAGCGCTTAGAGCAGCGCCTCAATGATTCATGTCCTCACGCCGCGTAGCCTTATCCCTGCTGGTCATCATCGTCGCCTTCGGCGCTCTCCTTGCCGCGATCCTCGCGCTGATAATTGGAGTTTGGATTGGCGGCCGCCATGGTGATCTCGTTCCCCAGCCATTGCGCAGCGCGCTGGTCGGCAGCAATGACCAGATCATCGTCAACGAAGCACTCGACGTGATCGACGACACCTACTACCGCAAGCTCGCGCCCGGTCAGCTGGCTGACACTGCGATCGCCGGCGCCGTCAAGAAGCTCAATGACCGCTTCTCAACCTATTTCACTCCGGCCGAATACAAAAAGTTTGAAGAGGCGCAGACCAGCAGCTTCACCGGGATCGGCGTGAGCGTTGATCGCAGTAAGCGCGGGCTGTTGATTCGGTCTGTTTACAAGGAATCTCCAGCAAAAGAGGCGGGGATCAAGGTTGGCGACCAGATCGTCGAAGCGAACGGGCGCTCGCTCAAAGGGCTGACGACCGAGCAGTCCTCGCAGCTTGTTAAAGGGCCGGCAGGCACAAAGGTTCGGTTGAAGATCGTTGGCGACGGTAAAGAGCGAACCGTTGTCGCGACGCGCCGCGCGGTCAGCGTGCCTGTCGTTGCGTCCCTAATGAAAACCGTCTGTGGGAAAAAGATTGGCGTTGTCGCGCTCTCATCTTTCACCTCCGGCGCGCACGCTGAGGTTTATGCGGCGCTGCAGAAGCTGAAAAAGCAAGGCGCGCAGGCCTATATCTTCGATCTGCGAAATAACGGCGGTGGACTGGTCGACGAAGCGCAGCTAGTCGCCAGCGCCTTCCTTGCGAACGGCCCGATCGTCACGACGCGTGGGCGCAACGTTCGAACGCGCACGCTCAACGCGGTCGGCAATCCGATCATTCCGAAGGCGCCGCTCGTCGTGCTCACAAACGCTGGCAGCGCGTCCGCTTCTGAGTTAGTTGCTGGCGCCCTTCAGGACCGTGGTCGCGCCACTCTTGTTGGAGAGAAGACCTTCGGCAAGGGCGTCTTCCAGCAGGTGATTGAGCTGTCTAACGGCGGCGCGCTTGACCTCACTGCCGGGCAGTATTTCACGCCCAAGGGCCGCAACCTCGGGGGCAGAGGTGTTTCGCAAGGAGCCGGGCTTAAACCGGATCTTCTTGTGAAGCAGCCCGATCAGGCGACGAAGGACTTGGCACTGCGCGCAGCGTTGGCCAAGCTCGGCGGCTGCGCCAACGTCAACTAGATGCCGCCGCCGCCAAAACCCGAGCGCGTCGCCGGCGAGCCGCAGGTTGTGCTGCTTGAAAAGCGCGGCCAGTTCCTTGTCGGCCAGCCATTCTTTGAACCCGGCCAGCAGATCAGCATCGGCAAGCCGCCGGCTAAAGCGAAGGCCGGCAAGCTGGCTCTGATCGCGACGCCTGGTGCCAGCTCGCGTAACGCGCGGGCGAAAGTGCTGCGGCTACTGGGAAGCCCTGATATTGCGCGCAACGTCGTAGAGGCACTGATGCTTGACCGTGGCCTGCGCCGTCGCTTTCCAAAGGCCGTGCTGGCCGCCGCTGATGCGGCGCGCGAGCACCCGCACCCGGAGTCCGGGCGCCGCGACCTGCGCCAGCTGACAACCTTTACGATCGACCCTTCGGGCGCGAAGGATTTCGATGACGCGATCTCGGCGGAGAAGCTGAGCGACTCGCGCACGCGGATCTGGGTTCACATCGCCGACGTGAGCGCCTACGTGCGCCCTGACGACCCGGTTGACCGCGAGGCGCGCCGCCGCGCCACGAGTGTTTACGTCCCCGGCGCCGTTGAGCCTATGTTGCCTGAAGCCTTATCTAACGACGCCTGCTCGCTGGTTCCCGGTGAAGACCGGTTGGCTGTTACAGCGGAGCTTGAGTTCGAAGGAGCAAAGCTTGCTTCGAGCAGTTTCTATCGCTCGACGATTCGCTCCGACAAGCGCCTTAGCTACGAGGACGTTGATGAGATCTTCTCCGGCGAGCAAGAGGCACAGGCGCCGTGGGCTGAGCCGCTCGTCGCCGCGCGCGAGCTTTCCGCCCAGCGCGACGAGGCCCGTCGCGCGGGCGGCTCGGCGCTCGCGATCGAGTCGGTAGAGCCGGAATTCTCGTTCGACAAGCAGGGCCACGTTGCCGGCTCGGTGGCCATTGTCCAGACCGAATCGCACCGTCTGATTGAGCACCTAATGATCGCCGCCAACGAGGCCGTCGCGACGCTCTCCATCGAGAAGAGTTTGCCGGCGCTCTACCGAGTGCATGAGCGTCCGGAAGCAGAGTCGGTTGAGCGGCTACTCGACCAGCTCGCCTCCTTGGGCATCGCCACGCCGGCAACGCCCGAGCACCTTTCGTCTGGCGAGGCGGCGGAGGTCGTCGCAGCAGCTTCGCTGGCCGTTGATGAGCACGTAAAACGCACCGGCGTCGCTCGCATGGGTCTTACCTACTTAGTCTTGCGCTCGCTGCGGCAGGCTCGATATTCGCCTGACAACATTGGTCACGCCGGGCTCGGGCTCTCCAACTACTGCCACTTCACTTCGCCAATTCGCCGCTACCCCGACCTGCTATGCCACCGCGCGCTGTTGAGTGCCGTTGGCTGCGATGAGCAGGCGCCGCGCGCAGATGAGCTCGAGGAGGTGGCGGTATGGACAAGCGAGCGCGAGCGCGACGCAATTCGCACCGAGCGGATTGCCGATTCGATCGCTGGAACATTCCTGCTTGAACGCCGTCTCCGCGAGCGCGGACCCGATAAGCGCTTCGAGGGCGAAGTGACCGGCCTAATTGGGGCTGGAATTTTCATAAGCTTCGACGATGGTGCGCACGAAGGTTTTCTTCCCGTTCGCCGGATCAAAGGCGACTGGTGGGATCTCAACGAGCAGGGCACGATCATGACCGGCAACAAGAGCGGCGCTGCGATCCGCTTCGGCGACCGCCTTTCGGTAAAGGTCGACCGGATCGACAAGGCACGTGGCCGGGTTGATCTCATACTCGCCGAAGCGCCTCCTGCTCGCTAGGCTCGCTGGCGATGGCAAAGGCAGGCAAAAAGAAGGTCGCTCCCGGCGACGTCGCAACCAACCGCCAGGCTCGCCACCGTTACGAGATCGTCGAGAAGATCGAGTGTGGAATCGAGCTCCAAGGCACTGAGGTGAAAGCGCTGCGCGAAGGAGCCGTCCAAATCAAGGATTCATACGCCCAGGTATGGGAGGGCGAAATGTGGCTGCACAACTGTCACATCTCGCCGTACGCGCCTGCTGCCGCCAATAATCACGAGCCCGAGCGGGTGCGCAAGCTGCTCGCTAAGCGGGTCGAGATTCAGCGTTTGGCCGGCGCGCTCTCGCAGAAAGGCCTCACGCTGGTGCCGCTGCGGATCTACTTTAAGGGTCAGCATGCAAAGGTTGAACTAGGCCTCGCGAAGGGCCGCGACCGCTTCGACAAGCGCCAAGCAATCAAAGAGCGCGAAACCAAGCGTGACATCGATCGCGCGCTGCGCGAAGCCAACCGCTAGTCGCTACGCGCGGCTAACACTTCATCGGCGGCCGCCTCTGCTTCGTCGAGCTCAGCGGCGACCAGTTCAAGCCCTGACTTCCAGAAGCCTGGGTCGCTGAGGTCAAGACCCGCGATCCTGGCCAGCTCCTCAGGGCTACGCGAGCCGCCGGCGGCGAGCATCTTAAGGTAGGCGGGAACGAACGCTTCGCCCTCTTTGAGGTATTGGCCGTAAACCGAGAGCGCCAGTAGCTGGCCGTAGGCATACGCGTAGACGTAGCCGGGGCTGCCGATGAAGTGGGGGATGTAACTCCACCAGCCGCGGTAGTCCGGCGTGATCTCGACGGCGTCCCCGAGCAGGTCTTCTTGCGTCGCCTGCCAGTGATCCGCGAAATCCTCGACTGAAAGTTCGCCTTGCTCGCGCCGGTGAGTGTGGACGGCCTGCTCAAAACGATTCATCGCCGTCTGGCGGAAGACTGTGGCAATCGAGTTTTCGATGTTCTCTGCCAACAGGCTGAGTCGTGACTCGGGCGTCTCGGCAGCCTCCAGCAGGCGACGGAAGACGAGCGTTTCGCCGAATACTGACGCCGTTTCGCAGACCGTCAGCGGCGTGTGCTGCTCGAAGATGCCGCGCGGAATTGCGAGCGCCGCGTGAACTCCGTGGCCCAGCTCGTGCGCCAAAGTCATCACGTCGCGCCGCGTGGCCGTCCAGTTGAGCATTACGTATGGGTGGACGCTCGGCACGGTGTAAGCGCAGAAGGCGCCTCCACGCTTGCCGGGCCGGGCCGGGGCATCGATCCAGCGCTCGTCGAAGAAGCGCGCTGCAAGGTCGCCGAGCTCCGGTGAGAAGTCGCCATAGGCGTCGAGCACGATCTCTTTGCCTTGATTCCAGTCAACTTTGACGTCGTCCTCGGCGATCGCCGCGGCGCGGTCGTAATCGGCAATCCGTTCGAGCCCAAGCAGCTTTGCCTTGAGCCGATACCAGCGGCGCGGAACTTCGTAAGCGCCCTCGATCGCCTCGACCAGAGCCTCAACCGATTCGTCGCTGGCCTCATTTGCGAGGTTGCGACTTGAGAGCCATGTTGGATAGCCGCGCAGCCTGTCCTCTGTCGCCTTGTCTTGCAGCAGCGTGTTGAAAAGGTAGGCGCGCGTCCTCAGCCCCGGCTCGAGCGCCCGCGTGACCGCCGCCGCGGCGTCGCGCCGCGCGTCACGCTCCGGCGAGTGGAGCAGGCTCAGCGCTTGATCCAGCGGCGCAGCTTCGTCGGTGCCGGGGAGGTCGACGCGGATAGCGCTCGTTAGTTCACTGAACAGCCGTGACCAAGCGTCGCGGCCGGTGACGGCCTTTTCGGCCGAGAGCTTCTCTTCCGCTTCGCTTAAAAGGTGAGGGCGGTAGCGGCGAATCGTCTGCAGGTAGTGGCGCGCGTGTTCTAGGCCGCCTGCTTCGAGCAGCTCCGCGGCGCGCTGCTGTTCCACTTCGGCCCACTCAAGTTCGAAGAAAACGAGCTTTGTCTCAATGCCGGTTGCCAGCTCCCCAACGCGAGCCATCAGCGCACCATTGGCTGGCTCTTCGGTGTCGGCGGCGAAGCGCAGGTGAGCGTAGTTGCCGGCGCGGCCTACGAGGTCGCTGATGACCGCCAGTTCGGCGACGGCGAGCGCAAGACCAGGGCCGTCGAGTTCGCCGACCTTGCCGGCGTGAGCCACGGCGAGCGCGGCGGCGCGGCGGTCGGCGTCGGCGAGCAGCTCGTCACATTCCGCTGCCCCACCGCCGTCTACAAGGTCTTCAAGCTGCCAAGTGACGTCGTTTACAGTTGTATCGCTCATCGGGCGAGCATAAGCGCAACGGAAAATCGCCGTCGACAGGCTCGCCCCGGCGCTCTTTTCTCCTAAATAGCGGGATCAATGCCGCCGAGACCTTGACGCGGTTTCGGTCGATCTCTAACTTCAATTTCAGACGCGGTGTCCGAGCCGTAAAGAGCGACGATCAGGGATGTAAGATCGCGCCTCCCTCACCGGAACTGAACCCAGCAATGGGGAACGAGATGGAGCGAGGGGTCCCACAATGGCTCGGCCCGCGTCGCTTTATGTCCGCAGCCGTCTATGCCGCTGCAGAGAGCCTGGCAAGAGCGCCCTCAGCAGTGATCAGTTCGCTCCAAGTGCCGCGCTCGACTACCTCGCCCGCGTCAAGGACGATGATTTCGTCGAAATCTTCGAGCCCTTCAATCGTGTGCGTGATCACGAGCATCGCGCGGCCGTCGCTGCGCTCAGAGCCGATTGCGCTGAGCAGATCACGGGCCCCTGCCGCATCAAGGTTGGCGGTCGGCTCGTCAAGAATCACGATCTGCGCCGGAGCAATAAAGCCTCGCGCCAGCGCGATCCTTCCGCGCTGGCCGCCGGAAACCTCGGTGCCCTCCTCGCCGACCAGCGTTTCGATTCCTTCGGGGAGAGAGTCGAGCCAAAGGCCAAGGCCGGCGCGGCTGAGCGCGCCAATAATCTGCTCGTCGCTTGCCTGCGGCGCCGCGAGGCGCACGTTCTGCGCGATCGTCGTCGTGAAGAGATATGCCTGCTGGCTCACCAGCCTCACCGCACTGCGCAGCGCGTCCTGGCTGAATTCGCCGATCTCTGTGCCACCCAGTGTCACGCGGCCGCTGCTTGGGTCAAGGAAGCGCACGGCACAGCTCGCTAACGTCGTTTTGCCGGCGCCGCTGGCGCCCACTAAGGCGATCCGTGAGCCCGGTTTCAGCGTCGCGCTTACGTTCCTGAGCGCCGGCTGCTCGCGCCCTTCGAAAAAGACCGTGACCTGCTCAAATGCCAGTGAGCCGCCGATTGGTAGTGGCCTCGGAAAGGGGGAATCGCTGACCGGGACGGGAGCTTCGGTGATGCTTTCAACCCGCGCCGCCGCCTGCGCGCAGGCTGTGAGCCGCTGAGCCGCGTCGGGCAGCCCAATGACCGCTTCGAAAGCACCGATCGTGAGAAAGACGATGCCCGCCAGCAGCACGCCGTCCAGCTGCCCCTCGGCAACTGCTTGGACGCCGATCGCGGCGACAGCGATCATCGCCGCACCACCGATCGCTACGCCAGCGCCGCTGGTCGCGCCACTGATCCATGCGCCCGGCCGCTCAGTCGCAGCGAGCTTTGCGTCGGCCTGCTCAATCCGCTGAGCCCACTGCTGCTCGCGGCCGTAGACGGCTAATTCAGCGGCGCCACTGACCAGCTCAACGAGCTCAGCGCTCAGCTGCGCCCGCGCCGGAGCTTCACGCAGCCCCGAGCGCCTGCCTGCCCGCGCTGCCAGCGCCGGCAGCAGCAGGCCAGCAAGCAGCATCGCCGCAACCAGCACGAGCGCTGCTGCTGGGAGCACGATCGCGAGGCCAGCAGCGAGCACAACGACTGCGACGATGCAGATCAGCGGTGGGCCGAGAGCTCGCAAGTAAAGATCTTGCAGCGTGTCGACGTCGCCGACGAAGCGGCTCAGAACGTCACCACTGCGAACTCCGCGTAGCCCCTCCGGAACGAGTGGGATCAGGCGCTCAAAGAAGCGCACGCGCAGGTCCGCCAGCACGCGGAAGGCGAGGTCGTGCGAGACTATCCGCTCGCTGTAGCGCAGTAGGGCGCGCGCCATCGCGAATGCGCGCACGCCGACAGTGAAGATTGTCAGCGTCAAAATCTCCGGCCGCAGCGCCGCTTTGCTGATCAGCACGCCGGCGACCGCGAGCAGCCCCACGGCAGCCAAGATCGCGCCAGCGCCGAGCGCGATCGAAAGGATTAGCCGCCCGCGGCGCGGGCTGACGAGCCGCGCGGCTCGCACCAAGGCGCCCCAGCGATCGACTTGGGGCGGCGGGGACTGGGCAACGCTCATCGCTCTACCTGCCCGTCGACTACAACGCCTTCGCGAAGCGTGATTATTCGGTCGGCGGCCGCCGCCAATGCTGGGCGGTGAACGATCAGCAGCACACTGCGTGATTGGCTCAGCCGCGCGATCGAATCGCCGATTGCGGCCGAGGATTCGCTGTCAAGGTGGGCGGTTGGCTCATCGAGCACGACAAGTGGCGCGTCGCGCAGGAAAGCTCGCGCCAAAGCGACGCGTTGAGTCTCACCGGCCGAAAGCGTGCGCTGCCCGTCGCCGAGCTGAGTTTCAAGGCCTTGCGGCATTGAATCGACGAGTTGCTCAAGGCCCGCGTCGGCGCACGCCATCAGCAGCGCGGCATCGTCGGCGTCGGGCCGGCCAAGACGAATGTTTTCAGCCAAACTCGCGCTGAAGAGCGTTGGCCGCTGCGGCACCCAAGCCAGCTGCCGGCGCCATTCTTTTGGGTCAACGTCGAACAGGTCCACGCCATCGCAAAGGATTCGTCCGCCGTCGGGGTCAAGCAGCCGCAAGATTAAAGCGGAGACGGTGCTCTTGCCTTGGCCACTGGGGCCAACCAGCGCAAGCTGCTCGCCGGGATTGAGCGTCAGGTCGATCGATTCCAACACGGCCTCACCGCGGCCTTCGTAAGCGAATCTGATGTTTTCTAGCACGAGAGGGCCACTTCGCGGGTCAGGAGCCGGTAGCGGCGCCGCAGGGACGCTCACGGCGGCAGGAGTGTCAAGCACCTCAAAACACTGCTGCGCCGCAGTTAAGCCATCGGTGCTGGCGTGGAACTGCTGGCCGAGCATGCGGAGCGGCAGATAGAGCTCCGGCGCCAGCAGCAGCACTGCGAGCGCGGTTGAAAACTCAAGCCCGCCATTGATCAGCTGAATCGCGACCGCCGCCGCCACCAGCGCCGTGCCCATCATCGCCGCCAGCTCTAGGACGAGAGATGAAAGGAAGGCGATCCTCAGAGTCACCATCGTCTGCTTGCGGTATTGCTCGCCGGTCTCGCGCAGCGTTTCAACTTGCCGCTGCGCGCGGTCGTTGGCCTTCAGCGTCTGCAAGCCCTTCACGGCATCAAGGAAGTGCGCACTCAGTAGCGAAAGCGTGCGCCAGCGACGCTCGGTTGCGGTCCGTGCCGCTAGTCCAATCAAAACCATGAAGAAGGGAATAATCGGCAGCGTCACCAGCAGGATCCCCCCGGCGACAGCGTCGCGGGGGAAGATGTAAATCAGGATTACGACGGGAACCACGACCGCCAGCACCAGCTGCGGCAAGTAGCGAGCGAAGTAGGCCTCGAGCGAGCTCAGTCCCTGCACAGCGTTTGTGACCAGCTCACCTGCACGCTGGCCGCGCAGCCCGGCCGGTCGCGTTTCGAGCATGTGCGCTGTCAGGCCTGCGCGAAGCTCACCGACGACCCGCCGTGCGCCTAGCCTGCCGGAGCTTTCAAAGCCGAAGGCACAGAGCGCACGCGCCGCAACGACGGCGGCCAATATCCAAAGCTCGCCGCTTACATCGCTGAGATTCTGCCCTCCAGGAAAGGCGCTGGCGATGACACGGCCCAGCAAAACCGCCTGCGCAACTACCAGTAGCGATGTCGCAGCGCCTAGTACGACGGCGCCGACGAGCGGCGCTCGCGCCGAGTGGGTTGAGCGGAAAAGCCTGCGGTCAACCCCGCGCGGAGCGCTCTGGGCGCGACTAGCCAACTTAAGCTCGGTCGCTGGGGGCCTGATGGAGGCTGGTTTCAGGCGCTCTTCGTAGTCCGCTCACAGTGGTCAAGATTAGCGACGCAGCGCCGACTAGGGTCAATCATGGCGCTAGAATGAACTACTAGTTAGTTGGTACATCCCTAGGGGACGACAGGCTTCGACGTGGTCGGATCGTGGGGGTGGTTGCGAGCCGAGGTTCCCGGAGGCCTCGTAAATCACCGGGAAAAACATATGTGCGGACTCTCACGAGTACGCCCTCGCCGCCTAGCACACCGCTAGCGCTGTGAGGTTCGGAGCCCGGCCCGCCGGCCGTCGGGATTTCTGAATCAAATGCCGGCTTACCTAGGGAGGACTGTCCTCGCCAAACTGGGAAAATTTTTTGGGGACTGGCTTCACGCAACCCCGCCGGCGAGGCGAGCGCGAAGTGAGATTAGAGCGCCGGATACGCTCGTAGACATCACCTCTTACGCGACCGCGGACGTGGGTTCGATTCCCACCGTCTCCATTACAATCGGCCGCATCGGCGTGGCCGATTGGCATGACTTGCCACGGAGGAGGCTTGGCTTGTGAAGTACCCAGCACTTGCGCAGCTCACGACGGTTCGCGCGGTGATTGCAGTGCAGCTAGCGGCGATGACTGTGGCCGGCCTCGCCACTGTATTTTCGTTGCCTAAGTTCACCGGTGACGAGATTGCCCACTTCAGTTATGTTCAGAGCGTCGCCGAAGAGGGCCGTTTGCCGCTGCTGGGCCCGACGCTGATAAGTCCGCAGGCGGAGGCGATCTATGAGGGCACCTACCCGTCGCCTGGCCGGCTCGACCCAGCCAGTCGCGGCCTCGGCGGCCGCAGCTACGAGGCCTTTCAGCCGCCGCTCTACTACTTGCTGTCGGCGACTGCGTTCCGCGTTGCCGGCAGCGATTACGTAGTCAAGCTCAGAGTGATGCGGCTGATCGGGCTGGCGCTTCTGCTGGCCGCCGCGCTGCTGCTGTGGCGCCTAACGGCCGAGGTGATTAGTGATTCCAGCGAGGCCGAGCCGTACTTCGCCTTCGCGCTAACGGCGCTACTTTGGCCAGGCATTGTGCTGCGGACGGTCACGGTTTCCAACAGCGGCCTTGAGTTCGTGATTGGGATTGGCCTGACGCTGGTGCTTTGGCGCGCTTGGCAGCGTCACAGCGTTGGCTGGCTGATCTGCGCCAGCGTGCTGGTCGGAGCGGGACTGCTTACGCGACTTACGATTATCGTCTTTATCCCTGGGCTGCTTATCTGCGCCGTCATCTTGCTGCGGCAGGCGCAGATCTCGGCCCGCGCTCGCTGGCTTGCCGCCGCTGGCGTGGTCGCGATTCCGGCGCTGATGATGGCGCCCTGGCTGCTGTCGAACCTTGACCGCTACGGCTCGCTGACAGGCTCGCGCATTGTGCGGCAACTGATGGAACCGTTCTTCAATCCAGACGGGATCAAATACACGCTGAGCGACATCCCGGGGCGCCTGCTGGTCGTGACCAGAGCACCGCTGGCGGAGGAGTGGTGGATTGAGCTGCTTTCCGCGCTGAAGCGTTGGGTCCTGACCGTGCTGATGGTGTCGCTCGTTGTGCTCGCGCCACTGGGCGTGCTGAGCGTGACGGCGAGAGAACGGCGAGCGCGGCTGCTCGTATTGCTGGCGCTACCAATCGGCGTTGGCCTCGTGTGGATGTGTTACGTGCTGCTTGTCATCAACTGGGATTTCTTCCTTCCGCGCTACCTCTACCCAGCAGTTCCCGGCCTGATGCTGCTGGCGGCCGTTTCGATCGGACGGCTCCGCAAAGGTACCCGCGCACTGACAGCAAGCGCCGCTGTGCTGACGGTGCTGCTGGCGGGGTGGTGGGTTTACCTCTCCACCGTTGAGCCGTTCACCGGCTAGCGGTCGGCGCTGAGAAGGCGAAAAGCCCCACGCCGCTTCTGCGGCGCGGGGCTCTTTAGCCGTGCTAAATCGCTGCGCCTAGTTGGTTGGCGGAACGAGCACCTTGTTGATTACGTGAACGACACCGTTGGAGGCATTGATATCCGCGCTCTCAACGGTCGCATCGTTGACTTTCACGACGCCGTCCTTGACCGTGACCGTCAGGTCTTGGCCCTCAACTGTCTTCAGCTTCTGACCATCCTTGAGGTCAGCGGCGGTGTAGATCCCCGGAACGACGTGGTAGGTGAGGACCTGCTGCAGATCGGTCTTGTTGCCTGGCTCAAGCAGCGTGTCAACCGTGCTTTGAATATCGGCAAATGCGGCGTCGGTAGGTGCAAAGACCGTGTACGGGCCAGCCCCTTCGAGCGTCGTCACCAAGTCGCCTGCTGTCAGCGCGGCAACCAGCGTCGAAAGGTCTGCGTTACCACTGGCGACTGCCGCAATCGTTTCGTTGCTCGTCTGGGCCGCTGTAGTCTCCGCGGCTGTTGTCGTGCTGTCGCTGCTACCACATGCAACGACGCCCAAACTGGCGGCGGCAATGGCAGCCATAATTGCAATACGTGTGAGCTTCATGTTCTCTCCTAATTTGATTTTGGAATTTAGATGATACGCACCGAACTGCCGGCGCGATTGCCAAACCGCCAGCATTTACCAAGAATTTATGAAACAAGCACTTCATTCGCCACCGAACCGACCTGCCACGCCGAGATTGGCGGCGCGGCGAATAGGCGCCGCCAACCGTCAGCCGATTGGTTAGCCTTCGCCGATGACAGAAGACGAAGCTCCCGTCCCTGGCTGGTACGCCGATCCTCGCGGCGAAGCGGCGCTGCGCTGGTGGAATGGGCGCGCCTGGACGGAGCAGACCGCCTCATCACCGGGCGCGGGGTCGTTCGCGCCCCCTGTCGTTCCCGGCGACCGGCTGGCGGCAGGACAGGCACCTGACGCGCCGCCACCGGCCGCTGCGGTGGCGCCGGGCCAACCCTCGGCGGCAGCCGGCCCGCCAACGGTCGTTATCGCTGGTCAAACGCGACTGCTTTCAGGCTGGTGGCCGCGAGCTGGCGCCTACATAGCTGACGCTCTAATCACGTTTGCCTTCACGCTTCCGTTCATCATCGCTGCGGTCGTAATTGTTGCCGGGGTTGACTTTGCATCAATCAAAATCGTTGACAATCAGCTCAAGGGGATCTCAACCGAGGAGCAGGCGGCGGTCGGCGGCGCACTATTGCTCGTGTTTTTTGGCGCGCTGCTAGTTGGGTTCACTTATCAGCCGATAACGATGGCGCGCAAGGGTCAGCAGAACGGTCGCACTTGGGGAATGCAGCTACTCGGTATTCGCGTTTTGCGTGAGGACGGTGCGGCAATGACCTACGGCCCAGCGCTGGTGCGACAGTTCCTCGTGATGGTTGTACTTTATGGCGTGATCTCCGCGATCGGGAATGCGGTCACCATTATCGGCGGCACGATCGCGATTGCCCTCGCCTACCTTTGGCCGGTTTGGGATAAGCAGAACCGCGCACTACAAGACTTCATCTGCTCAACGCACGTCGTCCGTGACTAATTCGCGCCGCGACGCCAAGTTAGCTCCCGAAAGCCACGCAGGCGGGTAACCTTTGTATTGATGGATTCGTTGCCGCTAGCTGCCGACGCTCTCACGCTTGCTCGCTGGCAGTTCGCCACGACGACGCTTTACCACTTCGTCTTCGTGCCATTGACGCTGGGGCTTGCGCCGGTGATCGCCTACATGCAGACGAAGTGGTATCGCACGCGTGACGAATCATGGCTGCGGCTGACAAAGTTCTTCGGAACACTTCTGCTGATTAACTTCGCGATTGGCGCAGCTACCGGCTTGCTCCAAGAGTTCCAGTTTGGCATGAACTGGTCCTCGTACTCACAGTTTGTAGGCGACGTTTTCGGTTCAACGCTGGCGCTTGAGGGCTTGATCGCCTTCATGCTCGAATCGACTTTCATTGGCATCTGGGTCTTTGGCTGGGGCAGGCTCTCAGAGCGAATGCACCTCGCCTCAATCTGGCTGGTAGTTGCCGGCACATGGCTCTCGACAGCCTTCATTCTGATGGCCAACTCTTGGATGCAGAATCCGGTCGGGTACAGCATCGATGCCACGACTGGCCAAGCGCGGATGGTTGACCTCTGGGCAGTTCTGACAAACCCGATCGCGATCTGGGCCGTCGCCCACACGCTGCTCGCCTCTCTGATGTTGGCTGCTTTTGTGCTGCTCGGCATTGGCTGCTGGCACATTCTCAAAGGGCGTAACGTCGATCTCTTCCGCCCGGTCGTCAAGTTGGGGCTAATAATTGCGATTCCGATGACAGCGCTGACGCTGCTTGTGGGCAGCCAGTTTGGCGTAGCGCTGACCGGCCCGCAGCCGATGAAGATCGCCGCCGCGGAGGCGCTCTGGAATAGTGAGCAGCCAGCTTCATTCTCGCTCTTTCAGGTCGGTGGTTTCTCTGCCGATGATCCAACCCCGTCGTTTGCGCTCGAGATTCCCTACTTACTCTCGTTCCTAGCGACAAACACCTTCACCGGCAAAGTCGAGGGGATGAATCAAGTTCAGGCCAGCGCACAAGCTAAATATGGGCCTGGTAATTACGTCCCTGACGTGAAGCTCGCTTACTGGACGATGCGCGGCATGGCTTACATCGGTTCGCTCTCGATGATGATCGCGCTGCTTGGCGGCTTCCTCTACTGGCGCGGCACGCTCGAGCGCTCGCGCTGGTTCCTGAAAGTTGCCGTGGCCGGAATTTCGCTTCCGTTCATCACGTCACTAATTGGATGGGTCTTCACCGAGACCGCGCGCCAACCGTGGGTTGCCTACGGCCTGCTGAAAACCGCCGATGGCCTCTCGCAGTCGGTTGGCTCTGGCGAGATCATCGCCAGCCTCACGGCGTTCATGCTGCTTTACATCGTGATCGGGATAACCGCCTTCGTGCTGCTGCGCCGTTACGCAATCCTTGACCCGCCGCCGGCCCTGCCAGACGAAGAAGAAGAAGAATCTAAGTCCGAATTGGTGATGAGTTACTAAAGATGTCGCTCGCTGAGCTGTGGTTCTTTGTGATCGCTGGGCTTTGGTCTACCTATCTAGTGCTTGAAGGGTTTGACTTTGGCGTAGGAATGATGATGGGTGTGGCCGCGCGTACCGAGGACGAGCGCAGCGAAATGATTGAGACGATCGCCCCCGTATGGGATGCGAATGAGGTCTGGCTGCTCGTCGTTGGCGGGCTTACCTTTGCCTCGTTTCCGGCGTGGTATGGCACCTGGCTTGAGGCCGCCTACCTTGGCCTTGTCGTGCTGATCATCGTGCTCCTGCTGAGAATCATCTCGTTCGAGTGGCGCGGCCGCGCGGAACCGCGCTGGCGCGGGTTCTGGTCGGCAATCAACATCGGCGCCAGCGTTACCGCTCCGCTTATTTGGGGGCTAGTCCTCTCGGTGCTGCTCGCCGGCCTGCCGGTCGCAGGTGGTGGGCGAGTTGGCGAGATGCGTTACTTCGGCGACATCCTTGATTTCATCACGCCCTACTCGGTGCTTGGCGCGCTCTCGTTGACGGCAATCTTTGCCTTCCACGGAGCGCTCTTCCTTTCGCTGCGGCTTGACGGCGAGCTTGGGGAGCGGATACGCCAGCGGATCGCCAAGCTTGACGCCCGCCACCTGCTACCGAATCTAACGCTACCGGCGCTGCTACTTGGCGGCGGCTTCTTCGTCGCTACTCCCTTTGTTGCGCACTCCGTCAACGAGCGCAGCATCCTGCCGGTTGCGATTCCTGCGGCGCTCGGACTGGTCGCTTTGATTGCTGCCGTGGTAAACGCTCAGCGCGGCCAATTCGCGCGCGCTTTCGTATGCACGATCGTCACGATCATCGGCTGGGTCGCAGTCCTTTTCATCGGTCTCTTCCCGCGGATCATCGTTTCAACGATCGCGCTTGGTGATTCGGTCACGATTGCAAACGCACAGTCCTCGCATTACACGCTCGTCGTGATGACGGTCGCTGCGGTCATCATGATCCCCGTAATCATCCTCTACCAGTGGTGGGGCTTCAGAACGCTTATGGCGCGGCTCGGTCACGGCAAGATGCCGTGGAGCGCGCCCGACGCCAGCTAACGGCGCCGCTCGAGCAGCCCGGCAGCGACCGCTTGATAGGCGAGTTTGCGCCTGCCCTCCCGGTCGAGCAGCAGCGGACTATTCGGCGCTGTCGCGCTGGTGAGGCTGTAGCTGTCAAGCCAAGAATCGGAATCGCGCTGGCCCCAAACGGTGAGGCCGGTGCAGGCGCGTGCCTGGGCGCAGGCGCTAGCGACGCGGCGGAACACGGCCGCCTGTGCCGCCAGCGGGTCAGGTTGGTCCGCCAGCAGTGGCAGCCGAACGTCAAGCTCAGTTATCTCAACCTTGACACCGAGCTTGCCGAGCGCGTCGATGTAACGCTTCAGCGACGCGGTCGTGGATGGGAACCAAGGGCTGCTCGTACCGAGCATCGCGTGAGCCTGAATGCCGACCCCGTCAATCGGCACGCGGGCCTTCTTTAGCCGCGCGACCAGCGCCAGCAGCGCGTCGCTCTTTGGGTCGCCAACCCGCGCATCCCAAAGCAGCTCGTTGAGGAACAGTCTGGCCTTCGGGTCGGCCTTGCGCGCGCTTCGGAAGGCGCTTGCGATGTAGCCCTCGCCGAGCGTCGTATAGAAGATGTTCTTTGGCGTCAGCGGAGTCTCCTCGCTGTCGTAGCCGGCGCCGAAGATCGCGAGCGGTTCGTTGATTACGTCCCAGATTTCGACCTTGCCGCGGTAACGGCCGACAACCTTAGTGACCCGCTCAGCGATCAGTTGACGCAGCCGCGTAGCGGGGTCAGCCGCGGTGGCAAGCTCGGCCTTCAGCCACGGCGCGTTCTGGAGCCGGTGCCAAAGCAGGGTGTGGGCACGCAGGCGCAGTTTCTTCGCTCGCGCCCAAGCGACCATCCGGTCGGTCGCCGCAAAATCGGTCGTTGCCGCCGTTTTCGACATCTCACTCCACTTGAAGGCGTTTTCGCTCGTGACGGCGTTGAAGTTGGCTGCGATGTCGCTTTTCTCGGTTGCGCTGATCTTGTTCGAGAGCGCTGTCCCAACGAAGATGCCGCTCTGAGCTGCGACCTGCTTGAGGCTGCAGCCGACGCCGCTGGCTGGGCATCGCTTCTGCTTCGCCGCGGCTGAAGCAGGCAGTGCCGCGGCGCTAAGCGCGAGCGCCGCAAGCAGCGCAGAAGTCGTCACCCGACCGGCCATCTTTCAATCGTAATTGCCAGGCGGCGAAAGTGCCACCACTTTGCAATCAGGCCGCCCCGCTAAGCGCTGCCGGGGGAGGCTGCAGTTACTGTTGCGCGATGGCTTCGACGAACGCGGGCGCGCAGATCAACGCCGATGACCTTCCCTCGCCGATTAAGGCGATCATGCTGGCGATTCCGTTCGCCCTGCTGGGTTCGGTCGTCGCGACCGTGTTCCTATTCCTTGAAGAACAGCTGATTAACGCTGTTTGGGAGGACCTGCCGAAAGCGCTCGGCATGACCGAACCGGCTTGGTGGCTCGTCGTGCTGCTGCCGCTGATTGGGGCATCGCTCGTGATGGCCGCCTGGCGACTTCCCGGCAAGACAGATCAAGGCCCACTTGAAGGGCTTCACTTCGACGTCACCCCGGCAACCTTTGGCTCGGTCATTCTCGCCGCGGCCGGCACACTAATCTTCGGCCTCGTGCTCGGGCCCGAAGCGCCGCTGCTGGCTTGCGGCACGGCGGCGGGCGCCTTGGTCCTGCGCCGTCAGCCGGACACGGTGGTGAAGTTCGGCATGCTGATGACGGCGCTGGCGGCGATCGCAGCGATTTTCGGCAACCCGATCGTCGTCGTACTGATGCTGGCCGAGTTTGCTGCGCTGGGAATGATTCCAGTTGCAGCGCTGATGCCTGGTTTCGTTGCCCTCGGCGTTGCCTATGTTTGTGAGACGGGAGTTGGCGGCTGGACGGGCCTTGGCAGCGAAACTTTGGCTGTGCCGGGCCTGCCGGATTTCACCTCAATGTCGATCACCGACCTGCTCGTCGCGCTCGCCGTTGGCGTAGTAGCGGCGCTCGTTACGTTGGCCGCTCGCAAGCTTGGCGAGCGCGTTGCGCTGATGGCACGCAGCAATCCGCCGCTTGTTTTGGTTGCCGTTGCGCTGATTACATCGGGCCTCGCTCTCGCCGTCCGTGAGATCACCGGCGGATCGATAAACCTCGTCCTCTTCAGCGGCCAGATGGGAATGGGCGAGATTCTCGCTGAAACCTCGATCGGCGCCGTCGCGCTGATCATCGTCGCCAAACTGGTCGCCTATGGAGGCGCGCTCGGCGCCGGCTACCGCGGTGGACCAATCTTCCCCGCCGTCTTCCTCGGCGTCGCAGTCGCCGTCGGTGGCACGCTGATCTTCCCCGTCGCATCGCTCACAGGTCTTGTTGTAGCCGCGGTCGCCGCCGCCGCCACTGCAGCGCTGCGGGCGCCGTTCACGGCCGCTGCCCTTGCGCTGATGCTCGCGACCAGCGCTGGCGCGGGGAATGCCGCCGCGCTGGCAATCTTCGGCGCTGCAATCGGCTTCGTGTTGCGCGCCGCGCTCGATAAGTGGGAGCTCCAGCACGAGCCCGCTGAAGCGCTCGCCGCCGCTCAGTCGTGAGCGGCGGCGCTAGCTTCTGCGCCGCTTGCGGTTAGTAGTCCCAGCCGACGCTGTGGCAGGCGCTGGCGGCAGGGCAGACCTCGGTGATCCTGCCGCTTGGCTTGAGGAAGTCTGACTTCTGCTGGCGCGCCTGCGGCGTCGCGCGCGGCCGGCTGTGAGGGTCGCGCCCAAGCCGCGGCGCAAGATCACCGGTCGGCGCGATCGGGGTGCCAACGCCGCCTAGCTTGTCGAAAGCATCAGTCTCAATGCAGGTTGCGAATACGCTGCCAATTCGGCATGGGCCGCTGTCCCAGATCACAAGCCCCGAACCGCCGGCGTTGCCGCTGCTTAGCGACGGGATATTCCAGAGTGGCGTTTTGTCATCCGAGCGGCCCGGGTCGTAAGCCGGGCGACGGCCAACAAGGCCGATTGTCCTGGCCTCGTTCTCGGCCGAAACTTGAGCCACCTGGTGATCGCCCAGCGCCACGTGGAGCAGCACGTTGTGTTTCGGTGTACCCGGCAGCGGCTTATTCGTGACGTGCTGGCCGTAGCCGTTTGTCTCGCCGCGATCCCAGAGGTTCTGAATCGCCGACAGCAGCAGCATCCGGTCGAGTCGGCTCTTGTAGGCCGGCTTGAAGATCAGCTCGTAGGTGTCGAAGTCGGTGCTGCGCGGAGTTTGCATCCGGTGCCAGAGCAAGGTGTGGGCTCGCAGCCGCAGCTTATTCTTCGCCGACCAGGCGACGATCCGGTCGGCCGTAGTGAAGTCGGGTGCTTCGCTGCTGCCCGACATCTCGCTCCACTTGAAGGCATTCTCGCTAGTGACGGCGTTGAAGTTGGCCTTAATGTCGGCAAGCTCGGTTGCCGTGCTCTCATTCGACATTGCGGTGCCAACAAAGATCCCGCTCTGGCGCGCGACCTCAAGCAGGCTGCACTGTGCGCCGCTCGATCGGCATCTCTTCGCGGCTACGGCGCTTGGCGGCACTGCGGCGCAGCAGATCAGCAGGCCGGCAACCACGCCAAGTCGCATCGTAATCATCGCGGAAGTCTAAACGTAACTTTGTGATCGCGGCGCGGCTCACTGGCCGGACTAGCTTTCTGCTGCGCTGCACGACCAATAAATCGGATGCCAGTCACGGCCCGCGGCTGCTTAATGGCTACCGCTAGTAGGGCCAGACCGCGCTGCGGCAAGCTCTACTAGGCGGGCAGACGTCGGTGATCTTGCCACTTGGGGCAAGGAAGTCAGATTTTTGCTGGCGCGCGGCGGGCGTTGCGCGCGGTGCGCCGTGCGGGTCTATGCCCAGTCGCGGTGGCACGTCGCCAAGCGGCGCGATTGGGTTGCCTCGGCCGCCCGCAGCATCAAACGCATCGTCCAGCTGGCAGCTAGCGAAGACGTCGCTGATTCGGCACGGGCCGCTATCCCAAATGACCAGCCCGGAAGCGCTTGAGCTGCCGTGATTGAGCACCGGGATGTTCCACAGCGGCGTTTTGTCGTCGCTACGACCGGCGTCGTAGACGGGGCGGCGGCCAGCAATCCCAATTGATCGCGCCTCGACTTCGGCCGATACTTGGGCCACCTGATGGTCGCCGAGCGCGACGTGCAGCAGCACTTGGTGCTTGGGCGTGCCCGCCAACGGCTTAGTCGTGATGTGCTGCGCGTAGCCGTTGGTTTCACCACGATCCCAGAGGTTTTGGATCGCCGAGATCAGGATCATCCGCTCCAGCCGACTTTTGTATGCAGGCTTGAAGATCAGTTCATAGGTATCGAAGTCGGTACTGCGCGGCAGCAGCAGGCTGTAGTTCATTCCGGCGACGCCGAGCACAGCTCGCGTGAAGTCGGGGGACAGCGCAGTCAGCGCGCCGCCCAGAATCGCGCCCTGGCTGTTGCTGTCGTAATAAAGGTTGGCTGTGTTAATTACTGAGGTGCCGGAATCATTCTTGTAGTTGGTGTTGCCCGCCAGCCCGTCAGGGTGGATCATCAGCCGGCCGAGCGTCAGCTCGTTCAGCAGTCCTTGCTGGAGGCGGTCGGCCAGCGATGAGAACTGCGACATGTCGCCGAGCAGCGCAATCGCGTTAGGGACGTCCTCCTCCGCCATTCCAATCTCGGGCGTGGCACAGAACATCATGTTGTGCTCGCTGGCCATGTCGTCAACGTTGCCGGCGCCGACCTCAGTGGCTCTGCCGAGCAGGCCGTGCCCGTAAAGCGAGGGTCGCGCCGGCGTGCTGAGCGCTGAGCGCGGGATACGGCAGATGAAGTAAGCCTGCATTGACCCTTGCTGAACTGGGATGTGGCTAAATTTTCCGCGCCCTGCGACCTTGTACGACATCTTTCCGCCCGGCGCGCAGCCTTTCGAAAGGAAGCACGGCACGGTGACGGTTCCTTCAACTTGGCGGGCAATACGAGTGCTTTGGCCGAGCGTGTAATCGGTCGTCTTGGTGACTGTGAAGGCGGGGGCCTTGCCAGCGACTTTGCCGTCGGCGAGGTTCTTGTCGCCGAGCGCGCCGAATGTGCTATTGCGCATTGACAGCGCACGCTCCGACAGGTTGCGTTCACTGGCGATCGTGAAGTCCCAGGCAAGGTAGAGCGATGAACGCGCGATCTTCGCCTTGGCGAGCGTCTTGAAAATCGCCTCAAAGCTGCGGCTGCGCGATTTAACGGCGCCGCTCGGCCTGCCGCTACGCAGCGAGCTAAAGGCGGCTGCCGGCTTGATCACAGCACCGGAGCTGGTCTTCAGGTTGCGCAGCGCGACGATGTAGCGGTGCCCTTCGAGCCAGTTTTTTGCTGGATGAATCGTCAATAGCTGGCTATTGGTTTCAGCGATCGCGTCGGCGTTAGTGTCAAGCTCAACCCAGATTGGCTGGCGCTTACCCGTTGCGGCATCAATTACGACGATCGGCGCGCTAGCATCGGCGTAGCTGGCGATGTTGGTGATCGGTACGGCGCCGCTCTTTAATAGGTCGAGCTTCGGAACGAAAGTCAGAAGCGCGCTACCGGGGCTGAAGCCGTCGTTGCGATTGAGTTCAGGCGGAAAGCCGGAAACACCCTTGACGTTCTTCGGGAACTGGCTGGCGCTGAAGTTCAGTCGCAGGCCGGTTTCGGAGCCCTTCTGCGGCGTCGTGTGAAAGTTGCTTGGGAATGGAAGCAGGCACTGCCTTGCGTCGAGCGGGTCGCAGCCAGCCGCGCTGGCGCTGGCGGCCGGGATCAACAGGACCGCGCTGATTGCTGCCACGGCAATAGAAAGACGCTGCTTACTCATTGTCACTCCCCCAGTAACGCCTCGTCGTTGACCGACTAGATTGGCGAAGACTACCACGCACAGTTCGAAAGGTGGCCAGCTAGCTGAGCTCGCGGCGAGCACGGCTCGGGCTGGTAAACATGCACTGTGCGACTGACCGCCCGCCGCCGCGACGCCGACCCAAGCCGCCCTGACGGGCTGCTCTTGCTACTGGATGATCCGGTAACCGGCCTGCTGCCGTGGTTTGCGATCGCGTTCCTCGCGGGGCCGCTCTCATTCCTTGTGGCGTCGGTAGTCGCGCTTGCGCTGTCGCTGGCGCTGGTGACGGCCTCAAAGCTCCGCGGCGAGCAGGCCAAAATGCTGGAGCTCTCCGACCTCGTCTTCTTCATCGGGCTGACAATCGTCGCTGCGCTCGCCGGCCCCGACGTGATCAGTTGGCTGGAAGATCACGCCGATGAGGTGTCGAATGTGGCGGTTGCGCTGCTGGCCTGGGTTTCGCTCGCCGTCGGGCGGCCATTCACCGCGCAGTACTCAATCAACCGTTTTCCCAATGCCGACCGGGCACTGCTGGCCCACCTCGATCGCGTCGGCACGACGATCTGGGGCCTGGCGCTGACCTTTGCCGCCGGCGCTGGCTTCTACGGCGAGTTCGTCCTGCCCGACCTGGCAACGAACCTTTGGACCGGCTGGATACTGCAGACGGCGCCGCTGATCGTCGCCTTCAACACAACGATCTGGTTCGACCGCCGCGCACTCGCAAGGCAGGCAGGTCAGCCACCATTCCCGGGCGTATGGGCGCTGCTGCGCGACATTAGCTTCTGGATCATTCCGAGCGGCTGCCTGTCGCTGATCTTCGAGAGTGCGCCGGCCTGGTTTGGTTGGTCGCTGGTGGCCGTCGGCCTAACGCTGACGCTGATCTTCTGGGCGCTCCAGATTCGCGAGGACGGGCGGCTGCGGATCATTGCATCGCACTGATTGAGGACCCGCTGGAGCGGCTGCTGGGATCGTGCGAAGCCCGACTAGAGGCCCTGATCATTGGGCCTCCCTTTCCTGCGGACTTTTAAGCGGAGATCATCGAGCCGCCACTGGCGTATCGTCTTTACGGTGTTAGGAGTAGCCCTCGCAGCCCTCACGCTTGCCGCCAGCGGTCACGCTGCAGCAGCGGAGCGCCCCCCGATCGCGTGGGACGCGATTCCTTACCCGGCGAAGCGGAAGGCTGAGATGGCCTCCTACTCGGAGCGCCACTATGGCTTTCGCCGTTACGGTCTGCGCAACCCGAAGGTGATAGTTCAGCACCTCACTGAGTCTTCGACATACGGCCCAATTTGGTCGATGTTCGCCCGTGATGTCGCCGACAATGAGCTCCACGAATTACCCGGGGTTTGCTCGCACTTCGTGATCGATCAAAACGGCAAGATCCATCAGCTAGCGCCGATCAGCTTGATGTGCCGCCACACCGTTGGGCTCAACTGGACGGCAATCGGGATTGAGCACGTTGGCTTCAGCCCCTCCGACGTGCTCGGGCGAGCGAAGGTTAGGCGAGCGTCGCTGCGGCTGACAAACTGGCTGCGCTGCCGCGAAGGGATTTCGATCGGCAACGTGATCGGTCACAACGAAAGCCTGAAGTCGCGTTATCACCACGAGAACGTGAAGCGCCTGCGCGGCCAGACGCACGACGACTTTCCGACCAGCTCAATGCGCAAGTACCGCGCCGCGCTGCGCAAGCTGACCTGTTGAGCGGCTCACGTCTGACATTCCTCGGCCACTCGACGGTTGCGATCGAAGATTCTGGCGTGCGGCTATTAACCGACCCTTTGCTGCGCGGGCGGATCGGTCACCTGCGGCGCCACGGAGCCCCGGTGGCGGCGGCCGCGTGGGCCGGCCTTGACGCAGTGCTCATTTCGCACCTGCACCACGACCACTTTGACCGCCGCTCGCTCGCGCTGCTGGATAGGTCCACGCCGATCGTGGTACCACGCGGCGGTGGCGCTTTGGCGGCTGGGCTTGGCTTCAGCAACCTCGAGGAGGTGGTCGCTGGTGACCGCGTTAGCTTCGGCGCCATCACCGTGCGCGTCGTTCACGCTGAGCACGAGGGTGGGCGTGGCCCGCGCAGCGCTCACCACGCGCAGCCGGTCGGCTATGTGATCGAGGGCAAGCGGCGAATTTACTTTGCTGGCGACACCGACATCTTCGCCGCGATGGTGAATATCAGCCAGCCGCCGCTCGACCTCGCACTGATGCCCGTCTGGGGTTGGGGCCCGACGCTCGGCGCCGGCCATCTTGATCCGCGCGCGGCGGCCGATGCGCTGGCCCTACTGGCGCCAGCAGTCGCAATCCCAATCCACTGGGGGACGCTCTACCCGTTTGCACTTGAGCGGCTGCGGCCACGCGCGCTGAGTGACCCGCCGCACCTCTTTAAGCGCTATGCGGCGCAGCTTGCGCCGCAGTGTGAGGTGCGAATTCTCGCGCCCGGTGAGGCGACCAATCTTTAACTAGCGACGCTGCGCCGGGCGCATCGCGGCCACGACCCAAGCCAGCATCACTGCCTGCAGCGGCAGCCGCGCCCACAGCGCTGCGGGTGGAATCTTTGGGAAGCGCTCCGGGTGGGTTGCCATCTCAACGTTTGCCGGGAAGACGCCGATTAGCGTGAGGATTGCCAGCAGGCCGCCGGCGCGGCGCACGCGCCGGTCGGGGCAGATCAAAGCCGCGCCGGCGACTACCTCAGTGGCGCCGCTTATGAAGATCAGCTCGTCATGGGCTGGAAGCCAAGCGGGCATCATCGGCTTGTAGAGCCACGGACGCACGAAGTGCATCACGCCGGCGTAGACGAGGGCGGGGCCGCAAAGAAATCGAATCAGGCGCATGCGGCAAGCTTATGCGCCAGGCCCCGGCGGCAGCGCGAAGGCTTGGTCGCCGATCGCGATCACAGGCTCTTCGCTGCCGTCAGCGCGGGCCGTGATTGAGAGCGGGTGTTCGGCGCTGTCGGTTTCAAAGACTGCCATCGCGATGTTGCGCCCACCGAGCGCCGCGGCAAGAGCGCTCACGCCGTCAACAAGGTGCTCGAGGCCGCCGATTGTGCCGGCAATCTCGCCGCTGCTGGGGTTAACGTTGAATGGCGGTAGCGGCTTCACTTCCGGCAGAACGGGAGCCGCCGGCTCTAGTTCGGCGCCGTGATCGATCAGTACAACGCGGTCGCCAAGGTTTACCTCGATCGCGCAGAAGCGTTCGCAGTCAACGGTCGCGGGCCCAACGCCTGCTTCGCGGTCGACGACGGCGACGGCGCGAGTAGCGTTTGAATGGTGGAGGAACTCGCGCAGCGTGACGACTGCGAAGTCGAGATCTCCGACGGTTTCAACGGTCTCTAACGGCTCGCTTTCGGTTTCGTCCATTGGGTTGGACGCTATCAGTGGCGCTGCCGCGGGCTGGGCTGCGAAGCTATGGCAGTGGAATTTTCGCTGATAGGCCCAAGTTTGACGCTGCGCCCGCCCGAGCCCGGCGACGCTGAAGCGCTGCTCGCGCTCGCCTCCGAACCAGAAGTAACGCGCTGGTTCTCGTGGGGGCCGTACACCGACATCGAGCAGCCGCGTGAGTACATTGAGCGCTGCGTTGGCCAGCGTGAGCGCGGCGAGCAACTCGACCTCTTGATCATCGATTCGAAGCAGGGCCCGGCCGGCATCACCGGCCTCAGCGAGTTCAGCTACCGCGATCGCCGCTGCAGCGTTGGCACCTGGCTTGGCGCTGACTTCTGGGGCACGCAGGTCAATCGCGAGTCGAAGGCAATGATCGCCCGGCTTGGCTTCGATCTGCTGGGGATGAACCGGATCGGCTCCTACTCGAACCCTGAGAACGTGCGCTCAACCCGCGCGCTCGAGGCCGTCGGTTATTCGCGCGAGGGCGTTCTGCGCCAGTGGCACCGCCACCGCGAGCAATACCTCGACGTAAATGTTTTCGGCATGCTGCGCGACGATTGGCGAGCCAGCCAGCAGGCCGAGATTGAGGTCATTCTCGAAGGCTCTCTGCCGCGCGCCTTCCTGCAAGGGATTTAGTCCCGCGCGCTCCAGCTGAAGCCGCGCACGGCCAAAAACACGCTGGCCAGCATCCAGACAGCGACGACGGCAAGGTCGGAGAGGTGGTCGGCGATCGGCGCGCCGGTCACGAGCGCGGCGCTGATCCCATTAATTACGTGAACGAGTGGCAGCGCGTTGGCGATGTCACGCAGGAAGGTTGGAACATTGTCAACGTCAAAGAAGACGCCGGAGATGAAGATCATCGGCAGGAAGACAAGGTTGGTGTAGGCCGGCGCCGCCTCAAAGTTTGGAATCACGTGCGAGAAGGCGACGCCCATAGCGGCGAAGCAGGCGACGCCCAGAACAGTGAAAACGGCAAGCTCGGCCCAATCTTTAGGCCAACCAAGGCCGAAGAAGAGCTTGCCGGCGACGATGATGATCAGGATCTGAATTACGGCGTTGGTTGCCGCGCTGCCAATTATTCCAGATAGGTAACAGCCGCCTGGCAGCGGCGTGCCGCGGACGCGCTTGAGCACGCCCTGTTCGCGCAGGAAAGTCATTTGAGTAGCTAGCGCGTTGAAGGTTGTCGCCATTACGCTGAGGCCAGCGATTCCCGGCACCAGCACGTTGAGGTTGGCTTGGCTGCCGCTAAAGACGGCGCCAAAAAGGAAGAGGAAGATCAGCGGCAGCAGAAAGCTGAAAAAGGCAGCGGTAGGGTTGCGCCAGAACATCTTGCGCTCGAGGCGATATTGGCGCCAAGCGAGCGTTGTGTCGCTCATCACTGCGCCTCGCTGGTTTCGTCGGCTGTTAATTCGAGGTAGACATCCTCGAGCGATGGGCGAACGACAGAACAGTCGGTCAGCGACTGGCCGCGGGCGATCGCCTCGCCGGTCAGACGGTTGAGCAGCTCAGTCGGGTCATCCACCTCTTCGCTGATCAGCATCCCGCTTTCGTCGCGCCAACTGACGCGGTAGCGCGCTGATGCCTCGCTCAGCGTGCTCGGCGGTCCTTCCGCAAGAATTTTGCCGCTCTTGATGATCGCCACGCGGTCGCAAAGCGCCTGTGCTTCTTCGAGATAGTGGGTTGTGAGCAGAACCGTTTTGCCGAGGTCACGCAGGCGCTTGATCGTCGCCCAAGCGGCGCGGCGCGCTGCCGGGTCAAAGCCGGTCGTCGGCTCGTCAAGGAAGATCAGGTCGGGGTCGCCGATCAGCGCTAGCGCGAGATCAAGCCGGCGCTGCTGGCCGCCCGAGAGCGTCCGCACGAGCGCCGTCACCTGCGCCGCATCGTCAAGGCCGACGATTCCTAAAACCTCGTCAACGTTGCGAGGTTGGGGGTAAAGCCCGGCCCAGTGGGCCACTGCTTCACGAACGCGAACGTGGCGGTACATGCCTGAGCTTTGCAGCACGATTCCAACCCGCTCGCGCAGCGCCCGGGGCCGCTCGGCAGGATTAAATCCAAGCACCGAAACGCTGCCGCTACTGCTAGATCGGTATCCCTCGAGGATCTCAACGGTTGTCGTTTTTCCAGCTCCGTTGGGGCCAAGCAGGCCGAAAATTTCGCCTTTGGCAACCTCAAAGTTGACGCCGCCGACGGCCTCGTATTGATCATAAAACTTGTGCAGATCGACGACAGTGATCGCTGGCTGTGCGCTGGACACCGCGCAATGATCGCAGGCCACTGCTGCAATTCGATTACCGCTGATGCAGATCGTCGCCAATGGCGCGATACTGGCAACGATGGCCAAGGCACGAGCGATTCCCGCGCTAACTGCGCAGATGCGTTACGCCGACGCGGCGATCGCGACAATCGCTGTTCGCAGCGACGAGCTCTTCGAACACGCAGCGGGCGTCCTTGAGGTCACCAACATCGAAGCGGTTCACGCGATGCGCGTAGCCACGCGGCGTCTGCGCTCGGTTCTTGAGTTCTATGAGCCTTGCCTTGACGGGGCGCAGCTCGCGCCGATCCTTGAGCAGGTCTGTTCTCTGGCCGACGCGCTCGGCCAACGCCGCGACCCCGATGTTGAGCTTGAGGCGCTTGCCGGCTTCGCGGCCGCCGCAAACGAAGCTGAGCGGCCGGGCATCGAACGCTTCATCGACCGCACCAGTGAACAGCAGCAGCAAGCCAACGTTGAGCTCGCGCAGATGCTTGAGCGGATCGAAGCCGATGACCTCCGCGGCCGGCTCGCCGCGCTGATTGCCGTGCCAATGCTCGAGCCGCCAGCGGCGCTCGAGCCCCCGCACGAAAGCCGTCCAGAGCCGCAGGAAGGCGAGGCGCCTGCTGCTAAGAGCGGCTGGCTACGGAGGCGATGAGGCGATGAAAGCCCGCAAGATCAAACATCTCGACCCGGAAGGGACGCTGGCCGACAACGCGCAGCGCGTCGTTGCCGTTCGCATCGATGAGCTCTACGATTTCGTTCCAGCTGTTCTCGACCCGAGCCGCGTGAAGAAACTGCACAACATGCGAATTGCCGCCAAGCGACTGCGCTACGTGCTCGAAGTGACATCGTCGGTCTGCTTTGGCCCGTACGCAATGACTGCAACCAAGCGCGTGCGCGAGCTCCAAGACCTGCTCGGTGAGATTCACGACTGCGACATTCAGCTTCCACGCGTGCAGCAGATCCGCGCAGAGCTCAGCGCGGATGCCGTTGCTGAGCTGGTGCGGCGCGCCGGTGGAGCCGCCGACCTTGACCCGGCATTGGCGTCGGGCTTGCCTCACACTGAAGATTGGGCGGGACTAGCAGCGCTCGAGCACTACCTTGCTGTTCGCCGCCAGCTTCTTTATGACCGCTTCCTCACCGTCTGGCAGGACGTCGAGCGCTCGGCAATGCGAGCCCGCCTAGAGTACGCAATAGCTGAGCGACCTTCGATAACTTCCAGCTAGCTGAAAACCGACGCAATTAATTAATGAGCGATACCGAAATAGGAACAGACTCAGTGGAGGAGCAATCGCACGGCCTCGAAGCGCCGTTCGACGCTCGCCCGACGCCGGAGGATCCGTTTCCAGCGCCGCGCGAATCGCTCGATCTCGCCGATCCTGAGCTCGCGCTCAACCGCGAACTTTCGTGGACTGACTTCAACGACCGCGTACTTCAGCTCTCCGAGCGCGCCGACCAGCCGCTGCTCGAGCGCGTCAAGTTCTCGGCGATCTACTCCTCGAACCTGGACGAGTTCTTCATGATTCGCGTTGCTGGCCTGCTCGATCAGGTTGACGCCGGCATCGACCGCGAGCGAGGCGGCTACTCGCCGTCCCAGACAATTGATCAGATTCACCAGCGCGTGGTCCCTCAAGTTCAGCGCCAAGCTCAGCTTGTTAGCGAGACGCTACTGCCGCAGCTGACCGAGCACGGAATTGACGTGGTCAGCCTCGACTCACTTTCTGAAGGCGAGCGCGCCGAGCTCGCCGAGCGCTTCAAGCGTCAGGTATTGCCGGTCCTGACGCCGCTTGCCGTTGGCCTTGGCCGCCCGTTCCCTTACATCTCGAACCTTTCGCTCAGCCTCGCCGTGCTGGTCCGCGACCCACAGACCGACCAGACAATTTTCGCTCGCGTCAAGGTGCCAAAGGGGTTGATTCCACGCTTCTTCCCGGTCAGCGAGGGCGAAACTCGCTTCGTCCTGCTCGAAGAGCTGATCGCTGCCAACCTGCAAGGTCTCTTCCCAGAGATGGAGGTCATTGATCACGGCTGCTTCCGCGTCACGCGCGACGCTGACTTCGACATCTCTGACGAGGCCGACGACCTGCTCAAAGCGATCGAAGCCGAACTGCGCCAGAGGCCGTTCGGCGAGGTAGTGCGGCTCGAGATTGAGGCCGGCATTAGCGCTGAGATTCGTCAACAGCTAGTCGATGCGCTAATGGTCGACGAGCGCCAGATCTACTCCGTCCCCGGTCTGCTCGACATGACCGACCTTTGGCAGCTCGTCAAGCTGCCCGGCCACTCCGAGCTGCGCGACGCACCTGCATCACCGCTCACGCAGCCACGGCTTGCTGAGGCTGAAGGTGAGGAGCGCTCAATCTTCTCCGTCATCCGCGAAGGCGACGTTCTCGTTCATCACCCTTACGAATCGTTCGCCACTTCGGTTGAGCGCTTCGTGCAGGAGGCGGTTGAGGATCCTGACGTCCTAGCGATCAAGCAGACCGTCTACCGCACCTCTGATGATTCGCCGCTTGTTCCTTCGTTGATCCGCGCAACCGAAAAAGGCAAGCAGGCGGTCTGCCTTGTGGAGCTGAAGGCCCGCTTCGATGAGCGCGCCAACATCTCTTGGGCGCGCAAGCTTGAGCGCGCGGGCGTCCATGTCGTCTATGGCATGCCGGGAATCAAAATCCACGCCAAGTGCGTGCTCGTTGTCCGCCGCGAAGGCGATGGCGTGCGCCGCTACGTCCACGTTGGCACTGGCAACTACCACCCGACTACAGCGAGGCTCTACACCGACTTTGGCCTCTTCACCTGCGACGAGAAGATCGGCGCCGACGTCGCCGAGATGTTCAACTTCCTGACCGGCTACGGCCGTCCAGCCAACTACCGCGAGGTGCTCGCGGCGCCGCACTTCATGCTCGAAGGAATTCTGGAGCGGATCGAGCGCGTAATCGCAGCCAAGGGTGAAGGACGGCACGCGCGGATCCGCATGAAGATGAATGCGTTGGTCCATCCAGAGGTAATCGAAGCGCTCTACCGCGCCTCGCAGGCCGGCGTGCCGATTGATCTAAACGTAAGGGGAATCTGCTGCCTGATCCCCGGCGTTGCTGGGATGTCGGAGAACATTCGCGTCATCTCGGTCGTCGGGCGCTTCCTCGAGCACTCGCGGATTTACAGCTTCGAGCACGGCGATGAAATTGAGGTGTACATGGGCTCGGCCGACCTGATGCCACGCAATCTTGACAACCGCGTTGAGCTGCTCACGCCAGTAATCGACCCAATCTGCCGCGCCGAAGTACTCGACACGCTTGAGCGCTGCCTGCTTGACAACGTCAACGCTTGGGAGCTTCAGAGCGACGGCAGCTGGACGCCAGTTGTCGCCGGGCCAGATGACGAGCCGCGCTCCGTTCAGCGCGAGCTGCTCGCGCTAACTGCGGCGCGCGCCATTGAAGCATCGACGCAGACGCCGTGAGCGAAGACGAAAAGATTCTTCGCGAGCGTGTTCTCGAAGCTGAGATCAAAGCTCCAACGCGCGGTAATCGTAAGCTTGCCCAGCTGATCGACGCTGTTAACGCCAGCGAGCGGATTAAATCAACTTGGTACATGGCTGGCCTGAACGCCAGCCGGCTGGGAATGTCGGACCACTCATGGGTCCACATCCAGATCGTCACCAACATTGCGCTGCGCCTAACGCGGCTGCTTGCAAAGCGCGGAGTTGAGGCCGGGATCGTCACAGACCACGGAATGACCGAGCGAGATGCTGAAGTTGTGATCGCAGCCGGCGCGATGCTCCACGACCTCGGCCTGTCAATTAATCGCAAAGACCATGAGACCTACTCGCTATTTCTCGCCGCCGACCTGCTGCCCGGGCTACTTGAGGACATCTATGAGGAGCCGGAGCGGACCGTGATTGCCAGTGAAGCAATGCACGCGATTATCTCGCACCGCTCGAAGGGGGAGCCGTTGACGATTGAGGGCGCGATAGTCCGCGTAGCTGATGCGCTCGACATGGCCAAGGGTCGTGCGCGGCTGCCGTTCGAGGCCGGTGAGACGAACATCCATTCGCTCTCCGCTTACGCAATCGAAGAGGTGAAGATCAGTCCCGGCCGCGACACGGCCGTGCGCGTTGAGATCGAGATGAGCAATAGTGCCGGAATCTTCCAGGTCGATGAAGGCCTTGGAACGAAGCTTCGCGGCACACCGCTCGAATCACACATCGAAGTGGTGGCACGGATTGAGGGCGAGCACGAGAAGCGGCTAGTGCCCGTATTTCGCCTGTGAGCAGCGGCTCGTCCGCTACCCGCCAGCGGCGCCTTACGTTTATTGTCGGCGTTCTTGTCGCGGTGGCGGTCGCGATGGTGCTCTTCACTGGCCCTCTGAAATCTGGCGGCAGTAGTGAAAAGAGCAGTTCGGCCGCGCCGACCACGGCTACGGGCGCTGCCCCGGCGGCTGAAAAAGCTGGTGCGGCTGGCAGCACGCTGAAGCCAGCGACCGGGGACTATCGCGGCCCGGTTCCAATTCTGATGTACCACGTGATCAAAGCGCCGACCGCGAGCACGCCGCTGGCCCAGCTTTGGACGCCCGCCGAAACTTTCAAGGCGACGATTGAGCTGCTGGCAAAGGAGGGCTATAGCGGCGTGACGCTCGACCAAGTTTGGCAGGCGTGGCAGGGCGGCCCCGGCCTTCCCGCCAGGCCGCTCGTCGTCAGCTTCGACGACGGTTACCTCAGTCACTCGGTTACTGCTAGGCCAATTCTTCAGGCAGCTGGTTGGCCTGGCGTGCTAAACCTCAAAGGCGACAGCATTGGGAAAGGCGGCCTCACGCCAAGCCAAGTTACGGGGCTGATCGCGGCCGGCTGGGAGATTGATTCGCACACGCTCACCCACCCGGACCTAACGGCCAGCGACGATGCAAGTCTGACGACCGAACTTGTCGATTCGCGCAAGCTGCTTCAGGAGAAGTTTAAAATTCCAGTCAACTTCTTCTGCTACCCAGCTGGCAAGAACGACGCTCGCGTGCGAGCCGCCGTCAAGGCCGCCGGCTACAAGGGCGCGACCACGGTGGAGCCAGGCGTCGCGTCCAAAAGCGACAACCCCTACGAGCTACCCCGAATCCGCGTCAACGGGACCGACTCGGCGGCAACGGTCCTCGGCCGCGTCCGCAGCGGCGCGGGCGTTGCCGGCCGCTACTGAGCGGCTTTAGCTGCACCAGGCACCTAGCGCGGCGGCGCCGGTGCGGACAGAGAGTGAAGGGCGCGAGAGGCCGCTTTTCGGATCTTCGGCGGGCGGGAACAGGGCCGTACTTCTAGCGCTCAGCGGGTGGGTAGGGGTGGGGACGCTGGCTCTTCCCCCGAGGGTTACCAGTGAACGCCCTTCATCAGGTTCGCCATCGCCATCTGCTCAATGCTGGCCTTCTGTTCCGGCGCGGCGTCACGGCCAGAGGATGCCGCCGACTCGGGGAATACGCGAAAGGCTGCGTTTAGGACCTGATCAAGCAACTTTGGCGCCAGTGCATAGCCGACTTCAGCCACTGTTCCCAGCTTCGTATTGATCTGCTTCGGCTTGCTTCGCAGCGCGTCGCAGACCATCGAGCCGGCTTCGTCGGGTGAAATCGCTGGAAAGTGGTCGTACATCTTTGTTGGCGCAATCATCGGCGTGCGCACCAGCGGCATGTGGATCGTCGTGAATGTGATGTTGTCGCCGATCAGCTCGGAGCTCACCACGCGCGTCCAAGCGTCGAGCGCGGCCTTTGAGGCAACGTAGGCACTGAAGCGCGGTGGGCTGGCCTGAACGCCGATCGAGGAGACGTTGACGATGTGGCCGAAGTGGCGCTGCTGCATGTGCGGCAGGAAGCCCATCACCAGGCGGATCGCGCCGAAGTAGTTGAGCTGCATCGTGCGCTCGTAATCGTGGAAGCGGTCGAGGCTGTTGGCTAGTGAGCGACGGATTGATCGGCCAGCGTTGTTAACGATCATGTCGACCGAAGCGTGCTGCGAGAGGATTGTCACTACAAGCTCGTCGATCGACTCGATATCCGAAAGGTCAGCCGAATAGCAGTAAGCACTGCCGCCAGCTAGCTCGATCTCGGCTTTGACCTGCTCAAGCTTTTCGAGCGAGCGCGCCACCAGCAGCGGCGTACCGCCGGCGGCTGCAATCTCGAGCGCCGCCGAGCGGCCGATGCCGCTTGAACCGCCGGTAATCAAAACGGTGCGTCCGTTTAGTGCGGCGCGCAGCGAGCTGCTAGCGAATCCGCCTGCGTCGAGGTGGTTCTCCCAGTAATCCCAGATCACCTGTGCGTAATCGCTGAGCGCTGGAACGTCGATCCCGCTGCCGGCAAGCGCGGCGTCGGTCTGTGTTGTGTCAAACGAGCAGCTAAAGCCGGTGTGCTCGATCACCTCCGGGGGAATGCCAAACTCCTCGAGCACCGTTTCGGTGACCGTTGTTACGCCGGGCAGCGACCGCAGCAGCGCAGTGGTCTGTGCGGCGAGCGGGTCAAGCGGGCCGGGCGGTAGGCGCAGCGCCAAGTGCGGAGCATCGGCGGCTTTGGCAAAATCGTTTAGCACCTGCGCTGAGGAGACCATCTGCGGCGAAGCAAGGTGAAAGGCGCGCCCGTCGAGCCCCGGCTTATGCGCGATCTCAACTATTGCGTCGGCTACAAAGTCAACCGGCACGATATTCGTCTCACCGATCTCAGGCCCGATCAGCGGCAGCCAAGATGGCATCAGGTTGCGCGCGCGGCGAATCGCTTTGAAGAAGTAATAGGGCCCGTCAATCTTGTCTATCTTGCCCGTTCGCGAGTCGCCAATTACAACGGCCGGTCGGTATATCCGCCATGGCACCGCGCAGAACTCGCGCACCAGCTTCTCGGACTCAAACTTGGTGCGGTGGTAGGGCGATGGAAGTAGCTGCCCTTCGTCGAACATTTGCTCAGTGAAGACGCCCTCGTATGAGCCCGCGACGGCAACCGATGAGACCTGATGGAGCGTGCCTGGCTGAAGCTCGGCGACCAGCTCCAAGAGGTGTGCAGTGCCGCCGGTGTTGAGTTCCTCGTTGCGAGCTTGCGATGCCGTCATGTCATAGATCGCGGCGAGGTGAAAGACGTGGTCAATCTTGCCGCGGTGCTGGTCGATCCACTCTGCGCTGACTCCCATCCCGGGCTCCAACAGGTCGCCGCTAACTAGCTTCAGGTTCTCGCCGCCCGGCCAGTGCTGAAGCTGAGCTTCGAAGCGCTCGCGCGAGCCTTCGCGCACGATTGCGTGGACGCTCTCACCACGCGCCAGTAGTCGCTGAACAAGGTTGCTGCCAATAAAGCCCGTCGCGCCGGTTACGAGGTAGGTCGTCATTGGGCGAGACTAACGCAGCGCTCCGTGTTACGCAGCGCTACCAGCCAGCTTGCCAGCTGTCGCCGGCAGCGGACTTGAGCCGCTTGGCAGCATCCTTGCGCGCCTCTTTGCGCTTCTCAAGCCGCCACTGCAACAAGCTCATGCAGAGAATGAAGAGTGGGAAGAAGGCGATCACGATGAAGCCGGTCATCGTTATGACGCGGTCGGTCGCAGCTCCGTAGGTTCCTTCGCCACTAATCGGCTCCTGCGGTCCGGCTAGCGCAGCCGGAGCAAGCAGCAGCAGGCTGAGGGCCGAAACTGGAAGCGCGGCGAGAATCCGAAACATCACCCTTACAGCTTACTGAACGCTCAACGCGTCTTGATCTTCGCCTTCAGGAACGGGATTACCGTCTTCAGGAAGTCGTTTGTTGCTGGCGCGGCCAGTAGTGGGTCAAGGTGGCTCGTTGTGTTCTTGCGGTCAACGATTACGAGGCCACCTTTGGGCACCTTCGAGCGCGCCGCAAAGTTCGTCGCCCCGTTGACGACGCCGTTGCGCGAGCCGCTAAGCGAGGTTTGGAAGGCGTAGTAAGGAATGTTTACGTCCTTGATGTGCCACACGCGCAGGCCGAGGACCTTGGCCGCCGGGTTTTCCTTTTCCATTGTGCTGGCGCCGTCGGTGTCGACATTCAGGCGGCGCGGGTAGTACCAGTCGACGCCGTTAGTGCCGTAGCGGTCGCCGGCGAAACCGCGGGCGATGTTCTGGACCGGCGTAATGCCTGAGTTGTTCCAGCCGCGCGGGTCGCCGCTGGCTGCCAGCTCGCCGGATCGGACCTGAATGAGCGCGAGACTGGCGGGGGATGTTTTGTAGTCAAAGCCGTAACCGAGCGCCCCTTCACTAGTGGTCGGGAAGGGAGCCTTCAGGTTGGCGGGCAAAAGCGCGTAGCCCTGGAGTACCGAGCGACCCTTCGGCGTCTGACGTGCACCGACGGCGCCAATCTCAGCGAATGGGCCGGTCGCCCAGGCGAACCCTGAGAGGCCAAGCAGGTTGGCCCACGGACCATCTGGGTTACTGGCGCTGACCTTCAGCTTGGCCAGCTCGCCTTCGGCTTTCTCCGTGGTGTCGCTTTCGTCGGGGCCGGCTCCAAGGCCCCCGTCGATGGCGACAATACCGGCGATGTCCTTATAGCCTGGCTTGCCGTTGAAGTCCCACGCCGCGTAGGCGGCTGCCATCGAGGCGCCGAGCGAGTGCCCACCAAGAATGACGGTGCGTCCGCCCTTGGCTGCCTGCTTGATCACTACACGGGCGTCATCGAGCTGCATCTGCATGCCCCAGTGCTCCATGAACTGGAAGTCCTTCGCGTCATGAGCCTTAAACTCTTGCTTGGCGCCTGGCAGGTAATAGTCGAGCAGCTGCTGGGCGGTCGCCTTGCCCGCTGCCGCCTGCTTCATCATCGTCAGGTCTTCGAGGGCCTGCTCACGGCGATCGATCGCCCAAACCTGAAGGCTAGGCACCTTGCGGGCTAGCTCGGGTCCGATTATCGAAAAGTTTCCAGCGCCTCCACTGGTCCCCGGAATGAGGACGAGAACTTTCTTCGCGCTTGGGGACCCGTACTTCGTGACGAAGACCTTGTTGTACTTCGCCGGCGTGCCCGGGAGCGGGCCGACCTTGACCACGGTTGGCGGCGCGGCTGAAGCCGAGGCGACTAGCGTCAGGCTGAGGGCGGCGATCGTAAGGGCTGAGAAGTTCTTCGAATTAAGCATATCTTCGCACCGTACCATCTCCCCGTGGCCACTATCACCGCTTCCGATTTGGGCAAGGACGTTGCGGGCCGTCCGCTGCTGCGTGGCGTCTCTTTCCGGCTCGAGCGGCGCGAGCGGATGACGATCGCCGGGCGCAATGGCGCCGGCAAGACGACACTGCTGCGGATGCTCGCCGGTGAAACCCCAATTGACTCCGGTGAGCTGTCACTGGCGAAGGGAGCACGACTTGCGCTTCACGATCAGCGCCCGCCGCGCGAGCGTTCCCTCACGCTGCGCGATTACGTGCTGAGCGGCTGCACTGAGGCCGTCGCTCTAGAAGTGAAGCTGACAGAGTTGGAACGCAAGATGGGCGACGGTGACCAGCGCGCAATTGACTCCTATGCCAACGTCCAGGCCCGTTTCGAGCTGGCCGGTGGGTACAACTGGCGCGACCGCGTTACAGACATCGTCTTTGGGCTTGGCTTCCACGAGCGTGATCTTGACCGCTCGCTTGACAGCTTCTCCGGCGGCGAAATGACGCGAGGCTCGTTGGCCCGCGCGTTGGCTGGGTCGCCCGACGTGTTGCTGCTCGACGAGCCGACAAACCATCTCGACATTGAGTCTCTCGAGTGGCTCGAGAAGACGTTGATCGGGTTAGACGCGGCAATCATCCTCGTCGCCCACGACCGCTGGTTCCTGGAGTCGGTAGGAACCTGCGTTTTGGAGATCGAAGCGGGCCGCTCGCGCTTCTTCAGCGGCCCCTGGCACGCTTGGCGCACCGAGCAGGCCGCTCGCGAAATTGCGCTCGGCCGCTCGATCCAAAAGCAGAAGCTTGAGATTGAGCGGATCGAGAAGTTCGTCGAACGGTTTCGCGCGAAAGCGTCGAAAGCAAAGCAGGCACAGTCGCGAGTTAAGGCGTTGGACAGGATCGAGCGGGTTAGCGAGGATCCTCGCGACCGGCGCGAGCTCGGTTTCAAGTTTTCCACTCCGGAGCGCTCGGCTCGCGTCGTCTTCGAACTCGAGGACGGCCATCTGGAGGTTCCAGGCCGCACGCTTCTGAGCAACGCAGCGCTATGGCTTGAGCGCGGCGAGCACGTTTCGCTGGTGGGCCCTAACGGCTCAGGCAAGACGACACTCGTGCGCGCGCTCACCGGCGAGCAGGAGCTGGCAGCCGGTAATTTACGCACCGGGCACAAGGTAAGCGTCGGTTATTTAAGCCAGCACGGCGAGGAGCTTGAGTGGGACGGCGCGCGCACGGTGCTAGAGGCGGCTGTCAAGCGCACGGGCCTAACGCCGAACGAGGCGCGCGCGCTGCTCGGCCGCTTTCTCTTCTCCGGCGAGGATGCTGAGAAACCGCTCGATGGGCTGAGCGGCGGCGAGCGCAAGCGGCTCGGGCTGGCAGTGCTGGTGGCAGGCAAGTCGAATGTCCTGATTCTCGACGAGCCGACCAACCACCTTGACCTTGAGAGCCGCGAATCGCTTGAAGACGCGCTGCGCAGCTACGAAGGTTCGTTGCTCCTTGTAACACACGACCGTGCGCTGCTTGACGCCGTCGGTACCCGCACCGTTGCCGTTGAGCAGCACACGCTCCACTCTTACGCTGGCGGCTGGGCTGAGTACGCGCGCCTGCGCGAAGAGCGCGGCCCGCTGGCGACTATTGAGGCGCCAGCGACGCTTAATGAAAATGAAGGAGCATTAACGGCCGAGGAGGGGGAGCGTGAAGAAAGGGCGCGGGCGGCGACGAAACGCGCCAGCGCCAAGCCCCTGATTTCGAAGAACCGCGAGCGTGAGCAGCAGAAAGTGGAACGGAAGGTTGCCGACGCCGAGCAGCACCTAGCCGCGCTTGAAGCTGAGCTCGCCGACTCCGCAGCCTGGGCCAACGAATACGAATCGGCCAAGTCGCAGGCTCGGCACACCGCTGCCACGCGCGCCGTCGAGGCCGCCTATCAGGAACTTGAGCTGTTTGAGGCTAACGCTGCCGCCGCTAGCGCGGACGGACCTTGACGCGAACCTTGACCGAGTAACGGCTGGGCGTCATTGAGACTTCGGGGTTCTCAATTTCGCCGAGGCGACCCACCAGTCGGCTCCACTGTGAAGGCGCAAGAAGTACGCGTGAGCCGCCGCGACTTCCGGCTGCGCCAACGCTTGGGAAGCCAACATGGATGTGGTCAGCGTGGTCGCCCATTGCCAGCGTGTTGTCGGTGCCGGCGTATTCCATCAGCGAAATTATCTGGTGCGGCTTCATCGTTCCTTGAAGAGTCAAGAGCTTGCGGACGGTCTGATCGGTAATTGAGCCGGGGCCTTGGTTGCCCATAATCGAGGTGCCGTTCACGCTCGCAATGTCGATCGCGTTTCCGGACGAATGGTCTGAAACGTTGCCGCTGGCTGTCAGGTAGCCGTGGCCGCATGTGAGGCTTGTGGCGGAGATCTTTAGGCCGCTGCCAGAGAGGAACGCCATCGTCGCCAAGACGCGACGGTCGATCATCCCCGCACGGATGTCTTGCCGCCCGCAATCGTAAATATCGAGATTGGGATCGGCTAGCACGCGGCGCTCGAGCGCCTCTTTGCTCATCAACAGAATCTGCCCGATCGTTGCGCCCTTGCCGTTGCCCCCGAGCATCGGGTTAGCGGCGCGGTAAACATTGGCCGATGCCAAAACCTTCCAACCGTCAAGGATTGGTGTTGGGTCGATCCGCGGCGCTCCGGTGCCGGCCGGGCGGATCTCGAAGCGCAAGTGGGGTGGCTGCGCGAGGCCGAGCTTCTTGGCCGCGCGCTGGCTAGCGCTGTCGTTTCTGTCCGCTGCCAATGAAGCGGCGCCGATGCGGCCGAGGATGGAACCTGCAATTACCTGGGAGCCTTTGCGTAGAGGCTTCAGTGCGACCTGATCGCGGCGCAGCGTGTAAGGCGCGGCGAGGTAGCGGCCGAGATCACCGGAAGCTACGTTCGATGCCGACTGGCCAGCGCTCGCTGCCCCAGTTGCGGCGACCTGCTGCGAACCGCCAGCGTTGTATGACGCCGGGCGCTGGGGCTCGGCGAAGAGCCGCTCCTTGCCGGAAGCGGCGGCGCCACCAGTGGCCGCCGCTGTGGCTGGGGCGCTTGGCGCGTTAGCAGATGGAGCCTCATCGTTAATCACCTTGACGGCGCTTGTGTCGGCTCGTGGCACGATGTGCTGGGCCGCGAGTGAATCGAGCTGACCGTAGGTGTAGAGGTTGCCGTAAACGTCGCGAAGCTCAATGAAGTTGCCAAGCCGCTTGGAGCGGCCGATCCGCACGACCTCTCCATCCTGCACGGCGACCGCTGCCGCCCCACTTTGGCCGTAAATTGAGATGCCTTTTGCTGACCCCTTCGAGTACGTGCTGGGTCCGATCACCGGCGAGCGGCCCATCGTCAGCCCGCTAAGCGCGCTAATTAGGTCGGCGGGAAGTGCGGCTAGAGCCTTCGCGCGCTTCAACACATCGGCCACGTACCAGTCAGCGCGGTTGTAAGCGAAGATTGCCTTTCCGATATTTGTGCCCGCCCCGGAAGCTTTTAGGTAGCGAGCGGCCGCGAAGATTGCGTCAACGGGATTGTTTGGATCCTTGACACCGTCATGGTTGGCATCAACGCCGTAGCTCTCCCAAGTCCCGGGCATGAATTGCATCCAGCCCATCGCGCCGGCGCTTGAGATTGAAAGGTTGCGGCCGTAATCGGTTTCGATCTCGTTGATCGCGGCCAGAATCTCCCAGCGGACTCCGTACTCAACGCCAGCTGCTTGGTAGATCGGCAGCAGGAATGGTGGGATTCGCAGACTGTCAAGAATGGCGTTGGAGACGGTCCCTAATGGCGCGGCCATCAGCGGTGAGTCAAGCCCTGCAAACGGCGAGGAGGCGATGTCCAGCTTTGTCTGTTTGTCTAGGCGCTGGCTAGCACGCCGGCGCTCTTCGAGGAACAGCTTGGCTGCCTCCCGGCGTTTATCGGCCGCCGTTTGCTTCGGCGTCTTTGCCTTCGGTGGCTTCGTTACCTCGACGGTGCCGGGAACGGTGCCAAGGTCGCCGGGGGTCGTCGTCGTTGGAGTTGTCGACGGCGTCGTAGAAGTCGGCGATGGCTCGGGCGAGGCCGCGGTCTCGGCGGCGCCTGCTGGCCCGGCGATCGCCGCGGCCACCGCGATTGCGGCTGCAGATACTGTCGCTGCGTTTGTCGAGCGTCCCACTACCTGTAGTTATACGGCAATAGAGGCCGGAAAGCACGCAATTGCTGTGAAGATCCTGTTTTGATTGGCGGCTGCGAGCGCTCGCAGCTGAAAGGTTTTAGCTGCGGCCGGCGCGCAGCACGATTCCTTCAAGCCGGTGCGCGACTTGCTCGCATGAATCGATGCTGCCTTCGATCCAGCTAAAGATGTCCTTCCAGCGGATCACGACCATCGGGTCGATGCCGCCGGTGAAGAGCGCTGCGAGCGCTTCGCGGTGGAGCACGTCGCCTTCATTCTCAAGCCGGTGAATCTCAACTAGCGCGGGGTTTATGTCGTTTCCCGTGCGCAGTGAGCGCAGCGCCACCGCCACCTGCTCGGCGGCGCCGACCAGCACTTCAGCCATCTTCACGGCCTGCTCCATCGGCGCTTCAACGCCGTATACGCCGAGCATGTCACCGGTCTGTTCGGCGTAGTCGACGATGTCGTCGAGCGTTGTCGCCAGCGCATAGCCATCTTCGGCCGTCACGACGGCCGTTTTCTTTTGGCTGCCAAGCTGCACGATTAGGTCGTGTGTGATGCGATCGCCCTCGTGTTCGAGAACTACAAGCTCGCGCGCCAGCTCCGAGTGGAGCGGATAATCGGCGATCAGATCGCGCAGCACCATTGCGGTTCGCTCAATGTTGCGGCCTGACTCTTCGAGCAATGCCAGTACCGCCTCCTCGCTTGATCCGCTTCGTGGGGCCATCGGCGCCAAGTTAGCGCCTTCGCCAAGCTTGCGGCTCTGAGCAAGCTGTTCTTCAGCGCTCAACTTGCGCCCGAATCAATTCGAAGCCCTCGGCACGGCGCCAAACCCGGCCCTCGAGTCAGAGTCCGCCGCAGCTTCCATACTCTTTGCCTACACGGCGATCTCAGGAGCATCAAAAGTGCCTCAGCGGTTTGTATTACTAATTATCTGTGCTGCCATCGTTCTGGGCCTGGGCGCGTGCGGCGCTAAGAGCACCGCCGGGCTGCTCACGGTGCGCGGCCGCGTTGCCGTCGACGGCTCCAAGTCGATGCAGCCTTTCAACCTCAAGGCCGAAACTGTCTTTGGCAACTTCACCGGCGATGAGGACACCTCGGTTGAGACCTCTGGCGACACCGTCGCGTTGGAGCGGCTATGCGCCGGTCAGATCGACATTGCGTCTGTCACGCGGGAGATCAGCGCCGCCGAGAGCCGCGCCTGCGCAAAGAGTGGAGTTGACCTTCAGCGCGTGATGATCGCCCACCAAGCCGCAGTTGTGCTGACCAACCGCTCACAGGCGATCCGCTGCTTGAAAGACTCTCAGCTCAAGCTGATCTGGCAGCGCGGTTCAAAGATCGATAACTACAGTCAACTTGGCAGCGGCTTCCCGTCAGCGCCGCTTTCACTTTACGGCCCGACCGAATCGTCAGCCGTCTATGAGCTATTTACCTCGTCGATCATGGGTCAGGCTGGCGACTCAAGGGGCGACTACGAGAAGTTCACTTATCCACAAGGCCCGGAGATGATCGCCAAGGTTGCCGCCGATGACTCAGCTCTTGGCTACTTCGACTACGCATGGGTTCGTGACCAGCTCGGCCAGGTCAGCCAAGTCGCTGTCGATGCTGGAGCTGGCTGCGTTGCACCGACCTTGGCTGCGATCCAGGACGGCAGCTACGAGCTCTCACGCCCGCTTTACTACTACTTTGATCGCGGAAAGTCAGGGCAGCTTTCTGCGGTAGGGACCTTCGTCGAAATTACGATCGCCAACGCAACGCTCTTTGCCAATCGCTACTTCCTTGTTCCGCTGACCGCGGAACAGATAGTCGCTGAGCGAGTCAAGTGGCTAAAGCAGACAGGGCGCTACAAGCGGTCGCCTGGCTAGTTGCCAGGTTTTCACACTTCTTCACAACACGTTCACACCAGATAGCGGCTTTAGCAGCACGATGCAGTCTCCGCTAAATCAATGAGAAAGAGACTTAATCCTCCCATGCAGAAAAGACTGATGATCGCCGCGGTTTCTGGCATCCTCGCTGTTGGCGTGAGCGCCTGCGGCAGCAGCGACTCCGGCTCCAGCACGAGCAGCGTATCCGGCGCCGTCGCTGTTGACGGTTCAAGCACCGTCTTCCCCTTTGCCCAGGCTGCTGCCGAGAGCTTCCAGGCTGAGAACCCTGACGCCAAGGTAACGGTCGGCGAGTCCGGTACCGGCGGCGGCTTCGAGAAGTTCTGCGCCGGTGAGATCGACGTAGCCGACGCTTCGCGGCCGATCGACGAGGCCGAAGAGGTCCCGGTCTGCAAGGACAACAAGGTTGAGTACGTAGAGATTGCGGTTGCCAACGATGGCATCGCAATCGCCACCAACCCAGGCCTGAAGATCGCCTGCTTCACTACCGATCAGCTCAATCAGCTCTGGAAGAAGGGTTCCACCGTAAGCGACTACAACCAGCTTGGCGGCGGTACGCCGGCGGGCAAAGTTTCGCTCTTCGGCCCGGGAACCGATTCCGGCACGTTTGACTTCTTTACCGAGGAGATCAACGGTGAGAAGGGCGACACGCGAACCGACTACCAGCCATCAGAGGATGACAACGTGCTCGTTCAGGGCGTCGAGGGCGATTCAACTGCGCTCGGCTACTTCGGCTTCTCGTATTACGAGAGCAATGCCGACAAGCTGAACCTAGTTGCCGTAGATGGCGGCGACGGCTGCATTAAGCCGTCGATTGAGACGATCCAGAATGGCAGCTACAAGCCGCTCTCGAGGGAGATTTACATGTACGTAAACACGGCATCGCTGGCGGACAAGCCGCAGGTCAAGGCATTCATCAACTACGCCGTAGACAACGCCGATGAGTCAGCTAAGACAGCGCAGATTGTGCCGCTAACGCCTGCACAGCTGACGGAGGCTAAGGACTTGCTTTCGAAGGCTGAGGGCAGCTAAGGCAGCGCCCTAGTGGCGACAGATTCAGTTGCCCGCGACGCAGCTGGGCCGAACGCCGAATCGGTGTTCGGCCCAGCGCGCCGCCGCATTGGCGAGAAGGCAATCGCCGTCGTGCTCTTTGCTGCGGCGGCCACCTCGGTTGTAATCACGGTCGGGATCGTGATCTCGCTGGCCGGCGAGACGCTCACCTTCTTCGCCGATAAGGCGGTCAGCGTCAGTAGCTTCATGACGGGTGCGCAATGGACGCCGCTCTTCTCCGACCCGCAGTTCGGGATCCGTCCGCTGGTTCAAGGGACGCTGATCATCACCGGGATCGCGCTCGTGGTGGCGGTACCACTAGGCATTGGCACGGCTGCGTTCCTCAGTGAATACGCCAGCCCGCGCGTCCGCTCGGCGCTGAAGCCAACGCTCGAGCTGCTGGCCGGCGTGCCAACAGTGGTATTCGGCTACTTCGCGCTGACCTTCTTCACCCCGTCGATTCTGAAGGGGCTTTTGGGGATGGATGTATCGGTCTTTAATGGCTTGGCCGGCGGCATCATCGTCGGCGTGCTGATTGTGCCGACGGTCGCGTCGGTTGCGGAGGACGCAATGTCGGCCGTGCCACAAAGTTTGCGAGAGGGTGCTTACGGGCTCGGCGCCAGCCGTCGGCAGGTGACCGTGCGGGTTGTTGTTCCAGCCGCGCTTTCCGGCATCACGGCCGGAATTGTGCTTGGCGCTTCGCGGGCGGTCGGTGAGACGATGGTCGTTCTGATCGCTGCCGGCCAAGTGCCGACCACTTCGCTTGATCCGCGTGGCCCAATGCAGACGATGACCGCTTTTATTGGCGCGACGGGCAAAGGCGACGTTCCGACTGGCTCAACTGGCTACGAGGCGATCTTTGCGGTCGGTTTTGCTCTTTTCTTAATCACGCTGATTCTGAACACGATCTCGATTCGCTTCGTCCGCCGCTACCGGCAGGTCTACGAATGACTAGCGCCGAGGCAGCTTCGCGCCCGGTCAGTGAGGTGCTTGGCGTACCGCCGGCGGCTCGCACCGTGCGCGACAGAAGTTTTGTGCTGCTGCTAGCCACGCTCACGAGCGTTGCGCTGATCGTGCTCGCGGTGCTGCTTGTCGACACCGCGATCGACGGTCTCCCGCAGCTGAGCCTTTCGTTCCTGACCAGCTTCCCGTCGGCCTTCCCGGCCAAGGCAGGGATCGAGTCGGCGATTACGGGAACGCTCTGGCTGATGGGGGTCGTGACCTTCGTGATCGTGCCACTTGGCGTCGCCAGCGCTCTCTACCTCGAGGAGTTCGCCGACGGGTCGCGCTGGTGGAACCGGATTATTGAAGTAAATATTCAAAACCTTGCCGCTGTTCCGTCGATTGTCTACGGAATCCTCGGCCTTGCCTACATTGTTCGCGGGCCGCTCTCGCTTGGGCGCACCGTGCTGGCCGGTGGACTCACGCTGGCGCTCGTTGTGTTGCCTGTTGTGATCATCACCAGCCGCGAGGCGCTGCGCGCGGTGCCACCTTCAATCAAGGAAGGCGCGTTGGCTCTGGGGGCCACCCGCTGGCAAGCGATCTGGCGGCAGATTCTTCCGGCCTCGATTCCCGGGATTGCGACCGGCGTAATTCTTTCCATATCGCGCGCGATTGGCGAGACGGCGCCGCTGATCCTCGTTGGCGCCGCGACCTTCGTCGCCTTTAACCCGACCGGCCTTGATTCGCCGTTCACCGCCTTGCCGCTGCAAATCTTCTCCTGGATCTCCCAGCCCGACGACCAATTTCGCCTGCTTGCAGCAGCCGCGATCATCGTGCTGCTCGTGCTGCTCGTGCTTCTTAACGCCGTAGCAATCAGGCTGCGCAATCGACACCAACAGAGGTGGTAGCTATTTCTCCCGATGATCCCGTTCCGGCAAGTATGGTTGGCGATGTGAGCGACGTAGATCCCGCCTCCGATCCGCGCGAAGAGCGGCCCCTGCCAGCGGTTCAACGCCAAGTTCCAGCCGTGGCGGCTGGTCAAGCACACGCGCCTGTTCCCGCGGTCGGCCACAGCGACGTAATCGATGACGCAATCGAGTCGCCGGTTTTTGTAACCGAGAAGCTCTCCGTCAGCTATGGCACTTCACCGGCTGTTGTTGACGTTTCGCTGCGCGTTCCCGAGAAGCAGATTACGGCCTTCATCGGGCCGTCGGGCTGCGGTAAGTCGACGCTGATCCGCTGCTTTAACCGGATGAATGACCTGATTCCAGCCGCCAAGGTTGAGGGAACAGTTCGCTACCACGGCGTCAGCCTTTACGGCGGTGACATCGATTCGGTTCAGGTTCGCCAGCGGATTGGGATGGTTTTCCAGAAGCCCAACCCGTTCCCAAAATCGATCTACGACAACGTTGCCTTCGGGCCGAAAGTGCTTGGGATGAAGGGCTCGATGGATCAGATAGTTGAGCAGGCTCTGCGCCGCGCTTCGCTCTGGGATGACGTTAAGGACCGGCTCAAGGACAACGCCTTTGGAATGTCCGGCGGCCAGCAGCAGCGGCTCTGCATTGCCCGCGCTCTCGCGACCAACCCGGATGTGCTGCTGATGGACGAGCCCTGCTCGGCACTAGACCCAATCTCAACCGGCCGGATCGAAGATTTGATGCACGAACTCAAAAAGACGGTCTCAATCGTAATCGTCACGCACAACATGCAGCAGGCTGCCCGCGTTTCCGACCGCACCGCTTTCTTCATCGTTGACATGGGCTCCTCTGAAGAGGCGCGGATCGGACGCCTTGTTGAGTACGGACCGACCGATCGAATCTTCACCAACCCGCACGACATTCGCACCGAGGAGTACGTCTCCGGGAAGTTTGGCTGAGCCAGTGGAGCGCTCCACCGCCAGGCCGCAGTTCCACGAGCAGCTGTCGCTACTTGAAGGGCAGGCGCTTGGCGCACTAGACATTGTCGTTGAACAGCTCGACCGCGTGATGGAAGCGCTCGAGAATCAGGACGTTGAGCTTGCGACCTTCGTCATCGCAGACGACGACCGGATCGATGGTCGCTACCTCGAAGTTCATCAGGGGATCCTTTCGCTGCTTGCGCTCCAGGCCCCGGTTGCCGGTGACCTGCGGCTCGTAGCCGCGCTGCTGCATCTGATCAAGCACGCGGAGCGGATGGGCGACCAGTGCGTCAACATCGCGAAGCTAATTCCAATTGTCGGCAGTGAGCCGCCGGTCGTGCCGGA
>JBDNJF010000035.1:0-28504 GCA_041687955.1 Solirubrobacteraceae bacterium
CATACCGCCGCCACGGACGATTAGGTAGACGAGCGCGGTCAGGAACGGAATAAAGACAAGGAACAAGACCCAGATCGCCTTTGCCCAGCCAGAGAGCTCGTGGTCGCGGAAGAGGTCGGAAAGGATGAAGATCAGAATCCAGATCCAGATAATGAGAAAGAAGATCGTGATGACTGTTACCAGTCCGTCACCGAGTTCATAGGCTGCGAGAGGCATGTATTGAGTCCTTTAGCGTTTGGTTGGCTTAGTTACTCACCCAGTTAACCACAGAGCCAGTTGCTTAGCGTCTACCATCATCTGTGTGGTCAAGAAGATCGAGAAGCTGCGCAGCGAAGCTGGCGAGAAGGTAGAACGGCTGCGCGACGAAACCAGCGAGAGAGTCGATCGAATCAAGGCCGAAGCTGGCGAGACCGCCACGCGCCTGCGCGAAGAGGCCGCGGCGCTCGCCGCGCGCGCAAAACCTCGCTTCCGCGGCGTAATCCACTACTACTCGTTCTGGATCGCGCTCGCGCTGGGAACTGTGCTCGTCGCGCTGGCCAACGGCGAGCGCCAAACGGTCGCGATGCTGATCTACGCGGGCGGCATATGCGGGCTTTTTGGCATCAGTGCGCTCTACCACCGTCGAAACTGGCAACCGCAGGCGCGAGCTCGGATGCGGCGGCTCGACCATTCGATGATCTTCGTCTTCATCGCCGCGTCGATCACCCCGTTTGCACTGCTAATCCTGCAAGGCACGCTCGCAGTTACGATTCTCGCGATCGCTTGGGGTGGCGCGGCGCTTGGGGTACTTTTGACGTTGCTGTGGGTAAATGCGCCGAAGTGGCTTAGCGTGGCTGTCTATGTGGCGCTCGGATGGGTTGGAATCCTTGCCGTGCCGCAGATCTTTGATGCGCTCGGCTGGGCCGCGCTGGCAGGCCTCGCGCTCGGCGGCATCCTCTACACCGCTGGCGGCATCATCTACGCGATTGGCCGCCCCGACCCGGCGCCGGAAACATTCGGCTACCACGAGATTTTCCACTCTCTAGTCAGCGGCGCCGCAAGTGCCCACTACGCCGTGATCGTGCTGCTTGTATTGCCGTTCGCTGGGTGAGCGGCGCGGGCTACTTGACAATGATCTTCTGCGTGTTTCCAGCGTGCAGGCTGCAGTAGATCATGTATTTGCCAGCTTTGGTGAACTTTCGTCTGAAGCTAGCGCCAGACCCCAACGCCCTAGACGTGAAGTATTTCGATGGGCCTTTCAGGTAGGTCACATTGTGGTTATCGAGCAGCGAGATGTCCCAAACCCACTTGATCGTCCCACCCTTGCGGATCGTCACGGTCGGCGCCATGAAGCCCGAATCATAAACTTGCGCCGTCGCCTTCAAGGGCGGTCGCTTCAATGCAGCAGCGACGTCGCCACTGGCGCCGTGCCCCACCCCGACTGGCGCCGCAACGGCGACGCCAGCCAGGGCGATTAGCACTGCAGTGGATGCCTTCCTTCGGGTCACTTAGGTGGCTTAACCGTCTTGTTCCAGACCGAGTAGCCGCCGTCCCCAGCTTTCGGGAAGGGCTTCGTTCCGCGGAACAGAGCCGATGTCGGGTGAGGGAATGTCTCGCCCGGGGTCTGAGCGATTATCAGTGCCAGCGCCCAGCCGATCGCCTCGTCTTGGGCAGGCCCATTAAACGTGTTGGCCGGGCCGGCCATGCCTGGCGCGTTGCAGGCCGGGAAAGCGACGGTCGAGAACGTGGGCAGGTCAACACCGGCGGTCCGCGTGTTGTCGCTAAAGCAGTTGCCCGAGCCTGACCCATCATAAAAAAGGTCGCGCCCGTTGAGGTCCTTGCCTGCGTTACCGGTCGTGTTCCCGGTCACACGGTTGTCCACGAGCAGCCAAGGCTCAGCCCCGCCAATCGGGTTCGCCGCTGGAATTTTGCCAGGGTTTCCAGCCATGTCGACCTGCTCGATTAGGCCAATGCCAACGCCCCAGTTGCCGAACACGCGGTTGTTGCTGATCAGGTTGCGGCGGCCGCCGAAGAGCAGCACGCCGACGCCAACCGGATAAGGAATTGAACCGGTCGAGGGGGTGACCTTGGGGAACGGTGAAGCCTTGTAATAGTTGAAATTGTTCCAGTAGATGTCGTTGTCGGAGATCACATTGTCCTCTTCAGGCGGGAACTGCTCCGAAACGAGCGCGTTGGGAACGAGGCCGGTGCCGTTATTGAAGAACTGCGACTTCGAAATGTTGACATAACGCATGTTCGTCCCTGACCAACCGAGCACGTTGCCCCATGAGCGAACGTTCTTGACGTAGGTCCGCTTCGGCTTGACTTGGAAGGGGGTCTGGCCGATGTAGAAGCCAGCGTCGGTGTGGTAATAAGCGTCCGAATTGGAGATCGAGCCGCCCTTTGAGTTGAAGGCGTAGAGGCCATAAACGCCGTAGCCACTGGCTACCAGCCTGTCCATCTTGTAACCGTCAACGTTGACGGCGAAGAAGCCATTGTCAGCGTAACCGTTGGCTGAGAAACCTTGAAGACTGACGTTGTTGGCAGCGTTGACGACTATGCCGTTGCCTTTGCCTGCCGCGTTGATCATCACCTTTGAAGGGTTCTTAGCGTTGCCGATCAGCTTGATTCCTTGCTTCGAAGCTCCCTCGATTGTTACCTGCTCTTTGTAGACGCCATCGGCCACGCGAATTGTGTCGTTGGCGCGAGCGGCCTTGACTGCAGCTTGAATCGTCTTGTAGGCGCAGCCCTTCTTACAGACCTTCAAAGTCGTAGATCCTCCAGGGCGCGGCTTCGCGACTCCCGGATTGCTTGGCGGCGGGTAGGCCGCCGAGGCGACTGCTGGCAATATCAGCGCTGTTGCTGCGGTCAATGCGATGGTGCGGAAAATCGTTTTCATCTTGTTCTCTCCTCAGAGTTGAGCCAGCAGTCTACTGACGGTTGATGACCTTACTCACATTGCTCACGGCGTGACGAGGTAGAAACCAGCCATTCCGTTGTCTTGGTGCGACATCACGTGACAGTGATAGAGCCAGCGGCCGGGATTGTCCTCGTTGAAGCGGACCGTGATCGCCTCGGCTGGGCCGACCGTTTGGTTGTCGGAGACGAAATTGCCTCCGTCTTTCTTCCAGCGGTGACCGTGAATGTGGAAATCGTGGAAGGCGTCGTCCATACCGAATACGTGCAGCGCAACGCTCTGCCCGGCCTTCGCTTCGATCGTTGGAGTGTTACCCGCGTAGGCGCGACCGTTGATGCACTGGAATACGCGTTTGAGACCGGTTGTGGGTGGCGCGAGTGAGTGCAGGAAGAGCGTCCGCTCGACGTCGGGCCGCGGCGCGTCCTTTGGGTGGACGATGATCGCGCCGAAGAGGCCACGCATCGAGTTGAGCGTGTGATTTGGCCCGTGGTCGTGGTAAGGCCAGGCCCCAACCGACTCGGGAACCGCCTCCCAGCTGTAAGTGAATTCCTCTCCCGGAGCGATGAACCCGCCGGCCCGCGTGAAGTCGCCGAGGTAGGCTCCGTCATATTCGGGCGTGTAGCGGACGCCGTGCGGATGCATCGTGACGGCCTGTGCGTACTTGTCGGGAAGGCCGTTGCGAAAATGAACCTTAAGCACATCGCCAACTTCGCATTCGAGCGTTGGCCCCGGGATCCCTGGGGAACCGATGGGCGACGCGAAGCCTTCAGTCATCAATTGATACAAGAAGGCACGGAAGATGCTCGGCCCAGCAATTGGCGTGCCGTGCCAGACGTCGCGGCGCGGACGAGTCGGGACGATGTCCCACGGTGCGGCTGTCGCCTGAACCCAGTATTCGACAACCCGCCCACCGGGCTGTGGCTGCGGCGTCTCAAAGGTCAACTGATCAACAGCACTCGCTCCCGGCGTTGCCGCCGCAATCTTCGACTTCGCTCCAGCCGGCTTTTTAACTCGCGCAGCAGCGGCGTCAGCCTTAGCCGCGTCGCCAGCTTTCTCAACGAGAATGTTCTGGCCGCCGATCGAGCAGAGAAAGGCTCCGGCACCAGCGGCCAGAAAGCCGCGGCGACCGAGACTTAAGTGCTCAAGGCTTTCGCCTAAATCACGGTTGGAATTCTTCGACACAGTTTTGTGAATGATAACGAGCGCAACCGCCGGCAGCGCCGCTTGTGGCTGCCATTGCGCCCACTAGCTCGGGCTCTAAGCGGTGACGCTGCGGCTGTCAAGGTGACCGCCGACCTTGCGCTTGACGCGCTGGAGCGCGTTGTCAACCGTCTTCGTGTCGCAATCAACGATGCCACCGATCTCCTCGTAGGAGCGCCCGTCGAGGTAGAGCGCTAGCACGCGCGCCTCCAGCTCAGAGAGCGTTGAAGAGAGGCAATCGACCAATGAGCGCAGCTCTTCTGACGAGATCACTTGGTTCGCCGGGTCGTGAACGGTGGAGCCGGGCAGCATCTCTTCCAGCGTCGACTCGCCCTCGCTTGCGCCGGCTGGCGTCGTCGCAAAGGAGACATATTGGTTGAGCGGCACGTGCTTGTGGCGCGTTGCTGTCTTTACCGCTGTGATGATCTGCCGCGTGATGCAGAGCTCGGCGAAGTTGCGGAAGCTTGACTGGCGATCGGTGCGGTAATCGCGGATCGCTTTGTAAAAGCCGACAAGCCCTTCCTGCATCAAATCGTCGCCATCGCCACCGGCGATGAAGTACGAAGATGCCTTAAGCCGGACGAATCCGTGGTAACGACGGACGAGTCGGTCATAAGCGGCAGGATCCCCCTGCTTGGCAAGGGCGATTAGGTAACCATCCTCAACCTTTAGCTGAGCATGAGATGATGCGGAAATACGGGCCACGAGCAATCCTTTCTCCCCTATTTCACTAGGGAAAAGTCGGACGAGCTCAGTGGCGCACTCCTCCCCTGGCGCCAACTGCGAACGTTAAAATTATCTTATTTCTCACCCTGAGGTAGAGCCTCAAGTAACCGGAGTTATTTCACAGTTATGGAACCTTGTCAAGCTGCGATCATAAACTGCCTACTTTGCCGCCAAAACACCAGTAGTTACCGAGGTTTTAGGAGCGCTGCTGGAGAATGCCGTACATCACTGCGGCGGCTGCAGCGCTCGCATTCAGTGAATCGAGCTGGCCAAGCATTGGCAGTCGAATCAGCGCATCACAGCAACTGGCGACGCGCGGCCGCAGCCCGCTTCCCTCCGACCCAAGCACCAGCACAACGCCGCCGCGGTAGTCGGGAGTGAGGTAATCGGTAGCTTCCTCACCGCTATCAGCGCCATAGCACCAGGTGCCAGCCTTTTTTGCGTCCACAAGGAACTCAGCGAGATTGTTGACCTTGGCGATCGAAAGCCACTCAACGGCGCCGGCTGAGGCTTTGCACACAGCCGGCGTTACGTGCGCCGAACGTCGCTCAGTGATTACGACGCCGGTTGCGCCAACGCACTCGGCGGTACGGCAGATCGCGCCAAGGTTTTGTGGATCCTGAACCTCGTCGAGCGCGATGATCAGCGGATCGGGTTTGGCCAGCAGCTCGCCAGCGCTGGCGTAGTGATAGCCCTCAATCCGGGCGCAAACCCCTTGATTGCCCGGGCTTTGGCAGATCTTGTCGATCTCAGCGGCGCTCACGCGCTTAATCTGGCTGGCCTTGTCGAGCCAATACTCGCGCGATGCGCTTTCGGTTGCCCAAAGCTCCTTAATCCTTCGTCGATTGGCGCGCATCGCTTCATGAACCGCATTACGCCCGTAAATGATCACCGCGCCACGAGCTTCGCGCCGTCATCGCCGTCGCGGACTTCCCAGCCGAGCGCGGCGAGCTGATCGCGCAGCCAATCGGCCCCTTCCCAGTCCTTCGCGGCGCGTGCAGCCTCGCGCGCAGCAAGCAGCTCTAGCGCGGCTGCGTCGGGCTCGGCGGCGTTGGCATCGGGCCGCAGCAGCGTCTCCAAGCCGAGCACGGTCAGCATCTGAACGAGGTCGTCATTGCCGGCGCCGGGCTGGCCGGCAGCGCCGGCGAGCCAGCCGTGGAGTGCTGCGAGCGCGCGCGGCGTGTTGAAATCGTCAGCCAGCGCTGAAAAGAACTGCTCGCGGTGAGTGGCAAACTCAGGTGGTGATTGGCCATCGCTGAGGAGATCCGCGGCGGCGCGGATCCGTCGCGCGCTGGTCTGCGCCTGCTGCAAGCTCTGCTCGGAGAAGATCAGCGGCTGGCGGTAGTGCCCGGAGACGAAGAAAAGGATCAGCGCGTCACGCCCCCAGCGCTCCAGGACTGTTACCAAAGGCTCAATGTTGCCAACGCTCTTGGCCATCTTTTCGCCACTGAGCTGCAGCATCCCGTTGTGCATCCAGATCTGTGCCAGTTCCTGCCTGCGAGCCATTCGCGTCTGCGCGGCCTCGTTCTCGTGGTGGGGAAAGACGAGATCGTTGCCGCCGCCGTGAATATCGAAGCCGACGCCGAGAGTCTCCTCGGCCATCGCCGAGCACTCGATGTGCCAGCCAGGCCGGCCGCGGCCCCAAGGCGCCTCCCAGGCGGTGTCCTCGCCAGGCTTCTGCGCCTTCCAAAGCGCAAAGTCCAGTCGATCCTGCTTTAGCTCGGCGCCCTCGCCCCCATCTCCTTGGTCTAACGCGTCGAGCGAGCGGTGCGATAGCTCGCCGTAAGCCTCGTCAGAGCGGACGCGGAAGTAGACGTCGCCTTCAACTGCGTAGGCGGCGTCACGCTCGATCAGCACGCCGATCAGATCGATGATTGGGCCAATCGTCTCAGTTGCCAGTGGCTCTGAATCTGGACGGCCAAGACCAAGGCCGTCGGTATCGGCAATGTAGGCGGCGGCCATCTCGCTTGCCAGCAGGGCGCTTGGCTGCGGCGGATCGGCTGCGCTGGCTGCGTCGTAGATCTTGTCGTTGACATCGGTGATGTTGGCGACAAAGGTCACCTCGTAGCCCTCATGGACGAGGAAGCGCTTCAGCAACGAGTAGACGACGAACGGGCGCGCATTGCCCACGTGGATGCGACCGTAGACGGTTGGCCCGCAGGCATAGATTGAGACTTTGCCGGGATCACGCGGCTTGAGCTCGGCCAGCTCAGCGCGGCGCGTGTCGTAGATCTGAATCGAGCGCACAGCGGCAATCTACGCCAGCGGCTAGGAACTGCGCAGCGTGGCAATGGCTAAGGCGGCTGCGCCCTCGCCGCGGCCGAAGGCGCCGATCTGCTCTGCGGTCGTCGCCTTGACGTTCACGCGCGCGGCATCAACGCCCAGCGCAGCGGCGATTCGCTCGACGATCTCTTCACGGCGCGGGCCGATCTTCGGCTGCTCGATGATCACCGTCACATCGACGTTGACGAGCTCAAAGCCGGCGCCAACGAGCATTCCAGCGACCTTGCTGAGGAGGTCAACTGAGTCGGCGCCGCGCCAGCGCTCGTCAGCGTCAGGGAAGTGCGCGCCAATGTCACCGAGTGCGGCCGCGCCGAGCAGCGCGTCGATCACAGCATGAGTGAGAACGTCGCCGTCGGAGTGGCCGTCGAGACCCAGCTCGGACGCGAATTCGATGCCGCCTAGGATCAGCGGCCGCCCTGCGACAAGGCGGTGCGAGTCGACGCCAAGGCCCGTGCGGGTTTCAGACACCTGAGGTCCTCAGTTCGCTGGGTGCTGCGAGCAGCTGCTCGGCCAGCGCCAAGTCAGCGGCGGTTGTGACTTTGAAGTTCTCGCTCTCACAGTGGACTAGCCGCACGCGGCCGCCATCAGCCTCGACCAGCATCGCGTCGTCGCTAGCGGCCGCCAACTCAGCCGCAGAACGGCGCAGCGCGCTTTCGAGCGCCTCACGGCGGAAGACCTGCGGCGTCTGCACAGCCCACAGCTCTGAGCGTGGCGGCGTCTGGGTCACGCCAATGCCGTCGACCGAGCGCTTAATCGTATCTGTGGCCGGCGCCGCTGCGATCGCTGCGTCCCAGCGGCCATCCTGGTCGAGCGCAGCGATGCACCGCTCAATCAGTGCGGCGCTAACGAGCGGGCGGGCTGCGTCATGAACCACAACGACCTCAGCCACTGGATCTGCCGCTGCGAGCGCGTTTAGGACCGACTGAGAGCGCACAGAGCCTCCAGCAACGCCGACTGTGCCCTGCGGCGCCTCAAAGCCTTCAGGGAGCGCTACGACGATCTGCTCGACCGCCGCTACTTGGCGCAGCGCATCAAGGCTCCATTCGAGCATTGGCCGGCCGGCGAGCGCGGCGAACGCCTTCGGTCCCCCAGACCCAAGCCGTTCGCCGCGCCCTGCAGCCACGACCAGCGCGACCGCGTTGGCCGACATCGCAGAAGGCCGCTTAGGCCTTTACCCCAGCCGACTTCGCAAGCAGTCCGTCGAGATGCCCCTCCGCCTGTTCTTCGTCCATCTCGAGCGCGTACATCAGCTCGGAGGAGAGGATCTTTTTCGCGCGCGTGTACATCTGCTTCTCGCCGGTCGAAAGTCCCTTGTCGTGCTCGCGGATCGCAAGGTTGCGAACAACCTCGGTCAGCTCGTAAATGTCACCAGTCTTGATCTTGTCGCGGTTGTGCTTGAAGCGACGGTTCCAGTTTTTTGGCATCTCTGAAACGTCATCCTGAATCACGGCCAGCACCTTCTTGACCGTCTTCTGGTCTATGACGCGGCGCAGCCCTGCGATCGCCGCGTTCTCCGACGGAACCATCACCGTCATGTCGTTATGGAGGATCTTGATCGTCAGATAGACGCGCTTCTCCCCGAGCATGTTGCGCGATTCCTTCTTCAGCACCTTGCCAGCGCCATGGTGCGGATAGACGACGTTGTCGCCGCACTCGAACTCAATGTGCTCCAGAACGGGCATCTCGAGATCGTCAATTAGCTCTTCATTTGTTTGCGTAATGGTGTCCTCCTTGCGTTAGCGGCAGGGAATCTTTCCCAAGCCACGCTTTCAACCAATTAGGTACTTTTCAGCTCTGCATGTAGCGATCTACGACGTTGAGCTCCTGCAAGCGGCGCAAGCCCTCGCGGATCTCCTTCGCGCGCATCTCGCCCACTCCCTCAATGCTCTCGAGCTGCGCATCGCCAACGGCGAGCAGTTCTTCGAGTCCACCTGTGGAAGCAACGATGTTGGCGACAACCAGCTTCGGTAGTCGCGGAATGAAACCGAGGATCCGGTAGCCGCGCGGCGATACCGGATGGTCGATTGTGTTGACCTTGCGGTCGTAGCCGAGCAGCTCGGAAAGGCGGCCGAAGTCGAGTAGGTCCTGATGGTCGGTTCTGCCAAGCTGCTCGAGCGACTGAGCGAAGTTGTCATCGCCATCGTCGACGAGGTAATCGTGGACCAGCGCGGCTTTGTCGGCTGCGGTGCCGAAGAGCGTCTCCTCAAGCTGTATCTCGATCAGCCGGCCTTCGGCGCCGAGCTCAACGATGTAGCTCTCAATCTCGGCTGCCATTCTCGTAACAAGCTCCGAGCGCTGCATAACGGTGAGGACATCATGGAGCGTCGCGCCGCCCTCGAACTCGAGCGCCGTCAGGCGCGTTGAAACTTGGTCAAGTCGAAGACGGTACTTATCGAGCGTCGCGAGCGCCTGGTTGGCCTTCGCCAACACGGTTGGAATGTCCTCAAGGATGTACTTCGCTCCGTCGACGTAAAGCGAGACGATCTCGCGCCGCTGCGAAATTGCAATCACGAGCGAGTCGCTCTGCTTGCTGACGCGCTCAGCGGTGCGGTGGCGGGTGCCGGTCTCAAGCGAAAGGATCGTTGGGTCGGGCAGCAACTGAACGTTGGCCAGCGCGATTTTGGTTGCGTTGGCGTTAAGGATGATCGCGCCGTCCATCTTTGCGATTTGGTAGAGGAAGGCCGGTGAGTAATCGATGTCGAGGCGTATACCGCCAGAGAACATGAAGCTGATCTCTTCAGGGTCGCCGACGACGATTAGACCGCCGGTACGGGCATGGACGACGTTGTCGATGCCCTCGCGCAGCGCTGTACCCGGCGCAACCATCTCCAAAGCGCGCATCAGCGAGGTCTCTTGGCGCATAGCCGAATCTGTTGAATCTCCCCCTGATTGACGCGCCATAAGGGCTTATTCTAACAGAGCCGCTGGTGATCGGCGCTATGCCGCGCTTCGTGCAGAGAAGCTCTCAGAGCCGATGTTTGGGAGCTTTAAGGCCTCGCGTAGGCTGCCCGCGCGCTCTGGCGTGACGAGCTCCGTGAGGCCAAATTTTTCAGCCTCCTGCTCGCGGCGCAGATGATCTGCGACGGAGCGAAGTTCACCGGTCAGGCCGATTTCGCCGAAGGCGCACAGTGGTTTAGCCCCAGGCGCGCTGAGCGCCGTGCCGCTGGCCGCACTCGCGACCGCCAGCGCGATCGCGAGGTCGGCCCCCGGCTCATCAACACGTACACCACCGACGACGTTGACGAAGACGTCGGCGCTCCCGGTTGAGACTCCAGCGTGGCGCGCGAGGACTGCGAGCACGAGCGCAAGGCGGTTGCGGTCAAAGCCGCTGGCGAGCCTCCTTGGCGGAACCATCTCGCTCGGGCTAACGAGCGCCTGCACCTCAACAAGTAGCGGCCGCGAGCCCTCCATCGCTGCCAGCACGACGCTGCCCGGAGCGCGCGTAGCCTCGCTAACGAAGCGCTCGCTAGCGTCGAGCACCTCAACGAGACCGCCGTCGCGCATTTCGAAGACTCCGACGTCATTAGTGGCGCCAAAACGGTTCTTGACGGCGCGCAGGGTGCGATAGGTCCGTCCGCGTTCGCCGTCAAATTGAAGCACGCAGTCAACGAGGTGTTCGAGCACCCGTGGCCCAGCGAGCGAGCCTTCCTTGGTGACGTGGCCGACGAGCATGATCGCCGTATCGGTTCGTTTGGCAAGCTCGATCAAGCGTGAGGCGACCTCGCGCACCTGCCCGACCGTTCCAGCCGCACCGGAAAGTTCGGCGCAAGCCAAGGTCTGGACCGAGTCGACTACGCAGACGTCGGGCCGCTCGGCCTCGATTACAGCTAGCACGGCGTCAAGGTCGGTTTCGGCGAGCACGGGGACGTCGAGCGCTCCGGGAGCGGCTCCAGCTTCGAGTCGCTCCGCTCGGAGGCGAATCTGCGCAGCCGATTCCTCGCCGGAAACGTAAAGCGTGCTGCGACCCGAGGCGGCAATCAAACCTAGTGCCATCGTGATCAAAGTCGACTTTCCGATTCCCGGCGCGCCGCCGAGCAGCACCATCGAGCCGGGGACGATGCCACCCCCGAGCAGCCGGTCGAGCTCGGTGATGCCAGTTGCTAGGCGCGGCGTGCTGTCACTTGCCAGTTGGCGCAGAATTACAGGGCTGCTGCTGGCCCTACGAGCGCCAGCCGGCCGCTTGCCCGCGGCCCTTGAAGGCGCGCGCTCCTCACTGAGCGTGTTCCACTCGTCGCACTGCGGGCACTGGCCGTGCCACTTGGCTTCCTGATGAGCGCAGGAGGAGCAAACGAAAACTGAACTTGAACGAGCCACCTCGTGAGATTAGGCGCACGAGGGGACGACTTCGCCCCCGGCTGGGTCAGTCTTGAGAGGCGCGTTCGCAGGCCGCGAACTCAGCGCCGTTGTGGGCGCCGTCGCAAAATGGTTTGTTCTCCGAAAGGCCGCAGCGACAAAGGGCTACAGGACGACCCGCGACGTCGTAGCGGTTGCCGTCGGCGTCTTCGAGTACGACCGGGCCAGTCACCTTATATGGCCCGTCATCGCGGACCTTGATCACTACCGTCTCGTCGGTTATGAGGCTTCTCCGTCGTCTGCTTCCGGCGCCTCAGCGGCGGGCTCATCGCCGCGTTCAGGGAGGTCGCTGTCGTCGTCTGCAACCTCGTCATCCTCGTGAGTCTGCTCCGACGCACCGACTGCAGCCGGCACCTTGAGCGGCTCAATCACGGTCAGCGTGACCTCTTCTTCGGAATCTTCCGGCGCGACCTCTACCAGCACTGTGCCTCCCGGCGTTAGCTCTGAGCGCAGAACGAAGTCGGCCAGGGGATCTTCGATGTAGCGTTGAATCGCCCGACGCAGCGGCCTCGCTCCCATCGCCGGATCCCAGCCCTTCTCAACCAGTAGATCCTTGGCATCTTCGGTCAACTCAAGCTGCAGCTCGCGCTCGGCGAGCGTTTCGCGGATCCGCACCAGCAGCAGATCGACGATTGTCCTGATCTGGTCCTTCTGCAGCTTGTGGAAGACGATCACGTCGTCGATTCTGTTCAGGAACTCGGGGCGGAAAACCTTTTTCAGCTCGCCCATGATGCGGCCCTTCATGTCGTCGTAGCTAATCCCCGTCTCATCTTCAGAGATCGCAAAGCCGAGCGGCGTGTTCTGAGCGATCTCTTGAGCGCCAATGTTCGAGGTCATGATCACGATCGCGTGGCGGAAGTCGACAGTGCGACCCTGCGAGTCGGTCAGGCGACCATCCTCGAGGATCTGCAAGAGGATGTTGAAGACGTCAGGATGCGCCTTCTCAATCTCATCGAGCAGCAGCACGCAGTACGGCTTGCGGCGCACGGCCTCGGTTAGCTGGCCGCCTTCGTCGTAGCCGATGTAGCCGGGAGGCGAGCCAACCAGCCGCGAGACGGCGTGCTTCTCCATGTACTCCGACATGTCGATCCGCGTCATCGCGTCTTCGTCGCCGAACAGGAACTGGGCCAGTGTCCGTGCCAGCTCAGTTTTGCCGACGCCAGATGGGCCAAGGAAGATGAACGACCCAGTTGGGCGCTTGGGATCTTTCAGCCCCGCGCGTGAGCGTCGGATCGCCTTCGAAACAACTTCGACCGCTGCCTCTTGACCGACAACGCGCTTGTGGAGTTCCTCTTCCATCCGCACAAGCTTGGCGGTCTCAGCTTCAGTCAACTTAAAGACCGGGATGCCGGTCCACATTGAGACGATTTCAGCGATCTCTTCCTCGCCAATTTTCGGCTTCGGACCCTCGCCCTCGCTCTCGCCGCTGCGCCACTCGTCCTCGAGCTCACGCTTCTTCTGTGATAGCTGACGCTCATCGTCGCGTAGTGCGGCGGCCTTCTCAAACTCTTGGCCTTCGATCGCAGCCTCTTTTTCACGCCGGGTGCGCTCAATGTCGTCCTCGAGCTCGCGGTAGACGGGAGGGGCGGTCATTGTCTTGATCCGCATTCTTGATGCGGCTTCGTCGACGAGATCGATCGCCTTGTCTGGAAGTTGGCGGTCAGCGATGTAGCGGTCGGCCAGCTCGCAGGCGGCGCGCAGCGCCTCGTCGGTTATTTCAACCTTGTGGTGCTCCTCGTAACGATCTCGCAACCCCTCGAGGATCTGGACCGACTCCTCAATAGTCGGCTGATCAACGACGATCTTCTGAAAACGACGCTCCAGCGCGCTGTCACGCTCGAGATACTTGCGATATTCGTCGAGCGTCGTTGCGCCGATTGTCTGCAGCTCGCCGCGCGCCAAGGCGGGCTTGAGGATCGAGGCGGCATCGATTGCGCCCTCGGCTGCACCGGCACCGACGAGGTTGTGAATCTCATCGATAAAGAGAATGATGTCGCCCCGCTGGGTGATCTCTTTCATCACTTTCTTCAGCCGCTCCTCGAATTCGCCGCGGTATTTAGAACCGGCGACGAGCGCTGCGAGGTCAAGCGTGTAAATCTGCTTGTCGGACAGCAGCGGCGGCACGTCGGAGTTGATGATCCGCTGGGCGAGCCCTTCGACAACGGCAGTCTTGCCGACGCCCGGCTCACCAATCAGAACCGGGTTGTTTTTTGTGCGGCGCGAGAGAATCTGCATGATCCGCTCGATCTCGGTTTCACGGCCAACGACAGGGTCAAGCTTGCCCTCCGACGCCAGCCGCGTCAGGTTGCGACCGAACTGGTCGAGCAACTTCGATGACTTCTTACCCTCGCCTGAGCCAGAGCCGGCGGCGCCCGAGCTGCCCTCGCCGCCGCTGCCTTGACGACGACCGCCAGGGCCCGAAAGCATCCGAATCACTTCATTGCGAATCTTCTCCGAGTCGGCGTCAAAGTCGAGCAGGATGCGGGCGGCGACGCCTTCGTTCTCGCGTACAAGGCCGAGCAAGATGTGCTCGGTGCCGATGTAGTTGTGGCCGAGGCTGAGCGCTTCGCGCAGGGCGAGCTCAAGCACTTTTTTCGCGCGTGGAGTAAAAGGGATCTGACCGGAGGTGACTTCTTCGCCGGAGCCGACGATGCGAACGACCTGTGCACGGACCCGCTCGGTCGTGATGTCGAGGCTCTCGAGCACACGGGCGGCTAGCCCCTCTTCTTCACGGAGCAGGCCGAGCAGAATGTGCTCGGTACCGATGTAGTTGTGCTTCAGCGTGCGCGCTTCCTCTTGGGCGAGGACAACGACCTGGCGGGCGCGCTCTGTAAATCGCTCAAACATTTTTGCGTGTCCTTCCTAAGAGGCTGGGTAGATAATCGGTTGCGGTGATGGTCTGGGTTCTGACGCTAAGCGCTTTTGAGGCCTCTTTTGATTCCACTTCTTACCCTACTTACCGCCCCTGACGGGCGGATGGATCAACGAGCGGAGAAGAAAAACGGTCATACCGCATTCTAACAGCGGCCAATGGCTCAAGAGCGGCACAAAGACGCTCAGTCGCGCATCGCGGGAAAAAGCACAACCTCGCGAATCGAATCGCGCCCGGTCATCAACATTACGAGCCGATCGATCCCCAAACCGACGCCAGCGGTCGGCGGCATTCCCTGCTCAAGCGCCTGCACGAAGATTTCGTCATAGGGTTGCGATTCCTCATCGCCACCCTCGGCGAGACGAGCCTGATCATCGAATCGGCGGCGCTGCTCGTCGGGGTCGTTTAGCTCGCTGAAGGCGTTGGCGAACTCCATCCCGCTGCAGAAGGCCTCGAAGCGCTCGACCAACCCCGGCTTGCTGCGGTGCTGCTTGGCGAACGGCGAGAGCGCCGTCGGGTAGTCGGTGATGAAGACAGGGTTTGTGATCGCTGGCTCGACGTACTTGCTGAGAAGGTCATCAACGAGCGATGGCCAAGCGCGATCTTCGACGTCGAGCTTTACCTTTTCGGAGGCGCCGATTGCGGCTACGAGCTGGTCGCGCTCGGTCGCTTCGCCGATGTCAATCCCGGTCGCGTCCTTGATCGCTTGCGCCATCGGGATGCGTGGCCACGGCGCGGAGAAATCAACCGGCCCGTCGTAATCAATCGCTGCGGCGATTGCGATCACAAGCTGCTCAACGCGATTCATCGCGTCGTTGTAATCGGCGTAAGCCTCGTACCACTCGACCATCGTGAACTCCGGGTTATGTTTTGTCGAGAGTCCCTCGTTGCGGAAATCCTTGCCGAGCTCGTAGACGCGTTCGAGGCCGCCAACGATGCAGCGCTTGAGGTAAAGCTCTGTCGCAATTCGCAGGTAAAGGTCACGATCGAGCGTGTTGTGGTGGGTCACGAACGGTCGTGCGAGGGCGCCTCCGTAAAGCGGCTGCAGGACCGGAGTCTCAACCTCGACGAAGCCGTCGTCGTCGAGAGAGCGGCGCAGCTCGGAGACGATCGTGGCGCGCGTGACAAAGAGCTCGCGCGCCTCCTCATTGGCGATCAGGTCGAGTTCGCGGCGGCGGTATCGCGTCTCGACGTCTTGGAGCCCGTGGTGCTTGTCGGGCGGCGGGCGCAGACTCTTCGCCAGCAACGTAAAGCCGGTCACGCGGAGCGTCAGTTCTCCGCTGCGGCTGGAGAAGATCGTGCCGTCGATGCCGACCAGATCACCAAGGTCGAAATCAATCAGTTGCGTCATCGCCACTTCGCCGAGCACGTCGGCGCGCGCCTGCACCTGCATCCGGCCACTGCGGTCGACGATGTCGAGGAAAGCCATCTTGCCTTGGCCGCGGCGAGCGGCGAGTCGGCCAGCAATCCGGTAAGCGTCGCCGCGCTCTTCACCGGCCTCAAGCTGCTGCCACGGTGCCTGCACTTGCGCGATCGCTATTACGCCAGGGAAGGCGTGCGGAAACGGCTCCACGCCCTCGGCGCGGATGCGCTCCAGCTTTGCTCGCCGGGCGGCCAGCAGCTCGCTTGGCTGATCTGTCGGTTGGTCGCTCACTAGAGCGCCATCATGACGGTTTAGAGACCGACGTCGATCTTCGTGATCTTGAGCTTGCGCGCAGCGCCCTTGGGGACGGGCACCGAAACGATCGCGTTGCGCTTCTGCCCGATCAGTGCGCGGCCGACCGGTGACTCATTCGAGAGCATCATCTCGGCCGGGTTTGCTTCGGCGGAGCCGACGATCGTGAACTTCTGCGTCTTGCCGGTCTTTTCGTCCTTCAGGTGAACCGCGCTACCGATCTGAACGACGTCCTTGGAGATCTTTTTCTTGTCGATCACCTGAGCGTCGCGGAGTCGCTCTTCGAGCTGTGCAATCCGCGCCTCAAGCATCGACTGCTCGTTCTTCGCGTCGTCGTACTCTGAATTCTCGGCGATCTCGCCAAATTCGCGCGCGTCGCGGATCCGCTCGGCGACCTCGCGGCGACGATCGGTCGTCAAAGTGTCGAGTTCCTTCTGAAGGCGCTTAAGGCCGGCTGGAGTGAGAATTACTTCCGGGGTCATCAAGATTCACTTTTTAGGAGTTGTGGCCAGCGCCATCGGTACGTTTGCAGAGCCTTCGGCGCGAGCAAAGCGGGCAGTATAGCGAGCGTTCGCGCAGGTCGATTCGCGAGCGCCCAACGTAACTATGCGGCGCTCGTCAGCGGTTCAAGCTCGGCCAGCATCGCGCGGACCTGTTCAATCGAGTCGCTCTGCTGAAAGGCGGTCAGCGTTGGCTTGTCGAGCTCGAGCTGATCGAGATACCAAGGATAAAAGGTGCGCAGGTAGCGGGCGGCACGCTGATCGCCGAGATGCTCGCTGGCGCGGTCGATGATCCACTCCAGCTCGCCGATGATCTCATCGTGGGTTGGCGGCTCAGCGCGCAATCCGAGGACGCGCTCAAACAGCCAAGGATTACCGAGCGCGCCGCGAGCTAGCATTACGGCTGCTGCACCGGTCTGCTCTCGCGCCGCGAGCGTCGCCTCGGTATTGCTCATCCCACCGGAAAGAATTACAGGCACGGGGAGCTCCTCTACCAGCTTGGCGGCCAGCTCGTAATCGGGTGAGCCTTTGTGTTTGACCTCAGCTGAACGAGGGTGAAAAGCGATCGCCGCGACGCCTGCCTCGTCAACTAGCCGCAGCGCGAGCTGGTAACCGTCAGCCTCACCATTTTTTTGTCCGGAGCGCAGCTTTACGGTCACCGGCAAGCCGCTGCCTTCAGCGGCCGCGCGTGCGATTTCAACTGCAACGGCGGGGTCGGAGATCAGCGCCGCGCCAGCGCCATTCTTCATTACCTTAGGCACCGGGCAACCCATATTGAGGTCGATGATGTCGGCGCCATGCTCAGCGACGGTCGCTGCCGCCGAGCGCATTACCTCGGGATCTTGGCCGAAAAGCTGGAAGGCGATCGGGCCTGGGTAGGCGCGCTCGTCGGGGTGAATCACGAGCAGGTCGCGCATCGTCTTCTCGTTGCGGTGGTGGACCGCGAAGCTAGAGATCATCTCGCTGACGGTCAGCCCAGCGCCAAAGCGCTTTGCCTGCAGGCGCACAAACCAGTTACCGATTCCAGCCAGCGGCGCGAGCACGACCCGGTTGGGGGCTTCAACGCCGCCAATCGTGAACGGCTCTGTTAGAGGCGGTGGGGTCATTGACGCAAGCCTAGCTTCCGCGGCCAATCAGTTGTTGCGCTCAAACAGGATGCGAAGGCCCTCCAGCGTGAGCAGGTCATCAATCTCGTCGATGCGCTCGGTGAACGGAACGATGTGATGGGCGAGCCCGCCGGTCGCGATCGTCGCCGTTTCCTCGCCCATCTCCTCAAGCAGCCGCGCGAGGATCCCATCGACCATCGCTGCGAAGCCATAAATCACGCCGGAGCGGATCGCTTCGATCGTTGACTTGCCAATTAGAGCCCGCGGTGGCTCTAGGTCAACTTTCGGCAGCTTGGCGGCTCGGCTTGCGAGCGCCTCAACCGAGATTTCGACGCCCGGGCTGATGATCCCACCAAGGTATTCGCCTTCAGCCGAGACTGGGTCGTAAGTGATCGCCGTTCCGAAGTCGACGACTATGCAGGCGCCCTGCGTGCGCTCATATGCGGCGACCGCGTTGACGAGGCGGTCGGCGCCAATCTCGCGCGGATTGTCGTAACGCAAGGGCATCCCAGTCTTGAAGCCTGGCCCGACGATGAGCATCTCGTGGCCGAGGTAACGATCGGCCATCTCAAGCCACTGAGGGCCGAGCTGGGGAACGGTTGAGGAGACAATCGATGAGTCAATCTGGCCCAGCTCAACGCCGCGCAGCTGGGCAAGGTTGGCCAGCGCGGCGCCGATCTCGTCGGCGGTTGAGTCGCGCACCGTTGCAAAGCGCCAATGCTCGACCAGCTCACCGCCCTCATAGGCGCCGAAGTGAGTCTGCGTGTTGCCAACGTCAACTGCGAGCAGCATGGGGCCAGCTTATGGTGCTGGCGGGAACTGCTGTGAAGCGTCGCCTGCAGCGACCTCTGGCTTGATCGCCAGCAGCTGCTGGCGCTGGAGGTAAGCGATCTCGCGGTTGGTCTCAAGGATGCGGAAAATCGCAAGTAAAACCTCGAGCACGATCCGGCCGTAGATCAGTGTCAGCAGCGCAGCGAGCGTGCCACCGAAGACCGCAATCAATACGCCGGTGATCGAGCCGGCGATGATCGAGGAGACGATTGTTACGACGAGCCCGATCCCGACAACGATGATTAGAAGGATGTAAAGCCCCTTCACTACGCGGGTCGTTAGCAGGCGCGTAAAGCTGAGGTCGAAGAGGGTCGAAAAGAAGCCGTCACGGCTCGTCGGGATTACCGGTGGAACGCTCATAGCCGCAACCGTAGCGGGCTGGGCGGATTTGCGGCGCACGAACGGCTACTGTTCGCAGGCGATGAAGATCAGACTTTTCGTGGTCGGCGGCTCACACCCCTGCGCAACTGTTAAAAAAGCGCTGGAGATCAAAGGCCTTCCCTACTCAGTTATTGAGTTCCCGCCGCCGATGCACATGGCTGCGATGAAAATACTTTTTGGCGAGCGAACCGTTCCTGGAATCCAGATCGACGGCGAGAAGATCAGCGGGTCTCGCGAGATCCTTGAGCGGCTTGATCAGCTGGTTCCCAGCCCTCCGCTGCTTCCTGACGGCGCCACGGAACGGGCCGCGGTGATCGAAGCCGAAGCTTGGGGCGACGAAGTGCTCCAGCCGCTGGTTCGCCGTGTGCTCTGGCCAAGCTTCAAAGCTAACCCCGCAGTGATGGCCAACTATTCGGTCGGTTCGAAGCTACCGCCAGTACCAGTGCCGGTACTGAAGTTGATCGCCCCGGGTGTTACAGCGATTGAGATGCGCGCCAACCGCGCCAGCGACGAAACCTACGCCGATGACATCCGCACGCTGCCAATTCTGCTTGACAAAATTGATCGCTGGATTGCTAGCGGAGTAATGGGTGGGGCGATTCTCAACGTCGCCGATCTGCAGATCGCCGCCAGCCTTCGACTGCTAATGACCTTTGCGGACTTCAGCGAGATCTTTGCTGGCCGGCCGTGCGCCGAGTTAGCGCTGCGCTGCTTCCCAGAAGCACCCGGCTTCGCGCCAGTCGGAACAATTCCCGCTGCGCTGCTGCCAAGCCCCACTTAATCGGCGCGCGGCTCCACGCCGTCGCGCCGGTCGGCGAGAACCGAAAGCGCAATACCAGCCGCGAAGAGGCCGACCACAATTGCCAGGCTGACCGGCGCCGGAGCTTTGTACAGATCCTGGATCAGGAGCTTCAACGCTACAACGCCAAGCACAATTGCAACTGTCTGGTTGAGGTAACGAAACCGCTTGATTAAATCCTCGACGAGTGAGAAGAGCGCGCGCAGCCCGAGCAGCGCGAATCCGTTTGCGGCCCAGATAACGAGTGGATCTTCGGTGATCGCGAAGGCCGCGGGAATCGAATCGAGCGCGAAGGCAATGTCGGCGGCAACGATGCTGACCAGCGCCAACGCAAGTGGCGTGAGCACGCGGCGATCACCGATGATTGTTGAAAAGCGTGAGCCTTGATAATCGCCGATCGGGTAAAACCTTCGAATTAGGCGTACCAGCGGCGAATGGTCGGGGTCTACGTGGTCGGCTGCACCTTGGTACATCCTCCAAGCCAGCACCAAGAGCAGCGCTCCGAGAATGTAAGTGACGATGTGGAAGCGCTCGATCAGCCCGACGCCGACGACGATCGCCACGCCACGCATCGCTAGCGCCAAAATTATTCCCCAGAAGAGCAGGATTCCGCGCTGCGCGGCGGGGACGGCAAAGTAGCCGAAGATCAACAGGAAGACGACGAGGTTATCGAGCGAGAGCGTGCGCTCGATCAGGTAAACGGTGACGTAATTGACGCCATCGGCGGGGTTCGAAAGCAGTATCACCGGAATCGTCACCAGAAGACCAAGGATCAGCCAACCGATGCTCCAAACGATTGCTTCTTTACGAGTCGGCTGACGCCCGCGGGCAAAGATCAGCAGGTCAACCAGCAGCAAAGCACCGACGATCAAGACGATCACGCCGATCGCCAAAGGGTTGGCGCCAAGCGCCGCGAGCGGGGTATCAATCATCATCGCTGAGCAGCAGTCTGACAGCCTTAAAAAAGCTACTGAGCCGGAACCGCCAGCGCCGCGCCTTCGCGCGTAACGCCTTCATCGAAGCCGAGCGCCACGAGTGCCTCTGAGAGCGGCGAACCATCGGGGGCAGATAAATCGAAATCAAGCTCCAAAAGGGGGATCAGCACGAAGCGGCGCGAGCTTGTTTCGATGTGCGGCAAGCTCAGGCGCTCGCTTTCGTAGACGAGATCACCGAGCAGCAATAAATCAACGTCGATCGGGCGCGGCCCGTGGCGGACGCCGCCCTCGAGGTCGCGCCCGAGCGCCGCTTCGATCTCTTTGCAGGCGTCGAGCAGCTGCTCTGGCCCCAGCTCGGTGCTGACCTTCACGCAGGCGTTGAGAAACGAGGGCTGATCTAGAACCAGGCCGACCGGTTCAGTGTCGTAGGTCGATGAAGAGGCCAACACCCGCACGCCGCGGGCGGGCATTGCGTCGACGGCGGCTTGCAGGTTTTCGCGCCGACCACCAACGTTGGAACCGAGCCCGAGATAGCCGACCTGCGCTGCAGCCATGGTTACTTCGGTTCCACCAGCAGCGCAAGCTGGCGACTCTGCGCCAGCAGCCTGCCGTCGGCCGACCAAATCTCGCCGTCTTCCTCGACGAACCCTTCGATCGCCGTGCTGCAACGGAAGACGCCGAGAACCGACTGCGATGGGTCGATCTCGAGCGCGGCGTGCGGGTCACGAAAATGGATTGTGAGGTCAACCGTCGGCGCGCCGACCGGCTCGGTAAGACGCGTGAAAACGGCCGGAAGCCAGGCATCGCAGTACAGCGCAAGCGCCGCTGAGTCGAGCCGCTGCGGCTGATTAAGCCGCATCCAGCCGCCACTAATCGCATCGTCGGAGCCACTGAACGGTAGCTCGCCGAGCGCTGGGCGCATCTCAACTTGGTGCGCAATCGGTGGCATCTGCGCGACGACTGGGATCGGCTCGATCTGATCTGCGACGGGCGCCAGTGGCATCGCCGCGGCGAAAGGGCGCTTGTCCGAAAACTGACCAGCGAATGCTCCGAGCGCCAGTAGGCAGCACTTGCCGTCCTGCGCGAGCCGGGCGCTGAGCGTCGTTAGCGTTCGCCCCGAGCGCTCAACCTTGACGTCGATCTGCATTGGGCCGGCGACCGGCGGGCTCAAGTAGTGCAGCGTGATTGAACGCGCTTCGCGCTCTGCGTCGCCAATCGCGGCCGACATTGCGCGAACCATGATCGCAGCCAAATAGCCCCCGTTGGGGCCTCGCGGGGCCGACCAGTCAACGTCGCAGAGGGCGCTGAAGCGCCCGTCACCGAGCGAATCCACTGCGGTCGCCAGCTCGAACGGAGTACTCATGAGCCGGCCGCGCTCTGCCAGACCTCAACCGATACCGATTCCACCGCGAGCGCAATCGGTGGTTCCGGCTTGGTCGCTTTGACCCAAACTTCGCGCGCGTCAAACTGATCGAGAAGCTGGTTGGCGACCTCGGTACAGAGCGCTTCAAGCGTGCGGTACGAGCGCCGCTGCGCAACAAGCGCGACGAACTCGCAGACGCGGCCGTAATCAACGGTGTCCTCAACGCGGTCTGTGATGGTGGCGTCGCAGGCACCTACGTCGAAGCGAAGATCAAAGACGAGCCGCTGGCCAATCTCCTGCTCCGCATCGCTGACACCGTGGTGGGTGTAAAGCGAGAGGCCCGTGACCTCGATGCTGGTGGCGGCCAGCTCAGTGCTGCGCTCGCCAAATTCCTCGTCGAACTCCTCGTTCTCCTCGTGATCCTCGTCAGCGTCCATCGCGCGCCAACGTAGCACTAGCGAGCTTCAGGCCGTCAACGGTTGCTCTCACATCATGGACGCGAAATACGCTGGCGCCTCGTTCAAACGCCATCACATTGGCGGCAACGGTTGCCGCGACGCGTTGATCAGGCCGCTCCGCGCCGGTCAATTCGCCGAGGAACCGCTTGCGCGACAGGCCGATCACGACGGGGAACCCGAGCGCAGCTACGGCGCCGAGGTTTGCCAGCAGGTCAAGGTTGTGTTCAAGCCTCTTGCCAAAGCCGATTCCTGGGTCAAGAAAAATTCGCTCGCGCTTTATTCCAGCGGCCTCAGCCAGCGAAGCGCGTTCGCTTAAGAAGGCGCAGACCTCGCCAACAACGTCGTCATAGTGGGGGTCATCCTGCATCGTCTGAGGTGAACCGAGCATGTGCATCAGGCAGCAATCACAGCCAGCTTCCGCGACGAGCTGCGCCATCTGCGGCTCGGCAGTGAAGGCGCTTACGTCATTGACGTAGCTGGCGCCGGCCTCGAGCGCGGCCCGCGCGACAGCGACCTTCATCGTGTCGATACTGATCTGCACCTGTGGCGCAGCGGCAGCGATCCCTTCGATCACTGAAAGCACGCGGCCCAGCTCTTCCTGCCCGGCAACCGGCTGCGCGCCGGGGCGGGTAGATTCGCCGCCGACGTCGATAATCGCAGCGCCCTGCTCAATCAGCTCAAGGCTGTGCGCAACAGCAGCCTCGGCGGTCGGCAACGTCCCACCGTCGGAAAACGAATCCGGCGTCACGTTGCAAACACCCATCACCTTCCAAGTAGCGCTCATCGAGCTACCTGCGCTTGCTGCGGCTCAGGCCGGTTCAGGCTTTTCAGGCAGATCGAGGCCGCGCGCTTCAAGCGCTCCACCGGCGAGCCCCGGTAGCGTGGTAGGTCGCGGCGCGTCGCGCTCCGCTGCCGCCTCCGGCGCACTGTCGGTCGGCGGCTCAGGGGCGTCGTCGGGCCCAAAGACATCTTCCTCACTCTTGCCGTCAAGCAGCGCCAGAAATTCATTCCTTTCGATCGTCTCACGCTTGAGCAGAATCCGCGAAGTTGTTTCGAGTACTTCGCGATGCTCGGCCAGCATGTCCCGCGCGCGCTGGTGCGACGACTCAATGATACGGCGAATTTCGTCATCAATCTCGCGAGCGATCTCGTCTGAATAGTCCGGCGCGGACGAGAATTCACGGCCGAGGAATGGCTGGCCTTGGTCGCGGCCGAAGACGCGCGGCCCGAGCCGTTCGCTCATGCCGAAGCGCATCACCATCTGCTTGGCGGTAGCGGTGACTTTTTCGATGTCGTTCGAAGCGCCGGTCGTGATCTCGCTGAAAATGATCTCCTCAGCGGCGCGGCCACCGAGCGTCATCGCCATCGAATCAAGCAGTTCAGCGCGCGTCGTGAGAAAGCGATCCTCTTGCGGCATCGAAATTGTGTAGCCAAGCGCTTGACCGCGACTAACAATTGAGATCTTGTGAACGGGGTCAGAGAATTCGAGGTAGTGGCCGACGATCGCGTGACCCATCTCGTGGAAGGCAGTTACGAGCCGTTCCTTGTCGCTCATCACGCGTGTCTTTTTCTCAGGCCCTGCGATCACGCGCATGATGCCCTCTTCGAGTTCAACCTGAGTCACCTCGCGCTTACCGTGGCGGGCCGCAAGCAGCGCCGCCTCGTTGACGAGGTTGGCGAGGTCGGCGCCGGTAAAGCCGGGGGTTTGGCCAGCGAGCGTGTCGGTGTCGATCTCTTTCGCCAGCGGCTTACCACGAGTATGAACGTCGAGAATGCGCGCGCGCCCCTTACGGTCGGGGCGGTCAACGACGATCTGACGGTCGAAGCGACCTGGGCGCAGCAGCGCCGGGTCAAGAATGTCGGGGCGGTTGGTGGCAGCGATCAGGATCACGTTGTCGGTCATCGTGAAGCCGTCCATCTCGACGAGCAGCTGGTTGAGCGTCTGCTCGCGCTCGTCGTGGCCTCCACCCATGCCGGCGCCGCGATGGCGACCAACGGCGTCGATCTCATCGACGAAAATAATGCAGGGCGAGTTCTGCTTCGCCTGCTCGAACAAGTCACGAACGCGGCTAGCACCCACGCCGACAAACATCTCGACGAAATCGGAGCCGGAGATTGAGAAGAAAGGAACGCCAGCCTCGCCGGCGACCGCGCGTGCGAGCAGGGTCTTTCCAGTACCTGGAGGGCCGAAGAGCAGCACGCCCTTGGGAATGCGCGCGCCGAGCGCTTGGAATTTCTTCGGGTTCTCGAGGAACTCTTTAATCTCGTGTAGCTCCTCGACCGCCTCGTCAACGCCAGCCACGTCACGGAAGGTGATCTTTGGCGAATCGGCCGTCATCCGCTTGGCGCGCGACTTGCCAAACGACATCACCTTCGAACCGCCACCCTGCATCTGGTTCATCAGGAAGATCCAGAAACCGATGAAGATCAAGAACGGCAGCACGTAGGTCAGCATCGAGACCAAGCCGTTCGTCTTGCTGCCTTGAATGTTGTAGCCGCCGGCGAGCTTGCCTTGGTCCTCCGCACTTTGAAGCTGGGCTTCAAGCCGGTCTGAGCCCGCGGTAGTGAAGCCAGTTTCGTACTCCTTGCCGCTGCGCGGCACGACGATGACCGTGTTGTTCTTCGTCTTTAGATCAACCGACTTGAGCTCACCGGCCGAAAGCTGAGCGATGAACTCGCTGTAGGTCGGAGCCTTCTCCTTCTGACCCCCACTGATCAGGCGCTGCGCGAAAAACGCGAGCACGATCACAATCAGGATTGGAAAAGCAGCGCTCTTGAAAAAACGACTCATTGCGTTAGGTACGTTACGTAGATCGCTTCGGGATTACGATGATGGGACAGATACTTCAGGGTAACAGCCGCTAGCTGCCCTACGCCCCACTATCTTTCCGCAGCAAAGACGCGACATATGGCAAGTTGCGCCAGCGTTCAGCGTGATCGAGCCCGTAACCGATCGCAAAGCGGTTCGGGATTTCGAAACCGACGTACTTGATTGGCACGTCGGCCTTGCGTCGCTCAGGCTTCGTCAGCAGCGAACATACCTCCAATGAGGCTGGGTCGCGCGCACCAAGGTTGCGCAGCAGGTACTGCAGCGTCAGCCCAGAGTCGACGATGTCCTCAACGATTAGGACGTCGCGTCCTTCGATCGGGGCGTCAAGGTCCTTCAAGATTCGAACGACGCCGCTCGAGTCGGTCTGAGACCCGTACGAGGCGAGCGCCATGAAATCTAGCTCGCAAGGCGCCGTGATGTTGCGCATCAGGTCGGCGACGAAGAAGGTGGCTCCCTTCAACACGCCCACTAGCAGCAGATCGCGGCCTTCGTAGTCGGCGCTGATCTGCACGCCCAGAGCGCGTACCCGCTCTTTTAGCTGGTCGGGCTGAACGAGAATTTCACCGATCGGCGGGTCGTCACTCATCGAGGCTGAGATTACCCTTCGATCGGCTTGCGAGCCTTGCGCCGCGGCGAACGCTCAAACGTCAGCATCCCCTTAACGATCACCGCGCGCGCGCCGCCACCGACGTCGAGCGCGGCCGAACCTCTGTCAGCGGCGGCAAGGTCGATCAGCTCATCGATCCGTCCTGCCGCCTGCGGGCAGAGTGAACCGGTCGCGTCCTCGGCGAGGCGACGCACGATTAGCCGAGCCAGCGCTGGCGGCAGCGCGGCGAGATGATCGGTCGAGATTTCGCTCTTGCCCGCCAGCGCAGTGTCGACGACGACGTCCAGCACCTCAGCCTCGTCGCGCAGCAGTTCAGCGCTTTGGAGAATGTTTTCATCGGTTGCCGGATGGATGCTGCGCAGCGCCGGTAAAACCTGGCCGCGGATCCGGCCACGGGCGTACTTGCTGCTCTCATTGCTGGCGTCCTCGCGCCACTGCAGGCCTCGCGCGCGGCACCACTCCGCGGTCTGCTCGCGCGTGAAGCGAGCTCGCAGCAGCGGACGAATCAGGAGCCCGCGCTGGTCCGGCATGCCAACGAGCGAGCGGCGACCCGGCGAGGCAGCAAGGCGGTAGAGCACCGTCTCAACTTGGTCGCTTGCAGTGTGGCCGGCGGCCAGCTGCGCGCCGCCGCTGCTGGCGAGCTGCGCGCCGATGCCGTAGCGAAGATCGCGTGCCCAAGCTTGAATGTTGCCCTCGCGCGGAGCACTGGCGCGCTCCACTGTGAGCTTGACGGCAAGCTGCTGGCAGAGCTCGCGGCAGAGCTGTTGATCACCGTCAGCTTCGGCGCGCAAGCCATAATTAACGTGCAGGGCAGCGACGTTTTCGCTGCCGCAGAGCTCGACTGCGATGTCGAGCAGACAGACCGAATCTCGGCCGCCGGAGAGGCATACGATGACAGCCTGCCCGGCTTCAAGCAGGCCACCGTCGCGAACTCGCCCGAGTAGTTGGTCTGTCGGCACGAGCGACATCAGTTCCCGCCAGCGGAGTCGACCAAGAAAAGCTCGGTCGCGCGGTTGAATCCCTTCAGTTGAACTTCCCCGATCCGCTCGAACTCAAGGTGCTTACCTGCCATCTCGACGACCGGCCAAGTGACGAGTACCTCGCCCGCCGCGGCGCGCGCGGCAACGCGCGCCGCGAGGTTGACCTCGCGCCCGAAATAATCACCATCGCGGAAGACGACGTTGCCGACGTGAATCCCAATTCGAGGCAGCGGCCGCTCACTGCTGAGAAACTGAAAGCCGACAGCCCAATCGATCAACGAAGCGGCATCAGGCGAGACAATCATTACCTCATCGCCGATCGTCTTCAAAATCCTCGCCTCGTCGGGCAGCGACTGATTAACGTTGGCAACGAAGCGCTCGACGATTCCCGCTGCCTCCTCGTCGCCGACCTCCTCGGTTAGCTGCGTGTAGCCGGCCAAGTCGGCGAAAGCAATCGCAACGCGAACCTGGCCGATCTCGCCGCCGCCCACTTCGCTTTCCATGTGGCCGACGATGTCTTGCTCGACAAAGTGGTTTAGAAAGCGGCGGTGAAGATGATCAATCACCGGCGAGAAGAGCGGCAGAAGCTCTTCTGTGATTTCGTCCATCTGCTCGGCAATCAGTTCGCTTGAAACGCCGTCTCGCAGCAGCGGCTCGTGAACGTGAAGGTGGACGAGTCGAACTTCAGCGTCAGCGATCTTCGAAATTGCCTGACCGTAAACGCGCACTGTCTGCAGCAACGCGTCCCGCGGAAAACCGGATTCAACCGCTGTCGCGAAGTGCCGAAACATTTCAACGTCCTCAGCGCCAAGATCCTCCGTGGCCCCCGAAGGTAAACCGATCGCGGCAATCAACTCTTCGATCACTTCCGGCTTCAGCTTGGTCTGCTTAGCGACCTCTTTAAGCGTGAACCGCTCACCAACCATCTCGGCTACCAGTTCGTCGGCGTAGCCGACAATTCGCCCCTCATCGATCGCTTCTTGGATCTGCCCAATCGAGTAGCCACGCTCGCGCAGCTTGACCAGCGAGCGAGCCTGAGCGATCGCGCTTGGCCCCCAGCCTTGACCGACGTCGTGCTTGGAGAAGAGCCCAAGCGCAACCCAGCGGCGCAGTGTTGAGAGCGAAACGCCAGCCCGTTCGGCAGCCTCGGCGCCAGCTAGCCGCTCGCTTACGCCGCGCTGATCTTCGCTGCTTTGCTCGTCGTCCATCGCGCGACCGACCACGCGCCTACGTGACTAGAAGCTGCGGATAGTCAGCCTTGAGCATCGAGCGGTAGAGCCCATAGACGGGCTTTGTGATCGGGATCAGCTCGAGCGCCGACTTTACGTCGCCGCCAGCCATGATCCGCCTGCGCGCGATCGCCACCGGCACGTTCTCTTTGCCTTGAAAATAAAGGTTGGCTACCTCGGAGCTCATCGTCAGTTTGACCTTCGGCTCCCAGTCAACTTTGTCGCTCCACTCCCAGTAAAGGTTCCCCTGCTCGCCGTCGCGCGCAGCGCGAGCATTTACGACGAGCTCCATGTCATCGAACTCAAAGCGCTGCGGCACGTCCGCGTGACGAAGCCTCGGCCCCATCTCAGGATCCTCACTCATCAGTGTCATCACGGCGTCGATGACGTCGCGAAATTGCTCAGTTGAGTCGAACTGAACTGTCATCAGCTCGCTGACTTGCGCGGCGCCGCCTTCTTGCGGGGAGCGGCCTTCTTGCG
>JBDNJF010000036.1:0-3931 GCA_041687955.1 Solirubrobacteraceae bacterium
GCATCTCCTGCGGCATCTGCATGCCCTGCATCTCCGGCGGCATCTGCATGCCCTGCATCTGCATGCCCTGCGGCATGCCCTGCGGCTGCTGCTGCTGCTGCTGCTGCTGCTGCTGCTGCTGCTGCTGCTGCTGCTGCTGCTGCTGCTGCTGCTGCTGTGCGCTCATGCTCGCGCGCAAGGCGTCTTGGAGGTGCTGCTGCGCCTCCATCACGGCCATCGAAAAGCTGGTAGGCCCCCGCATATCCATCGCGTTAATCTGCGTAGGACTTCACCATCTCAAGGACGATGGTGTAGCTGGCGCCGGAGGCGGCTGTGGAGGTGGTGAAGAGAATGTCGCCAGTCTTGCCCGCGCCCGAGTTGTTCGGGATCTGAATTTTAGTGAAGTCGAACACCGACTGGCCGGGCGCAAGGATCAGCGTCGGCACGTCGGCGGTGGCGTCCCACAACACGCTGACGGTCATGCCGCCGATCGTGTAGTTTACGCGCTCGATAGTCACACCGTCGCATACTTTGCCAAACGCGCTCGAGGCCAGCGCCGAGACATCGACCTTGACTACCGCGCTCTCGCCGGTGCCGTCTGACAGGTTGGTGAACTTCATGACGGCCATACGATCGCCGTCGAAAATCGTTTGGGAGGTAACCGCGTCAGCCATCTAATTTTCCTCGTGCAATAAGGGTCGGGCGACACGAACTTCCTAGTGCCGCCCGACGCCTCATATTACAGCTTAGTCGTCAGCCATCGTCTGCACGTACAGCAGGGTGACGCGAACCTGACCAACAGTCGGCTGGCCGACTGAAGTCACGGTCACGACGACCGCAGTGCTGGTGCCAACGGCGGCCATAGCGGCGAGCTGCGCGGCGCTGAAAGCGTTCGCACGGCGCCCAGCAGTCTTCACGCTGATAGCGCTTAGATACTGCGTGCCGCCCGATGCGGTGCCAGCCGACAAAGTCGCCGAGGTAACGCTGTCGTAACCGACCAAAGCGTCAACGTAGAAATCGACGATTTGGCTTCCAGCCGGGAGGCTGTACGTGAAGTTCTGAACCAGCGTCGCATCGAAATTGATGACGGCTGTCTGGCTGAGGGCCACGAGGCCGATGTTCGAGCCGCCGATTTCACCGGCGTTGCGATCACCGGACGCGAGCGGGCCGCTCCATGTGGTCTGAGACATCTCTTTCTCCTTCAGAAGGGAGGATGGGGGCCGGAGCCCCCACCCAGATTAGATGCCAGCGGTGCCGAACACAGCGCGCGGATCGGTGAAGCCGAACTCGTAACGCTCGGTCGCCTTGTAGCGCATGCTGTCGGTCTCGAAATCGCCTTCCATTGACTTTTCGAGGCCGCGACGCATTGCCAGCTTCAAGCCTTCCGGCGCATCAGTCTGCACCCACCATGCGGTGGTCGAGGTGATACGCGAGAGGTTGGCCTGACCGTCCGCCAACATCCCCATCGAATTGACGGGGTTGATGTCGTTGTTCGCGGTGCCAGCACGCAGCGCCGACTTGAGCAAGACTTCCGCTTGGAAGACGTTGCTCGGGCCGGTGACGATCTTCTTCGGCGTGAGCCGGATGCGCTTGCCGTTGTTGTCAACAGCGTTGCGGATCTGGATCAGGATCTGCTCGAGCGAGGTCTGCGACAGGTTGGCTGCCGTGTTGAGCTGGTTCGCGAAGGTACCGGTTGCGATCGGGTGTGCCGTGCTGACCAGCGATACGCCATCACCACCCGCAAACGCGCCGTTGAAGGCACGGTTGAGGATGTTTGCGCCAAGGGTTTCCTTGGTTTCGATGAGCGACTGGGCGAGGTGGCGCGCATAGGTCTGACCGATGCGGATGTGGTCACCATCTTCGACCAGAACCTTCGTCAGAGCGAAGGCGAGGCCGTAGACCCGGTAGACGTAGCGCTGGATGAACAGCACGCCGCCGGACTGGTAGGTGACAGCTTGGCCGTCGGGCAGTTCCGGTGCGGCGCCGAAGCCGAACAGCACAGGCTCTTCGTGGTAGTTCCGGGGAATACCCTTGAACTCCTTGAAGACCTGCGACCACTCGTCGGCGCGCTGGTCGTAGATGCCGTTGAACTCTTCGTTCAGGATCGGCTCAACGATGGAACGGAAGTCTGTACTCCGCATTGGGGTAGCCATTGTTCAAGCCCTCCTTAATACGCGGCGCGGTCAGCGACGTTCTGATGCTCAGAAATCTGAACCTGAACAATCGTGAAGCTGTCGCCGAAGTTGTTGTCCGGCCCCGGAGCCACGTCGATGACGCGGAGCGAAGCGTTGCCAGTATCGGTAAGCGTGGCGGTATCCAGCATCAAAGCCGACAGACCGGTGACGGTCGAGCCTGCGGTGATGGCTGTGAAGTCTGCCTGCTTGCCGATGTCGGTCACCGCGATTGAGCCACTCGCCTGAATTTCGTAGACGATGGTCGGGTCGAGGGTGACGTAGGCGTTGGTTTCAGTGCCGAGAGTGGACGCAGTCCACTTGTTGCTCACGCGGCGACGACCGTCGCTGTCGGTGAACTCGACGCCCTGAAAGGTGCCGATGAAACGGTCGCCGATGGCGGCTGCTTCGACGGTACCGTTGGTGCCGATTTTCACCGGCTGGTTCTGTAGAATGTTGGCCGCGTAGCCCGAAAGGATCACGTAAGCGGTGGGGCGAACCACACCACTTGGTGAAAATGCGGGGCGGAGGCCAAACGGCTGAGAAGTCGTGGACATAGCCTTTTCCTCGTGTTTGGTTTCGGTTCTCCGCGCTTAGGTAAAAATACCTCGGCGCGAAGCGTTAGCACGCATCTCTGACAGACCGTCACCTTCGTACATTGTGCTTCCGGCTCGCTCAGCGTTATCGCGCATCATATCCGCGACTTCGGAGAGTTTGTTTTCCTCGCGCATCGGAGCATCGTGGTGAGCTTCCTGCATAAACCTCTCGTAGAGGCTTTGCGGCAGCTTAAACGCGAGCATCTCGTTTACGCCAATGAACCCGACCCATTCGCCGGTCTTCACTGAGGCGTACTCCATACCCGGAACCTCGTTCGGCTTCACAGGCTCGTAACCGAGCTGCATACGCCGATGGATGGGGTCACGCGAGTTTGTCGTAGTGAGCCAGCACACATGAAAGCCCGGAATATTTGGCAAATCAGGGAGTGCGTCATTGAAAAGTTGGTTGCGGAACATTTCCAGTCGGTCGTCCTCGGTGACACCCCGGTTCTCAGTAACCTCACGGCTCTCAGACTGACGGGTGTCGCGGCGACCAACTATGTCGAAATCCGCGTCCTTCTTAAGGCGGCTGTCTTCAGTGCTATTCGTCATGTTGTCTCACTCCTTGAGTTAGCGAGCCGAACCGCGATCTTGCTCCTGATAAGCCTTGAGCAGGCGATTACGTTTTGCAACGTCATCCCAAGCCCCAGCTTCTATCATAGCAGCCTTGCGTTCCGGTGTCACGTAGATTTCTTTCTTGGTTCTGGTAGGCGCGTGCTCGCGCGTGCGCCCGGTGGGCGGCGCACGACGCTTGGGCTTCGCGCTGTCGTCGCCCACCGCGTCAGAGACGCGCGAGGTCAGCTCCTCCCAGTAGTCGCGAGACGACGGATCGAAGCCCTCGCTCGCCAGCTCGTTGTCGATGGCCTTGGTCATCGCGCTGTCGCGGTCGCGGCCCGTCGGGTCGTACCACGGGTTGGCTTCCAGCCACTGCTTGGCGTAGCCGACGACGTTAGGATCGACGCGCGGCTGCTGCGCCTGCTGGCGCTGCGCGTCGAACTGCTGCTTGACCTGCGAGAGCTGGGACACGTTGGTTTTGGCTTGATCGCGAAAGCGCATCGCCTCGACTACGTCCCCGCCGTTGCCGACCTCGGTGGCCTTGGCGATGATCATCTCGGCTTGCTGGATTTGCTGATGCGCTTGCGCGATGCGGGCGTCGAGGGACTGCGCGTTAGTGTTTTGCGTGAA
>JBDNJF010000037.1:0-4655 GCA_041687955.1 Solirubrobacteraceae bacterium
ACGCCGTGATCATCGCCACCGACCACAGCGAGTTCCGCCGGCCGGAGGTGCTCAGCGCCCTGACCGACAGTGCGCGCAACGAGGCGCTGCTGGTTGATCCGTGGAACTGTTTCGGCCAGTACGAGGTGTTTGCCCGGCTGGCCGAGATCGGTTCCGTACCAATAGCCTAATGCTCCGTAGCCTCGCAGTCATCCCTGCTTTTAATGAGGCCGCGTCGGTTGGCACGGTGGTCGAAACTGCGATCGAAGAGCTCCCCGGATGGGATGTCGTCGTGATCGACGACGGTTCAGATGACGAGACTGCCGTTGTCGCCGCCCGGGCAGGTGCACATGTTGTCAGCGCGCCTTACAACCTCGGCATCGGCGGCGCCGTCCAGACTGGCTTTATCTTTGCCCGCGATTTTGGTTACCAACGAATGGTCCAAATCGACGGTGACGGTCAGCATGAGGCAGCGGCGGTTTCGGCGCTTGAGCAGAGGATGGCGGACTCCGGCGCCGACATGGTCTGCGGCTCACGTTTCCTTGGTGAAGGCGATCATTACCCGGCGCCGATCAGCCGCCGCACCGGGATTCATATCTTTGCCTTCGTTCTGTCCAGTTTTCTGCGGCAGCGAGTCACCGACCCAACCTCAGGCTTTCGGCTTTACAACCGGCGGGCGATCGAGCTGTTCGCGAATGATTACCCACCGGACTACCCCGAGGTTGAGGTGGTTCTGATGCTCCATCAGCACCGACTAAAGATGGCCGAAGTGTCGGTTCAAATGCAGCTGCGCCAAAACGGCAACTCGTCGATCAGCTCGGGCAAGTCGGCCTACTACATGGTCAAAGTTCTCCTTGCGCTATTCGTTGGCCTACTGCGCGCGCGCAAACCGGCTAAGGCAGGCTGAGCTGTGGACAACCGGATCCAAATCGTGTCGATTGCCGCGGCGTTCCTATTGGTCGTGTTGGTGATTGAGCTGGTGCGGCGAAGGCGACTGAACGAGCGCTACGCGCTACTTTGGCTCTTTAGTGCATTCGTGATCCTTGGCCTGGCGATCTGGCAAGGGTTGCTGGAGCGGCTCGCAACCTTGATCGGCGTTGCTTACCCGCCCAACGCACTCTTTCTGGTTGCCGTTGCCTTCATCTTGCTGCTGGTGCTCAACTTCTCAGCGGCGCTGTCACGACTTGGTGATCAGACGCGAACGCTGGCGCAGCGACTCGCGATCCTCGAAGCGCGGCAGCGCAGCGCGGATCAGGGCAGCGCGGATCAGGGCAGCGCGGATCAGGGCATCGGCTTAGTTGCTCCGGGCGACAGAGCGGCGGAGAGCGCGCAGCAGCCGATAGCAGAGCACGATCGCGCGGCTGACGACTGAATTAGCCGCGACCGCGAACGGATGCCCTGCTCCGTGCGCCCGAGCTTGGCCGGCGTGCTCAGCGAACTGCCCCTCAAAGCCAGCCATGCTGAGCGTCCCCTCGGCCATCGTGAAGGCGGCTAGATCGCGATCAATCACGACCGGATCACCGCGCTTGGCAAGGCGCAAGAAGAGGTCGTAATCCATTGAGTAGCGGTAGTTGAGGCTGAGCGGCCCGACCTCGCGAAGCACCGCAGCGCGGACAAAGGTTGCCGGGCAGGAGATGAAGTTCTGGGTCAAATAGAGCGGGAACGAATAGTGGCGGAGTAAGAAGTTCTTGTAAGCGGTGACGAAGCTGCGGATCTCGGCTCCGTCGCCGTTGACGATTTGGCAGCCGCCGGTGAACCATTGCGCCTGAGGGCTGTGCTGCGCGACCTGCGCGACTGCCTGCAGCGCGCCAGGCAAGTAGCAATCATCAGCGTTCAGCCAACCAACCAATTCGCCCGAAGCGAGCGCAAAACCTCTATTGACCGCGTCAGACAGGCCTTCGTCAGGGCCTGAAACAAAGCGCACACCGGGGTACTGGGCGACGACCGCAGCCGTGTTGTCGCTCGAGCCGCCGTCGATCACGATTTGTTCGACATTCGTATAGCCTTGGCTGCTGACGCTCTTGAGTGACCGCCCGATTGTGTCCGCGGCGTTTAAGCAGGGTGTGACGATGGAGATTGATGGAAGCACGCGAGTCGCATAGTATTCGTGACGAACTGAGACTTGTCCTAGTGGGCGGCGTGTCGCACCCAGCTGTGTTCGGCGCCAGCCCCTACCACCTCCGCCTTCGGCCCCAACAAATGCGATTAACCGACACCCAGCGCTCGTCGACACCACCGGATTCACCACCGTCGCCATCGACCTTCAAGCTGGTTGAATTACCGATCGCAATTACTGACTACGAGCGGACACTTGACTGGATTGACGAAGCAATCGCCGTCGGGGCGCGCGAGTATGTGTGTGTGACACCAGTTCACCTACTGATGGCCGCTTACGAGGACCCAGAGGTGAGGATCGCCGTCGGTAAAGCGGGATTGATCGTCCCGGACGGGCAGCCGCTGGTGTGGGCGCTGCGTGCACTGGGAGCTTCCGCTGCAAGCCGCGTCTACGGGCCCGACCTGATGATTGCCGCCTGCCAGAGGGCAGTGAAGACTGGTGCACGGATGTATCTGTACGGCGGCCGCAACGACGGTGCGCTAGTGCAGCTAACGCTCAACCTGCGCCGCCGCTTCCCCGGGCTCAACATTGTTGGTGGCTACTCGCCGCCCTATCGAGCGCTCGAGCTTTACGAAGAGGAGAGTGTCGCGGCGGAGATCAACGCCAGTGGCGCCGACATCGTCTGGGTCGGTACCGGGCAACCGAAGCAGGAGCTCTGGATGGCGAACATGCGTAGCCGGCTGGATGCGCAGGTGCTAATCGGCGTCGGCGCAGCCTTCGACTTTCATGCTGGACTCGTGGCGCAGGCGCCGTGCCAGCTGCAGGAGGTCGGATTGGAATGGGCTTGGCGCCTGGCGCGAGAGCCACGCCGACTATGGCGGCGCTACCTGCGCTACAACCCGTGGTTCGTGTTCCTATTCACAAGACAGTGGCTTGAGCAGCGGCGTAATGGTGGCTGACCAGTGCAACGCGTTTTAGTAACCGGCGCCGCCGGCACGATTGGTCAAGCGGTCGCCCGCAGACTAATCGGCGACCCGCAGTGGGAGATGCGCGCAAGCGACCAACGACCGCTGCCGGGCTGGATCGCCGATAGTGCCGAGGTTCACAGCGGTGACCTGCGTGACCGCGCCCGGGCACTGGAAGCAACTGAGGGATGCAGCCATGTGATCCACCTCGCAGCAATCGTCGGCGGAATCGCCAACTTCCACAAGCTCCCCTACACGCTCACCGACGTCAACGCGTCGCTTTACAACAGCGTTGTCGGCGCAGCAATCGAAGCTAGCGTTGAGCGCTTTGTCTACGTCAGCTCCTCAATGGTCTTTGAGAACGCGGTGCTGTTCCCAACACCCGAGTCCTACATCGCCGACTGCCCGGTACCAACGTCGGCTTACGGCTTCAGCAAGCTTGCCGGGGAGCACTGGGTCCGGGCCGCCCATGAGGAACACGGACTTCCCTACACAATCTGCCGCCCGTTCAACGCCTACGGCCCGGGTGAGATGCCGGAGGACGAGCCGGGAATTGCCCACGCCGTGCCGGACCTAATTCGTAAGTGCCTAGTGCTACCCGGCGACGACTCACCGCTGCCCATATTTGGTGACGGCAGCCACACGCGCACTTTGACTCACGTTGATGACATCGCTGACGGAATCGTCACGGCAATGGGCGCCGAGGCTGCGCTAAACGAGGACTTCAATATTTCGGCGGCGCGCGAGCTGAACGTCGCGCAGATCGCCGAGATCATCTGGGCTGCCTGCGGCCGCGATCCGGCAAAGTTTGAACTGAAACGCGGGCCGAGCTTTGACGTTGACGTTGTGCGTCGCTGGCCAGATGTTTCGAAGGCCGAGCAGCTGCTGGACTGGCGAGCGCAGATCAATGTTGAGGACGGCGTTGCAGATACCGTGGCCTGGCTGCGCGGGACGTTTTAACGCAGCGCGCCCAGCGTAAGCTTGACGCCCTCAGCCAGCGGCACCTGGGCCGTGAAGCCAAGCTGGTCGGCGGCCAGTGAGACGTCGAGCGAGCTGCGTTCGAGCTCGCCGTCACGCGGCGCGGCGAAGTGCGGACTGAGTGGCCCTTCACCGGGCGCTGCCGCTGCGTTGAGCGCCGTGATCAGCTCGAGCACGCTTGAGTCGATTCCAGTGCCAATGTTGAAGGGGCCGCCGGGGCTACCGTGGTCGCCCGCCAACAAGTTGGCGGCGACGATGTCGCTGACGAAGGTGTAGTCGCGGCGCGCTTCGCCGTCACCGTAGACGGTTGGCTGCTCGCCGCTAAGCAGCCGCCCGGCGAAGATTGCGATTACGCCGGCCTCGCTGGCCGGGTTTTGGCGCGGGCCGTAAACGTTGCCGTAGCGCAGCGTCACGGTTTCAAGCCCGCGGGCGCGGCCAGCCCAGGCGCAGTAAAGCTCCGCGCAGTGCTTGCTCTGGCCGTAGGCCGACACGGGCGCCGGCACGACGGTCTCAGGCGTGGGCATCACATCGGTGTCACCATAAATCGCGCCGCCGGTTGAGGTGTTGACGAGGCGACGAGTGCCAGCGGCGTGGGCGGCCTCGAGCACGTTGATCGTGCCAACGACGTTGACCGACGCGTCGAACGCTGGATCCTCAAGTGCGCGGCGAACATCGAT
>JBDNJF010000038.1:0-4049 GCA_041687955.1 Solirubrobacteraceae bacterium
AACCTCGCGTCAATCAACTTGATGAAATTCCGCCGCCCTGACGGCACGCTCGACGTTGACGACTTCGAGCACACAACCGACGTGCTGCTGCTGGCGCAAGAGATCATCGTCTCGCCGTCGAGCTACCCGACCGAGCAGATTGGCGACAACGCTCGCGCCTTCCGCCAGCTCGGCCTCGGCTACACCAACCTTGGCGCCTACCTGATGGCCAACGGTGTCGCCTACGACTCCGACCCAGGGCGCGGCACCGCGGCCGCAATCACTGCATTGATGACCGGGCGCGCCTACCGCCAGTCGGCTGTTATCGCAGCGGCGATCGGGCCTTACGACCGTTACGAAGAGAACCGTGAGCCGCACAACAACGTGATGCGGATGCACCGCGAAGCGTCGTACGCAATCCCCGACTCGACCGTCGCCGACGATCAGCTGCTGGCAGCGGCCCGCAACTCGTGGGATGACGCGGTTGAGGCCGGCGAACGCTTCGGCTACCGCAACGCGCAGGCCACTGTGCTCGCACCGACCGGGACGATCTCGTTCCTGATGGACTGCGACACGACCGGCATTGAGCCGGACTTCTCGCTCGTCAAGTTCAAGGAGCTGGTCGGCGGTGGCCAAATGACAATCGCCAACCAGACGATTCCGCTGGCGCTGCGCACACTCGGTTACAGCGACCCGCAGATCGAGCAGATCGGCGCCTACGTGACCGAGAACGGCACGATCATCGGCGCGCCAGCGCTGCTGGATGAGCATCTCGAAGTCTTCGACGTCGCCGTTGGCGAGCGGGCAATCTCGCCCGACGGCCACATCAAGATGATGGGCGCCGTGCAGCCGTTCATCTCCGGCGCGATCTCAAAGACCGTCAACATGCCGGCCTCCTCAACAGTCGAGGAGATCGAAGGCGCCTACATCGATGCCTGGCGGCTCGGCATCAAGTCGCTGGCGATCTACCGTGACGGCTCAAAGACCGCTCAGGCACTGCGCACCGACGCTCAGGATCAGGTCGAAGCAGCGGACGGCCTGTACACCAAGGCCGACGTTGACGCGCTGCTGCAGAGCGCTGCGCTGGAGGCAAAAGGCGACGCCAAGCCGGCCCGTCGGCGGATGCCGCCCGAGCGCCAGTCGCTCACGCATAAATTCTCAATCGGTGGCCATGAGGGCTACATCACGGCGGGTGTCTACGAAGACGGCACAGTCGGTGAGATCTTCCTGACCGACATCGGCAAGGAAGGCTCAACGCTGCGCGGCATGATGAACGCCTTCGCAACCTCGATCTCGATTGCGCTGCAGTACGGCGTGCCACTCGAGAAGCTGGTCGAGAAGTTCAGCTACATGCGCTTCGACCCCGAAGGGATTACGCAGAACCCGGAGATCCCGTTCGCCAAGTCAATGCCCGACTACATCATGCGTTGGCTGGCGTCACGCTTCCTTGACACCGAGACGCAGGAAGGGCTCGGCATCATGACCGACGCCGTTCGCGCCAAGAAAGCCGGCGAAGAGGCAGCATCATCGCTGACATCCGACACTGCAGGCCCAGCCAACGGTGGCAGCTCAGTGCCAACGCCGCAGGCGATGGCCGGCAACGGGGGCAGCAAACCAGCCGCCTCAGCAATGACCGACACGCCGCCGGTAACACCAGCAAGGATGGGTGGCTTGGAGCGCGGGCCGGCCTGCAGCCAATGCGGCAGCATGATGCAGCGGACCGGGTCTTGCTACACCTGCACGTCGTGCGGTAACAACACCGGCTGCGGCTGAGAAAGCGATCGGCGGCGAATCGCGCCGCCCCCTGGCCGGGCACCGTGCTAGCGCACTACTGCCCGCCCGGTGACAGCGCGCTTCATCCACCGCGGCGCTTTCTCAGCGAGCTGAGCGGCGATCGCTGAGTTTAGCGATACAAGTTGTGGACACAGACGGACGTAACTGGTATCGTTAGCTGATGGCTCGAACCGCCCCTGAGCTGATCGAGATCTTCCATCTCTGCTTCCTTACCGTCCTGCGCTCAAAGCTGGAGCCTTCGCGCTACGTGCTGAAGGGCGGAGCCAACCTGCGTTACTTCTTCTCCAGCCCCCGCTACTCAGAAGATATCGACTTCGACATAGCCGGGGTCGACAGTCACAGCCTCACCGCCCGGATCGGCAAGGCTCTGAGCTCCGATCCTATGCGGCGCATCCTGTCGGCCTCAGGCATCCACCTTTCAGCAGACGACATCACATTGCAGAAAGACACGCCCACGACCAAGCGCTGGCGGATCTTCTTCTCGGCCGATGACCACTCTGACAGGCTCAGAACGAAGATTGAGTTCAGCAACCGCAACGGCGAAGATCGACTCGAACTCGCCGCCGTACCCGCCTCGATTGTCGAGCCTTACGCTCTTCGGCCGCCGCTCGTCCAGCACTACCTCGGCGAAGCGGCCGTTGAGCAGAAAGTGGCTGCTTTGGCCGGACGCCCAGCTACCCAGGCGCGTGACGTATTCGACCTGGAACTGCTGATCAGGAAATTTCCTCAGGCCGCCGATCCGATTGATCAGCAGTTGCGTACCCAGGCTGCCGCGGCTGCCGCGGCACTGCGCTTCGAAGACTTTGAAACGCAGGCGGCACCCTTCCTCGAAGCATCGCTGGCAGAGCTGTACGACGAGCATGCATGGGAGGAGATGCAGCGAGCGGTAATCGGGGGGCTGCTGCGATGACCACACTGTCCGCCATCGGTCGACTCAAAGCGCTTGACCAGCCGATCCTGGAGAGCGCAGAGGCAGCCGCTGCTCTAGGAATGACCACGAGTGGGGCCGCCAAGGCCTTGAAGCGGGCCGAGGATGCCGGATTGGCGAGGAGGCTTTGTCGTGGACTGTGGTCTGTCGAACGCGAAATCAGACCGGCGGCTCTGGCGCCCTACCTAACCGCGCCTTACCCCGCCTACGTATCGCTGTGGTCAGCGATGTCTAAGCACGAGATGATCGAGCAGATTCCCTCCGCTGTCCACGTCGCTTCGCTTTCAAGGACCCAAGAGATCGACACCGCACTCGGCCGCTTCTCAGTGCATCGGATCGCTCCGGAGCTGTTCACAGGATTCGACGGAACGCTGCAGGATGGCTTCTGGGCTTGCCCGGAGAAAGCACTGTTCGACACCGTCTACGTGCGGGCCCCGCGCGGAGGAGCTGTCCGTCTTCCCGAGCTGTCGCTGCCGCAGGGGTTCGATCAAAATCTTCTGCAGCAATGGACCGAGCTGATACCACGAGCAAGGCTTCGCACTCTGGTCCAGAGGGGGCTAGACGCAGTGATCGAACAGGCTCGACAGCAGGACTAGATACCTCCCGACTGTGGTCTCCGGCCCGAGCCAATCCGTGCCGAGATTCCCAGACGGATCACTCGCGTCGAGGCCGGCTGACCTCGCCATGATCGTTCACTGACAAGTTGGTGATTGCGAGCACTGTCAGTTGGACGATCGCCGGCAGCTGAGAAAGCGATCGGCGGCGAATCGCGCCGCCCTCTGGGCGGTCACCGTGCTGGCGCGACGGGCTAGAAAGTCTCGAACCGTGCCAGCGCGTCGATTGCTTCGCGGTACATCACGTTCTTGATCGCGGCAACGGTCGGCCGGCTCTTGCCGCCCAGCGCCAAGGCCCGCTCGCTGGCCGCCGTCAGCACCTCGTTTTCAGCCACTGCCTGATCGGCAATCCCGGCCGCGACCGCCTCCGCGCCGCCGAAGCGGTGGCCGCCGACCATCGCCTTGTGGGCCGTGGCGGGCGTCAGCTTTGCCTGAATCAGCTGTGACATTCCCGGCACGAACGGAATGTTGATGTCAACCTCCGGCAGGCAGAAGTAGCCGCGGTCGTAACGCATCACCCGCTCGTCGCAGGCCAACGCCAGCATCGCGCCGCCAGCAAAGGCGTGGCCGTTGATCGCCGCGACCACCGGCAGCGGAAACGTCAGCAGGCGGATGTAGAGCGCCTGTAGGCGCTCTACAACCTCGCGCGCGGGCTGCTCGCCAGCCTCGGTCATCCACTCGAGGTCGAGTCCGTTGGAGAAGAACTTACCGTCGCCTGTCAGTACCGCCGCGGC
>JBDNJF010000039.1:0-9033 GCA_041687955.1 Solirubrobacteraceae bacterium
ATCGCCGCCAGCGTTGGGCCAACGCAGGGCGTCCACGCGATCGCGAAGGCGAGGCCGGCGATTACCGGGCTACCGGCGCCGGCGCGCGCCATTAATGCTTCAGGATGCCAGTCACGGTTGAGTTTGGTCACAAACGGCGTCGCCATGAAGAAGGCTCCGAGCAGGATGATCATCGCGCCGGCGATCGTGTTTAGCGTTTGCTGATGGTCGCGCAGAGTTGAGCCGATCCCGGTCGCCGTCATTCCGAGCGCAACGAACATCACTGTGAATGAGAGGCAGAAAATCAGCGCCGGCAGCAGGATTCGGCTGAGCCGCTTCTCGCCGGCACGAATCTCGGCGATGCTGGAGCCGGAGATCGCAGAGAGGTAGCCGGGGACCAGCGGCAGCACGCACGGTGAGATAAAAGAGACGAAGCCGATCGCAAAGGCGGCGAGGATCGTTGTATCGGCGGCGCCGATTACAAAGTTCATCAGCGGCCGAAGCGTTCGAGCTCGTCATCAAGGCGGCTTACGTCATCGTCACCTAGCGCAGGCTCGTGGTGCTCTCCGCCGCGCCCGTTACGGCGCCAGCGAACGATCAGCACGATTCCTAGCAGCAGCAGCCCGGCCGCGACCGCGAGCGGCACGAGATAGGCGCTGAGGCTAAATCCCGAGGTCGGCGGCAAGGCGAGGATCGCTGGGCCGTAGCGCTGGCTTAGGGTCGCCTTAATTTGCTCTTTTGTTTCGCCGCGTGCGATCAGTTTGTTGATCTCACGGCGCAGCTGGTCGGCGCGCGGCGCTTCGGCAATGTTCAGCGGCACGTTGCAGGTGTCGCACATCACTTCGTCTTCGATGTCCGGGAACGAGACCGCCGCCAGAGCCGGTGTCGCCGGGGCCAGCACGCAGAGCGCCAGCAGGGCGGCGAGCGAGGCTTTCAGTTTGCGACTCATCAGCCTTGCTGCTCCGCGCGCTTAATCGCTCCGTCGAGGAATTTCTGGTCGAGCTGTCCGCGGCCGATTGCGACAACGCGCCCCTTGGCGTCGATCACGAAGGTCTCCGGTAGCTTCGTCGTGCCAAAGAGCGGCGCCAGCTTCAATTCGTCGTCGCGCACGGTTGGATAGTTGATTGCGTAGCGGCGCTCGAAAGCGCGTGATTCGTCGGCGAAGTCTTTGTAGCTAGCGCCAAGTACGATGCCGCGGCCGCCAAGCTGCTTCTGGGCATTGATCAGTACCGGCGCTTCGGCGCGGCACGGTTCGCACCATGAGGCCCAGAAGTTAAGCACGACGATCTTGCCGCGCAGCTGCGCCAGTGAGAGTGACCCCTTGCCGTCTAGTTGCTGGAGTTTTACATCGGCGCCCGGTGCGGGCGGCCGCTGGCCGGCTTTGACCTTGGCGTCGAGCGAGTCGTCAGCGCCGGTGTTGACGACGCCATAGATCAGCAGCGCGATCAGGCCGCCGGTCAGCAGAACAACGATTGTGGGAATAAGGCGGGGACGCTTCACGCTTCAATGAAGGCTAGAGGGCCACCCGCGCGAGCGCGGCGCTCGCAGGTATCCTTGCCGTGATGCGGCGGTAGCTCAGTTGGTAGAGCATCAGCTTCCCAAGCTGAGGGTCGCGAGTTCGAATCTCGTCCGCCGCTCTTGGCTTTTTGCCTCGTCGGCTGAGCGCCGACGCGACAGCTTGGCGCCCGTAGGAGCCTTTGCGCGCGGCTGAGCGCTATGTGGCCGATTTCACACTCTGGTCTGGCGAGCAATCCTGCGATACTGATGCCTAATGGATCCCGCCCGCAAACGCCGTATCCGGATGGTCGTGGCACTCAGCTGCGCGCTTCTACTTGTTGGCGCTCTCGCCTACACAAGCTTTTCGGCTGCCAGCACGGCGGTTGAGCCAAGTCAGCTTCTGGCCTCAACAAATCCCACTGAGAGCTACCAGCTGACCGGCAAGGTTGTTGACGGCTCGGTTGTCCGCTCGCGCGAGGCGATCCGTTTTCGCGTCCGCGACCGCACGAGCAAGAAGTCGGTTGCTGTCAGCTACATCGGCGCTGTCCCTGACCCCTTCCGTGAGGGGCGCGAGGTGATAATCACCGTGCGCTCTGCGGGCGCCGCCGCGCCGCCACACACGTTCATCGGTGAGAAGGACACGTTGATCACAAAATGCCCTTCGAAGTTCAAAGAGAGCGAGCCCGTTTCGCCCGCCTCCGGCGCGAAGAAGTCCTAAGGCCACTGTGGCAACCGTCGGCCAAGCCTGCCTGATTTTTGCGCTCGGCTTCAGCATCTACGGCGTCGCCGCGTCAGTGGTCGGTGCTCGTACTAGGCGCGAATCGCTGGTCCGCTCCGGCCGCCGCGCGCTCTACGCGCTCTTCGCGCTCTCACTGACGGCATTTCTGATTACCGAGTTCGCGTTCTTCACCTCTGACTTCCATTTCACGGTCGTCGCAACCCACTCATCGACGACAACGCCTTGGTATTACCGCCTTGCGGCGATGTGGTCTTCGCAGCAGGGCTCGTTAATGCTTTGGCTGACGCTTCTAGCCGGCTGGTCGTCGCTCTGCGTCGTGATGCTGCGTGGCCGCCTGCGCGACGTTGCGCCCTACGCGGTTGCAGTGCTGCTGGGCTTCGGCGCTTTCTTTACCGCTGTGATGCTCTTTAGCGCTTCGCCTTTTACAGTCGTTGCGGTTGCACCGGTCGAGGGCGTCGGCCTCAACCCGCTGCTGCGCCACCCGAGCATGATGATCCACCCGATCATGCTCTACTCGGGCTACACGCTCTTAACGATTCCGTTCGCCTTCGCCGTCGGGGCACTAATTGTTCGCCGCGTTGACGCAGAGTGGCTGCGAGCAACACGCGTTTATGCGCTAGGGGCTTGGCTGGCGCTCGGTGTAGGCATCATCCTCGGCGCACGCTGGTCGTATGCCGAGCTTGGCTGGGGTGGGTACTGGGCCTGGGACCCGGTCGAGAATGCCTCGCTGCTGCCGTGGCTTACCGGCACCGCCTTCCTCCACTCGGTCAAGATCCAAGAGCGCCGCGGGATGATGAAGGTCTGGAACGCCTCGCTGGTGCTTGCCACCGGCACGCTCGCAATCCTTGGCACATTTCTCGTTCGCTCTGGCGTGCTCGACTCGATCCACGCCTTCGTTCAGGAGGGCAGCGGAGTGGCCTGGTTCTTCACGGCGTTAATTGTCGTGATGATCGCTGGCTCGGTCTATCTCGTGATCACGCGGCGCGATAACGCGCTGAAGAGTGAATCACGGCTCGATTCGCTGCTCTCGCGCGAGTCCGCTTTCCTCGGCAACAACCTTGTTCTGGTGGCGATCGCCTTCGTCGTTCTGTGGGGGACTTTCTTCCCGCTGATCTCGGAGGCTCTGACCGGCCAAAAAGAGGCCGTGGGGCCGCCGTGGTTCGACCAATACACCGTGCCGCTGGTGTTAATTCTCGTTTTGCTATCTGGAATTGGGCCGGTGATCGCTTGGCGACGAACTAGCTGGTCAAGGCTTTGGCGCAGCATGCGCGCGCCGGCAATCTTGGCGCTCGTGGTGGCGATCGGCTGCATTATTTGGGATCCGGCAAATGGTGACGTCAGCGCAATGATCATGTTTGTCGTCGGCGCCTTCGCGATCGGCATTTCGCTGCAGGAGCTCTGGCGCGGAACGCGCGCCCGTCAATTAATGACGGGGGAGGGGCCATTCGCGGCTTTCAGGCTGCTGCTGGCGCGCAATCGCGCTCGCTACGGCGGTTTCATCGTCCACATCGGCGTCGCCGTGCTCTTCATCGGGCTGGCCGCGTCGTCGAGCTTCCAGAGCGTCCGCGACGTGCGGCTAGGCGTCGGTGAGCAGACGACGCTCGCCGGTTACAGCTTCACCTACGTCAAGCCGGTAGCGAAGATCGAAACGCAGGCCGGCAGGCTAGAGCGAATCACGCTCGGCTCGCAGGTTCGCGTAACTAAAGATGGCAAGTTCGTCGCTAATCTCGAGCCAAACCGAGGCTACTACCCCGCCGTCGGCTCGATGCTCGGCGCCGTCAGCACATATTTCGCCGGCGAGTCAACTAGCGAGATTGGCCTTCAGGCCGGCATTGCAGAGGATCTTTGGATCGCTGAAACGCCCGACATCTCATCGCTGATGCCGGTCGTGCGCCGCGGCGACGCTGTCTTCGAAAAGGCCTCTTCGCAGGGGCTGGAGCCGAAGGCGCGCGCGGTCTTCCTCGCAGCGGCGCTCAACGGGCTCACCACTCAGTACCGCGAAAATCCCCCGCCGGCTCAGTTCAGGGTGCTAGTTTCGCCGATGGTCTTCTGGATCTGGATCGGATCGCTGATCGTTGTCATCGGCGCTATGGTCGCCGCATGGCCAGCGGTTGGCGCCGTACGTGATCTTGTTCGCGCCCGCCAAGCTGCTCGTGTTGCGCAGGAGCTGGGGCGCGCCTAGCGCCCGCTTCCCGTCTTGATGTCGGTGATCGGCCCAATCGTTGCAGTAGTCATTCTCGGACTCGTAGTCTGGTTTGTGAGTCAGCCGCTGCGCTCACGCGTTGCGGCGCAGGATGACCTGCGCGACGATGGGCGAGTAGCCGACCTTCGCGCCGCGCGTGACGCCAAGTACCGCCAGATCCGCGACCTCGAGATGGATTACCGCACCGGCAAGCTCTCTGAGGACGAGTGGCGTTCGATCGACCGAGAACTGCGCGGCGAGGCGGTTGAAGTGCTGCACCGGCTCGACCAACTCGTGCCTCCGCAGCAGGGCGCGCCGATCGCGCCTGCGCTGCCCGAGCCGCCAAGCGCGCCGCCCGCTAACGATCCCCGCTAAGATCGCTTGCGATGGTTCAGTTTCTTACAGCAGCAGTGGCGATTCTTTCGGTTGTCGTGATCTTTTTGATCTTGATGCACTCCGGTAAGGATGCTGGCCTTTCGGGCGCCTTTGGCGTCGGCACTGGCGAAGGCTCGCTCGGCGGCGGCTCGCTGGTGGAGCGCAACCTAAACCGCTGGACCGTCGGCCTGACGATCATCTGGGTTCTTTCGATCATCGCGCTAGTCAAGCTCAGCTGAGCTGCGCCGCGCTTTACCACCAGCGAGCAGCGCAAAAGCTAGCGGCCGAGCCCGCGCAACTGGCTCGAGAACTGCGGCGCTCGGACTGAGCCCCAGCCGGAGGCCATGTCGTAGTAGCGCCCCGCCGCGCAGCAGCCGACCGGTTGGTTATCGCCGAGGTCGGCTGGCCCGATCATCACGCCAAGGTCGTTGCCGACCTTCGTTATGTCACGGAAGACGCTCTGGCGGCTGCTCTTTTTAGCAGCCAGGCGGTAGATGCTGGGGTTGATGAACCCTAGCCGGGGCTGGCCGGCCTTGTGGGCCTGCTGGTTGGCAAGCGCGAGAATTCCCCCCAGCAGCGGCGTCGCAGCGCTGGTTCCGCCAACCGGCAGCCAGCCGCCATCTCCACAGTCTGTAGCCGTGCAGTAGATCGCGTAACCCGGGAACTGGTCGGCGAGCATCGCTATGTCCGGCACCGAGCGAGCGCCGTTGTTCACGCCGACGCCGGGGCCCTGCTGCCAGCTCGGCTGGCGGAACATCAGGCTCGGGCCCCCGTTACCGGCGCCAAAGAGGATCGGAGCATTGTTCCAGACCACCTCTTCTGTGATCTGGTTGCGCGCGTCGAGCGTGAAGTTGGTGCCCCCAACGCCGGTCACCCATGGCGAGCTGGCTGGGAAGCCAGCGGACGGAATTCCAATTGCCGCATCGTTACCCCCTCCAATTGAACAGCCCGTGGAGCCGGTGTCACCGGTCGCGGCCACGACTGTCATGCCCTGCGCGGCGGCCTGCTTCAAGGTCCGTTCCAGCTGGCGCACGTAAGGCCCTTGTTGGTAGTTGAAGATTTCGCAGCTGCCAATCGAGGACGAGATTACGTTCGGACGCCTGGACGAGGGAAGCGAAACCGCCGTTGAGTACTGAAGGTTGAGACCGTAGGACGAAGACGACCCTTGCATTACGACGATCTCTTTCAGTGACGGCGCGACTGCGGCGAGGACCTGCAGGTCAAGTGTGTTTTCGCCGCCAGGCGCGAGCGGCTTCTTGACCCCGCCGACCGTCCGAATAGTCGTCGGCGGCGCGCGGAAGCCGAAGCATTTCGCGGCGGTGGTCAGGTCGGAGCGCTTGAAGCCGTCGATCTCGATCAGCGCTATGCGCTGGCCTTGGCCCTTGAAGCCACGGTCGTGGAGCCGCTTGACGCCGTAGGCATCGAGGTACTGGTTTGGCGTGTAGGCCGGAACGTAGGAACCCGCAAGGTCTGGATCTAGCGTAGCCAGCGGTGTGCCGGTGGCGCGGCCCTCGGCGCAGCCGGCTTGGGTTCCGAGGTTTGCCCGCAGCGACGACCCTTGCTTACGGACTTGGGAATTTATCTCTTTGCCCTGCTGGGGCGTGACGGGCTGCAGCGCTTGGGCGGCCTGCGCGGCCTGGGCGTTGGCCTGAATGGCCGAGTTTGTCTGCGCCACCGGCCGGTCACTGAGCCCATTGACACCGACGACCGAGCCGCGCAGCGAAGCGGGAAGGCTGGCGGCGCGGACCGGAGCCACAAAGCTGTCCCCGGCCGATGAGCGGAAAGCGCCGAGCCGGACTGAGAACAGCCTCTGCGCCAGGGCGACTGTGACGCGGGTATCGACGGCGAAGCCTCCCGGCGCAGTCTTGGCCGGCAGGCCCTTGCTGCGAAGCCAGGCGGCCACGCGCGCGCGGTCGGCCTGAGAGGGGCCAAAGCGGGCGAGCACCTGGCCCGGCGTCAGGTGGCGGCCAAAGAGCGGCGAGTCGGGGTTAGAGACGGCGTTGGCGTAGCGGGTCAGGCCATCGTCGTCGGCCCGAAGCAGCAGCGAGAGGTCAAGGCGCTTGCTGGCCGCCGCAGCGCCAACCGCGCGCCCCTCGGTGCTCGACACGCCCGCCGCACCAAACAGGCTGGCTGATGCGGACGGGCCGGAGTCGGCAGCGGCGCCCGAGGCCGGCAGCAGGGCGCCAAGCGAAAGGGCAACGCTGGACAGCAAGCCGATCGAAATTCGCATGCCATGAAAGGCTATATGATCGATCGTCGCGCTGCGGCAGTTTCGCCGCTGTCAGCTGGGAACTTGGCGCCGGCTACCAAGCGGCGCGGTAAAGCTCAAGCAGCTCGTCGGCGCTGGCCGGCGGCGGCGTTAACGCAAGTTCGCTGCGGCCGCTTGCCAGCTCTGCGCAGTGGGGGAGCAGCGCTTCGTCGACGCCGATCGCCTGCAGCGAAGGGGCCTGCGCCAGCTGCGCGAAGCGGCTGGCCAGCTCTTCGATCGGCATTCCCGCGGCGTCATCGACGGCAGCGATCGCGTCGCCGCGGCGCTGGCGCAGCGCGGCGCTGGTCGTCGGCAGCATCGCTGCGTTGGCGTTGCCATGACCGACACCGGTCTCGCGCACCAGCGTCTGGCTCATCACGTGGTGCAGTCCAGCGCAGTCGATTGCGTAGCCAGAGAGCAGTGCCGCAAGCGCCAGCGCGTCGCGGTCCGGCTCGCCCTCGGCCGGTAGCGCCTGTGCCAGTAGCGTTACGGCGCGCAGCGCTGCCAGCGTCTGCAGCGGGCTGGTGACGCCGGTTACGGCGCCCTCGACTGCGTGGGCGAGCGCGTTGGCGGCACTGGCAGCCAGCTGCGGCATCGGCTGCGAAGCACTCAGCGTGGGGTCGTTGATTACGAGCTGCGGGCGCATCGCCGTGCTGCCCCGGGGCGCGCCGACGGCCTGACGGTGAAGCGAGGTCATCTCGGCGGCGCTGAGCGTCGTTGGGATCGCCGCGACCAGCGTCGGCTCGCCAGCGGCAGCGCCGAGTGCTTTTGCCGTGTCGATCACGCGGCCGCCGCCGAGCGCGACGAGCTGGTTTGTCAGCGGCCCCGCCGCCAGCAGCTGGCCAGCGATCTGGTCAACAAAGCCGGGCGCAACGTCGACGACCTGCGCCGCTGCCGCTTCAAGCTGCGGCTGCGTGGCGCGCGCCCGCGGCGTTGACAGCAGCGTGTAACCGTCGCCTAGTAGCTGCGGCGCCTCGAGGATCGCGCCGCGGGCAAAGCGAACCGTTCGCTCAGCGTCGCGCCAAGTGAAGTCGGAGTCCATTCGGTGATCTTGGCAGCTGGGCGCGCGCTACATAGCGACGCCCCACTTTGGCGGGGCGCCGGTTACATGCGCCGGAGAGGACTCGAACCTCCACGAGCAAAAGCCCACCAGCCCCTCAAGCTGGCGCGTCTACCAATTCCGCCACCGGCGCGGGTGGGGCCACAGAACTGTGCGGCAGGCACGAGGATAGCACTGGCCGCGCGCCGGCGGAAGGCGCCTTGGAGGCGATGAATACGGTGTTTCCGGCCGCCTGAGCGTTCCGTCCAGAAAGGTCGCTACTGTTACGAACACATGTTCGCTCTCCAACCAAAGCGAGGAACACCATGGACCTAACGAAACGCCAGCAAGAGATCACCGATTTCATCAAGAGCTACGCCGATCTCAACGGCTACCCGCCAACCGTCCGTGACATCGGCAAGGCCGTTGGCCTCGCCTCGTCGTCAACCGTTCATGCCCACCTTTCAAACCTTGAGAAGCTCGGCGTGCTGCGCCGCGATCCAACCAAGCCGCGGGCGATGGAGCTGCTAGATCGAGCCACCCGCGGCGCCGGGGCCGCCGTTCAGGGAGCGATCGACAAGGTCACGCCGCGCGGCCTGCCGCTGGTCGGCTCAGTCGCCGCCGGCTCGCCGCTATTGGCGGAAGAGAACATCGAGGAGTACGTCCAAGTGCCGGCCGCCGCTGGTGGCGAGGACGGTGAGTACGTGCTCCGTGTTCAAGGCCAATCGATGGTCGATGCCGGAATCCTTGAAGGCGACTTCGTCGTTGTTCGCCCGCAGGACGACGCCAGCGACGGCGAGATCGTCGTGGCGATGGTCGGCGACGACGAGGCGACCGTGAAGCGCTTCTTTCGCGAGAGCGATCACATCAGACTGCAGCCGGAGAATCCGGCAATGCAACCGATCCGCACTAAGGACGTTCAGGTCCTCGGGCGGGTCGTTGGACTCTTTCGGAGCGTCCGATGAGCGCCGTAA
>JBDNJF010000040.1:0-2779 GCA_041687955.1 Solirubrobacteraceae bacterium
CACGCCTCCAGTTACCCAGCCAATTGCGGCGGCAGCGGCATGATCGCGGGCGCAACACTGACCTACGACGGCGTAACGCACAGCACCTTCACGGCCGGGGAGCCGGGCCTGATGGTCTGCCAAACCGGCAGCTCAGCCGACGGCGAATACGGCGTCAGGATTGGCTTGGCCGAAGTGCAGCAGGGTGGAACGACCGTCAATGAGGATCTTGGCGCGGTTTACGGCGCAAAGCGCTACACCGTCGTCTTTACCGTGGCGGCCGGTCAGGCGCCCCAAGCGGTGATGGGCGTCGGCACGGTCAGCTCATTCGACGTTGCCGCCACGCAGGTAACGCTCGTCGTCAACCCGGTCACAACCTCAACGCTTAGGCCCGAGGACGGCACGCCAAACTCGCCTGGCCCAACATCAATCGCTGGCTCAGAACAGACAAAGGTCTTCATGGGCATGCGCTACGGCCCGCAGTGGTCAAGCCTGCCCGGGATGATGGTTAGTGCCAACGCCGCAGCTTCGCTGTTCCAGTTCAGTGGCAGCTGCGCCGCAGCGTCCGCGGCGCAGGACACAAGGCCCGGCGGAGATGGCGGCACCGGCCCGGGCTCCGGCGGCACCGGCGGCGCTGCGCCGCCAGCCTTTAAAGCCGACCTTGTTGGGCCGCACTTCAAGACCGACGGCACAACGGTCGCGCAGGGCTCGCTGCGCGCCGTAATTCCTGCCGCCGCCGCGCAGAGCTGCTTCGGCGCTTCCGGTGAGGCGCTGCGAAGCCTCGTTAGCGTTTCGCGAACCGAGGATGGAACGACCGCGCCGGTCACCGAGGCCGGCACTGGCGGCCTTCGCCTAACTGTTGACGTTGACGCCTCCGGCAACCTTGAGGTCGCGGTGCCGGTCGTAACGTTCTCCTCGCCGACTTACAACATCCGCTTTAGCAAGTCGAAGACAACGCCGCTAACTGGCGTTAAGTGGTCGGCGACAAAGGGCGCGATTAGCGCCAGCTTCAAAGCCTCAACGAAGGTTAAGAAGTACACGATAAAGGCCGTCAAGAGTGGCAAGTCAAAGGCCGGTTCCTGCGCCGTCAAGGGCACCAAGGTGACCTGCTCGGTCAAGAAGCTCGCAAAAGGCAGCTACGCCGCAACAATCAGCTCAACGCTGAAGGCTGGCGGCGCCGGGCCAACAGCCGCGCGCACGCTCAAAGTCAACTAAAGGCAAGCTCTTCAGCTGGCGGGCCGGCCGCGATCGCTAGCGCCGACCGATCCGCCTACCTCAGGCGGCGTCGATTCCGGGCAGGTCGAGCCGGCGTATCGGGGCGCCGTGAAGCTCTTCCAGCGCGCAGAGGTCGTCAAGGTCGTGCGGGCGCGCCGCGATCCGCTTCAAGGCGGCAAGGTGCTCCAGCCCGGCGACGCGAATGCTGACGCCGTCGATCTCGGCTGTGATCGCCGCCTTCTCGATCGAAGCGAAATCAAGTGGCGCAGCGCCTTCGAGCAGCACATCGATCCGACCGTGCTCGGTATCAACCTGCCAGCCCTGATCGGGCATCGCCTGATCGACGGCCAGCCGGTCGCCGCCTAGGCGCGTCGCACCGGCGGCGACGAGTACGGCGGTGACAGCACGGCGCACCGCGGGCGTATCGGCGACGATCACGTTGATGTTTTTGGTGAAACGGACATGGCCGTGAGCGATCACAGCCCAGCCGCCGATCACGACGAACGAGATCTGCGCATCGCGCAGGCGCCGCAGAATCTCTGCGTCGTCACGCACTGGCAGTCCTGAACTTCGCCCGCTGGCCGGCTTGAAGCTTCGCCGCGATCCGCACCAGATCGACGCCCTCAGCTAGGCGCTCGTCCGGAGTCATCTTTCGAGCGCGCTCAATATCCAGCTCGTGGGCCTCGCGCGCGGCCGCCGCCCACAATTCGCGGGAGCGGGAAAGATCCCCATTTGCAGCGGACGAAGCGATTCGCATAGCGTAACGGCGCGCGAGGTCAATCGAACTGTGGCCAGGTGGCCAGACTTAGATTCCCGCATCAGGTCGACGCTTAAGCAACAGCAATTGGCATTCGTGAGCTACGCCCTCGTAGAGCTATTTTGCTTATAACAAGCGTGATATAGTCGCTGCCAGAGCGAACAAAGCAGCAAAAGGGGAAAGATGACAAAGCTGTCCGAGCTGATTTCAAACAACGAAGTACATGCCAAGGAGATGGAGGACGCGCAGTACCGCGCAGAGTGGGAGCGGACAACGCTTGCCGGCGCCGTCGCCCTTCACGTCCTCAAGTACCGCGCGCAGCACCAGCTCTCACAAACCAGGTTTGGCGAACTACTGGCGATGAGCCAGCCGCAAGTGGCGCGGATCGAGCGCGGCGACCACACGCCAACGCTCGCCACGCTGGCGCGGCTATGCGTCGTGCTCGACAGCGAATTCAACATTGATATTCGCCCGAGTGGCCGGCCAGCCAAGCTCACAAACGAAAAGGCCCGCAAGAACGCCTCTCTCACAAGCTTCGCTGAGGCCAACGCCGACATCGTGCTGTCGGTCGCCTAGCGTCGCGGCGCGGCCCTACTGTCCAGCCGCAACGCCCTCGGCGATCAGCTCCTGCCCGCGCTCAGCCGCCAGCGCCGCTCAAGCCTGAAGGTCGCCCGGGCCAGCTGGAACGTCAACAGCGTGCTCGCGCAGCGCTTCCAAAGGAACTAATTCAAGCGCGCGCTCGTGCGTTGAGGCGAGGACCACAAAGGCCGCCGCCCCGTCGCGATGGGCGCGCAGCCAATTCGCCGCCGTAACGCACCAGCGATCGCC
>JBDNJF010000041.1:0-9006 GCA_041687955.1 Solirubrobacteraceae bacterium
ACCGAGGACGCAGTTCGCTTGGCACTGCGGACGCAGCAGATAATCGCCGACGAGACCGGCGTCGCAAACACTATTGACCCGCTCGGTGGCTCCTACTTCGTTGAAGCGCTGACCGACAAGATAGAAGCTGAGGCCTACGAATACTTCAGCAAGATCGACGAGCTTGGCGGCATGGTCTCGGCGGTCAAGGCGAACTATCCGCAGCGCGAGATCGCGGACGCCAGCTACGAGCTCCAGCAGGAGATCGACTCTGGCCGCCGCGTCGTCGTCGGAGTCAACGCCTACACCGAAGGCGACGAGGAGCAAACCGCGCTGCACCGCAGCGACCCAGCAATGGAGCGCGGCCAAGTTGATCGCCTCAACGCCGTGCGCGCCGGGCGCGACAGCGCTGCCGTCGAAGCGTCGCTGGTGAAACTTCGCGAAGCGGCTGACCAAACGGGCGCTAACCTGATGCCCTTGTTACTCGATTGCACTCGAACTGACGCATCGGAAGGCGAAATAGTTCAAGCTCTACAGCAAGTGTTTGGTAGCTACACCGAAACCCCAGTCTTTTAAATCAAGGAGAACAAAGATGACCCGCAAGTTCACATTGATTGCTGCAGTCCTGACGCTCGCCCTGAGCGCTGCTGCTGGCAGCGCGATCGCCAACGACGGCGCCAAAACAGCTGGTTCGAAGAGGATCTCGGTTAAGGACAACTATTTCAGCCCCAAGAGCATCACGGTTCCGGCCGGAACGACTTTGCGCTTCGTCTGGGCTGGCCGCTTACCGCACAACGTCCAAGGTCCGGGCTCGTACCTGAAGATCCGCGTAAAGGGTTCAGCATCGGTCAAAGCGCGCTCCGGCCGCTACGTCTGCACATTGCACAGCGGTATGAACCTCAGAGTCAAAGTCCGTTAAAGGCCACGAGGCGCTCTGCGGCGCCGGTCTACTACCATCGCGAGGTGCGCCCAAGCGGGCGCGCCCCGCTTTTTATGTCCGCCGCCACCTCCACCCAGAAGATACGCGTCGTTGTTGCCAAGCCCGGCCTCGATGGCCATGATCGCGGCGCGAAGATAATCGCTCGCGCGCTGCGCGACGCTGGCATGGAAGTGATCTACACCGGCCTCCATCAAACGCCGGAGCAGATCGTTGAAACTGTCGTTCAGGAGGATGCCGACGCGGTCGGTCTCTCGATTCTCTCGGGCGCTCACTTGACGTTGGTGCCGAAGATCGTTGAGCTGCTTCGGGCGCAGGGCATCGACGACGTCGTCGTGACGGTCGGCGGCACAATCCCGGCCGACGACATCCCGCAACTCAAGGAGCTCGGCGTCGCCGCAGTCTTCACGCCGGGCGCACCAACGCAGGAGATCATCGACTTTCTCGTTAGCGCCGTAGGCAGTAGAGATCCTCGGTAGGCCAGCCCCGGGTGAATGCTCAGTCAGGGCCGTCGATACACTTTCAAATAGAGCGAATTAGGAGACTGAAGAAGTGAAAATTTGCGTTCTCGTTAAGGAAGTACCGGACGCTGCCGTCCAGAAAAAGATCGACCCCTCATCGGGTCGGATGGATCGCAGCGGTGAAAAAAATCTCAACCCATATGACACGCACGCGATCGAAGCTGCGATGCAGCTGAAAGAGAGTGGCGCGATGGCGGTCGACGAAGTGGTCGCCGTCACGATGGGCCCGGACTCGGCTGAACGCGCCCTGCACAAGGCCGTCTCACTCGGTGCCGACCGCTCAATCCATCTGGCCGACGACGCGCTCGCGGGCTCTGACGTAGCCGCAACTGGCTACGCACTGTCGAAGGTACTCGAGAAGGAAGCTCCCGACCTCGTCCTACTTGGGCAGCAATCCGATGACGGCGAGTGCTACACAATCGGCGCGGTCGTCGCAGACCATCTCAAGTTTCCTTCGCTCACTCAGGTGATCAAGATCGACGTTGAAGGCGGCACAAAGCTGCGCGCCGAGCGCCAAGCCGAGTACGGATACGACACCGTTGAGATCAACCTGCCGGCAGTGATCTCCGTCGGCGACGCAATTAACGAGCCGCGCTATCCATCGCTGAAGGCGATTATGGGCGCCAAGAAGAAGCCGCTAGAGAAGGTTTCGGTGGCCGATTCGGGAATTGACGCTTCGCAGGTAGGTGGCGATAACTCGGCCGCCCAGTGGACCGGCTCGAGTGAGCCGCCAAAGAAGGAAGCTGGACGAATCATTGAAGACGAAGACACAGCCGAGACGGTCGAACAGATCGTTGCTTGGCTCGACGAAAGGAAGCTGATTTAAGTGGCGAACATTCTGGTTTACGCGCTGCAGTATGAAGGCGCCTTCAACAAAAACTCGCTCGGTGCCGTGTCGGAAGCTGCAAAGCTGGCCGCTGAGATCGGTGGAGAAGCGCACGCAATCATCGTCGGTGAAGCGATCAGCGACGAGCTCGCCGGCACGCTCGGCAACTACGGAGCGACGAAAGTCTTGAACGTCGAGGGCCCTGAAGGGCTCGCTCAGCCGGTTGTTGACGCCATGGCAGCTGCCATTGACGCTGGCGATTTCAGCTACGCAATCTTCGGCGGTGGGCTACTCGGCTTCGAGGTTGGAGCCGGTCTCGCTGCCCGCCTAGGCGCCGGCGTGGCAATGGAGATCACCGCTGTTCGCGCCGAAGGCGGCAAGCTCGTCGCCGAGCGGCCGATCCTTGGCGACTCAGCAATCTCGCAGATCTCATTTCGCAGCGACGTTGGCATTATCATCAGCCGACTGAATGCCTTTGAGATCAAGGAGACAGGCGGCACGGCAGCAGTCGAGTCGCTTAGCGTTGAGTTCTCAGCGTTTTCGGGTCAGGCAACGATGATCACCCGCGGCGAGCAGCGTGGCGCCGACGTTGACATCGAAGGCGCCGACGTTCTGATAGCCGGCGGCCGTGGCCTAGGCGCAGAGGAAGGCTTTGAGCTCTGTGAAGCGCTCGCGACCGCCTTCGGCGGCAACTCGGCGGTAGCAGCGACGCGCGCCGTCGTTGACGCTGGCTGGTTCCCGTACGCTGGGCAGATTGGCCAAACCGGTAAAACGGTCGCACCAAAGCTCTACCTCGCTGCCGGCATCTCCGGGGCGATTCAGCACAAGGTTGGAATGCAGGGTGCTGAAAACATCGTCGCGATCAATAAGGATGCAAACGCGCCGATTTTCGAGTTCAGCGACCTCGGCATCGTCGGCGATCTGAACAAGATCATGCCGAAGCTGGCCGAAGCCGTCAGCGCCAAGAAGGGCTCCTGAACCACAATGGCCCGAAAGAATGGCAAAGTCGTCCCTGGGTCGTACCCGCCTCCAGTTGACTCGCCCGCAGAGTTCATCAAGCGCGAGCTCGACGCTGAGGACGAGCGGATTGACGTTGGCGTAGCAATCGTTGGCGGCGGTAGTGCAGGCCTAGCTTGCGCCAATCGCCTGATGGACTTGCTGGCTGATGACCCTGAAACGCTGGAGCGGCTCGGCGAAGTTCCGGTGGCGGTAATCGAGAAGGCCAAGACCTGCGGCGGCCACAACCTGTCCGGCGCCGTGATGCGGCCAGAGGCACTCCAGAAGCTTTTTCCTGACGTAACGCGTGAACAGTGGCGCGAAGAAGGCTTTGCTTTCGGCGAGATCAAGAAAGAAGCGGTCTATCTGCTGCCAAACAGCAAGACGAAAATTCGGATTCCGCCGCCACCGCCGCTGAAAAACCACGGCAACGAGTCGATCTCGGTTGCTGGGATGTGCCGCTTCATGGCTGCCAAGGCAGAAGAGAAAGGCGCCTACCTTCTAACTGAAACTGCGGCCGCGCAGCTACTGGTTGCCGACGGAACCGTGCGCGGCGTTCGCTCCGGCGATAAGGGCCGCGGCAAGGAGGGTGAGCAGCTTGGAAACTTTGAGCCGGGCGCCGACGTTACCGCGCAGGTGACGGTCCTCTCCGACGGATGCTGGGGCAGCCTTACTGGCGCTGCAATCCGCGAGTTTGAGCTTGCCGCCGGCCGCGAGCCGCAGGTTTGGGAGCTTGGCGTGAAAGAGGTTTGGAAGGTTAAGAAGCCGCTCGACCGCGTAATCCACACCGTCGCTGGTTGGCCGCTGAAAATCTCCGCCAAGTATCACCAGATCGGCGGCTCTTGGATCTACCCGATGAAGGATGAGAACACTGGCGAAGATCTAGTTTCGATCGGCTTTGTAATTGATCTCGATTACGCAGATGCCACCACTTCAGCTCACGACATGCTTCAAACCTTCAAGACGCACCCGATGGTCAGGAAGATCCTCGAAGGCGGCGAGCGCGTAGCTTGGGGCGCCAAGGCGCTGCCTGCCGGCGGTTATTGGGCTATGCCGAAGCTTTCGATGCCCGGCGCTGTCGTCGTTGGCGACGCTGGCGGCATGGTCAATACGGCGGCGCTGAAGGGTCTCAATTACGCAATCGAGTCCGGAATCACTGCTGCCGAGGCGATCTACGCCAACCTTGCGCGCGGCGAGTCGCTTGAGAATTACGAAGATGCGATCGCTGACTCCGTCGTTGGCAAGGACCTCTACGAGGTTCGCAACGTCCGTCAGCCATTCGCCAAGGGCCTGATCAAGGGCGGCCCGCTTGTTAACTTGATGATTGCAACGAAGGGCCACTTCCCGGGTGGTCGTTGGTCGCTGCATCGCAATGACGCGCAGCCGATGTTCATCGGCAAGACCTCAGAGGAATACGTCAAGCCTGACGGGAAGTACACCTTTGACAAGCTCTCAAGCGTCTTCATCACCGGCAACCAGACCCGTGATGATGCTCCAAACCACATTCGCGTTCAGACCCACGTGCCGCGCGAAGTCGCTGAGACTTGGAAGTGGATGTGCCCTGCTGGCGTCTACGAAATTCCTGACGATGCACCCGAAGAGGGGCTCGTTGACGTGATCGTGAACTACACGAACTGCGTCCAGTGCGGTGCGATTACTGCCAAGGGTGGCCGCCTCACGGCGCCCGAGGGTGGCGACGGTCCGCTTTACCAGCTGACCTAAACTGCCGCCCGTACCGCAACCATCGCGCCAACGCCGTGTTAGAGAGGTCGTATGCCTTCGCTTCGAACAACAATCTGCGCCGCATCAATCGCCGGCTTTTCTCTTGTCGCGCCGGTATCAGCCTTCGCCGCCACGCCTGCGCCGCTGGCTTCGTTCGCGCCCGGTTCGGCGCCTAGCGCCGCGGCGACCAAGGGCAACGCCGTCGTAAAGCTCGACAGCTGCAGCGTTCTCGGCGTCAACGGGCGCTCAGCCAGCTTCAGCTCGAAGATGGAGGGCTCCAGCAAATCTGCTTCGATGGAGCTTCGTTTTGACCTTTACTCGCGGCCGATCGCCGGCGGGGCATGGAAGGCGGTCACGGGCGTACCAAAATTTGGCGCTTGGGACCGGCCAAGCAGCAGCAGCGTAACTTGGTCGAAGAGTGTCGGCGGGCTGAGCGTCGGTCAGAGCTACCGCGTGCTCGTGACGCACCGCTGGCTCTCAAAGAGTGGCCGCGTCATCAGGCGCGCCATTCTCGCTTCACCGGTTTGCAACCAGCCCGACGCCCGCCCTGATCTCGCGACCAGCTTTATCCGATCGACGGCGCTCGCAAACGGGAACGAGCGCTACCAGTTGATCGTTCGCAATCTTGGCCTCAGCGCTGCGCGCGGATTCAGCGTGGCGATGCGCGTTACGGGCATCGAACTTCCGACCGTCCGCGTCGAATCGCTCGGTGCAGGTAAATCGCGACTCGTCAGCTTCGTAGGGCCGGCCTGCACGGGCGCCTCAAAGATCAAGGCCGAAGCTGACTTTTCAAAAGAGATTGCCGAGCACAATGAACTCAACAACGTGGTTGAGGTCGCCTGCCCGTTATAGGCGGCTAGACTTCGTAATTAATGAAGACTGATCTGCATCCTGAGTACGTTGAATCGCAAGTTCGTTGCACCTGTGGCAACGAGTTCGTGACGCGTTCAACCGAGTCTGAAATTGGCGTCGAGATCTGCTCCGAGTGCCACCCATTTTACACCGGCCGCCAGAAACTGGTCGACACCGGTGGCCGCGTTGAACGCTTCCGTCGTCGCGCAGCCAAGCGCTCCGGCGTTGGCTCCTGACGGGAGCTTCTGTGTCAGCGGCGCAGACTCCCCAGGCTCCTGCGCTTAACGCCGAACCGGCCGAGTGGGTCGCCACTCGCGACGCGCCGATTGGAGGCCAGGCAGTCCTCGAGGGCGTGATGATGCGCGGTGTCGGCGGCTGGGCTGTGGCCGTGCGCGCGCCCGCTCCGCATCAGGTTGATTCAAAAGGCGAGCGAATTGACGCCAATGACCCGCCCACCGGTGGGATCATCGTCGAGAGCACCGCCGTCACCTCCGTTCTTGGCCGCCACCGCCTCTTGCGCCTTCCGATCATCCGCGGCGTCGTTGCGCTCGGCGAATCGCTTGTGATCGGTTTTCGCGCGCTCGGTATTTCCGCCAACGCTCAGCTCCCGGACGAAGAGGAGCCGATCTCAGGCTTCATGTGGGGTTTGACGATCCTCTTCTCGCTGGTGCTCGCGGTCGGTCTTTTCTTCATCGTGCCGGTCACGGCCACCAACCTGATCAAAGACCAGCTTGGTTCGGCGGTTCTCTTCTGGATCGTCGAAGGCGTGCTGCGGACGTTGATCTTCCTTGCTTATCTGATTCTGCTTTCGAAGCTGCGCGACCTGCGCCGCACGTTCGAATACCACGGTGCTGAACATAAAACGATCTCCTGCTACGAAGCTGGCCTCGATCTAACGCCCGAGAACGCGCAGCGCTTTTCAAGGCTTCATCCGCGTTGCGGCACGAGCTTCCTGCTGATCGTGATGATCGTTTCGATCTTCGTCTTTTCGCCGCTTGGGTTGCTGCCATGGTGGGCGCTGATTGCAAGCCGCATCATCGGTATTCCGCTGATCGCGGGGATCTCGTTCGAGGTCATAAAATTTGCCGGGAAGCACCGCACGCACAAGCTGGTACGAGCATTTATTTGGCCAGGCCTGAAGCTGCAGCTGCTCACCACGCGTGAACCGAATCTTGATCAGCTGGCGGTCGCGATCGTTGCGCTTAAGTCGGTGCTGGAGCATGAGACCGGGGCCGAGCGCGACGGAGACCTCGTCGGCGTTGAGATCGCCGCTTAGTTAGCAACGGTCGGTCAGCTAAGAACCTCAGTCGCTGGGCGCGGCTAGCCTAAGCGGAGCCGATGATTGAGTCACTCGTCACCCAGATCGAAGCGCGCTTCGCTGAGCTCTCGCGCGAGATCACCGATCCGGCGGTGATCGCCGATCGCGAACGTTACGCCCAAACGGGTCGTGAATACAGCCGACTTGAGCAGCCGGCAAAGTTGGCTGAGGCGTGGCGGCGCGCGACCGACGATGCGGCCGGCGCGCAGGAGCTGATAGCCGAGGGCGGCGATGAGGCCGAAGCTCATGAGATGCTGGCTCATGCTCGTGGGCAGCTGGAGGCGATTGAGGAAGAGCTTCGTTTGGCGATGGTCGAGAGCGACCCAAACGACGATAAGAACGTGATCATAGAAATTCAAGGTGGCGCGGGTGGCGACGAGGCCGGGTTGTGGGCCGGCGACTGTTACCGAATGCTGACGCGCTACGCGGAGCGGCTCGGCTTCGCGGTCGAACCGCTGGAGCTGAGCGAAGGCAAATACACATTTGCTGTTAAAGGCGCAGGCGCCTACTCGGTTTTTAAGTTCGAAGGTGGAACGCACCGCGTGCAGCGCGTTCCCGAGACCGAATCACAAGGCCGCATCCACACCAGCACTTCAACCGTCGCAGTGCTGCCGGAGGCTGAGGAGGTTGACATCAAGATCGACCAAAATGACCTTCAGGTTGATGTCTACCGTTCTTCAGGGCCCGGTGGACAGTCGGTTAATACGACCGACTCTGCTGTTCGGATAACGCACAAGCCGACCGGGGTTGTCGTCTCGATGCAAGATGAGAAAAGTCAGCTGCAGAATCGTGAAAAGGCGCTGCGCGTGCTGCGCGCGAGGCTTTACGAGCGAGCGATGGAGGAGCAGAATGCCGAGATCGCTGCCGACCGCCGCTCACAGGTAGGCAGCGGCGAGCGCTCGGAGAAGATCCGCACCTACAACTTTCCCGACCGCCGCGTCACCGACCACCGCGTGAAGGTTACCGTTCACGATCTTGACGCCGTACTTGAAGGCCAGCTCAACGAGCTGACTGCGGCCCTTGCAGCCGATGAGAAGAGCCGTCTGCTCGAAGCGCAGGCCGCTAAGCCTTGATGCGCGGCGTTAGCGTCCGTGACGCGCTTGACGGGGCACGTACGGCGATCGGCGCGTCAGGGAGCCCGTCGCCAGCGCTCGACGCCGAATTGCTTTTGGCGTTCACGCTCAGCGTTGACCGGGCCGCTTTGCTGACCGACCCGCAGCGTGAGATAACAGGGCCGCCGGTGCGCGTTTTTCAGGACCTTGTCCGGCGCCGCTCCGTAGGGCATGAGCCGGTTGCCTACCTCGTCGCCAGCAAAGGCTTCCGCTCGATTGAGCTTGTCGTCGATAGCCGCGTGCTCGTGCCGCGGCCGGAGACCGAGCTGCTGGTTGAAGTTGCGCTTCAGCTGCCCCAGCAGGCCCGGGTGCTCGACGTCGGCACCGGTAGCGGCGCGGTTGCGCTGGCGCTCAAGCAGGAGCGCCCCGACCTTTTGGTCAGCGGTTCGGACATCAGCCTCGGCGCGATCGAGCTCGCCCGCAGTAATGCTGAACTGCTCGGCCTCGACGTTGAGTTCATCGAGGCCGACTTACTCAGCGGACTGAGCCGACGGTGGGACGCGATCCTTTCAAATCCGCCTTACATCGCTGAAAGCGAGCGGGCCAGCTTGCCGCCAGATGTGATTGACCATGAACCGGAGCTGGCGCTTTTGGCTGGGGCCGATGGGCTTGACGTAATCCGCCCGTTGGTTCTGGCAGCGGCGCAGAGTGAGGCGCGGCTGCTGGCAATCGAACTCGGCTTTGGGCAGGCAGGCGCGGTCGCCAAGTTAATCACTGCAGCCGGTTTTGAGAGCGTGAACGCT
>JBDNJF010000042.1:0-3025 GCA_041687955.1 Solirubrobacteraceae bacterium
AACGAACTCATCGCGGATCCGTCGCCGAATCACGGCTGGCCATTCGCCTTTCATCCGCAGCATCGGGTCGGCCAGCCAGATTGAGCAGGAGTGACCAAGCTGCTCGATTTTCTGGAAGATTCTGAAGATCGTGTCGTGCCCACCGCTACCGGTTCGGAACGATGGAATGACGACTGCGATGTGAAGCCGCTTGGCTTCGCTCATTCCTGGGGTTGGATTAAGCAGCGGGACGCCGCTTTCGCCGTCAAGGTCAAGCATCTCGTAGAAAAGCTCGCGGTCTCGCTGGGCGGCAATCGGTTTGCCGCGAACGACAGCGCCTTCGCGGCCGTCCCGACCAGCGCCGTCCCTCGCTTCCAGCGACAGCGATCGCTGCAAAATGGCTGGCAGCCGATCGGCGCGAGAACCAAGCACGGCGCCGATGTGCCGGCCTGCGTGGTGAGCAGTTGAACTTGGCAGCAGCCGGATCCGCTCAGCGGCCGAGCCGCCACTCTGCGCCAGCCAGCGCTCGTCAGCCGCCACTAGACGGCCGATCTCCTTCGTGGCACTGAGCGGGGCGAGCGCCTCGACGTGGCCGACCGTCTGCCGCAGTCCGCGGTACTCGTCGAAGTAGCGCCGGATAAAGCCAAGCTGTGAGTAGCTGTGGGAGTGGAGTACCGCTGCGCCGGGCACGAAGGCTTTTAGCCAGCCAGCCGCGAAGAGGTCGCCAGCGAAGGCTTGATCCTCAGCGTATTCAACGTCGCGAAAGCCAAGATCAAGCAGTACCGCGCGCCGGTAGGCAGCGTTGACGTTCGACAGGAATCCGGGGTGCCAGCCGGCGTCATCGGCAGCGGCCTGCACGGTGACCTCGCCCGACCGGCTGAAACCGCCAAAGAACTGGTCCAGCTCGCGCGCGATCGTCGGGCTGGACCCGGGACGTGGCAGGTGGGGTCCGAATGCGGCGCCGATCCGCTCGTCTGCCGCAAAGGCTGCGAGGTAAGCCGCAAGCCAGCCAGCGACCGGTGTCGCATCTTGCGTTAGAAAACAGACCAGCTCTCCGGTCGCCGCCTCGGCGGCTGCGTTGCGCGTCCTCCCATGACCAAACTCAGCCGCTTCAATCCTTATCACCTGTGTGCCGATTGTTTCGGCCAGCTCAGCCGAACCGTCGCTCGATCCGGAGTCGATCACGATCAGTTGATCGGGCTGTTCACGGACGATCGCCTGCAGCACTTCGCTAAGCAGCTCGCCGCCGTTCTTGACGGGGACGACGACTGAGACCGAAGTCACTACGGGAGCTTCCTGGCGGCTTTCTTGAGCAGCCTGAACGGCGCCCGGATTGCGCGCAGCAGGGCGCGGCTCTGAGAGACGCCGGGCACCCGTACAAGCTTGTCAAGATCAATGTGCCAGCGGTCAAGCCAGTAGATCCGCTCCTGCGTTTGGGCGACAATCTCGTTCGTCCGGGCGCTCTGCGCGCTCAACTGCTCTTCAAGTTCGGCAATGCTGGCGCGCAGCTGCTGGTTTTCAGCGAGCAGCTGGTCGGTTGCCACGGGATCGGTTTCAGCTTCCACGAGCAGTCAGAGTAGTCGGCCGGCAAGGGGGACCGCTGCACGCCGGCGTTCGCCGGCTACTAGATTGCAGTGCGTGATTGCTAATAAAACTTCTCTTCCCGGGGCGTGGCTGCTTGAGCCCGCCGTTTTCGCCGATGGACGTGGCTTCTTCTGCGAGACTTTTCGTGCCGGTGATCTGGATGAAATTGGCATCAGCGAGCCGTTCGTTCAGGAAAACCAGTCGCGATCGACGCGCGGCGTGCTGCGCGGCCTGCACTTTGCTACTGGCGCCGGTTCGTCGAAACTGGTCCGTTGCGCCCGCGGCAGCATCTGGGATGTGATTGTCGACCTGCGAACCGGCTCGCCCCAATACGGAAGCTGGCAGGGCTTCGAACTGAGCGACGAGAACATGCACGTCCTCTACATTCCGGTCGGCTTCGCTCATGGCTTCTGTGTGCTCAGCGATATCGCCGACGTGGTTTATAAGCAATCGGCCTATTACGACGCAGAGGTGGAGCGCGGTATTGCCTGGGATGACCCTGAGGTGGCGGTCGAGTGGCCGCTGCCGGCCGGTCAGCTCGTTATTTCAGAGCGTGACAGCAGCGCCCCAAAGTTGGCTGAGCTCGCCGATCAGTTGCCGTTTGTCTACGCAGCCTGAGCTAAAGTTCTTCGGCGATACGCGGCGCCGCGCGGCTGAAAACCCAGATCCCGGCCAGCAGCGTCGCAAGCGATATCGCAATCGGCAGCAGGTTACCCGCTGTCGTGCCAAAGATTTGCCCGGCGCTCTCGTAGGAAGGGTCGACGATCGCGTGGCGCGCCTGCTGGATTGCCGCGGCCAACGGATTGATCAGCATCAGCCGTGCGACCTCGATCCCAGCCTTGTCAATCACGACCGACAGGGAGTAAAGGATCGGTGTTGCGTAGAAAAGGCCCTGCATCACAACATCCCAGATCGGCTCGACGTCGCGGAAGCGAACAAATAGCGCTGACAGCAGTAGCGACAAGCCTGTAACGAAGACGACGAGCATCACGACAATTAGCGGCAGCTCCAGCCAGCGCCAGTAGAGGCGGCCGCCGGCGGCGATCAGGAAGATCGTCACCGGGATCAGGTTGAGCCCGAGGTTCATCAGCGCCTGAATTACGCAGGCGACAGGGATCGCGGCGCGTGGAAAGTCGATCTTTCGAACCAAACTCTCGCGCAGCACGATCGATCGCACCGAGGCCGCTGTGGCATCGGTGAAGAACTGAAAGATCACGATCCCCAGCAGCAATGCGACACCAAAGAAAGGCTGGTCGCCGCCGACGCCAAGCACTTCGACGAAGACGACGTAGATGATCGCGAAGATCAGTAGTGGCCGGACAAACTGCCACAGATAGCCGAGCGCTGAACCAAAGAAGCGCAGTTTGAATTCAGTCACCGCAATCGTCCAGGCCAGCCGCCAGAAGCGCCGTGGGTCATCGCCAAGCGCTGTCGGCCCAAGGATCTGGCGGCCCGGCCCTGC
>JBDNJF010000043.1:0-113762 GCA_041687955.1 Solirubrobacteraceae bacterium
GCCAAGGCAATCCAGGCCTCCTGCCCCGGCTGTGAGATCTGGTATTCACGTTGGGATCGTTATGAGCTCGCTTACGACGCAACGCGGCAGCGGCGTGAGCGCCTCGCCGAGCTGCACGAACAGGCCTCAGAGGCATCGTCGCTGACATTCGCCGTCTCCGACACGCTGGTCGAAATTGAAACCGCGGCAGGCCGGAACGCGCTGCTAGTGACTACACCAGCCGACCGCTTCCCAGCGCCGCAGATCGAAGGCACCGTCGTGGCAGTCTCGCTCGGCCAGCTTGGCTGGCGAACCGATTGGGCGCTGCTACGCGCCGTTGCTGAGGAGCTCGGCGAGCGGCTCGTGCTGCTTCTGATCGGCGACTGGCATGAGGACGAGTGCGCGGATGACCCTAACTTTGCGGCCTGCCGCGCGCACCCGAGCTTGGTCTGGCTCGGCCGCCAGAGCGACGAGCAAGCCTCACGACTAATCCTCACCGCCGACGTGGGGATCATCCCTTTCAAGCTCGAGCCTTTCAACGACGCCGGACTGCCGAATCGAATCCTCAAGTACGCACGCCTTGGGCGCCGAACCGTCAGCCCGATGCTTTCTGGCGTTACCAGCTGGGCGCCAGCTGTAACTCGCGCCGAAAACGCCGGCGACTTCGCTGCCGCGCTGCTGGAGCAAGCAGGGGCTAGGACGCGGCCCGATAGCGAGCTACGCGAATGGGCGTTGGCACAAACAGCGCGGCGCCAGAACGAGCCGCTCTGGCAGCGGCTACAAGAGCTAGGCGTTACTGGCGACAGTTAACGGCAGGAGGCCCAAGCCGAGATTCGCCCGTGGGTTGCGATCAGCTTGAAGCCCTTGGGAGCAAAGTCCGTGTCGATTGGAACCCCGTCAGCACGTCCGTAGCGGCGGTGAGTCTTCGGGTCGATGAAAACGAGTGCAACACCATTTTTCGGTGAAACGTCGGAGCGGGCAACAACCGAACCGGCAGCGGAGTTGCGGATCCAAAGCGATTCGGGAATCAGGCCAAAGGCCGGAAGGCTAAGCGGGCCGCAGCGCAGCGCAGCGACAACCGTAGGATCGGCGAGAGTCGCCTCCAGATCATCATGCACAGCGGCGATGTAGCGGATCTCTACCTCCGCGCGGCGGAAACTGTCGGCTCGCTGGACCGTTAGTCCAGCTCCGACAACCACGACAATCAAGGCCGCCAGCGCCCAGCCACGGCGCAGCGCACTGGCGCGCGCCAACTCGACCCATCCAGCGAGTGCATAGCCAGCGAAGAGCAACAACGTGATTGAGGGAATCGTCAAATAGCGCGGAAGTAACGAAAGGCCGAAGATGCCAACGCAGATGTAGGTCACGATGCCGATCGTGATCAGCGCCAGCGGCAGGTATAAGGACTTCGCGCGGCGGCGGATTATCTCGATCACAATGCCGGCCGCGACAAGCAGTAGCTGGGGCGTGCGAAGAACGGCGATCAACGCATCGACGAAAGTCGCTGGCACTTTGGAAATTCCACGCTCGCGGCCAAGCTCGGCGGCGAGGCTGCTGGTGGCGGTCAGCGCGTAAAGCGGCTCACCAACGTTCCACCAGACGTAAAGGCACCACAGCAGCGGTGACACTAGAACCAGCGCCAGCAGCCCAGGGTGGAAGCTGCGGCGACCATTGGCCTGATCTTTCGGCCAGCAGCACCAAAGCCAGTAGACCCCGGCCAGCAGCCAAGCCTCCGGGCGCAGCAGGCCGGCAGCGGCTAACAGCACAAGCACCGACAGGCCGCGCCGTTTTCGTTCCGCTTCAAGCGCTGCCGCGACAAATACCAGCGCCAAGAAAGGCATGTCGGCAAAGCCGCGGGCCGCGTAGAGCATCAGCGTCAAGTTGCTCGCGACCAGTAGCGCCGCGACGATCCCCGGCCAAGGCCCAAAGACGACGCGGCCAATCCGCCAGATCGACCAGGCGCAAATAATCAGCGAGAGCGCCCCGAGCAGCACCATTAGCTGGGCGCTGTCATCGCCAACGACGGCCGCTAAAGCCGTGGCCAATGCCAAGTAGAGCGGGTGTGCGGTGGGGGCCTGGTAGGCGTCGATTGATGGGATCTGCCCAGCTAGCAGCTCGCGGCCCCAGACGAGGTGGTAATACGTGTCGTAGCCGGGGTAGCTATTTGCCAGCACCCAGACAACCACCGTCAGCGCGAGCGCCAGTCCGATCACTATTAGTTCAGGCCGCGAGAATCTCATCGCCATCAATCGCTCTGCGCTTCGTTGGAGCGCGCGCCAGCAAGCGCGGTCGCAACCCCAAGCAACACCCAAGTGAGGGGATCCTCGAGGAAAGCTGCATAAATCAAGGTGTGGACAACGAGCGCGATGAACGCCGCTGCCACTCCGACCTGCATCTCCGGCCAAGGAGCCGAGCGGGCGCCGCGGAGGATACGAATGAAGGCCAGCGCAAGCAACGCGAGGTAGGCGATCAGGCCGACTAGGCCCTGTTCTGCTGCGATCGTAATTGGGATCGTGTGCGAAGCGGAAGCTGCCCGCTCGGCCGAGGCATTGTTCTCAAGTCGGTACTGACGTGAGAACGACCCCGCACCCCACCCCTGCAAGGGGCGCTGAACAAACAGCTCGCCTCCTCCTGTTACCAAGGCCGCCCTGCCGCTCGTGGCGCGATCAGCACTCTGCCCACCGCTCAAAGCCCCGCTACCGATCGCCAAGGTGAGAGCGCCAAGCAGTAACGCCACAGAAACGACTAACACCGTCCAACGCACGTTCCAACGCAGCGCGGCGATCACTGCCAAACCGGCAAGCAGACCGACGAAACTCGATTGCGAAAGCGTAATTAACAAGCCGGCGAAAAGGACTGTGACGGCGAGGGCGCCAAGCGCGACGAGACTGTTGCGCTTCTGCCAACAGATCCAGGCGACCAAGAGGACGATCACAACGACGAGAAAGCGGCCGAAGATATTGGGGTCGAAGAAGGCCGAATTGACGCGGAAGTAGTCGGCGAATTGATTTGAGGCAATCACCTTCGGATTGAGGAAGATGTGCTTTGTCGCGAACTCAACGAATCCGATCGCACTCAGCAGCAGCGCCAGCCCAGTCAGCACCGCGAGCGTACGGCCCGCGAGTCTCTCAGTCCAACGTGACCGAGCCACCAGGACGAAGAGCAGAGCGAACGGAACGTAAAAGAAGACGATGTTCTCGAGCGCCGGGTCGCGGCCTAGCCCATAAACGCTCTGCAGCGAGTAGAGCACAAGCACAACGGCGATTACCCACTCCAGAGCCGCTGGCGGCGGGCCATCTTCGCTGGCACCGCTGCGCAGCCGCGGAAGCAGCCAGGCGAGTGCGCCCGCAGCAACCACGAGGTAGAGGCCGAGCAGGAGGTTGGCCGTCGAATCGCCAACGGCGATCGGGATCCTGAACGGGAGCGTCACGACGACCGCAATCACAAAAGTGCCTGGGCGCTTCGTGAAAAGCACCGTCAGGGCGCCCACGACCAGTAGCCCAATAATTAGCGCCAACATTGCGAGTGCGGGTCGTTCGCGCAGAGCCGAAAGCTGATCCGCGTCGGCAACATGAATGATGAGGATCAGCGGTGCGATCACGAGCGCTGCCAGCATCAGTCGCGCTCGCGCGGTCGCCGAGCGCACGACCAACGTCGCGCCAGTCAGAAGGCTGCAGATTGTTAGCGCGAGAGCAGTTGCCATGAGCGTGTCATCAGTCCCTGAACGTCAGGATCGGTTGTCAGTCGCGAAGGAAGCTCAGGCAGGCCGAAACGAATCACAGTCCCCTTGCCTACGCCGAAAGCGACGATCGTCAGCGCGCCCTCGGGCGTGAGTGCCGACGCGAGCGGCTTGCCGTCAGGCACCGTCTTGGTCGCTTCAATCGCCGCGTAATTGTTAAAGAGTCCACTTGTTCCCTTGAACAGATCAATTTCATCAGCGCCAGCAGTAACGTCGAAATTTCCCTTCGCCACAGGTTCAAGGGTGCTGCCAAAGATGTCGGCCGTCGCCGCAGGTAGCGGCCTTACAAGATTCGCCTTTTTGGTCAGCGTGACCGACCGCAGTAGCGAATCGGTACCGGCCTCGACCAGCGTTCCGCCATCGGCGACGAAGGCTCGTAATTTGCGAGCGGCCGCGGGCGGTAGCCAGACCGTGTCGCCGACCAGAATCACGCCACTGTGGCCTTCCAGTTTAGGCCCACGGCCTCTCGCCAGCCCGTAATCAGTTGTCAAGTCATAGCGGTAGCGATTGCGGCCCAGCCAAGTCATAATCGGTTTTTCCTGAAGCGCGAAACGCGCCGGTAGCGGCGTGGCGAGGGGGCGTGCGAGCTTCACGGGCCCGCCCGTGGAAAGTAGGTTTGGTTCGCCGTCGCCATCATCATCAACGGGATTGCGGCCCTGCCAAGTCATTGGCGCCAGCACGACCAACACACGGTGTTGCTGTGCGTCATCGACGGCCAGCGGAACCGATGAGCGCAGAGCTCCCCGCTTGGCCGTGAAGAGGAAAAGCTGAGAGCTCTTACCTGGTGGTTTGACGCGCACAACCCCAGCCGAGCTTCGGCCGCGACGCGACGGCGATTTGCCGAGCGAGCTGAGGCTCCAGCTGTAGCGCTGTCCGCCGCCGTCAACAGCGACTGCCGCGGAAGATCCGGCCGATGTTGGCAGCAGCGGCGGCTGGGCGGCTATCGGCCGAACGGTTATGCCGCCACTACCGAGTAGTCGCTGGCCATAAACGGTAATCGGTAATCCCTCAGCGTCCAACGGCACAGAGCTACCCAGTACGCCGGCCGCGTCGCGACGCTGCGCGACGACAAGATAAGTGCCGGGTGCAACCGGCCTACCGTCCGCGCCGCGCCCGTCCCAGCTGGCTTGGTCCGACTGCTGTGCGATTGGAACTTCTGCAACCTGCTCGGCAGGCAGCGGGGCCGTTCGAAATACCAACAGGCGACCGTCACGGGCTTTGCTATTTAGCGTTACTTCCGCTGGCCGCCCATCAGTGCGGGGCAGCATCTCCGGGCCGGAGCCGGAGCCCGGGCCGATTGAAACCACACGAATCTTCGGTGGGGCTGTATCGACGAGGAATGATTGCGGCACGACGATGCTGCGACCTTCGCGCCGCAGTATGACCCGGATCCTGTAACGCCCATCGGCAACGACCTCGCCCTGCTGATCTCTGCCACTCCAAACAAGCGGCGAAATCGTTCGATAGGCCGGCAGTCGGAGGCCAGAAACCAACTCGCGAACCCGATCCCCTTGATCATCGACTACGGCAACATCAATCAGCTCATTACGTTTGAGCCGAAAAGTTATTCGCTGACGCTCAAAACGGCCGTCCCCATTTGGTGAAATCGCCTTCGCTGAGATCCGAAATGACAACAGCACGGGGTCTGCCGTCTTCAACTTCTGAGCGAGGAAGAAGGCAGCGCCCGTAGCGATAACGAGCAACGCGAAGAAGAGCTGAGCGAGCCGCGTCAAAGCGCCACCAAGCTGGCGTTATCGGGGCGCTCTGGTAGATCCCTTCCGGCAGCACGCAGCGCAAGACGGATCACGTTGCCGTGGCAGACGATCACAGTCACGCCAGTTTCGCTGCGCGCACGCCAATCGTCCAGCCCTGCGGTCACGCGTGCAGCCTGGGTCGCAAAACTCTCACCGCCCGGAAAGCCCCAATCGGCCTTTAGCTCGACGAACGACGTAAACGCTTGAGGATCTTGCGCAGCAACTTCGGCAAAGCTGCGGTCGGTCCAATCACCGGTCTGTGTTTCGGCAAAACGGGGGTCGATCTGTGGTTCGAGACCGATCAGCTCGGCGATGATTATTGCCGTCTCCAGCGCCCGTGCGATGTTGCTCGATACCAGCGTCACCGGTTCCAGCTCAGCCACCGCAACGGCCAGCTGACGCGCCTGTTCGCGGCCAGTCTCGTCCAAAGGCACGTCACCCCAGCCCTGAAAGCGCCCCTCCAAGTTGTAGGCGGTCTGTCCGTGCCTAGCTAGGTAAATCACTGCGCTTGATCGGCGCCGAGTACTACGACGACCACAGCGTTCTGGCCGAGGACACGGATGTTCTCGTCGATCGCCATCACCGCAGCGCTGCTCAACCCAAGCGTCGTTGCGACTTGATCGGCGGCCGCTTTCGCGCCCGTGTCGTAGTAGACGGTGGAAGTCTGGGCGGTTTGATCGGGCGCCGTCGTAACCGGGCCAACCTTTGTGAAGCCTGCCGCCAGAAGCTTGTCGGCCGCGGCGCGAGCAATCCCACTACCGGTCGTTCCATTGAAGACCGCGACCTGTGTGGCCGCCGGGTCAACCGCGGGAGCGGCTGAGTCCGTCGTGGTTGCGCTCGTCGGTACTGGTCCAACGCTGTTGGTTGCTGGAGTCGAGGTGGTGCTCGAGTCACTACCGCCGAATACCTGCGTGATCAAGACGAAGGCGATCACGATTATCGCTAGCCCACCAACGATCAGCAGCAGCAAGGAGCGCTTGCCGCCGTCGGGTGGCTCCTGCGGATCGGCGCGGCGAGCGCGCGGCGGCGGCGGACCAGAAGGAGGGATCGTAATTTCATCGGTTGCGTTGCGAGCCGGAGCAACTGTGCGCGGGCGCGGGCGCGCGGGCGGCGGCGCGGGACGGCTGGCAGCGCTGGTGGCAGGGTTCGGCGCAGGTGGCAGCGGCGGAGTACCCGCGGCCTTGGCAGCTGGCGCGCCGGCTGCTGGCGGCACGGCGGCAATGGGCTTCGCGGAGGAATCGCCGGCGGCAGGCTTCTGTGCCGCTTTAGCGGGACCGCCGGCGGGCGGTTTCGGCGCAGGCGTTGGAATCGCGCCTGTTGCAGACTTGGCAACGGTTCCCGCGCCGGCAGTAGGAACAGCAGAAGTGGCCGGCTTTGCTGCCGGCGGCACAACCGCAGCGCGCGGACGACCCGCCGCAGTGGCCGCAGCGCCGGTTGCCGCGCCTGCTGTGGCGGCAGCGGTAGCTGGCGCTGGCCGCGCGGCCTCTTCGCTAATCCGCGCGGCGGCCTCGGCGTCACGTTCGGGCGAACGGCCAGCCCAGTCGCGAAGCCGCTTGACCTCACGCGCCTGCGCTGCGAATAGCGCAGCGAGCACGCCTAGGCCAACAACCGCGGCCAGGCCCGCGAGAGCACCAATATGGTCGATCTCGTTCGAGATCGAGAGAGCAGCTTGAAACGGCGTCATCGAGGCTTGATCTTATGCCTTGGTGTCGCTGGATTGCTGCTCGAGCGACTCTGCATCAACCTCTTGCGGGCGATCACCGTCGGTAAATGTGGCGACTTTGGCCGCTAACGCAGCCGCATTACCGCTCGCAGTCAATACTTCGATCTCAGCGAACCAAGCGGCAATCTCATCACTTCGGCGAGGTTTACGCGATGCGTGGACGATCTTCTCAGCCGGTGTGGGCTGCGGCCGCTCGTGGGGATTGAAAAGCTCCTCGTGGAGCTTTTCGCCCGGTCTGCGGCCGATCACTTCAATCGCGATGTCACGGCCGGGCTCAAGACCCGAAAGCTCGACCATGTCGCGCGCGAGCCCGATAATCGAAACCGGCTCGCCCATCTCGAGCACGAAAATTTCACCGCCACTGCCGAGCGAACCAGAGCGAATGATCAATTGAACGGCCTCAGGAATCGTCATGAAGTAGCGCGTCATCCGATCGTCCGTCACGGTCACCGGGCCACCACGGGCAATCTGGCGGCGGAAGATCGGCACTACCGAACCGGAGGAGCCGAGAACATTGCCGAACCTAACCGAGGCGTAATTGGTCTTCGGAAAGCGCGAGCTCATCTCCTCGACGGCATATTCGGCGAGCGCCTTTGAAGCTCCCATCACGGTCGCTGGAGCCACCGCCTTGTCGGTCGAAACGAGCACAAAGTTACGAACCTCAACCTCACCGGCAAGCTCAGCGACAAGCCGCGTCGCAACGGCGTTGTTACGGATCGCCTCGACCGGGTTGCTCTCCATCAGACCAACGTGCTTGTAGGCGGCGGCGTGGAAGACGAATGTTGGGCGGTACTGCTCGAAGACTTCACGCATCCGCGCAGCGTCTTTGCAATCGGCTAGGACGGCCGTCAGCGATGAAGGATGAACGTGACGATCTTCCTCAAGCTCGCGCTGAATAGCGAAGAGATTGTCTTCGGCGTGGTCGAGAATCAACAGCCGCCGCGGCGCAATCCGCGCAATCTGGCGGCAAAGCTCGGCGCCGATCGAGCCGCCTGCGCCGGTCACCAGCACGATCTCTTTCGAGAGATAACTGCCCACGCGGTCGAGCTCCATTCGCACCGGCTCGCGGCCGAGAATGTCCTCAACCTGAACTTCACGAACCTGCCGCACGACGTGGCCGGAGCCAGCCTGCAACAGCTCAAAGACCGTCGGTAGCGTGCGCACGGGTATGCCGCGGTCGCGGCCAGCGCGCACGACGTGGCCGCGCAAAGTGCCCGGCGCCGAAGGGATTGCGATCAAAATCTCGTCGGGCTCGGATTCGTCCAGAATCCGCCCGAGGTGCTCAGTTGCGCCAAGCACTTTTACGCCATCGATTCGCAGGCCAGCTTTGAGTGGGTCGTCATCAACGAAGCCGACCGGGTTGAGCGCCAGCGTTGGGTTACGCAGTATCTCGCGCAGCGTCAGGCGGCCGCCATCGCCGGCGCCGATTATCAGCACGCGACGAGCATTCTTGTCGGCGCGGAAGCCACGGATCGGCCGTTCACGAACGTTTCGAGCTACGAAGCGCACACCGCCGACGAAAAGCAGCATCAGCAAGAAAAAGAGCGCGAGAACGCCGGTGGGAACAAGTACGTTGATCTGGCCGCCAGCCGACTGGTAACTGACCGGGTGGAGCAGTGCGACCAGCCCGGCAAGCGCGACCGTCAGCAGCGATACGGCTTGGAGCACGCCGAGATAGTCACCTTGAGTTGCATAGCGCCACTGGCGCTGCTCGGTCCGCAGCAGCAAAAAGATCACGAGCGTCAAAACGACAACCCAAGGAACCGTCTGTTCAAAGAGTCGCTCATAGCGTGGCGGCGGTCCGGCTGCCTGGTCGAAACGGAGCCGGAAAGCAAGAAAGTAAGCCAGAGCAGCAAGCGCTCCGTCAACCAACAGTTGCGCAACTGAGTGGCGATGGAGCGGGAAAACCGCCGAGCGGAGACGACTGCGCATCAGAGCGGCATTCTAGCTCTAATGCGCTCTACCTTCAGCGCAGCGCAAGGATGCTCGCAGGCCGTTAACGGGCGCTCAGCAGCAGCTCTACCAACAGCTCTGGATCACGGCGCACGCGCGAGGCCTGCGTGGCCGCCTCCTCGGCAACCGAGCGGCGAGCGAGCACGACCGCCGCCGGGTCCTCAAGCCGCCCCATCCGACCCTCTGCAATTAGCTGTTCGTCGACGGCGCCGATCTTCCCTTCGAAGGTCGTCAGCACCGGCGTGCCGAGCGCAACAGCCTCGCGGTTCATCGTCCCGCCAGCGCTGACGACAAGGTCGGCCAGCGCGACTAGTGATGGCCCGTCAACGGCAGCTTCGGGAACCACAAAACCGCCAACCGCCAACAGCTCGGCGCGCTGCTCCGCGGTGCGCGGCAGCACGACAACTTGGCCCTGCTCGCGAAGACGAAGCAAAACCTCACTGAACGAGTTGTTTTCAAAGCGGTGGTAGAGCGAAACGGCCGGCGGCGTGCGCACAACGGCCAAAGGCTCATCGCCGTCAAGGCCAAGCAGGTCAAGCACGGCGCGGTCGGGCTCGAAGTCGGCTAAGTAGTACTCCTCTTTTAGCCCGGGATAACGGCGCAACTTGCCGCGCGCTCCGTAGCGATCGAGCCGCTCCGGCGGAATTGCGTCAGGCACGACGACGGCCTGTGCGAGGCGGCAATTGACGTTGTGCTGAACCGTCGCCCACTCATAATCGAACATCGTCGCGGCTGGAACAGAGAGCAGCCTTGCGGCAACACTGATGTCATTTGACCCATGGCCGATCGCCAGATCGAAGTTGCGGCCGCGAGCCCAACTCCGCAGCGCCAACGAACGGTCAACGAGCCCACGCGCCTTGGCGGCCAACTTGCCGCCGCGGTGATGACCGATGACCGCCGCATCGATCCCGTGCAGTTCGCAGAGCGCAACGGTCTGGGCGAAATCGCGCGCCGTTACCTCAACTTCGGCGCCGCCTGCGCGCAGCCGCTCAATCACAGGCCCCAGCACTAGCACGTGAGGCGAGTTTGTTAAGTCAACCCATACCCTCATCGGCCGAGCGCAGCACGGACCGCCGTCACGACCTGCTCAAGCTGATCGTCGCCGATCGTCGCGCTGATCGGCAGCGCGAGATGGCGCCGCGCTGCTTCGTCGGTTCCGGGCAGCGTTCCTTGGCGAGTTGGCCAAGCGCTCATCGATGGCTGCTCGTGGATTGGGCTGCGGTAATAGCCGCGTGATTCGACGCCGCTGGCGCCAAGCTGCTCTGCGAGCTGATCGGGGTTGTCGGTCGCAACGACGTAGAGGTGCCAAGCCGGCGTCGCTGCCGCAGCCGGCTGTGGGAGTGTCACCAAGTCGCCAAGCCCCAATTCACTGTAAGTCTGGCCGACTGCCGCGCGGTGCTGGGCCCACTGCGAAAGCTGCGGCAGCATTACGCGCAAAACGGCCGCCTGAATCTCATCAAGGCGCGAATTAAAGCCGACCTCTTCGTAAGTCACGCGGTCGCGCGAACCGTGGAAACGCAACATCCGCACGCGCTCAGCAAGCTCCTTGTCAGACGTCGTGATCGCACCACCGTCGCCGAAGGCGCCAAGGTTCTTCGACGGGTAGAAAGAATGCGATGCAATTGCGCCTAGCGCACCCGGCCTGCCACCAGGGCCGACCGAGCCGGCAGCTTGCGCGCAGTCTTCAACAACCGGCACGCCGAGCGCCTCGATCTCAGCTACCGGCGCGACGTTGCCGAAAAGATGAACCGCGACAACTGCCTTCGTGCGCGGCGTCATCACCGCCTTGACCTGCTCCGCGGTTGAGATGTAGGTCGATGGATCGATGTCGCAGAAGACGGGGACGGCGCCGGTCGGTGGGATCGCCTCGGCGCTGGCGTAATAGCTGAACGACGGCACGATCACCTCGTCGCCTGGGCCAACTCCGAGCGCCCGCAAAGCGATTGTGATCGCTTCGGTGCCATTGGCGACTCCGATCGCCTCGTCGGCGCCAACGGCGTTGGCAAACTCTTGCTCGAACGCCTCGACGTTGGGCCCGAGGATGAACTGGCCAGCGGCCGAAACCTCCAGTAGCGCTGCGTTGATCTCCGCGCGCAGCGGCTCAATCGCGCTCGTTGGATCAAAAAGTGGGACCTTCATTGAGAACTGAACGCTAGCCTTTCCGCCGGTGCCATTGTCCACGCTACTCGTCCTCGCAGCGATCACCGACAAGCTTGCCGACTGGGCGACCGGCGTCGTTGGTGACCTTGGACTGAGCGGAATCTTTGTGCTGATGACGCTTGAGAGCATGTGCATTCCGATTCCCTCCGAGCCGACGATGCTCTTCGCTGGCTTCAACGTCAACGAGGGGACCTACTCTTTCGTCGCCGTCGTCAGCGTTGGCGTAGCGGCAAATGTGCTCGGCTCTTGGATCGCATATGGCTTCGGCCGCTTCGGCCGAATGGAGCTGATCGAAAAGCACGGCAAATGGCTCCACATCACGCCGGCGCGGCTTGAGCAGGCCGATCGCTGGTTTGGGAAGTACGGCGGCGCGGCCGTCTTCTTTTCAAGAATGCTGCCAATCGTGCGAACCTTCATTTCGCTGCCAGCCGGCGTTGCGCGGATGCCTTTCTGGCGCTTCACGATCTACACATTCCTCGGCTGCATCCCCTGGATGGCTGGCTTGACCTACATCGGTCTGAAGGTCGGCGACAACTGGGAAGAGTGGAAGGGCTATCTCCATTACATCGACTACCTCGTAGCCGTAATTATCGTCGCCGGCGCGATCTATCTCTTCATCCGCTGGTGGCGTTCACGCAGCGACTCGGCCGATGCCACGGCCGCTTGAGCAGTCGCTTCCGCTGCGCCACGCGCTTGCGCTCGGGCTGATGCATGGCCCCGCCGAGCTGCTGCCAATCTCCTCTTCGGGCCACACGACGCTCGTTCCATGGCTGCTTGGCTGGCCCTACCCAGAGCTGGACCCAGCGCTACGCAAGAGCTTTGAGGTCGCACTTCACGCCGGCACCGCGGTCGGTCTGTTAATTGCACTGCGCAGCGAAGTAAGCGCAGCGGCCGGCTCCTTCGACCGCCGCCGCGCGATTTTAATCGCGGGGTCGTTCATTCCGCCGGCGATCGTCGGCTACACGCTCGAGGGGCAGATCGAAAAACGGCTTGGAACGCCCGCTTCAATCGCCGCCGGGCTAGTCGCGGGTTCGGTTGTAATGGCGCTGACCGATCAGTTTGGACCGCAGCGGCGCGAGCGCGACGACGCTGGACTGATCGATGCGCTGCTGCTTGGCGCAGCGCAGGCCTCGGCGCTGATGCCGGGTACCTCACGTGGCGGAATGACGCTCAGCGCAATGCGCGCGCGGGGGTTCACTAGGCCTGCTGCCAGCGCCCTCTCCAGGCACGTTGCCTTGCCGGTGATACTCGGTGCCAGCGTCTTAAAAGGGGCGCGACTAGCGCAGCAAGGCCTGCCGCCGGGAGCTGGCTCGCGGCTCGCTTTGGGCGCCGTCGCGGCGGCAGCGTCGACGCTGCTTGCGGCGCGCGTTGTTCCGGTCGAAAGAGTTGGCCCGCTGCTCCCATACGCCACCTACCGCAGCACGCTGGCAGCGATCACTCTGCGCCGCCTGCGAAGATCGCGAATATGAGCGACGCCTACGCCGCTGCTGGCGTGGATACCGACCAATCTGACCTCGCCGTCGACGCGCTGGTCGACGTCCTGCGCACAATCGATCTTGGCCGCCCGTCGCGCTCGATTGTGCGCTCCGGCCATTACGCAAGCGTTCTCAAAGTCAGCGACGAACTGGGGTTGGCGATGTCAACCGACGGGGTCGGCTCGAAGCTGGTCCTCGCCGAGCAGGCCAACAGGCTTGAAACTGTCGGAATTGACTGCATCGCAATGAACGTCAACGACATCATCTGCGTTGGCGCCGAGCCGATCGCAATGCTCGACTATCTGGCCGTAGAACGCGCAGATCCAAGCGCCCTAGCGCGGATCGCTGAAGGGCTAAAGGTCGGCGCCGAACAGGCCGGAATTGAGATCCCGGGCGGTGAGGTTGCCGTTTTGCCGGAGCTAATTCGTGGCCACCCCTCGCCGCACGGCTTTGATCTTTGCGGCACGGCGATCGGCACTGTTGTTCCCGACAAGATCATCCTTGGCGATGCGATCAACCCTGGCGACGCTCTGATCGGGCTTCCCTCCAGCGGCGCTCACTCGAACGGTTACACGCTGGCGCGCCGCGTGCTTGTCGAGGACGGCCCCGGGCTCGACGCCACGCCGCCGCAGCTGGGCGGCGAAACGATCGCCGATGCGCTGCTGGCACCGACCGTGATCTACGTCAAAGCGGTACTCGACCTGCTCGCCAGTGGGCTCGCCGTTCATGGCCTTGCGCACATCACCGGCGGCGGCCTAACGAACCTCCGCCGCCTGGCCCCAGGCCGCGTCGGTTATTCAATCGAAAACCCGCTGCCGGTGCCGCCGGTGCTCGAGCTGATTGGTGAGCTCGGCAAGCTACCGCAGGATGAGATGTGGGAGGTCTTCAACATGGGCTGCGGGCTGATCGTCGTCATCGCCGAAGCCGACGTCGATGGCGCATTAGCGATTCTGGCCGCCCGCCATCCCGGCGCAGCAAGGGTCGGAACTGTTACCGATAGTGGTGATCAAACGCTCGGGCCCGGCGGAATTGTGGTGGGCGGGAACTGAATGATCGCCCAATGAGCCGCTCCACGACCAACAGCAAACACTTCAACAGCCAGCCCGCTGAAGCGCAATGAGCACGCCAGTTGGGACTATCCTCGGCGGTCGCTATGAGATCGATGAGGTGATCGGTCGCGGCGGGATGTCAACCGTCTACCGCGCCCATGACCTGACGCTCGAGCGCTGGGTGGCAGTCAAGATCATGCACCGCGAGGTAGCGCGCGAGAGCGAGCAGCTCGAACGCTTCCGCCGCGAAGCGAAATCGATTGCCAAGCTCTCGTCGCCCTTCGTTGTCGGCGTAATCGATGCCGACGAGCAGGATCAAACGCCATACATCGTGCTCGAATATGTTGACGGGCAGACGCTCAAACAGCGCATCCGCGATTTCAAACGGCTTGAAATTGTCGAAGCCGTGGCCTTCGCTATTGAGATTGCCCGCGGGCTCGAAGCGGCGCATCAGCGCCAGATCGTCCACCGGGACGTAAAGCCCCAGAACGTCCTGCTCGATGAGGACGGCGCCGCGCGCGTGACCGATTTCGGCATTGCCCGCCAGCTCGACGACGAGTCGCTAACGGCCGATGGTCGAGTGCTGGGCACGACCGATTATGTCAGCCCCGAACAAGCTCTCGGCCACGACGTAACGCCACAGTCCGACCTCTATTCGCTCGGGATCGTACTGTTCGAAATGTTAACCGGTGACGTGCCCTTCCACGGCGAAAATCAGGTCGCCGTCGCGATGTGCCACGTGCGCGACGACCTCCCTGACGTGCAGCAGCTTCGGCCTGAAGTGTCGACAGTGCTGGCAACCGTTGTCGACACAGCGACAGCGAAAGACCTCGACGTCCGCTACCGCGATGCGCACGAGATGATCACCGATCTGGAACAGGCGCTGGCCGTCGAAACTGCCCGCAGCGGCCAGATCACCGGTGAAGCAACCGCCGTCTTTGAATCGCTTCCGCGCGAAACGCGCAAGCGCGTCGCCGTCAAGATGTCGCACCCCTGGCGCTGGCTCGCGCTGATCGCTCTGGGCGCGGTGATCGTGGTAGGCGCCTTCGCTTTCGCTGCTCGCACGGCCCAGCGTGGAACCGGAACCGACAACGCGCTCGCGGGCGACGGTTTAACGGCCGTCTCGCTTAGCGCCAGTTCGGCTCAGGCTTACGACCCAGCCGGCGACAACAGCGAGCACGATGATGAGGCGGCCTTCGCCGTTGACCGCAGCCCGTCAACAATCTGGTCAACCGAGGACTATCTGGGCGGCAACCTCGCAAAGCCGGGGCTTGGCCTAACAATCGATGCCCGCCCGTCGCTAAAGGCAAGGGCGATCGACATTGTCAGCCCAACCCCAGGCTGGTCAGGCAGAATCTTCGCCGCGAACGGCAGCGAGCCGCCAGCCTCAGTAGATGAAGGGGGTTGGACTGAGGTCGGCCAAGTGCCGGTCGCAACGGCTCGAACAAGAGTCCGCCTGACGAGCGATGGCGAGTCCTTCCGCTGGTACCTAATCTGGATTGAGCGCTTCGCGCCGGCCCAAAGCACGGTCGAAATAAGCGAAGTCTTTCTCTACCGCTAGAAGCGGTAGCCGCTCTGCTCGCGATAGCGCGCGAGCGCAATTTCCAGCAAGCGCCCACAGAGCTCGGGGTACTCAATGCCGCTCTCCTGCCAGAGCCGCGCATAAACACTGGTCGTCGTAAAGCCAGGCATCGTGTTTAGCTCGTTCAGCAGGACCTCTTCACCATCGACAAAGAAATCGGCCCTCGCAAGGCCGCTGCAATCGGCTTCGCTGAAGGCTCGCAGCGCGAGTTCGCCGACGCGGGCAGCGGCGGTTTCGGAGATCCGCGCCGGCACAACAAGTTCCATTCCGCCGGGGCTGTACTTGGCCTCGTAGTCGTACCAACCGCCGGGAGAAGCGCTACGTAGTACGACGATCTCGCCGGCCACGCTGACCTGCGCCTGCTCGGCGCTGCCGAGGACTGAACATTCGACCTCGATGCCGCCGCAGGCAGCTTCAACAATCACGCGCGGATCATGAAGAAAAGCTTGCTCCAATGCCGCGCTCAGCTCACTTGCCTCGGCGACACGGACGATCCCAACCGACGAGCCAAGCCGCGCTGGCTTGACAAAAAGCGGATAGCCGAGCGCCTCAATTTGGGCGGTGAAGTCAGCTCGGTTGGCCTCGTAGCTAGAGCGCGTTAGAGCGACAAAATCAACCTGTGGGATCTCAAGGTGGTCGAAGAGCTGTTTCAGCGCCAGCTTGTCGATGCAGACGGCGGAGGCGCGCACGCCGCTGCCGACGTAAGCGATGCCGAGCATTTCAAACAGGCCTTGAATCGTGCCGTCCTCACCGAACGGGCCGTGCAGAACTGGAAAGGCGACGTCGGCGTCAAGCAGGCCGTGGCCGAGGCGCAACTCAATCTCACTTTCTTGATGGAACCAGCGGCCCTCAGCGTCGATCTCAATCTCTCGCAGCTCGTGGCCGGCGCGCTGAATCCCATCAGCAACGGCGGCGCCGCTGATCAACGAGATCTCGCGCTCCGAAGACCGGCCTCCTGAGACGACGGCGACGATCATCGGCGCTTACTCCGCAAGCGAGCGCCGCCAGCGGGCGGCGGGCGATAGCGCCCAACGCCGATTGTCACCTTCGAACCGCTCGGCGCCGAACCGCCCGACGGGTTCTGTGAAACAACGGTTCCGTCTTGGCTCTCGTCGGCAACGTCGACGCGGTCGACGCTGACCGTGAAGCCAGCGCTTTGGATGTCCGAAATTGCCGAAGCCTCATCTTCACCAACGGTATTGGGCACCTTCGTCGTTGCCTGCTTTTTGGCGACAACGATCGCTACCGTTGCGCCCTTGTCGGCCTTCGTGCCAGCGCCAGGATCTTGGCGCAAGACGGTTCCGACAGCCGAACCTGATTCCTCCGTCGTAACGCTGACGCCAAAGCCAGCGCCTCGCAGCGTCGCGCTGGCGTCGTCGACGTTCTGGCCAACCACGGCCGGCACTTCGACCGTCTCTTTGCCGCTCGACACGACAAGCGTCACGGTCGAACCTCGATCTACCGGCGTGCCTTCTGGCGGCAGCGTCTCAATACTGTCGCCGCTTGGAACGTTGTCGGATGACTGTTTACGTATTCGAACTGTGAAGCCAACGTTTTGAAGCTTTCTCTGGGCCTGCGAAGCCGATAGTCCGGCGACTGACGGCACGACGACCGACGAGGGGCCGTCGGAGACTGTCAGCGTGATCGTCGAACCTTCGTCGGCCTGCTCGCCGCCGGGTGGATCCTGCCCAACCACCTGCCCCTTCGGCGAGTCTGAATTCTTAACCACACTGTCGGTCTTAAATCCGGCCCGAACTAAAACTGCCTGCGCCGTTGACTCTTCGCTTCCCACGACGCTCGGAACCGTAACTTGGTTGGGCTTGAGCACCAGCAAGAGCAGCACTAGCAGCGCCACGGCGACAACCGCGCCGCCAGCGAAAAGCCACCAGCGGCGGCTTGGCCCTTGATCTTGATCGCTAACGCCGCTTGAGTAAGCGCCGTCGCTGTCGCGACCGCCAGCGCCGCCCGCGAGCGTAAGGCCGCTCATCCCGATCGCCGTCGATTCACCAACCCCAGCGGCGGCCGCGATCGGTGGCGGGGCAGCTGGCATCGTCCCGGCGCGAGCCTGCTCGAGCGCATCGATGAACTCGTCGGCGGTCGCGAATCGCTGCGCTGGATCCTTCGCCAAGGCGCGCATGATCACGGCCTGAAGCTGCGGGCTGACAGCAGGGTTGATCTCACAGGGCCCAGTTGGTAACTCGCTGACGTGTTTGAGCGCAATAGTGACTGCGCTTTCGCCATCGAACGGCACCCGGCCGGTGACCATCTCATAGAGGATCACGCCGATCGAATAGAGGTCGGACTGTTCGCTCACCGAGTGGCCCTGTGCCTGCTCCGGCGAGAGGTATTGAGCTGTTCCCATGATCGAGCCGGTCTGCGTCATGTCGGAGGCGCCGGCGCGGGCGATACCAAAGTCGGTCACGGTCGCTAAGCCATCGTCATCGACGATCACGTTGTGAGGCTTGAAGTCGCGGTGAATAATGTTGCGGCGGTGGGCAAAGCGGGCGGCGCGCAGAATCTGCTCGGTCATATCGATCGCCCAGTCAGAATCAAGTGCGCCGTACTCATTGATGATCGCCTTGAGCGTTCGGCCCTGGAGATACTCCATCGCGATGTAGTAGGTGCCGTCCCATTCGCCGCGGTCATAGACCGAGACGACGTGCTGATGTTGAAGACCGGCAGCCGCCGACGCCTCACGGCGAAAACGCTCTACAAATTCGGCGTCCTGAGCGAAGCGTCGGTAGAGCAGCTTGATTGCCACTTCACGATCGAGCTGAAGATCGGTGGCGCAGTAGACATCGGCCATCCCGCCCGAGCCAAGTAAATACTCAACGCGGTAGCGATCATCAATCGTCGTGCCTGGCTCAACACCCGTACTCATCGCAGCAGCGACTCCATTACAGCTTTGGCGATCGGGGCGGCGTCGGTGCCGCCAAAGCCGCCGACCGTCTTCTCGATCGTGACGGCAATCGCAATCTGCGGATCGGAAGCAGGAGCGAAGGCGATGAACCATGGCTGAGCGATGTTGTTGATCACGTCGCGCTCAGCGGTTCCGGTCTTGCCTGCAACGTCGATCCCTGCCAGCGCGGCGGCGGTGCCGGTTCCCTCCTGGACTACCCGCTGCATCATTGCCGTCAGCTTCTCGGCGCTCGCCGCTGACATTACGCGTGAGAAGCGCTGTGGCGTTTTTTCGTAGGCAGTTCGACCCTCAGGATCAATTGTCCGCGTGGCGATCGCTGGGCGCATCAGAATTCCGCGGTTGGCGACTGCGCTGGCAACCATCGCCATCTGTAGCGGCGTCGCCAGCAGCTTGTCCTGCCCGATCGACGCGCGGCCGATGTCAACGCAGCTATTGGTCGGGCTGACGAGCCGACGATTTCCATCAGGCGAGCAGTAGAGGCCGCTGGCGAGCCGCTCATCGGCAGGTAGATCGACCGGCACTGGGCTGCCGAAACCGAATTGCTGCATGTAACGACTCATTCGACGCTTACCGACGCGCTCCCCCACCTGCGCCCAGACCGTGTTGACCGATTGCGTGAGTGCTGTCGTCAGATCGACCTCGCCGAAGCTCTGACGGCCATCGTTGTTGAGCGGAACGCCTGAGATCTCAACTCCGTTGTCGCCGTTGACGAGCGATGTCGGCTCATACAAGCCACTGTCGATCGCTGCCACGGCCGTCACGACCTTGAAGGTCGAGCCTGGCGGGTAGAGCCCGGCAGTTGTGCGGTTCAGGAGCGGCGCGCCGGGCGCTGAATTGAGCCTCGCCGTCTGTTTTGCGCTGCGCAGCACGTTCGGGTCGTAGCTGGGGACCGAAGCCAGCACTTTGACGCGGCCGCTGCTCGGGTCGAGCGCAACCACGGCGCCGGCCCTACCAGCCAGTTGATCAATTGCGATCTGCTGAGCCTGCGGGTCGAGCGCAGTCTCTAGATCATTTCCTTGTTGGCGCTTACCTTGGAGCTTGCGCAGCGTCCCCTCTAGCCCAGCTGTGCGGCCCGTCAGCTGGCCGTTGTAGAAGCGCTCAAGCCCTGCCGTTCCAGGGTTTAGGAATGAGTAACCAACCGTCTGAGCGAAGAGCCCATTCTGCGGATAGCGACGGGCGTAGGTACCGCCGGAACGACGGATCGAGCGCGCCAGCACAGTGCCATTAGCGGCTTCGATCGAGCCACGCGCAATCCGCTGCTGGGCCAGTAACTCGCGTTTATTCTGAGGGTTGTCTTGGAGCTCAGCGCGGTCAATCACGGTCCAGCGCGTTGTGAAATAAGCCAGCAGTCCAAACAACACCAGCAGCACCACGAAGACGCGAATGATCGGCTTGTTCATCGCCGCGCCTCACGCCTCGCGCGGTCTGAGATCAGCAGCAACAGGGCGACGATCACGAAGTTAGCGACGATTGACGAGCCGCCGTAGGAAACGAAGGGCAGCGTCACGCCGGTCAGCGGAATTACCTTCGTAACACCGCCGACGATCACAAAGACCTGCAGCGCAACGACGGTCGTCAGCCCGGTTGCGAGCAGCTTCGAAAATGAGTCGCGAGCCAGCACGGCCACGCGGAAGCCACGCTCGATCAGCAGCACGTACACCAGCAGCAGTGCAATTCCGCCGATCAGACCTAGCTCGTTGACGATCACGGCATAGATCAGATCGGTCTGCGCGGCGGGCAGAATCGGGCTGTCACCAACGCTGATTAAGGCCTGGCCAAAACCCTCGCCCCAGAGCCCGCCGTCGGCCTGAGCGAAGAGCGATTGGGCGATCTGGTAGCTGCCACCGATCTGCTCGTAAAGCTTTGGGTCAAACGGGTGTTGCCAGGCGCTGACGCGGTCGCCGACGTGACCTACTGTGGTCGCGAAAAACCATGCGCCGATGCCAAAGAGGCCAAAGCCAACAACCGGAAAGATCAAACGGTCAGTTGCGACGTACAGCATCGCGAGAAAGCCACCGAAGAACATCAACGATGAGCCAAGATCGCGGATGAAAACCAGCATCAGCATTGCCAGGCCCCAAACCAACAGCAGCGGACCAATGTGTTTTAACGGTGGCAGCGTAATGCCAAATCGCTTGCGCGAAACCAGCAAGGCGCGCGTGTCGCGCAGGTAGCTGGCGAGGAAGATAATGATGCCGATTTTGGCGAACTCAGCCGGCTGAAAGGAGAGCGGTCCGAGGCTGATTCCAAGGTAGGCGCCGTTGGCTTGCTGACCGATCCCAGGAATCCGCGGCAGCAACAGCAGCGCGATGCTGGCAGCCGCGATTAGGTATCGGTAGCGCTCGAGAACGCGGTAGTCGCGCAGCAAGATGATCGTCGCCGCGAAGGCGATCAGCCCGGCCACAAACCATTGAGCTTGGTCGCGCGCAAGCGTTTCGTTGAGGCGATAGATAACTACGAGGCCGATGCTCGTCAGGACGGCGATGATTGGCAGCAGATAAGGGTCGGCGTCGGGCAGACGGACGCGAATGATTAAGTGGGCCGCAAAGCAAAGCCCGAGGAAGATTGCGCCGTAGGTCAGTGAGAGGTTGTCGAGCTGCGTTTGCTCCTGAAGAAAAACGGCGCCAAAGCCAGCGACGATCAGCAGCGAGGCCGGCAGCAGCCCCAATAGTTCGCGGTTGCGCGCGTTCACGGAGCGCCGTTCCCGAGCCGCCCCAGTTCAAGCTGGCGGACGAGATCATCGGCGTCGCTGCGCGAGCGCAAGCTGTGCTCGGTAATGGTCGTGCGCTCGCTGACAGGCAGCTGCGAAAGGTTGATGCCAGAGATGTAATCCTCGCGGTAGAGGTTTATGCCCAAAGGCAGTTCGTAGGGGACGCCTTGGTAGACGCTGACGAAGCCCTCGCGGTCGGCGCCGACAAAATAGATTGCTTGGGAGGCGAAGTAAATTCCCGAAAGCAGCAAAGCGGCAACACCGAGCGCCAGCACGGTCCCGATTCCAGGCTTCCAGCGGCGCCGGCGCTTGGCCGCAGGCGCACGCGGATCACGTGGCAACCGGCGCTCGACTGCGGCCGCCGCTGCCGCGTCGGGGACGGTCGCTTTAGCAGCGGGGAGCTGGCCTACGTCGAGGCCAACCTGAGTCGCTTCAATTTCGCTTGCGGCTGCTCCGCCAAGCACTTCGAGCCGCATCAGCACGACAGTTATGTTGTCGCGGCCACCAGCGTCGTTGGCGGCCGCGATCAGCGCATGCGTGGTCGCCTTGAGCGGCTCGTTGCGGGCGAGTACGTTTGCTATCTGCTCGTCGCTGATCATCGTTGAGAGGCCGTCACTACAAAGCAACAGGAGATCGCCGTCGCGCGCACCGACAGTTTGCGCGTCAGGCTCGACGACAGCCTCCGGCCCCAGTGCGCGAGTGATGATTGAGCGCTGCGGGTGTTCGAGCGCCTGCTCCGGCGTCAACTGACCTTGCCGAACCATCTCCTCAACCAGCGAGTGATCATCGGTCAGGCGCTCGAGCGCTCCATCGCGCCAGCGGTAGCAGCGACTGTCACCGACGTGCACCAGCGTCACGTTGGTCTCGCCGACGTAGGCGGCGGTGACAGTGGTTCCCATTCCGGCACGCTCATCATCAGCGACCGATAGCGCATGGATCTGCGAGTTGGCCTGGCGGACGCTTTCGCTTAACTGCTGCTCGACGCTTTCGCCTTCGCCCAAACCGGCAGAGAGAACCTCGATCGCAGTAGCCGATGCAACCTCACCAGCCTGCGCCCCTCCCATTCCGTCGGCGACAACGAATAGCGGCGCGCGGGCCAGGAAGGCGTCCTCGTTTGCACGGCGCTGGCGGCCGGTGTCGGTCAGCTCGGCATGGTCGGCAACGCGCAGCATCAGGAATCAACGAAAAGGAACTCGCTATCACCGATCCGCACGCGGTCGCCTTGGTGAAGCGGCTGAGGACCATTGACCGTCTCTTCATTTAGGAACGTGCCGTTGGTTGAACCAAGATCCTCGAGCACAACACGGCCTCCCTGCAGCACAAGCCGTGCGTGAGCGGAGGAGGCGTAGGGATCGTCAAGTCGGATCTCTGCCTGTTCGCCGCGGCCGAGCACGGCGCCGCCGGCAATCTCGTACTCCATTCCCGGCGTGTGGCCGGGTGCGCGCTCGACGACCAGTCGCGGGTCGCCGAGCCCGGAAGGTGCGGCGCCCGCGGTTACAGCGCTGTGAATTCCAGTTGCGTCGGCTGGCGGCCCGCCGGATACGCGCTGCTCATCGGGACGGCGCAGATCGCGCATCGTGCTGCGGACAACCCAAGCGATAAAAAGAAAGAGCACAAGCAGGAAGGCGCCCTGCAGCACGATTGCCGTCGGTTGCAGCATCAGCGCGCCTCAAAGTGGCCGCTTACCGGCCCTAGATTGATCTGATCGCCATTGGCCAGTCGCAGCGAGCCATCGACGCGGCCGCCGTTGACGACGACGCCGTTCGTCGAACCAAGGTCCTCGACGATCCAACCTTCAACGTCGTCGCAGAGGATCTGCGCGTGTTGGCGCGAGACGTCAGGGTTAGCCAAGACCACGTCGCAGGAGCTGCTGCGGCCAATTACTGCCCCGGCCGGGGAGATCGTGAACCGAGTTCCTTCGGCCTCGAAAATCGCTCGCGCCGGAGCCGCCGCCAACGGTTCTCGCGTCTGGACTGAGGGCGGGGGCGCTTCCGGGGCCGGCTCCTCGGCAGGAATTCGATCGATCTGAACAACGCGGGTTTCGATCCCAAATTCGCCGAGGCCAAGGCCTTGATCGACGCCAAATTGAATCACCGGCCGGGAAACGAGTGTCAAGCGCTCGGAACGAGCGTGTTCGAGCAGGTGGCCTGCCAGCTCGTCGGCGACCTCATCCTCGACACCCTCGTAACGGGCTCGGTCCTCAGGCGAGAGCCAGATCACATACTCGTTTGGGGCGTAGCTGCGGGAGAGCGAAACTTTGACGTTCTCGTCCATCTCACGCGTCAATCGACGGGAGATCTCAACCGGGCCTACTTCGGTACGAAAAACGCGGCCGAAAGTGCCCTCGACAAAGCCGCTCAGTCGCTGCTCGAGATTACGTAGAACGCTCATAATGGGTGGCTCTTTACCGCGCGACCGTAAGAGCCGATGATACGGCTTTAGCTACTCGCCCAACCATGCTACGGACTAGACCTGCCGCCGCGCACAAGAGCTTATTTTTCAGCGCTTTTCTCGCCGTGTCGCCGCCGTCAGCGCGACCAGTGCAGAGAGCGCGCTTCCCGCTACGAGTAGCCCAGTCGGCGGCATCTCCAGTGGCCAGTGCAAGGCCCCGGCAAGCAGAACGCTAACGGTGGTTAGGGCGGCAGCCCAGAGCACAGCCACTGCCAGCTGAACTGCGATCAGGCGCGAAGTCATGATCGATGGCAGGATCCAAGCCGCGGCGGCCCAAACCAGAGCAACTAGTGGAACACCGTGGGCGGTGATCGCGATCACCGCTTCACCCCCGGCTGCGGCTGAGCCAGCCCAGTTGGCGGGCAGCTCCAGCTCGCCGAAGAGCAGCCTGTTATCAGCGATTGGCTCAGCCAACGCAAGCCACCAGAAGCCAAGGCCAGCAAGCGCAGCGCGCTGCTTGGCACTGGCGCTGAAGCCAGCGAGCGCTGGGAAGGCGAGCGCCAAGCTGACGAGCCCCAGCAGCGGCGCGAGAAATGGCAGCAGCCAGCTGCTCGGACTTCGCGATAGCAGCAGAACGGTCGGCAGCAGCGCAGCCCACAGCAGCACCGCCCAGCCGGGGACGCCAGCAACGACGAAGAAGGCGCTGAGCGCGGTCGCAACGACTAGCGCGCCAACCCGTGGTAGCAGCGCCACCGCCAGTACAGCGCAGATCGCAGTCCAAAGCAGTGGCAGCCGCGGCGCCGCGGCAATCGGCTCGAGCGCCAGCATCGAAGCCACAACGAGCAACGCGGCGGCCGCTGCGGCGAGCAACCGACTCGGCACGGAGACGGACCGATCCAGCTGCTCTTGGCCTGAATCAGCGATCAGATCGTGCTGCTGATACTGCTCAATTGCGGCGACGTCGACCGCTCCGGCCGTAGTGCCGGTCTGCGCAAGCCCGTCGATCAAAGCTTCGCGAAGCTCTGCCAAGCTGCCGCGGTCGAGCTCCTCCGGCTGAACAGCCCAGTCGACCGCATCGCAGATTTGTTCTGGTAGCTCAGGCCGCATTTGGCTTAGCGGTGGCAGCCTTGTACCAACCCGCCGCGCCGTTGCAGCAGCTCCCGGAGCCCGGATTGGGTTTACGCCACTAAAGGCTTCGTAGAGAACGAGCGCCAACGAGTAAAGGTCGCTCTGGCCACTGACCGGGCTGCCATCAGCTTGCTCGGGGGCCATGTAGGCCAGCGTGCCAACGACATCACCGGTGTGCGTCAGTGCATCATCGCCGACAATCAGTGCAATCCCGAAGTCGGTCAGCTTGACAATTCCAGCTTCGCCATCAGGTCGGTCGGGAATGATGATGTTGGCCGGTTTGATGTCGCGGTGAATAACTCCGCGCGCGTGCGCGTGGCTGAGCGCGTCGCAGAGCGCAACTCCGAGGCGAGTGACGTCGCGGTCGGACAGCTCGCCCGCCACGAGCCTTTCGCGCAGCGTCTTGCCGCGGACCAATTCGGAAACGAGGTAGACCGCTTCGGCGTCGCGGCCGGCTTCGTGGAGGGCAACAATCCCAGGATGGCTCAGTCGCGCAGCGGCGATCGCTTCACGCTCGGCGCGGGCCGCCATCGCTGAATCGTGAACCTCGATCCGTTTGACAGCAACGACGCGGTCGAGCCGCTCGTCTAATGCCAGCCAAACGACACCGAAAGCACCGGCGCCGAGGCGGCGCATCAAGCGATAGCGTTCAAGCACGACGGTCGCTGTCACCTCGCTCGCAGGCGCCCGGTCAAACGGAACTATTGCTGTGTCGACGGTACTCATTAGCTCCTACATTCTGCGTCATTGTCGCGCTGCCTGCCGCAGTAGCGAGGCACCGGATTTGCGAGCAAACTTGCATTGCGGCCGATTTTCGGCTTTCGTCGTCATACTTTGCACCTGCGGTCCTCCAACGCCGCGCCTTTGACGTGTCTTTCTTCGACGACGATCCAACTCAAGTCAGTTCCGCCCCGCGCCGCCCGGCCGAGCCGCGTCGCCCTGCCACGCCAGCAGGCGACACCCCTCCAGGCGATCGCCAAACCATGCGCACACGCCAAGCGGTCGCAATCGGCGTCGGCGTAATCCTGCTGTTGGTCATCATCTTTGGTGTCAAGGGTTGCCTCGATAGCGCAAGCGAAAGTGCGCTGAAGGATTACAATCGCAACGTTGCAGCACTCGTCGCCGACTCCAACAACCAAGTAATGGCGCCATTCTTCAAGCTGCTCAGTGGCGGCACAGCCGGCAGCACGGCCGGTGATCTGCAGGTTCAGATCAACCAAGTCCGCCTTGCAGCCGAGGAAGACAGCAAGCGCGCCAACGAACTTGATGTGCCAGACGAAATGCGTGACGCACAACAGAACCTCGCTTTGACGCTCGACCTGCGTTCCGGGGCACTGACAAAAATCGCCGAGCTACTGCCAAAAGCGCAAGGAACCGGGCAAGCGGCTGAAACTGCGAATGACGAGATCGCCGGCCAGATGCAGGCCTTCCTTGCCTCCGACGTCGTGTATTCACAGCGCACCGCACCGCTAATCAAACAGGCTCTCGACAGCGCTGGCATAACCGGTCAAACGATTGAGCCAAGCCAGTCGCTACCGGGCTACACCTGGCTCGCACCGAGCACAATCGCAGCCGCGATCGGCGGGCAAGCTGGCGCTGGAACGACCAATGGCGCAATCGCCCCTGGCCTCCACGGTCACGCGATCACCAGCACGACGATCGCCGGTACCGAACTCCAGCCTTCACCGGCAGCCAATAAAGTCGCCGCTACGCCACCGGTCGCTGTGACCGTCAAGGTGCTAAACGGTGGTGAAAACGATGAAAAGAACGTCACCGTGACGGTCACTCTCACTGCTCCGGGCGCCAAGCCTGTTGAGGCGAAGAAGGTCGTCAATCTGACAGCCGCAGGTTCCGAAACCGATGTGGCGATTGCGTTACCTTCCGTCCCCGCTAGCGGAACTGCCGGCACGCTGACGGTTAAGGTCGACCCAGTTCCGGGCGAGACCGGTACCGATAACAACGAAGCGACCTACACGGTTCTCTTCGCCGGCAGTTGATAGCCCCTCGCGGGTCTATCCTCTGCGCAGCGTGAATTCACTCAACAGCAACGCTGGTCTGATCGCCGTAATCGCCGCTGCAGTCGCAGTGATTGCCTTGGTCGCGGTGGTAATTATGCTGATCAGGCTTAGCCGCTTGCGACGTGATCAGAAGCTCGTAATCGGCGATAGCGAGCGCGACATCACCGCCCACGCCGCCGACCTTGAACGCCAGTTTGTGATTCTTCACGACCATCTGATCGATATCGCTACGCAGCTGGAGCGGCGAATCGGCAGCGCTGAAACGCGGCTCGATGGCGCGATCAGCCACCGCGCCGTCGTGCGCTACGACGCTTACAACGAACTCTCCGGCCATCAGTCGGTCTCAATCGCATTACTCGATTCGTACCGCTCCGGAATAGTTGTGTCGTCGATTCAGCACCGCGACCAGACGCGCTTCTACGTTCGCCAAGTTGAACGCGGCGTCGGCACAGTCGAACTCTCACCCGAGGAGCAGCAGGCTGTTGACGGTGCGATCGCCGGCGAACTGCTAGACCTGCCTGAGAGCGCCTAATGCGAATCGGTTACCTCGGGCCCGCGGGGACTTTCAGCGAGCAAGCTATGCACGAGTCGCTCGAACTTGCAGGGCTTGAAGGGGAAGCCGAGTTCGTGCCGCTGTCAACTGTCCATGGAGTTGTCAATGCGGTCCAGGAGGGAGTCGTTGAGCGCTCAATCGCACCGATCGAAAACTCTGTCGAAGGCGGCGTCAACGAAGTGATCGACGCGCTCGTCCACGACGCTCCCGATGTTTCAATCATTGGCGAGTACGTGCTGGAGATTAATCCCTGCCTGATTGCCCGCGAGGGCACTCAGCTGGGCGCAGTCACGACCGTATTTTCGCACCCGCAGCCGCTGGCCCAATGCGCTTCCTTTTTGCGCCGCGAGCTGCCTGAGGCGAAGCTCGAGACAAGCAACTCGACGGCAGCGGCAGTCGAGTATGTGCTTGGAAGTGATCTCGCTGCCGCGGCGCTCGCCAGCCCAGCGGCAGCGCTGCACAGCGGCGCGGTCGTTCTCGCCGAATCGGTTGCTGACCATGACCTGCTGGCAACTCGTTTCATCTGGCTCTCACGCTCGGCAAGCGAGCCCAGCAGCGGGCGTCAGTTAGGCAAGAGCGCGATCCTCTTCTCCGGCGCCGGCGATAGTGCGCCTGGGTGGCTGCTGGATTGCCTCTCCGAGTTCGCCACTCGTTCAATCAACCTGACGCGGATCGAATCACGGCCTGCGCGGCTTGAACTTGGGCAATACATCTTCCTAATTGACGTTGATGGTCGAGTCGACGCGCCGGGGCCAGCGGCCGAAGCTCTTGCCGGGCTGGGCAAGCACTGCCAGCAAGTTCGAGTTCTCGGCAGCTACCCGATCTGAAAGCAGAGATAGTTGGCGACTATTCGATACCGCCGTTGCGCCAGCCCTCAGGCGCGCGGCTAGACTCGCCAGCGAGCGAGATGAGGGCGATGACCGCATCAACCCCCGCAGAGTTGGCGCCGCCGATCGCGCGCGACAGGCCCCTGCGCGATGTTGGCCGGGTTCTCGTCCTCAACGCGACCTACGAGCCAATCAACGTCTGCTCAGTCCGCCGCGCAATCGTTTTGATGCTGAAGGGCAAGGCTGACATGATCGAGCGTAGCGAGGGCGAGCTGCGCTCCGAACGGCGCGTCCTGGCGAGGCCGATCGTAATCAAGCTTCGCGTCTACGCCAACGTCCCGCGCGACAGCTCGAAGCGAAAAATTACGCGTCGCGCCGTCTTCGCGCGCGACGGCTGGGCCTGCCAATACTGCGGCACGCGCTCCAACCTGACCGTTGATCACGTGATCCCCCGCTCCAAGGGAGGGCTCTCGACTTGGGAAAATATCGTCGCCTCATGCGCGCCCTGTAACCGCCGCAAGGCCGACCGCTTGCCGGACCAAATCAACATGCACCCGCGCAAGCCACCGCGTGCTCCGGGGGCGCACGTTTTCATCACCGTCGCAACTCAGAGGATCCCCACTGCGTGGCGTCAGTGGTTGCCTGCTGAAGCAGCCTAATAATCGTCCCTAAGTCCTGCTAGGTTGCGCGGTACCAGAGAAAGGGGGTGGTCCAAATCGACAAACCAATGTTTTTCGGGACCCTGGAGGTGACCGGCCGCTAGCGCGGTTGGCTGGACCCGCTAAGCGGAAATCCAATCCGGGACACCGTTGACCGATTCGCCGGAGCTGGTCCCCCCGGCCGCTCGCCAAAGTGGCGCGCGAAGATGGTCGGCCAATTTAAATTCAGTCAGTTGTTGGGAAGGGCGTCAGATCTTGGATCTGGCGCCCTTTTCTTTTGCGGCCAGCTATTCGTCGTCGACGTCTTCAGCGCCTTCTTGAACCTGCTCAGCTTCTTGCTTGAGCTCCTCTTCGAGGACCTCAGCGTCCTCGCCGACAGCCTCGGCCTCGGCCTCGGCCGTGGCTACCTCTGTGGCCTCGAGCTCGGCGCTCTCGCCCTCAGCAATTTCAGAGGTCCCTTCGGCGTCCTCAACGACCATCGCGACGGCGCTGACTACGTCCCCATCACGGACGTTCATCGTCTTGACACCCTGGGCGCTGCGGCCGTAGCGGTTGATGCCGCTTACCGCGGTGCGCTGAACCATTCCCTCGCGTGAGATGAAGATCAAGTCTTGATGCTCGCGCACGACGAGAGCGCCAGCGAGCCCACCCTTAGCTTCGGTCAGCGCAATCGTCTTGACGCCTTTGGCGCCGCGCTTTGTCTTGCGATACTCGCGCACCTGTGTGCGCTTGCCGTAGCCATTGTCGGTGATCACGAGCAAGTCCATGTCATCGCGGGCGATGTCCATCGCGATCACTTCGCTCTTCTCGCCAACATCCATTCCCTTCACGCCGCTCGTGCTGCGACCCATCGAGCGGGCGTCCGATTCCGCAAAGCGAACGGTCAGGCCGGCGCGCGAGGTGATCAGCACCTCATCGTCCTTGTCGACCCCGCGGACGACAATTAGCTCGTCGTCATCACGGATCTTGATCGCAATGATTCCGTCGGCCTTGATCGGCGTGTTGTACTGCTGCAGCTCGGTCTTCTTGACTGTGCCCTTCCTAGTTGCGAAGACGAGGTACTGCGTCTCTGAGAAGTCACGCGTGGCGAGCACCGATTCAATCCGCTCCCCTTCACGCAGCGGCAAGACATTCACGAGCGCTCGCCCTTTCGCCGTGCGCGATGCCTCGGGCAGCTCGTAAACCTTCGAGCGGTAGACCTTGCCGCGGTTCGAGAAGAAGAGCAGGAAGTCATGCGACGAGCAAACGAAAAGGTGCTCGATGAAGTCGCCGTCCTTCATGTCCATTCCGGTCACGCCGCGGCCGCCGCGTTGCTGCTGGCGGTAGGTGCCGAGCGGCAGCGACTTGATGTAACCGGTCTGCGTGATCGTAATTACCATCTGCTGATCGGCGATTAGGTCCTCAATGTCGATCTCATCCTCACTCTGCGAGATCAACGTGCGACGATCGTCTGCGAAGCGCTCGTTGATCTCGCTGAGCTCTTCCTTGATCAGGTCGAGCACGGCCTGCTCACTACCAAGCAATTCGCGCAGCTCACGGATCCGTTCCATTACGTCGTTGTGCTCGCTCTTGATCGCGTCAGATTCGAGCGCCGTCAGCTGGGCGAGGCGAAGCTCAAGGATCGCGCTGGCCTGAATTGCCGAGAGCTTGAAATCCTTCACCAGCTTCTCACGCGCAACGTCGCGGTCCGGTGCAGCGCGGATCAGCTTGATGACCGCGTCGAGATTGTCGAGCGCGATCAGCAGGCCGAGCAGAATGTGGGCGCGCGCCTCTTTGATTCCAAGCTCGTGCTTGGCGCGGCGGACAACGACTTGGCGCTGGTGAGCGACATAGGCGGTCAAAACCTCGCGCAAAGAGAGCGTCCGTGGCACGCCGTCAACTAGCGCAACAGTGTTGACACCGAAGGTCGACTGCATCGAGGTGTGCTTGTAGAGCTGATTTAGAACGACCTTTGGAATCACGTCGCGCTTTAGCTCGATTACGAGCCGCATTCCGTTGCGGTCGGACTCATCGCGCAGGTCGGTGATGTCGGGAATCTTCTTCTCGTGGACCAGTGCTGCGATCTTCTGAATCAGGCCGCCTTCGCCGCCCTTCTTGACCATGTAAGGCAGCTCGGTGACGACGATCGCCTCCTTGCCCTGAGTCAGCGGCTCAATGTGCGCTTTGGCCTGCACACGGACGCGGCCACGGCCGGTCTCGTAAGCGTCGCGGATTCCCTGAACGCCAAGAATCGTGCCGCCGGTGGGAAAATCGGGGCCCTTGACGTGCTTCATCAGGCCGTCGAGCGAAATATCGGGGTCGTCGATCAGTGCGATCGTCGCGGCGATTATTTCACCGAGATTGTGCGGCGGAATGTTTGTCGCCATACCGACGGCGATTCCCGAGGAGCCGTTTACGAGCAGGTTCGGATAGCGCGCCGGCATGACGGTCGGCTCCTGCGTGCGGCCATCGTAGTTGGGCACGAAGTCGACAGTGTCCATGTCGAGATCGCGCAACATCTCGGTCGCTAGGCGCGTCATCCGCGCCTCGGTGTACCTCATCGCTGCGGCCGGGTCGTCGTCGACGGAGCCGAAGTTGCCTTGCCCGTCGACTAGCGGGTAGCGCATAGAGAAGTCTTGCGCCATGCGCACGAGTGCGTCGTAGATCGCCGAGTCGCCGTGAGGGTGGAAGTTGCCCATAACCTCGCCGACAATGCGAGCGCATTTTGAATAGCCGCGGGTAGGCCCAAGGCCCAGTTCCGACATTCCGTAGAGCACGCGGCGGTGGACGGGCTTAAGACCGTCGCGCACGTCCGGCAGCGCGCGACCGACGATCACCGACATCGCGTAATCGAGGTACGCGGTCTTCATTTCGTCTTCGAGAGCGCGTGGCTCGAAGCGATCACTTAATACATCAGCGGAAGCCATTTAGTTTTCCTCTCCGGCCCAGGCGGTCATTAGACGTCGAGGTTCACGACGTCACGGGCGTTGTCTTCAATGAAGTTTCGGCGCGGCTCAACGACATCACCCATCAGCATTGAGAAAATCTCATCGGCGGCAACTGCATCAGCAATCGAAACCTTCTGCAGTGTGCGCGTCGCCGGATCCATCGTCGTCTGACGCAGCTGCTCCGCGTTCATCTCACCGAGGCCCTTGAAGCGGCTCAGCTGGACGCCCTTCTGAGCAACCGACATCACGGCGGTGCCAAAAGACTCAAAGGTCTGCGCGATCTCCTCGCGGTCGCCCAGGCGGACGATGAACGGCCCGTTGCCAGTCAATCCGACGATTTCACGATGGAGCTTCAAGAGGCCCAGATATTCTGCGCTCTCGAAAAGCTCAAGCGGCATCCTGTGCGTGCGCGCCAGACCGCTGCCCTTCTCAACCGAGCGGACAACAACGATCCCATCGTCGCTTGACTGAAGTTCGGTCGTCAGCAGCCCAAGTTCAGCATCCTTGGCGCTGAGCAGCTTGATCGCGTCCTTCGAGTTCTCGATCCCGTCGCCCAGCAGCGCCGACTCCTCAAGAAAGCGGACTAGGTCCTCGCCGTGGCGAGCCCTTAGCGCCGCTGAAAGCTGCTCATAGCGGCGCATGCTGCGGCGGTACGACTGCCACTTAGCTTCCGTCAGCTTGACCTTCTTTGCATCGCGGTCGGTGATTTCAAATTTTTCATAGGTGTCTGCCAGCAGCACCTCCTCCAGCTCAGCGTCATTCTCGATGTAGCGCTCCTGCGAGCCCTTCTTAACCTTGTACAGCGGCGGCTTTGCGATATAGACGAAGCCAGCGTCGATCAGTGGCTGCATCTCGCGGAACAGCAGAGTCAAGATCAAGGTCCTGATGTGAGCGCCGTCAACGTCGGCGTCGGTCATCAAAATAACCTTGTGGTAGCGGGCATTTTCAAGGTCGAACTCGCCCGCAATGCCAGTCCCAATCGCCGTAATTAGCGCCTGAACTTCAGCGTTTTGGAGCACTTTGTCGATCCGCGCCTTCTCAACGTTCAGAATCTTCCCACGCAGTGGCAGGACAGCCTGCGTGTTGCGGTCGCGGCCCTGTTTCGCCGAGCCTCCAGCAGAGTCGCCCTCGACTACAAAGATCTCAGCGAGCGACGGATCCTTGACCGAGCAGTCGGCGAGCTTACCGGGCAGCCGTGAGTTTTCGAGCGCGCTCTTGCGGCGCGTCAGGTCGCGGGCCTTGCGCGCCGCGCTTCGAGCCTGAGCGGCCTGCACTGCTTTGCGGATGATCGCCCTCGCATCGGCTGGGTTCTCTTCCAAGAACTCCGCGAGCTTGGTGTTCACAATTCCCTCAACAAAACCCTGCATCCCAGGATTGCCTAGCTTCGTCTTAGTTTGACCTTCAAACTGTGGGTCGGTCAGCTTCGCCGATAGCACCGCGGTTAGCCCTTCGCGCACGTCCTCACCGCTGAGATTGTCGTCCTTCTCTTTCAGCTCGCCCTTGTCACGGGCGTACTTATTCAAAGTTCGAGTTAGCGCCGAACGAAGACCAGAGAGGTGCGAGCCACCCTCGTGCGTGTTGATGTTGTTGGCGAACGAAAACACCGACTCTTGGTAGGAGGCATTCCACTGCAGAGCGCATTCGATCGCTCCCTCCTTACCTTCGTCCGAGAAGTAAACGACCTTCGGGTGGATCGGTTCCTTGTTTTCGTTCAGGTAGGCGACGAAGTCTTTGATCCCACCCTCGTAACAAAACTCAACGGTTGCGCCAATTCCGCGCTCGTCGGTCAATGCGATTTTCAGGCCACGCGTGAGGAAGGCGGTTTCACGCAGTCGCTGCTCAAGAATCGAAAAGTCAAACTCAGTCTCGTCGAAGATGCTGGCGTCGGGAAGGAAGGTGATCGAAGTTCCTGTCTGATCGGTTGGGCCGCCTTTTTCTAGCGCTGCAAGCGGGGCGCCACGAGCGTAATTCTGTGTGTGGTGAAAACCTTCTCGGCTGACGTCGATCGCCAGCTCTTCGCTGAGCGCGTTGACGACTGAAACGCCAACTCCGTGAAGGCCGCCAGAAACTTTGTAACCTTCACCGTCGCCGAACTTGCCGCCGGCGTGGAGGACGGTGAGCACAACCTCAACGGCCGGTCTTTTCTCCTTCTTGTGCATCTCGACTGGAATGCCGCGGCCATCGTCAATCACGGTCACCGAGTTGTCGGCGTGAATTGTTACCTCAACTGAGCTGCAGTGGCCGGCCAGAGCTTCGTCGACAGAGTTGTCGACGACCTCGTAGACGAGATGGTGGAGCCCTCGTACGCCGGTAGAGCCAACGTACATTCCTGGCCGCTTGCGGACCGCTTCAAGCCCTTCGAGAACCGTAATATCGGAGGCCTCGTAGCTGCCAGTGGTCTCAGCTTTCGTGGCACCTTTGCTCGAACTTTTGTCAGCTTTGGTCATTTAGCTCCGATAACGGGCAAAAACCCCCATTCCTGCGGCGTTTTCGCGGGATCGAGGCCTCTACATTTGGTATCCAGAACAATAGCACTCTGAGGGGCCAGCTTGACTCCTGCCAGACGGCAAAAATCGCTGTAATTACAGGCTGATCCGCTGACTTATGTAACCGAAGTTGCGGCTTACCGCGCGCTCTCGTGCGACCAGCCCTTAGCGGCCACCGTTTGGCAGCGCAACGAGACAACCTGATCGCCTCCCAGAATGCTGTTCAAAGACGCGATCAAGGTGACACTCATTAGGTCAATCTCCTGTGCCCAAACGGCGCTCGAACAGGTAACCGTGAGAACACCCCCGGCTTCACCCGTCGGTGTTGCCTGAGCGGCGACGGCGTCGCCGACAGCGGCGCGCCAGTGGCGCTGGATCTGCGCCAGCGTAGTCGCCGGCGCGAGCCGGTCAACTAGCTCGCGCACCGAGCTCGCCGCGTTGCGTGGCGACCGTCGCTGGCGGCTCACACATTCACCTCTTGATTAATCACTCCACCGCTCACTTCGACGCGTGCGACGCCAAGCTCGTCGGCTGTCGGCACGTGCTCGAGTTCAGTCGTCGTCACAACCGACTGGCCGGCGAGCGTAATCCGCGCCACAAGCCGTTCGCGGCGCTCACCGTCAAGTTCACTCATCACGTCATCGAGTAGTAGTAGCGGTGTCTGGCCACGCTGGTCAGCGAGCACCTCGCGCTCTGCCAGCAGCAACGACAGCAACGCCACGCGCTGCTCTCCCTGCGAGCCGTAAACACGCAACTCACGCCCATCGCGGCTGAGCAGCAACTCATCACGGTGCGGACCGTGGCCGGTAAAACCACGGTCAAGATCAGAGCTGCGCCGCTCAAACAGTTCAGCAGCAAAGAGCTCAGCAGTATCGGCCTTGCTGCGCGGTCGGTAGCGCAGCTCCAAACCTCCAACTAGACCTAATTCATCAGCGATCTCCTGAGCCGGCGGGCCAACCAGCTCAACTGCGCGAGCCCGCTCGGCGCTAAGCAGGAGCGCAAGGCGGCCAAGCTCAAGATCCCAGACGTCAAGTTCACCGGCGTCGACCCCTTGGCCTCGGATCCTTGAAAGCAGTGCGTTGCGCTGAGCGAGCGCTTGGCCATAATCACGACGGAGGGCGGCGCGCGCTGGCCACAGCCCGGCGATTAACTGATCAAGGTGATCGCGACGGAGTGACGGAGCACCCTTGATCAGCTCCAAGCGGTCGGGCAGGAAGACGCAAGCCAGCGGCCTGAAGGGAACATCGATTAGGCGCTCGACGGGGCCGCCATCGGCGGTTACGTGACGCGGCTGGCCTGGCTCGAAGCCAACCGCGAGTTGATGGAGACCGCTCTCGCTCTCAAGCTCAAACTCAACGCGAGCAGCGCTCTGTTCGAAACGAACGAACTCGCGATCGTTGGAGGTTCGGCAAGAGCGACCCGTACAGCCGAAGTAGATCGCCTCGAGAAGATTCGTCTTGCCAGCCCCATTGGCGCCATAAATCACCGTCAAATGTTCGCCAAGTGTGATCTCAGCTGACTCATAACAGCGCACGTCGCGCACGCGGAGCCGGCGGATTAAAGCCATTACGCGTTCAAACGGATCGGCATAATCAGGTAGAGGAACCCACTGCCATCGGCAGAGACAATTAGCCCTGGCCGCAAAGGATTGATCAGTTTAAGAATTACGTCATCGGCCGTAGTGCTCTCCAGCCCTGCAACAAGAAACTCAGGATTGAAGCCGATTTCCATTGGTTCGCCCGCGAACGGAACTGGGAGCGTGTCTTTTGCTTCGCCAACGTCAGGGGTTTGGGCAGAAAGAGTGAGCTCACCTTCGCTAAAAGCCAGGCGGAGCGGCGCGTTTTTTTGCGCCATCAGCGCTATGCGGCGGGCTACCGTCAAAAACTCTTCTGTTGAAATCGTTAGTTCATGCTCAAAGGCATCAGGGAGCAGCTGCTGGTAGTTGGGGAACTGGCCGTCAATTAGCCGACTTGAGAGCGACACCGCTCCTACGTCAAAAACCACCTGGTTTGCACTAACACCAATTGAAATTGAGTCGGTGTCGGATTCAACCAGCCGCGCCACTTCTTCCAGTGCCCGCGCAGGAACGTTGGCTTCAAATCCTTCCTTCAATGGCTGCTCAAGCGCTGTTTCTTTGACGCTTAGCCGGTATGAATCGGTCGCAACCATTCGCAGCTCGTTGCCGCTTGCCGACACGAGGACGCCGGTTAGAATCGGGCGGGTCTCGTCGCGGGATGCTGATCGGGAGACTCTCGCGATGGTCTCAATGAAGGCAGCCGCTGGCATCGCAACTTGGGTGTCACCGCCGCTGGTCGGTAGCTCTGGAAAGTCCTCTAAGCGAAGGGTGCGGAGGTGATACTGAGCCGTTCCGGATTGAATTTCCACATCTTGCTCTTCGCTGCGCAGCTCCAGCGAGACCTCTGGCGCACCGAGCTGGCGGATGACTTCGGATAGTAGGCGCGCCGGCAAAACGACCGATCCTGGGCTTTCCACGGTCCCATTCAATGGCACTCGAATCGATAATTCAGAATCGGTGGCAAGCAACTCAATCGAACCGGTTTCTGCAACGATTTTAACGCCCGAAAGCGCTTGAATTGCGCTGCGTGTAGAAGCCACTCTTGCAATCGTTTGCAGGTGGTGGTGAAGCTCAGAGGTTGTGGAAGTGATTTTCAAAGCTGTTGTCCTTATTAAAAGAGCTAGTTGTAGTAGGTGCTGTTCACAGTTGGCTCAGCGAGAAAAGCCCCGCTATCTGCGGTTAAGTTACTTTGCCAAGGTTGTTTACAACTCTCCAAGTTTGTCAGTCGCTCCGGTCGGTTCATCACCGATGCTCCGATTTGAACATCTCTTCAGTGATGCGTGCAGATCTGTCCGCTAGCTCGTAATCGTCAGCGAGCCTATGTTGGATTTTCTTAACAGCGTTGAGAGCTGTCGTGTGGTTTCTGCCACCAAACGCGGTGGCGATTTTTGTGAGGCTTTCACCACTGTGTTCGCGGGCTAAATAGATCGCCAACTGCCGAGGCAAAAGGACCTCAGCTGCACGGCTGGTCGAACAGAGCTCCTCGACGCTGATGCCATAATCTGCTGCGACTGCGGAGCGGATCTCCTCAATCGATGGCTTTAATACCGCAGATCGCTCTCGTTTTTGCGGAAAGAGGCCATCGAGCACTTCGTCAGCGAGCGTTTTTGTAATCGCCCTCCCACTCAGCGATGCATAAGCTACGACTCTAATTAGCGCCCCTTCTAGTGCGCGCAGGTTGTGTGCCACGCGGGTCGCAATCAAGTTGAGAACTTCGTGATCATCAATGACGATTTGATCGAGCTCAGCTCTGGCTCGGAGGACAGCGATCCGTGTCGCTAAATCCGGAGCGCTGATGTCGGCTACAAGCCCCGATTCGAAGCGATCACGTAGCCTTTCCTCTAGTCGGTCAAGGTCACGCGGCGGTCGATCGCAAGTTAGAACAATCTGCGCACCGCCTTCGCGCAGGGCATTGAAAGTGTGGAAGAATTCTTCTTCAGTTTTCGCTTTGGCCATCAGAAATTGCACATCGTCGACGAGCACTAAGTCAGCGTCGCGGTGTCGCGCTTTAAAGGCGTTTATATCGCCGCCTCGCAGCGCGGCGATGAACTCGTTGGCGAAAGACTCGGCGCCAGTCAGTTGAACTCGTAGGCCACTGCCGTGACGGGTTGCGTAGTCGGCGATCGAATGCAGCAGGTGAGTCTTGCCGACGCCAGGAGGGCCGCAGATGAAGAGTGGGTTGTAAGCGGTCCCGGGGTTTTCTGCGACGGCTAGCGCGGCGCCGTGAGCTAGCCGATTACCGCTGCCAATGACGAATTGCTCGAAACAATATTTGGGGTTTAGATCAGTTGCTTGATATTGGCGCTGCGTCGATCGATGCTGGCTCTCGCCCAACTCAGCGCCACCACCGGCTGCGCTGATGTGGACTTCGACGTCGCTGCCGATTACGCTCTTCGCGGAGTCATTGAGAACTCTGCCAAAGCGGTCGCTAACCCACGCGCGCGAGGCCGGGGGCGCCTCTAGAATGAGCTGGTTGCCGTCAAGACTAGCGAGCTTTAGCGGTGCAAGCCAAACGTCAAAAAGGCTTACTCCAACGGCCGATTTGAGCTCATCTGAGATTTGCTGCCAGGTATTTTTCGAGCTTGGGCTGATCATCGAGGTTGCTGCCAGATTGGTCGCGTGAGTTGCTAATTTGTTCCCTTCGCGCCTGGCTGGAGCAAGCTAGCAGAGGGTTGGTTGACTGCCACCCCGCCGGCGAGGGTAATGCCGCATTTGGCGACAAAGGCTTCTCGCTGACGCTACCTTTGGTCTCGGGCGGCTATGCTCCTTCGCGACCACTCGACGCTCGGATTGGCTCCAAATGAAGCGGACCTACCAACCCAAAAAACGTAAGCGCGCCCGCTCCCACGGATTCCGCGGGCGGATGAGCACGCGCGCCGGTCGTGCACTGCTCAAGCGTCGCCGCGATAAGGGTCGCAAGCGGCTCACCGTCTGAGCGTGGATTCCGCGGCGAGCGCACCACGTCGGCGTCCGCGGCGGCTCTCTCGTAGCGCTGACTTTGAGCGCGTATACCGACAGGGTCGCTCGTTCGGCGGTCGCTACTTTGTGCTCCACCTGTTCCCCCGCGCCGATGCCGGCGAGCTAAAAGGCGGTCCGCGGCTCGGACTAAGCGTCTCGCGCAAGGTCGGCGGTGCAGTCGAGCGCAACAAGATCAAGCGCCTACTTCGCGGCGCGGTCGATCAGCTTTCCGAGCGGTTCGATCCAGCTTCAGATGTTGTCGTTGTGGCGCGCAACGATGCCGGTGAGCTATGCGAGCGTGACGGGCTCGAAGGCGTCAAGCGCGAACTTGAAGAGTTGATAGTTGCCTCTAGTAAGCAGGCCGGGTGATGTCATCCTTGATCCGCCGTGTAGCGAGCCTTCCGATCGTCGCCTACCAGCGCTTTGTCTCGCCCGCGATCCCACGCAGGTGCAAGTACGAGCCGACCTGTTCGGCCTACGCCGCGCAGTCGATCGCTGAGTACGGCATACTTCGCGGGCTGGTTCTGGGGGGATGGCGCTTGTTGCGCTGCAACCCGCTTAGCCACGGCGGTTTCGACCCCGTTAGCGACCAGAGCGTTTTCCACAACCGTCACCGCTCGACTCCTGATTCTCACCCGACCCATTAATCACAGATGCCTTTCATTACAGCCGGAATAGAAGACACCTTCGAGTCGATTCTCTCGCCTCTGATCTCGGTTTTCCAAGCGATATTGGTGTTCTTTCACGTTCAGGTGGGTCTGGGCTGGGGTCTGGCGATCATCGCGCTCACGGTGGTTGTGCGCGTCGTGCTGCTGCCTTTGACGATCAAGCAGTTCCGCTCAATGCAGGCGCTGCAGACGCTTTCGCCCCAGATCAAGGATCTCCAGGCGAAGTACAAGGGCGATAAGCAGCGCCTCAACCAGGAGATGATGAAGTTCTATCAAGAGAACAAGGTCAACCCGTTTGGCTCTTGTCTGCCGCTAGTAGCCCAGATCCCGGTCTTCATCAGCCTTTTCTACTTGCTGCGCGCGCCGCTAAAGATTGACATCTGTGGCCCCGAAAGCGCGATTCTGGCGGCCGGCAAGGCAGCGGTGCCACCGACCGGTCTCGACACCACTTTCTGCCAGGCGGTCGACCCTGGTTCGGCTGAGTTTCTTTTCATCCCCGACTTAACCGCGCCGTCGACTGGCTGGGTGCTGATCCTGCTGCTCGTTCTCTACGTCGTCTCGCAGCTGCTCTCGAGCCTTCTTATGTCGGTCACCTCGGATCGCAACCAGAAGATCATCATGATCGCGCTGCCTTTCGTGTTTGTTTTCTTCATTAAGGGCTTCCCAGCCGGCCTAATGGTCTATTGGATTACGACCAACTTCTGGACCGTCGGCCAGCAATACTTCCTAAAGCGAGCCACCGGTCAGTTGCCGCCCTGGCTGGGCGGCAACCCCGACGGACTCCCTAGCGCGCCAGTTGCAAAAGCTGCGGTTGCCACTGCGGGGGCTACTGCGGGCGGTAGCTCGAATGGGGGCAAAGCAAGCGCGCCGCCACCGGCAGCGCGTAAGAAGAAGAAGCGTTCTGGAAAGAGGAGCTAATGGCTACACCTGAAGAGGCACAAGAGCGGACACTGGAGCTGCTTGAACAGATCGTCGACGCGCTTGACCTTGATGCGCAGATCGATGTCGCGATAAAAGATGGCGAAGTGACGGGGACGCTTGAGGGCGACGACCTAGGACTCTTCATTGGCAAGCACGGCCAGACGATCGACGCGGTTCAGCATCTCGCGGCGCGCATCATCCAGCGCGACGCAGGGGAGGGCGAACGGATCCGGGTTGAGATTGACGCTGCCGGTTACCGCGAGCGCCGCCGCGAGCAGCTTGAGCAGCAGGCTGAAGAGGCTGCAGAGAAGGCGTTCAGTGACGAAAGCGCGATTGATTTGCCGGCGATGAATGCCGCTGAGCGCAGAATCGTCCACCAGTACTTGCGCGACCGCGAAGACGTGGATACCCACAGCGAGGGCGACGAACCGCGCCGCTACCTCGTAATCACCCCAGTAATCACTTAGTCAAGGGTGCTCGGGCGTTCCACGTGAAACGCGCTCTCGCGGTAGCTTGATGTGGTGACCGTTGCCGCGCGCTGCCGCGAACTGACCGATCGGTTCGAACTACCGCCTCGCAGCGCCGAGAAACTCAACGCGCTGCTCAAGTTCGTCATCACCGGGCCTAGATCTTTGACAACGGTGCGTGATCCCGAGACGGCGGTAGAACTGCACATCGCCGATTCGCTCGCCGGACTAGAGCTCCCGCAGATCCGCTCGGCGTCGACGATCGCCGACCTCGGCTCAGGCGGCGGATTCCCTGGCCTCGTGCTTGCAATCGCTCTGCCTGAGACGCATCTCACATTGGTTGAGAGCGTGGCTCGCAAGGCTGATTTTCTGCTCGAGACATCCGAGGTAATGACGCTTGAAAACGTGACCGTTATTGCCGAAAGGGCTGAACTTTGGGCGTTGGAGCCGCGAGAGCAGGACGTCGTTAGCTCGCGTGCGCTGGCCTCGACGTCGATCCTGCTGGAGTACGCCGCGCCGCTCCTGCGCGTCGGTGGATCGCTCGTTGCTTGGAAGGGGAGCCTCAACGAAGACGAGCTTGCTGACGCGTCGTTCGCTGCCTCTGAGCTCCAGATGAGTGCGCCCTTGACGGTCGCAGTCCCCGGAGATCTGGTCGCTGGCGCCGATAGCCGTAACCTAGTCGTGAGCGAGAAGCTGGCCGCTACGCCGTCCCGCTATCCACGTCGGCCTGGGATCGCGAAGAAGCGCCCACTGGCAGCAAAATCGAGCTGAGCAGGGGTAGTTCGGAGCCGAACTAAATAATCGCTGCTCCCAGTCTTTGCCGACCGATAGGCCCAGTAACTTGCGGCTTAGATGGGAATTATTTATGCGATCGCTAACCAGAAGGGTGGCGTCGGAAAGACGACAACCGCGGTCAACGTCGCCGCTTGCGTCGCCGAGGCTGGCTTCTCGACGATTCTGATCGACGCCGATGCCCAGGCCAACGCAACCGTTGCGCTCGGAGCTCCTAAATCATCGACGCCGAACCTCTACGACGTGCTAGCCGGCCGCGTCGCAGCGCTCGACGCGCTGCTTCCAACCGAGGTTGAGAACCTCCGCCTGCTCGCTTCACACCCAGATCTGGCTGCCGCCAACGTCGAACTTCCCCGCGAGGTTGACTCTGAGACGCGTCTTCGAGACGCGCTGGAACCGCTGCGCGAGCAGGCTAGTTACGTGATCATTGACTGCCCGCCATCGTTCGGACCGCTCACAATCAACGCGCTCGTCGCCGCTGATCGGGTGATCGTGCCGGTTCAGACCGAGTATTTTGCGCTCGAAGGGCTGGCCGGCTTGCTCGACACGCTGAGCCTTGTGCAGCGCGAACTAAACCCACGGTTGGTTGTCGCCGGAATGTTGCTGACAATGCACGACGGGCGTACGCGCCTCTCACGCGACGTGGAGCGCGAGGTCCGCGAACACTTCCCGGATCTTGTTTTCGAAACCGTTATCCCGCGCAACGTGCGCGTCAGTGAGGCTCCCAGTTACGGGCGCCCTGTAATTCATTACGATCCGCATTGTGCGGGGGCCGAGGCGTATTTCGCGCTCGCCCAGGAGGTAGCAACCCGTGGCTGATACTGGAATTGGGCGCGGCCTGGCCGCAATCCTCGAACTGCGCCCGGAGGATCGGCAAGCGTCAGCTGAGCTGCGCGAAATCAACATCGAGCTAATCGCACCAAACCCGAACCAACCACGTCGGCGCTTCGACGAGGATGCACTGGCCGCACTCGCCGATTCGCTCGCTGATCAGGGCGTGCTGCAGCCGGTTCTCGTGCGACCTCTGCGCGGCGGAAATTACGAGCTGGTGGCCGGAGAGCGCCGCTGGCGCGCCGCGCAGCTCGCCGGGCTGGAGCGGATTCCGGCGATTGTTGAGCAGCGTGACGACAGCGAGGCGCTTGGAGCGGCAATCGTTGAAAACATGGCCCGTGCCGACCTCAACCCGGTCGAAGAGGCGCGCGCTGTTGCGGCTCTCGTTGAAGAGCTCGGGATGACGAAGAAGGCAGTTGGCCGCCGCGTCGGCCGCAGCCGTTCGGCGATTTCTAACCTGCTCAGAATTCTCGATCTCCCCGACTCCGTGCTGACAATGCTCGAGAACGGTTCACTGACCGAGGGTCACGGCCGCGCGCTACTGCTCGCCGACGAAAACTCCGATCGCAAGCGGCTGGCGCGGTCTGCAAAAGACGGTGACTGGTCGGTGCGGGTGCTAGAGGATCGCGCCCGCCAAGCAAATGCGGCTGGCGGTGGAAAGCGAGCAAAATCAGGAAAACGCGCGACGCAGCGGGTCCACCCCGACCAGGCCGATGCCTGCGAGCAGATTGCGAAGACGCTTGGAGAAGCCTTCGGACGCGAGATCAAAGTACGCCCGCGGGGCACCAGCTACAAAGCCGAGCTGACAATCGAAGATGTCGCCGACGCCGACCTCGTCGCCGGTTTGATTTCTGCTCGCCGCCTCTCCTGAACCGGCGAGCGGCCCTGCGTTTAGCGTTTACCTCACGCCGCACGGGCCTGCGTGCGCTCGCTATCCTGACCACACTGCGGGCGATTAGCTCAGTTGGTTAGAGCGCGTCTCTGATAAGGACGAGGTCCCAGGTTCGAATCCTGGATCGCCCACTCTGTTTTCCGCGAGCGAGATCGCCCCGGAATCGGCATCGACCATAATCAATTGCGCCAGATCGACCGACCAGCCTGAAAAATGCGAGAGCAGATCAAAGAGTTTCATCGGCGGCTTGAGGCCCAGCAGGAAGCTCACAAAGAGCGCAGCATCTGGCTGCGCGCGGCCGGCGTCGTCGTTGGCATCCTTCTACTCCCGATAGGCGTCGTTTTGATTCCTTTGCCGGGGCCTGGCGTCGGCCTTATCGCGCTCGGCCTCCTGATCCTCTCGCTGGAGTTTCACTGGCCTCGCAAGGCGCTCGACAAGATCATGCCGCTGATCGCCGGTCGTCCAAAAGGTGATGAGATAGAAGAAAAAGCCGCTGGCCCGTCACGCGACGACGACTCACGGTGAGCACTTCTACGCCGTCAACCAACTAGATCCCTGATCCCCTTCCCCAGCGCGCTGAGGCCCCACAGCACTGCAAAGATGGAGATGATCCGCAAACCGTTGTTTTCGAGCCACGCAGAGAATTGTTCAACGCGGCCTTGCGTCTTCTCGGGGCTGAGCAAGTAGCCGATTATCGGTACTTCGGCGAGCACAAACATGATCAGGTTAAAGACGACGACGAGGATGATTGCTTCGGTGGTGGAGTCCTTCGCTTCGGCGATGTCGGCAAGCGCGAGGAGGTAGAACGGGCCCGGCAGACTGAGAATTATGCCGGCGATCACCGCGAGCAGGATCGATCCGCGGTCGAGCACGCGAACAGCCCAGGGGTCTTTAGCCTCCTGCCCCTCACTGTGCTCCGCTGTCTGCTTGGCCTCTTTACGGCGCTTGCGCTTGCCCCGCCAGTCGTCAATCGCTTTGCTGCCGCGTTTGCTGCCGGTTAGCCAGGCCAGCGCAAAGGCAGCAATTGCTGCTGTAATCTCAAAAACTGGCCTAGTCGTGGTGCTTGACGAGCTGAATTGGGCGTCGCTACCGACGGTGTCGAGCAGGATCAAGCCAACAGCGATGCTGACGACCATGCCGCTGATGTAGAAGGCCAGGAGCAGCGTTGCCGGGCGGTCGCGCGTAAGAATTATCGAGACGCCAGCTAAGAGGGAAGGGAAAAACGCCGATCCGACCGCATAAAGCAGAACCTGAGACATGGGTTAGATCATGGCTTAGCGCTCGGCACGCCGCGCGAGTGGCCGCTTAGCTCTGCGCGCCTTTAGCTGCCCGAGTTTCGAAGTATTGGTCGCCTTCGATCGAGATGTTTGGCAGAATTCGGTCGAGCCAGTGAGGCATGTACCAGGCGCCCTTACCGAAGAGGCTGATCGTCGCCGGTAGCAGCACGCAGCGCACCAAAGTGGCGTAGATGATGATTGCTGCCGCAGTACCAACGCCGAATTGTTTGACGATCGGGTTGCCGTTGATTACGAAAGCGAGGAAGACGGCGGTCATGATCAGCGCCGCAGCGCTGACGATCTTTCCGGTCGAGGCTAGGCCTTCAACGATCGCGGCCTGAGGGTCCTTCTTCTCAAGCCACTTTTCACGCACCGAGCTCATCAAGAAGACGTTGTAATCCATCGAGAGCCCAAATAGCACGGCGAACATCATCAGCGGCACGTAACTGACAACTGGGATCGTCCCGCTCAGCCCAATCAGAGACGTCCCACGGCCGACTTCGAACACCGCGGTAGTGATGCCAAAGGCGGCGGCAACCGTGACGAGGTTCATCAGCGACGAGATCAGCGCCAGTCCCAGAGCGCGGAAGGCCATCGTCATCAAAATGAAGCCAAGCAGCACGACGATCACGATCGTCAACACCAGTCGGTCACCGATCAAGGTTGCAAGGTCAACGTAGCTGGCGGTTTGGCCGCCAACGTAGGCGGTCAAAGAGGTGCCCTTGGTGGCATCAGGGATCGTCGTGGCGCGCAGGTCGGTAACGAGATTTGAAGTTGCCTCGGAAGAAGGGCCGGTCGTTGGTGTGACGGTGATTGTTGCCGCGGTGTCGTCCGAGTTGACCGAGGCTGGTGAGGCCGATGCGACCCCGGAGGCGCTTGCCAGTGCTGTCGTAAGGTCCGTTAGCTGGGTCTGAACGGTGCTGGCGTCGGTTGAATTGATTGCGACAGCGATTAGGAAGCCGGCGTTGGCGCCGACGCCGAAGCCCTCATCGAGAAGGTCGTAGGAGATCCGCGCCTGCGTGTTGGTTGGGAAGGAGCCATTGTCCTGCTGCCCGAGGTAGAGCTGGTGAATTGGGTAGGCGAGTAGCGCGAGTACGATCAAGGAGAGGATCAGCGCAGGTACGCGGTGGCGCACAATCGCCTTGCCCCAAGCAGTCCAACCGGGCGATTCAGCGGTCTTCTCCTGTTTTTTGATCGAGATGAAGGGCAGCGCGAGGCGGTCTAGGCCCTTGCCCGCGATCGCCAGTAGTGCCGGCATCAGCGTCAGCGCCGAGAGCATTGCGAAGAGCACTGCAACAGCGGCCGAGTAACCCATCGCGGAGAGGATTTGAACCTTCACGACTGCGAGGCAAAGAAGCGCCAGAATAACCGTTGAGCCAGCAAAGACGACGGCTCCGCCGGCAGTCGCCGTAGCGCGCGAAGCGGCCTCTTTGTAGTCAAGCCCCATGCCGACGTGTTGTCGGTGCCTACTCACCATGAAGAGCGCATAGTCCACGCCTACCCCGAGCCCGATCATGATCGCCAGTGTCGGGCCAATAGTTGGTACATCAACGATCTGGCCGAGCAGATAGACGCCGGAGATCCCGGCGACCAAGCCGACCAGCGCGGTAACCATTGGCAGCCCCATTGAGACGAGCGTTCCAAAAGTGAAGAGCAGAATGATGATTGCCGCGGCAATTCCGATGATTACGCTGAGATCAACATTGGGGTTGGAGACGGCATTGCCGACGTAGCTGCCAACGCCTACCTTCAGCCCCGCCTTCGTCGCCGGCTCGGCGAGGTCCACGATGTGGTTGCCTTCGCTGAGCGTCAGCTCAGAGGGGGAGTCTTTGATCGTGACGCTAATCACGGAGATCTGGCCGTCCTTGCTGTTGAGCGACTGAGACTGCGTCGTCGTGCCAAGCGGGCTGACGACTGAGATAACGCCAGAGTCGTTCTGGTAATTGGAGACCGTCTCGTTAATCGCATCGGCGTACTGCGAATCGCTGATCAGGTTGCCGCCCGGCGCCCCGAGCACTACTGGAATCGAACCATTGGCGGCATCGGGCCAGCGGTCGGTGAGCATGTTGGTGGCGTCTTGGCTGCCGGTCCCGTTCAGCGTGAGGTTGTTCGAGGTCGTCCAACCGAGTGATTTAGAGCCAGCAAGTAGGCCAACGGCAATCACGATCCATGCGATCACGACGATCCAGCGGTGCTTAGTGCAGAAGTGTCCGAGGGCGTAAAGGACGGGTGTCAATGGGACTCCATAGGTTCGTTCATTCAGGCTTCTGCCACGTTACACACAACGCTCAATGAGGGCGTTTACGAAGCAACCGTGGCGGCGCTCGCAGACTGAGCGGGCGCGGTCGACGGCCTCGCGCGGGCTATGCTGCCCCCACGAGCCACGAATTACGGGGGTTTGTAAGTGCAGGAGATGGTCATCTACGGAGTTTCGTTTGACATGGTCGGCAAACAGCCGATCGTCTTGCTGAAGACCGTTGACGGGAATAAGTTCCTGCCGATCTGGATTGGCCACCCCGAGGCGGCGGCGATTTTGATGAAACTGCAGGGCCAAGCCACGCCGCGGCCGATGACGCACGATCTGGTTGTTGAGATTCTTGATGAGCTCGGCGCCAATTGCGCGCAGGTTGCGATCACCGAGCTTCGCGACAACACCTTCTTCGCGACGATCACGCTGAAGATTGGCGACAAGGAGGTCGAGATTGATTCGCGCCCCAGTGACGCGCTTGCTTTGGCCGTCCGCTCGGAATCGCCGATCTTCGCTGCTGAGGACGTGATCGCCGAGTCGGCGATCGAGTTTGAGCACGAAGTCGAGGACACCGAGGAGGTCGTCGACCGCTTCAAAGACTTCCTTGATCAAGTCTCACCCGAGGACTTTGGCGGCGGCGACAGTTAGCGCGAGGCTGCTGGCAGCCGCCGCGCTTGCGCTCGCCGTGGCGCCGCCGGCCAGCGCACTTGCTGACGGCGAAGCGCCCACTAGACCGCTGACGAGCGCTCGCGCTGAGGCAATTGCCAGCAAGACGTCGGTATTCATCGAGCAGCGCCGCGCCAATCGCGGCGCATCAATCAGCGCGCTACGCAAGGCGGCCGGAAGCTGGGAGGTGAGCCTCTTTAGTAAGGGCCAAGATCCCAAGCAGGTAGCACTGGCGAAGATCGCCTCGGACGGCAGAGTGACCGAGGTTTGGAGCGGCTTTCAGGTTGCCTGGTCGATGGCCCGTGGCTACCCCGGAGCCTTTGGCCGCTCGGTCAACTCGCCATGGATTTGGATTCCGCTCTGCATCGCTTTCTTTGTGCCCTTCTTCGACTGGCGAAAACCATTCCGCTGGCTTCACTTTGACCTGCTGGCGCTACTCGGATTCAGCCTTTCGCTCGCCTTTTTCAACGACGCCAACCTTGGTATCTCGGTGCCTATCAGCAGCGCGCTTCTTGCCTGGATGGTCATCCGGCTGCTCGCGATCGGGCTGCGCCCAAGTGCCCGCCCGCCGCCGCTGCGGCTACTGGTTCCCTGGCGCTGGCTGGCCGTAATCGGCCTTTTCCTGCTCGGCTTTCGCGCTGGCCTGAACATCGTTGACGGCAACGTAATCGACGTCGGCTACGCCGGCGTTATTGGGGCAGACAAGTTCAGCCACGGCCGCGCACTTTACGGTTCGTTTCCATTCGACAACGGCAGCGGCGACACCTACGGGCCACTGCTTTACCTGCTCTACGTTCCGTTCGAGTGGATTTGGCCCTGGCAGGGAACCTGGGACGACCTGCCCGCCGCTCACGCCGTGGCCGGGTTCGTTGACGTCGCCTGTACGGTGCTGCTATTCCTGATCGGCAAGCGGCTGCGCGACAACGCGCTTGGCATTGTTCTCGCATACGCCTGGCTGGCCTTCCCATTTACCGTTTACGTCACTAACTCGGGGAGCAACGATGCGATCCCGGCCGCGCTCGTGCTCGCTGCCATCTGGCTCCATCGCCAGCCCGTTGCCCGCGGTGCGCTTAGCGTCGCTGCCGGGCTGACAAAGTTTGCACCGCTTGCGCTGCTGCCGCTCTTTGCTGGCGATGGGCTATGGGATTCGACCCAGCCACGCTCGGCGCGGCTCAGGCGATTGGCCGCCTTCTGCCTTGGCGTGGCGCTGGTGGCCCTAATCACGGCCGCGATCTTTGCGCCAACGACGAGCTTGAAGGACTTCTGGGAGCACACGCTTGGTTATCAGTTCGGTCGCGACGCGCCATTCTCAGTTTGGGGCTTCTACGCAGGCGGCTGGAGCACGGCTCAGAAGGTCGTTCAGGCGGCAACCATTCTGCTGGCGCTCGCAGCCTTCTTCATTCCGCGCCGCCGCAACATCATCACGCTGGCGGCGATGGCTGGCGCGATCATGGCTGCCGTCCAGCTTTCCGCGACCTACTGGTTTTACCTCTACCTCGCCTGGCTAATTCCGCTGGCGCTGATCGCCTTCCTTGGGCGTCCAGCGCTCACAGGGCTTCGCGAGGGCTGGCCGGAGCGGCCAGTAGGAGTTGCTCGATCGACTCCGCCCGCCGCGGGCCCCGGCAGCGGATGATCACTGCGTTTAGCCACGGGTCGTCGTCCGACGGCTCAAACTGAACGCGCATTCCTGAGACAAGTGAGCCAACCGCCTGGTCGCGCTTGACGCCGATCACGCCGCCGCGTGCGCCGGTCATTCCAACGTCGGTGATGAAGGCCGTGCCGCCCGGCAACACGCGCGCGTCGGCGGTCGGGATGTGCGTATGCGTGCCGACTACTGCACTGACCTGCCCGTCGAGGTACCACCCAAGTGCGACCTTTTCACTGGTCGCTTCAGCGTGCATGTCAACAAGAATCTGGTCGGCTCCGCTGTTGAGGAGGTCCTCGACGGCACTATCGGCGGCTTGGAAGGCGGGGTGCGCCGGATCAAGGAAGAGGTTCCCCGAGAGGTTTATGACGCCAAGCTTCATGCCTTCCTTCTCGACCATGCAGTGGCCATGGCCGGGCTGAGAGCGCAGGTAGTTGGCCGGCCGCAGAATCGGCTCGCGCTGGTCGAGGTAAGGGAGGATCTCGGCGCGGCGGTAGGAGTGGTTGCCGAGCGTGATCACGTCAACGCCAACTTCGAAGAGTTCGTCGGCGATTTTCGGCGTGATTCCAAGGCCGCCGGCGACGTTCTCGCCGTTGATGACGACGAAGGTTGGGTCGTAGCGCTCGCGGATCGTTGGTAGCAGTGCCAGCAGCGTGCGCCGGCCGCAGCTGCCAACGAGGTCGCCAACGAAGCAGATTGTTGCCTGATCTGTTGCCATCAGGGCAGACTTTCGCAGCTTCGCTCCCGCCCGGTGAGAGCGCCCTCCCTACCATTGGCAGCCATGGCCTTTCCGCTAACTCGAATGCGCCGCCTGCGCCGCACCCCGGCGCTGCGTGAGTTGGTGCGCGAGACGCGCCTCGATGCCGGTGACCTGGTGCTCCCGATCTTCGTAGAAGCGACCCTCAATGCCCCCGAGCCGATCGATTCGATGCCGGGCATCAGCCGTCAGCCGATTAGCGGCGCGCTTTCAGAGGCGGCAGAGTGCTTGGCACTTGGAATTCCGGCGATGCTCTTCTTCGGCATTCCTTCTGAGAAGGACGCCGAAGGCTCCGGCGCTTGGGATCCAGACGGGGGAGTTCAGCAGGCAATTGGCGCGATCAAGGCGGCCCACCCCGACCTCGTTTTGATTGCCGACTGCTGCCTTTGCGAGTACACCGACCACGGCCACTGCGGGCCGCTGGACGGTTCGCGCGAAGTTGACAACGACGCTGCTTTGGAGCTGCTGGCGCGGACCGCGGTGAGCCAAGCTGCCGCGGGGGCAGACGTAATAGCTCCCAGCGACATGATGGACGGCCGCGTCGGCTTCATTCGCCGCGCTCTCGACGAGGCCGGCTACGAAGCGGTCGCGATCCTCGCTTACAGCGCCAAATTCGCTTCCGCCTTCTATGGCCCGTTCCGTGAGGCAGCTGACGGAGCGCCAGCGTTCGGCGACCGTCTTGGCTACCAGATCGATCCCGCCAATCTGCGCGAGGCCGTTCGTGAAGCCCAACTCGACCTCGATGAGGGCGCCGATGCGCTAATGGTCAAGCCTGCACTGCCGTACCTTGACGTAATTAGGCGCATTGCCGATCAAACTGGCGCGCCGGTAGCTGCGTATAATGTTAGTGGCGAATATGCGATGGTAAAAGCGGCGGCGGCAGTTGGTGCGCTCGACGAACAGGCAACTGTTCTTGAGCTTTTAACTTCGATTCGCCGCGCTGGAGCAGATTTCGTCATTACCTACCACGCGAAGGATGCGGCCCGATGGCTTCAAAAGAGATAGCGGCAACGCCAAAGATCCGCAGCCGCAAAGACGGCGCTGCTGTAAAGCTGAGCGACCTTGATCGCAAATTGCTCGACCTGATGCAGGGCTCGTTCCCGATCGCCGCGCGCCCTTACGAGGCCGTCGCGTTAGAGGCTGGCATTGCAGAGGAGGAGGTCTTGTCGAGCGTCGAGCGCCTGCTCAAAGACCGGATCATCCGGCAGGTCACGCCGATTTACGACACGCGCGCACTGGGCTACGGCTCAATGCTGGTAGCCGCAAAGGTCGATCCGGAGCACCCTTGGCGCGCTGCGAAAATTGTTAATTCACACCCCGGCGTCTCGCACAACTATTTGCGCAACCATGAGTTCAACATGTGGTTCACGTTGGCTGTCGAAGAGGATTCGCAGCTTGGCCTCCAAGGTACGCTCGACGTGCTTCAGGATTTGACCGGCGCTGAATCGATCCGTCAACTGCCAACGCTGAAGTTGTTCAAGATTCGAATGGACCTTGAGATGAGTGGTGACACCGACACGCTCGCAAAGCGCGGCGTTGCCGAGGAGCCTGTCGACCTTGAGGCGCAGGATTACGACGATTTTGATCGCGCTGTGATTCGTGCCACGCAAGGCAGCCTTCCAGTAGTCAGCGAGCCTTGGGCCGGCGCCGCTGAAGAACTCGGCATTAGCGTCGACGAACTTCTTGCGCACTTGGAAGCGATGAAGGAGCGCGGCTTGCTGCGCCGTGTCGCTGGAATTCTCTACCACCGTCGCGCCGGTTTCTCAGCCAACGGGATGGGCGTCTGGCAGGTGCCGGCTGACAAGATCGCCGAGATCGGCCCGCAGATGGCGGCCTACCGCGGAATTTCGCACTGCTACGAGCGCCCAACCTACGCCGACTGGCCGTACCAGATATTCACTATGGCTCACGGCCGCTCAAAGCAAGAGTGCGACGCGATTCTCGATGCGATTGCCAACGAGTTTCCAATCGAGGAGCGCGCAACGCTCTACTCCAGCACCGAGTTCAAGAAGATTCGACTGCTCTATTTCACCGACGATTTCCGCGATTGGGAGCGGGAGTACGGTGGTGTTTAGTGAGTGTTTCGCTGCGCGACACGCGCTCCGCTGAACTCTACGCGCGGGCACTCCAATACCTGCCTGGCGGCGTCAACTCGCCGGTTCGCGCGATGCGCTCAATCGGGCGCGACCCAATTTTCATCGAGCGCGGCGAGGGCGCCGAACTAACCGATGTAGACGGCAATACTTACATTGATTATGTCTGCTCCTGGGGGCCTCTGATCCTCGGCCACGCTGACCCTGAGGTGATCGCAGCGATCACTGAGGCGGCCGCTGCGGGCACAACTTACGGCGCGCCGACAGCAGGCGAGGTAGAGATAGCCGAGGAGGTCTCGCGGCGCTTCCCCAGCATCGAAATGTTGCGGATGACGAGCTCCGGAACAGAAGCTGCGATGAGCGCAATCCGCCTCGCACGCGCCGCGACTGGCCGCGAGAAACTGTTGAAATTTGCAGGCGCCTACCACGGTCACCTCGATGGGCTACTTGCTGAAGCTGGCAGCGGCCTTGCGACGGCCGCGATCCCCAGCAGCCCGGGGGTGCCCGGCGCAGCTACCGCGGCTACCGTGATTGTCCCCTGGAATGACCCGCAGGCGCTGATTGCCGCGACCGAAGAGCACGAGTTTGCGGCGCTTCTGGCCGAGCCGTACCCAGCCAATATGGGGCTCGTGCCACCGGCTGACGGCTTCCTTGAGCTGCTGCGCGAGCGCGCCAGTGCGACCGGCGCGTTACTTGTTTTCGACGAGGTGATCAGTGGTTTTAGGGTCGCCTCAGGTGGCGCTCAAGAACTGACCGGTGTGATCCCCGACTTAACCGTGGTCGGCAAGATCTTCGGCGGCGGCCTACCGGCGGCGGCCTATGGCGGACCACGCGAGCTGATGGAGTTGATTGCTCCGGCCGGTGACGTCTATCAGGCTGGAACTCTGAGCGGAAATCCACTTGCCGTCGCCGCCGGTTTGACGACGCTGCGGCGACTCGATGATGCGGCCTACCTCCATCTTCAAGCGACTACTGAGGCGCTAGCAAAAGGGCTCCGCGCGGCCGCGGCGGGCGCCGACGTGCCAGTTGAGGTTGTCAGCACGACCGGCCTTTGCACTCTCTTCTTCAGCGAACATCCGGTAGTCGATTACGCCTCGGCGCAGCGCTGCGACCTTGAGCTTTACGGGAGCTGGTGCTGCGCCCTGCTGGCCCGCGGGGTCTACCCACCACCGTCGCAGTTTGAAGCGTGGTTTCCGTCGCTAGCGCACACTCCGGCTCAGATCGATCAGACGATCGAGGTCGCCGCTGCCGCCTTCGCGGAGATTGCGTGAGCGCTGAGCAGACGCGGATCGCTTTGGCCAGCGTGGCCGGGCAGCTAAGCGAGGACGGCGGGCTCTTGGCCGAGGTGCTGATCGCCGACGGGGCGCGCGTCGTCGGCGACGAGGACCCGGAGCTGGGCGCGCTGGCCGCCGCCGGCCCAAGATCGGTCGGCCGTGAGGCCCAGATTGCAGCCGTAGTTGAGGCCGTCTACGAAGGATTTCTAATCCACGGCGGCAGTGCGCGGATCCTTCGCGCTGACGACGCCGACCTTAACATTCTCGCTGGAGATCGCCTCTACGCTCTTGGTCTCGCCCAGCTAGCTGAGCTCGGCGACCTTGATTCCGTCCGTGAATTAGCTGACGTGATCGCAATTTGTGCTCAAGCCCGAGCGCTGAATGATGATGCTTTGGCGGCCGCAGCTTGGCAGCTCGGCGCCAGTGCGATCGGCTGGGGTTCATCACCGCAAAGCGCCGCAGCTAAAGCGGCTGTCGCGACCGACCCTGCTGCCGCCGTTACTGGGCTGATAGTTGCTGCGCGCCAGCTCCGCGCCGACACGTCATAAGCGCGCTGACCTAGGAGGCTTTCAGGCGGCCTTCGTCGTACTATTGAACGTCAGTAAACTTTAGACTGGCGCGCAGAAATTAGTAGCGCTGAATAAATCATGGCCAATCAAAAAGAACCCAAGAGCAAGTACACCCTCGATCGCAACATCCCCGGCGCCTTCGAGGGGGAGACGGTCACGCGCCGCCGCGCGATGGTTATTGCCGGCCAAGCCGCGGGCGGCGTCGCCGCAGCTGCCTTTATTTTGCCTGCTCTCGGCTTTGCGATGGGCCCGATCTTTAAGGAGGAAGACCAGCCTTGGCAGTCGGTTGGCAGGGTTGACGAGTTCAGCGATGAAAGCTACGTGCCGCGCACGATTACGCTCGTCGCTGGCATCGGGGACGCCGGCAAGTCAACGGTTTACATCCGCAAGTACAACCCCGCCCTCGATACCGAACCACGCGACGAATACAACAAGTACATCGCGATTTCGACGCTCTGCATGCACCTCGGTTGTCCAGTTCGTTTCACCGCCGCCGCCCAGCGCTTTATCTGCCCCTGCCACGGCGGGGTTTACGACATCGTTGGCAAGGTCTCTGGCGGGCCGCCTGTGCGACCGCTTGACCGTTTCTACACGCAGCTTGAGGGCGACGCAGTGGTGATTGGGCCGCGCTTCTCAGTTAACAGTGAACTTCGCCGTTTCTCGCCACGTGACCCAGGCGAGCCGCTCGACGGCGTCGGCCAGTACCTTTACCCATCCCGTCCATCGATGCGGAAGATTGAAGGAACGAGCTAACCAATGCCCAAACTTAAACTTCCTGCCGCCCCCACCAACCCACTTTCGTCGCCGAAGCGGCCCGGTAAAGAGTATGGCCCCAGCGGCCCGCTCGGCCACGCTGAAGAGGCTGGCGCATCAGCTGTTGACTGGATCGACGAGCGCACCTCGCTCTCAGGTGGGCTTCGCTGGGCGATGTTTCGCAAGGTGCCGAAGGGCACGAATTGGTTCTACACGCTCGGCTCTTCGACGATGTTCGCTTTCCTCGCGCAGGCCGTTACCGGCGTCTTCCTTGCGATGTACTACGACCCGTCGGCGACGCGCGCTTACGAATCGATTCAGTACATCAACAACGAGGTTTTCCTCGGCGAGTTAGTCCACGGCATGCACCGCTGGGGCTCATCGGTGATGGTAATTCTGATCTTCCTGCACATGGCCCGCACTTTCTTCTTCGGCGCCTACAAGTACCCGCGTGAGCTGAACTGGGTGATAGGTGTGGCGCTGCTGGTGATGACAATGACAATGTCTTTCAGCGGCTATCTACTGCCGTTTGACCAGCGCTCATACTGGGCCACAATCGTCGGCGTCAACATCAACGGCACCGGCCCGCTGGTCGGCCCGTACCTCTCCGAATTTCTCCGCGCTGGCCCCTACTTCGGTGCGACGACGCTATCGCGCTTCTACGCGATCCACATGCTGATGGTGCCTGGCGCGATCGCCGCGCTGATGGGCTTCCACCTTTACCTCGTCGCCAAGCTCGGCACGACGGCGCCGCCGTGGGTCAAGGCCGAGCAGCCTGAGGAGCTTCGCGAAGAGAAGGTTACGGTCAACGTATGAACAAGCAGCAAAAAGAGCAGTATCTGCGCGATTACGGCACGCTGAAGAGTCAAGGCAAGCCATTCTTCCCGTACGCCGTTGCCAAAGACAGCGTGATGGCGGTCGTCACCATGGCTGTCATCATCATCATGGCGATCGTGCTGGGCGCCGAGCTCGGCCCCAAGGCTGACCCAACATCGACCACTTACACGCCGCGCCCGGAGTGGTACTTCTTCTTCCTTTTCGAGCTGCTGAAAGTAATTAAGGCGCCGGCGCTTGTGCCGCTGGCGACGATTGGTGTACCGACGATCTGCCTGATCTTGCTCTTCCTGCTGCCGTTTTACGACCGCGGCGCAGAACGTCGGCCGGAGCGCCGGCCAATTGCAACGACGGCTGGCATCTTCGTTGTCTGCGCGATGGGTTACCTGACTTACCTTGGTGCCGCTGCCGGCCCGCCGACCGACATTGATATTCCGATCCCCGCCAACATCTCATCGCAGGGCCCCGAAGCTGTCAGCAACTTCCAAGCCGGTAGTCAAGTGGTCGCCCAGTCGGGTTGCGCCGCCTGCCACCAGTTTGGCGAGAACGGCAACTCCGGCCCAGGCCCTGCACTTACACAAATCGGCGCCCGCTTGCCCTCTCAAGCGATTCAACGGACGTTGCTCAATCCGAGCGCGCCGATGCCTTCCTTCTCCGCGCTCAGCAAAGAGTCACCCGAGCAGTTTGCCCAGATGGTCGGCTTCCTCGCTGCGCTGAAGTAGCCAGCGACGATGGCCAACGCTGGTGCCAGCGGCACACTCGAGGAGCCGCAGGTAGAAGCGATGTTCGACCGCATCGCCGGTGTTTATGACCTGATGAATTCGCTTATGACGGCCGGGCTGCACCACCGCTGGCGCCGCCGAGCAGCTGACCTGGCGCTGGTTGAGCCCGGGAGCGACGTTCTCGACGTCGCTAGTGGTACCGGCGACCTGGCGATCGAGTTGTCGACTCGCGTTGGCGCCAGCGGCAATGTGATCGGCTCTGATTTTTCCGAGCAGATGCTCGAGCGTGCGAGGGTCAAAGCGCCTCAGCTCCAGTGGCAGCAGGCCAACGCGCTCGCTCTGCCCTATGAGGATGATCGCTTTGACGCTGTCACGGTTGGCTTTGGCGCCCGCAACTTCTCCGATCTTGACGCCGGGCTCGCCGAGATGGTGCGCGTAACGCGCCCCGGCGGGCGCGTAGTCGTGCTTGAGATCACTACGCCGACGCGGCCGCCACTGTCAAGCTTCTTCCGCCTCTGGTTCGACCGGCTTGTGCCGCTGATCGGCCGTTTCGCTGGCGATCCGGACGCTTACAGCTACCTGCCAAGCTCTGTCCGGCGTTTTCCTGACGCTCAGACACTTGCGCAGCGGCTGTCGCTGGCCGGCCTTGGTGAGGTCGGCTACTTGCTTACGGCGGGCGGGATTATTGCGATCCACTCGGGAACTAAACCGGAGGCCTGATGGAGGACGCAGCGCCGGAGACCGGCGAGCTGGTCGCGGCTGGAGGCGAACACATTGCGCCACTGCTCAAAGCCGTTGAAGAGCGGCTGCAGACCGAGGCTGCCGGCTACGGCGCACCGCTGCAGCAGTTCGGTGAGGCGACGGTTGCCGCTGGGGGCAAGCGGCTAAGGCCGTTGCTCCTGCTGCTCTGCGCTGGCCCGCCCCAGGGCGATTCGCAGCGCGCCGAGCTTGTCCGCGCTGGCGCTGGGATCGAACTTATCCACAGTGCCACGCTGGTTCACGATGATGTGCTCGACCGAGCCGATCTGCGTCGTGGCAAACCTACTGTCGTTTCACTGGCCGGCCGCGACGCGGCTATCTCGACCGGCGATCTGCTCTTTGCCCGCGCCTTTGCGTTGATAACTGAAAGCGGCGACCCACAGTCGGTTCAGCTACTCAGCAACGCTTGTTCGGCGCTGGCGCGCGGCGAGCTGTTGCAACGGGCCGATAGTTGGAACAGCGCCGTTACGCTCGAGCGCTACCTAGAGCGCTGCGAGCTGAAGACGGCGAGCCTCTTTGCAGCTGCCTGCGCGATCGCCGCCTCGATCACCGACGAGCCGCAGCTTCAATTGGCCAGCTTTGGCCGCAGGGTTGGCGTTGCTTTTCAGCTGCTGGACGATGTCCTTGACGTCAGCGGGCCGGCCGAGCGGACCGGCAAGCACCGCGGCACCGACCTGCTCGACGGAACCATCACGCTGCCGCTGATTATCGCGCGCGAAAAAGATCCCGCGATCGCTGCGCTGGATCTGCGCTCGCTGAACGGCGCTAGCGAGGCCGGGTTGCTTTGCGATCAGATCGCTGCCACTGGAGCGCTCGAAGAGTCTCGCGCCTATGCGTTGGCTCTAGTCGACGAAGCAAAGCAGGCGCTACCAATCGAGCTCGATGATCGCCGCCGGGGTTCGCTTGAGCTCGTCGCCAACAGCATTGTCGCACGATATTGCTGATTGAACTTTAAAAGTCTTCCGGCAGCAGGTGGTTGTTCTCTAGTGCTTCACGGAGCCGTTCAACGTCGCTCTTGCCTTTCTCCTCGCCGAGCTGCGCAAGCGTCAGCTCGAGCGCATCGGCGCCGCGCTGATGGGCGCGGTCACAGAGTTCAGCGACGTCGTTTTCAACGATCGTGGTGCAGCGAGCCTCGCAGTTCGGGCAGCGCAGCTCGATCTTCCAGTGGCGTGGCCCGTAGCCACTCCATTCGACCGGCTGAACCGTGTCGCAGCCGCAGCGGCCGCAGTTGAGTAGCTCGTCGACGCTTTCCTGTAGCTCGGTTTCGATCTCAACGATCTCTAAGCCGTGATCGGCGAGCGAGACAGCTTCGCCATCGAGGTAGCTGACCTCGACCTGACGCCCGGAGGGCAGGGTGATCGATCGAACTTCGCTTTTGGGGGTGTCTGCGTCTCGCATTGGCTTTTCGTCCTACCGCTCTTTCTTGCCGTGTTCTGCGAGCTAAAACACCGCACCGCGCGAAAAGGTGCGCAAAGCTGCAGCAGATTTTCAGCGCAAGAGTACGATGTGAAGATGCCCGCAATTGGACCGTTGGAAATTGGCGTCGTGCTGTTGATCGTGCTCTTGATCGTCGGCCCGAAGAAGCTGCCTGGGCTGGGGCGCAATCTCGGTACCGGAATGCGCGAGTTCAAGGATTCGGTTACTGGCCGCGGCGGCAATGACTCCGACGACGAGCCAGCAAAAATCGATGCCGCGGTGACCGATAAAACGTCGGCTGCCGAGCCTACTGCCGCGCCCGAGAAGCAGCCGCGCGGCGACGCCTAAGGCCCGTTATGCCGGCCGTGCGGCCGATCGGCCACGATCAGCGAATTAGCATCGTCGACCATCTCGACGAGCTGCGCTCCCGGCTGCTCATCTGCATCGCCGTATTGGTCGGCTGTTTTGCTTTCTGTTACTGGCAGAACCACGCGATTCTCAAAATCGTCAATCAGCCACTGGCAGACGCGCAACGCAGCGGTGGGGAAGATTCATTGCAGCAGAGCCAGCGCTTCGATTCGGCGCTCGAAGCCGTGCTTAAGCAGCTCGCGCCGGCACTTCAAAGCACTAGCAGATCGCTTGATTCGCTGGCCCAAGAATCCGGCGTCAGTGCCGCGACCAAGCTCCAAGCGGAGCGCGCCCGTGAGCAGTTAGCGAAGGCTTCTGCCGCAGCGGCGCTGGCCACCAAGGCGGTGCCGACCGACCGTGGCCGCAGACCGTTGACGCTTGGTGTGGCCGAACCTTTTGTCGCGACATTCACCGTCGCTGCTTACGCCGCCTTGCTCTTGGCCCTGCCCTTCATTCTGTGGCAGATCTACGCCTTCATCTTGCCGGCCTTTGATCCGAAAGAGCGCAAGATCGTGATCCCGATGATGGTGTTGATCCCGCTGCTGTTCGCTGCTGGCGTCCTCTTCGCCTATTATGGCGCGCTGCCGCGAGCGGTGAACTTTCTTCAGAATTACAACAGCGGCGAATTTGACATTCAAATACAGGCGCGTGATTACTACCGCTTCGTCGTCCTCTTCTTAGCCTTAATGGGGCTCGTGTTCCAGATTCCGGTCGGCGTGTTGGTCTTAACCAGGACCGGCGTCGTTGACGCGCGAACGCTATGGAAGCGGCAGGGCTACGTGATTCTCGCAATCGCGATTATCGCCGCCGTCGCGACGCCGACTCCCGACCCGGTGACGATGCTCGTGACGATGGTGCCGCTGATCCTGCTTTACGAGCTCAGTATCGGCCTCGCCTACATATTCAGGCCGCGCGGCGGGTCTATCACGAGCCGCTGGGAAGAGTGGTGGGACGAGGACGATGAGCAAGAGGTGCTAGCCGCTGATCTCGGCGACGATGAGGGTGCCGACGCAGAGCACGACCAGAGCCCCGTATCCTGATCCAATGCTCTTTGATCTTCGAGGCAAAGGCCGTCGCCGGACGGTCAAGATTGTTTATGGCGGGCTTGCGCTGCTGCTTGGCCTCGGCCTAGTCGCGTTCGGAATCGGTGGAGCAACCTCAGGCGGCCTCGTTGACGCTTTCACCGGCTCCGGTGGCGGCTCGGACACGAGCATTTACAGCGATCAGGTAAAGGATTTGACGAAGAAGGTCACGACCGACCCCACCGACGCGGCTTCGTGGTCAGCCTTGACGAAGGCCCAGGTGCAGCAGGCTTCGATCATCGGCTACGACCAGAACAGGCAGAGTTACAACGCTGCCGGCAAGGCAGAGCTGGCGAAGGGAGCTGCCAGCTGGCAGAAGTATCTTGCGCTGGAGCCAAAGAAGCCCGATGACCGTGTCGCATCCTTGATGGTCAACGCTTACGGCCCTGGTGGCCTCAACGAGCCGGTTAAATCGGCCGCGGCGCTGAAGGTCGTGATTGAGGGCCGCGGTGCTAGCGCTGCGCTTTACTCGCAGCTCGCGGTCCTCACTTACCTCGCTGGTGACAAGCGCGAAAGCAAGATCGCCGAGCAGCGCGCGCTAGAGCTGACTCCCGCCAACAAGCGCAAACTGGTCGCCGCGCAGCTGGCAACGCAGCGCACACAGATCGACAGTGCACAGGCGCAGGCCGCCCAGCAGCAGTCGCAGGGCGCGCCAGGCCTCGGCGGCTAAGCGCCAGCGGCTACCATTCGCCGCCGATGCGCCCCTGTAGCTCAACTGGCAGAGCAGCGGACTCTTAATCCGAAGGTTCCAGGTTCGATTCCTGGCGGGGGCATAGGTATTAGGCCAGCGGTATGGCAGAATCAGCGCGATGCTTGCCTCCCTTAACGGTCAGATCATGGAAACCGAAGAAGTGCTCGTGCCCGCCAACGACGTTGGCCTGTTGCGGGGCGACGGCGTCTTCGAAGTAATTCGCGTTTATGACGGCGTGCCTTTCGCGCTTCAGGAGCACTTCGACAGGATGGAGCGCTCGGCGACGAAGCTGATGATCACTTTTGACCGGGCGGCAATCGAAGCCGATACGGCGGCGCTGCTTGAGGCCGCCGCCGGCCACGACGGCTGCCTGCGGCTCGTGTCGACCGGGGCCGGCACGCGGCTTGGATTTATCGAAGCGCTGCCGCCAATCCCGCCGACGATCACTCTGACGACGCTTCCTTACGCGTCAACGATCCTGCTCGACGGGGTTAAGTCGCTTTCCTACGCCGCCAACATGCTCGCCACGCGGATTGCCGTTGACCGCGGCGCCAGTGAGGCGCTGCTCGTCACGGAGGGCGGAACGGTGCTCGAAGGTCCGCGCCAAAGCTTTGTTGCCTCGCTGGACGGCGAGCGGCTGATCACGCCGCCGCTCAGCGACCGCGTGCTTGATTCAATTACCCGCGCCGTGCTGCTGAAGACCGGTCTGGTTGAAGAAGAGTCAATCACCGTGGACCAGATTCCACAGATCAAAGAGGCCTTCCTCGCCTCGACGCTGCGTGAAGTGCACCCTGTCTCGGCGATCGATGATCATCAGCTCGAAGCCCCCGGCCCGCTTTCGGCCGCCGTTGACAAGGTTCTGAAGGCGACGATCGCCGAGGCGGTCGGTCAGCCGGCGTGAAGCTCGTAACGGTAATCGGCAACCGTCCGCAGTTCATCAAGGCCGCCGCCGTCTCCGGCCCCCTGCGCGCCGCGCACGAGGAGCTGCTGGTTCATACCGGCCAGCACTACGATGACGACCTATCAACGATCTTCATCGACGAGCTGGGAGTGCCGCGGCCGGAGATCGAGCTTGAGATCGCGGGCGGCAGCAACAGTGATCAGACGGCGCGGATGATCGCTGCCTTGGCGCCGCTCTTGACCGAGCAACGGCCGGACGCCGTGCTCGTCTACGGCGACACTAACTCGACGCTGGCCGGCGCGCTGACGGCCGCACAGGCGAATATTCCCGTCGTCCACGTTGAGGCTGGAATGCGTTCCTTCGATTCGGCCATGCCGGAGGAGCTGAACCGAATCCTCACCGACCACTGCTCAGAGCTGCTGCTCTGCCCCTCGCAGGTCGCGCTCGCCAACCTGCAGAACGAGGGGCTTGGAACAAGGGCGCTGCTGGTGGGTGACGTGATGGTTGATGTAGCCGAGCTGATGCGCCCGCTTGCAGCCGCCAACGCGGCGGCGCTTGACGGGGCCGCGGTTGAGCCTCATGAATACCTGCTCGCTACCGCGCACCGCGCGGCCAACGTTGACGACCCGCCGCGGCTCGCGCTGCTGACTGAACTGCTGCTCGCAGTGCCCGGCCCTGTTTTGTTGCCGCTCCACCCACGCACGCGGGCGCGGCTCGAGGCGGCAGGCCTCATGGCTGCGCTAGAAGCAGGTGGTGTGAGGATCTTGCCGCCGCTTGGCTACCTCGACTTCACGGCCTTGCTGCTTAACGCGCGCGCCGTCCTGACCGACTCCGGTGGCGTCCAGAAGGAGGCCTACTTGGCCGGCGTGCAGTGCGTCACTATGCGCGACACGACGGAGTGGACCGAGACCGTCCACTCCGGCTGGAACTCACTCGTTGACCTTGACGCCGGCGCTGCGATCGCGGCGCTTGAGCTCGCGCCGAGCGGTGAGCGGCCCGACTGTTACGGCGACGGCCACGCAGCCGACGCCGTCGTCGCAGCGATCAGTTCGCTGGCGAATTAGAGCTCGGTCGCCCGATCAACTCGACCGTGACTGCGGCCGCCGCAAGCGAGTCTGCGTCGAGGATGCCGCGGCCGTCGAGCACTACCCGCGCGCCGGGCAGGTCACTCGCGCTCAGCTGCGCGTACTCGGCGTGGTCGGTCTGGACGATCGCGGCGTCAATCGGTTCGCCATCCCAGGCAGTAAGACCTAGCGCAGTCAGCTCCTGATCGCTGTAAAGCGGGTCGCTTACTAACGCGCTGGCGCCGAGCGCTTTGAGCGCGGCGGTGACGCCAAAGACGCCGCTGAAGGCGGTTTCCTTGACTCCGCCGCGGTAGGCAGCGCCTAGCACCAATACGCGGGCGCCCTGAAGGCCGCCAAGCGCCTTCTCTAGCCTCTGCGCCGCGTAGGCAGGCATCGAGTCGTTCACGGCTCGGGCGGCGGCCGGAAGCGCTGCATCGGGGTCGCCTTCAAGGTAGAAACGCGGGTAGACCGGAATGCAGTGGCCGCCGACGGCGATCCCCGGCTGGTGAATGTGACTGAAGGGCTGACTGTTGGCCGCCTCGATCACGCGCCCAACGTCGATCTGCTGACCGTCGGCGAAGCGAGCCAGCTCGTTAGCGAAGGCGATATTGATGTCGCGGTAGGTCGTCTCCGCGAGTTTTGTCAGCTCGGCCGCTTCGGCCGATCCCATTGCCCAAACCTCAGCCTCAATGAACGAGCTGTAAAGCTCGACGCCTCGCGCCTCGCCAGCTTCGCTGAGGCCACCGACGAGCTTGGGGTAGGTGGCCAGATCGGCGAAGATGCGTCCACTGAAGACGCGCTCGGGGCTAAAGATCGTGAAGAAGTCCTGCTCGGGGGTGAGGCCGCTCGCTGCCGCCAGCGCCGGCGCGATCCGACTGCGCGTCGCGCCAACCGGCAGCGTCGTTTCTACCGCGACCGTCGTGCCGGCTTGTAGCCCGCCACCGATCGCCGCGACCGCAGCGTCGAGCGCACGCCAGTCGGGGCTGGCTTGCTCGTCAACGGCTAGCGGCGGCACCGTGACGACCAGATCAGGGCCTTCAGCAACGGCGGCGGTTGTGTTTACTTGCGCCCGCAGGGCGCCGCTGGCGATCACTTCGGCAAGCGCCTCGTCCAGCCCGGTTTCGCCGGGGAAAGGTGGCTGCGAAGAGTTGACCAGCTCAACGACCTCGGCGTTGATGTCGCAGCCGACGACGCTGTGGCCGCTGCGAGCGATCTGCACAGCTAGTGGCAGCCCGATCTTGCCGAGCGCGACGACGACGACCTGCATCAGGCGCCCGCTGCGTTCGGAGTGACCGTCTTGCCGCTGGCGGCGCTCTCGAGCACGGCCTCAGCGCTAGCCAAAGTTTCAAGCCCTTCGGCGAGCGTCACGACCTGCGGGTCGGCCGAGTCGCCAAGCAGACCCAGGAAGCGGTCAAGCTGCACGCGCAGCGGCTCACGGCGAGCAATTGCGTAGCGCGTGACGTCGCCCTCGCTAACGCCTCGCAGCGACTGAGTGGCACCCCATTCGCTGCCGACGGCACCGTTCTCGTAGAAGGTCAGGTCGGCGGTCAGCGTGTCAGCGACCAGCATCCCGCGCTCGCCAAGTACGCGCGTGCGGCGCACCTTCGTCGGTGACAGCCAGTCGACGATCGAACTAAAGTTGACGCCGCTGGTCAGCGCGCCGTTGATCAGCACGAGATCCTCGTGCGGGCGGCCCATTCGGCTCTGCGTCTGGCCGGAGAGCGAAGCGATCGGCGCGCCCCCAAGCCAGCGGACGAGATCTAAATCGTGTGTCGCGAGGTCCTTGACCACGCCAACGTCGCGAATCCGGTCCGGAAACGGGCCTACGCGCTCGGTTGCGATTAGGAAGAGTTCACCGAGTTGGCCATCGTTAATCCGTTCGCGCAATTCAATTAGCGCCGGGTTGCAGCGCTCGACGTGGCCGACGGCGCCGCGGACGCCAGCCGCCTCAACGATTGTGATCAGCTCGCGCCCTTCCGCTGCGTTCGCCGCGATCGGCTTCTCGACCAGCACGCTGGCGCCGGCGCTAGTTACTTCGCGCACCGCCGCTAGGTGCTCCTCGGTTGGGACGGCGACGACGGCGAAGTCAAGCGGCCCCGCGGCGAGCAGGTCAGCGACCGAGCTGAACACCAGCGCCGGGTCGCTGACGGCTCCGTGAACGTCGCCGAGCGGGTCAACCGCGCCAGCAAAGCTCACCTGCGGCGTGCTCTGAAGCAGCCTTGCATGATGGCGGCCGATCATCCCGAGGCCCAGAACGGCGCCGCGCATGGTTGGTTTGTTGTTGGCGTCACCCACGACGGCATTAGGGTATCTGCCATGGACGGTCATCCTGCAAGCCAGCCGCTCGTAGCCGCATCGGCGTCGGTAGCCGATGACGCCCTGATTGGTGCCAATGTCGTGATTCACGAGGGCGTCGTGATCGGCACCGGCGTGGTGATTCAGGACAACGTTGTGCTCGGCAAGCTGCCGCTCTTAAGCGCCAGCTCGGCGACTCAAGGCGCGGCGCCCGGAGCGCTCACAATTGCTGCGGGCGCGCGGATTTGCTCCGGCGCGATCATCTTCGCCGGCTCAAGCATCGGTGCAGACTCGATCATCGGCGACCAGGCTTACATCCGTGAGCGCAGCGTAATTGGCGAGCAGAGCGTGATCGGTCGCGGCAGCGGCGTCGACCCGGATGTGGTGATCGGCGCGCGCGTTTCGATCCAAAGCTCGGTTTACATCACCGCCGGAACGGTGATTGAGGACGAAGTCTTTGTTGGCCCCGGCGCGATCACAACGAACGATCGTCTCAGCGGACCGCTCGATGGCCAGCTAGATGGACCGACGCTGTGCCGTGGCTGCCGCATCGGCGCCGGCGCAATCCTGCTCCCCGGCGTGCGAATCGGCGAGAAGGCGCTGGTCGCCGCGGGAGCCCTCGTCAGCTCCGACGTCGCTGATGGGGCACTCGTCGTCGGCGTTCCTGCACGCGAGCGCTAACTAGCTGGCGGCCCGTGTTCGCCGCGCCAGATGATCTGGTCGTGGCCGGGTCCAACGCCGACGGCGATCACCGGCACGCCAACGAATTCTTCGATGAAGTCGAGGTAGTTAGTTACCGCTTCTGGCAGCTCTGATTCGCTACGCAGACCACTGATGTCCTCGTTCCAGCCCGGCATTTCGGTGTATCGCGCGCCGACATGGTGGAGCACCGACTGGTGGTAAGGGAAGCTCGTGAACTCGGCGCCATCGCTTTGCCCCTCACCGATGTAGGCGGTGCAGAGCGGCAGTGTTTCAAAGCCGCTTAGAACGTCTAGCTTTGTGATCGCAAGCGCCGTCAGGCCGTTGATCCGCGCCGCGTAGCGAAGCGCCACAAGATCGATCCAGCCGGTCCGCCGCGGCCTTCCGGTCGTCGTTCCAAACTCGCCGCCAGCGGTGCGGATCCGCTCGCCGACCTCATCCTCGAGCTCGGTCGGGAACGGCCCGGCGCCAACGCGAGTGGCGTAGGCCTTGGCGATTCCCCAAACCTCGTCGATGTCCTTCGGGCCAACGCCGGCGCCGGTGCAGGCCGCACCCGCGATCGGGTTTGAGGAGGTCACGAACGGGTAGGTGCCATGGTCGATGTCGAGCAGGGCACCTTGTGCGCCTTCGAAGATCACGAGCTGGCTGGCATCGAGCGCGTCGTGGATCAGCGTTGTCGTGTCGGCGATGAATTGCTCGAGCCGCTTGCCGTAAAGCAGGTACTGCTCAGTGATCGTTTGCAGATCGAGCGCCGGATCGCGCTCGAATTCCCTTAGCTGCAGCCGCTTTGGCTCCAACGCGGCCATGATCTTCTGCTTAAGAATTTTCTCGTCGAGCATGTCCTGAACGCGAATCCCCAGCCGTAGCGCTTTGTCGGCGTAGCAGGGGCCGATTCCGCGCCGCGTCGTGCCGATCTCAAGCTTGCCGAGCCGCGCCTCGCCGGCCTGATCGAGCATCAGGTGGTAGGGCATGATCAGGTGCGCGTTGGCGCTAAGGCGGAAGTTGCTGACGTCGACGCCGCGCTCGCGCAGCCCGTCGAGCTCGCCGGTCAGTACTCCTGGATCAACGACAACCCCGTTGCCGATCATGCAGAGCGTGTCGGGGTAAAGAATTCCGGAGGGAATCAGGTGGAACTTCCAAACGTCGTCGCCGTGGACGATCGTATGGCCAGCGTTGTTGCCGCCTTGGAAGCGGGCGACGATCTGCGCACGCTCCGCAAGAAGATCGACGATCTTCCCTTTTCCCTCGTCGCCCCACTGGGCCCCGACTACAACAATCCCTGGCATCAGCGAAGGAGTCTACGAGGCGCTAAGCCAAACGCAGGTCTGGTGTTGGCGGCTGATCCTTGTCGCGCATGTCAACGGCCTCAAAGCGGCGCTGATCGGCCCCGAACAGCGGGCAGAGCTCGCACATCTCTTCGAGCCTTGAAACCGTCCGCTCGCCGATCTGCAGCGCCAGCTGGTCGCGCTCAAGGTTTGTAGTGACGATGATTGACCGCTGCGCCTCGTAGCGGGCGTTGACGATTGAGTAGAGCTGCTCCAGCACCCAGGCGCTGGTCTTTTCAGCGCCGAGGTCATCGATCTGAAGCAGGTCAATCTCGGCGAGGCGGTCGAGCAGGTCGACGTAGCCACCCTCGGCGTCGTCCTCGAAGGTGCTGCGGATCTCGGCCAGCAGCCGCGGCAGCGAGTAGATTGCGACGCCGCGACGGGCGTCGATTGCGGCCTGCGAGACGAGCATCGCGAGCGTCGTCTTGCCGGTCCCAACGCCGCCGAAGAACCAAAGGCCCCGCCCTTCGGCGAGACGCTCGTCGAGCTGGCGCACGTAGCCCTTGACGAGGTCGACTTGAGCCGGCGGCATAGAGCTGATTGGGGGTCGATCGAATGATGCGCCGCGGTAGCGGCGCGGGATTACGGCCGAGAGCGAGCGCGAACGCCTCGAAGCGACTAGCTGCTCGCGGCAGTGGCAGGCGACGACGGCGTTCCCGTCCGGCGTGTCGAGCCAGCCGGAGTCCTCGCAGTCCTTGCAGGCGTAGCCGCTCACGCGGCGCCCAGCGCAATGTTGCGAAAGCGTGGGTATTCGTGCTGGAAGGTCAGCTCGACGAGGCCGAGTGCGCCGTTGCGGTGCTTGCCGATGATTAACTCGCTAACGCCCGGGTTCTCTGAGTTTTCTTTGTTGTAGTACTCGTCGCGGTAGATGAACATCACGAGGTCGGCGTCCTGCTCGATCTGGCCTGATTCACGCAGGTCGGAGAGCATCGGCCGCTTGTCGGGGCGCGACTCAACTCCACGCGAGAGCTGTGAGAGCGCAATCACTGGGACTTTCAGTTCGCGCGCGAGGATCTTCAGCCCTCGGCTCATCTCGCCGACCTGCTGAACGCGGTTGTCATAGCGGCCGTCGGCGCGCATTAGCTGCAGGTAGTCGATGATGATCAGCCCCAAGCCACCCTCGTCGTGCAGGCTCTGATGGAGCCGCCGCGCCTTGGCGCGAATGTCGAGCAGGCCGATGTCGGAGGAATCGTCGACGTAGAGCTTCGAACGCTCATAGTCGCCCGCGACCTTCAGCACGCGCTCCCACTTCTCGTCACGCACGCGGCCCTTACGCAGGTCGTCGCCTTTGATCATCGCCTGCGAGGCGATGAAGCGTTGGGCCAGCTCGCCCTCTGACATTTCGAGCGAGAAGAGCGCCACCGGGCGCGGGTTCTTTTTGTGGAGCGCAACGTTCTCAGCGATGTTTGTTACCAGCGCCGACTTACCCATCGACGGGCGCGCGGCGATGATGATCAGGTTGCCGGGCTGGAAGCCGCCGGTGATCTGGTCAAGGTCAGCAAAGCCAGAGGGGATTCCCGTGATCGACTCGCCGCGCTTGGCGAGGTCGTCCCAGCGCTGGAGCTCTTGGTGGAGCACATCGCCGACGGCGCGGAAGTCTTGGCCGCCATCGCCCATGCGAATTTCGAGGATTGAGCGTTCTGCTTCATCGACGATCTGCTGTGGGTCGCCGTCGCGCGTGTAAACGCTTGACTGAATTCGGTAGGAGGTCTCGAGTAGTCGCCTCAGGTGCGCCGTTTCGCGAACTATCTCGGCGTAGCGGCGTAAGTTGCCGACCGCCGGTACGGCCGTAACGAGCGCCTGAATTGCCTCTTCGCCGCCGGCCTCCTCCAGCTTGCCAACCGACTTGAGTTCCTCTGTGACGCTGAGCACGTCGATCTCGCTACCGCGGTCAAAGAGGCCCAGCAGCGCCTCGAAGATCACGCGGTGGCGGGCGCGGTAGAAGTCCTCGGCTTTTATCTCCTCTTCAACGACGTAGGTGTAGTGAGCCTTCTCAGAGAGGATGATCGCACCGAGAATTGCCTGCTCGGATTCGATCGAGTGGGGCGGAAGCATGGCCTGGGGATCGGTTGGTGACCCGGGTGGCTGAGCGGCAGTTGCCATTACCAATCGAAGCTACCAACGCGATCGGGTGTTGTGCACACGCTCTTGCCGCAAATGGCGGCAAGTTGTTTCAAGGCTGCCCCTGCTGGCGCGCTCGGCTGTTACTGCTCGGCGACGATTGTTGTAACCGTCGCCTTAATTCCGACTGCTAGGTCAATCTCGACGCTATGCGAGCCAACCTCTTTGATCGGCGCGGCAAGGTGGATTTTGCGCTTGTCGATCTCAACTGCGCGGACTTCAAGGATTGCGTCGGCAATGTCCTGCGGTGTTACTGAACCAAAGAGGCGCCCATCTTCGCCTGCTGGCGCGGTAATCGTCAGCGTCGTGCTGCTGAGCAGGTCGGCCAGCTGTTGCGAATCGTTCGCGGCCTGCGCGCGCTCGGCGGCGGCCGCTTCGTAAGCGATTTCAGCGGCGGCAATCGATGAGGCGGTCGCGGCTTGTGCCAGCTTGCGCGGCAACAGGTAATTGCGCAGGTAGCCCTTCGAAACGACGACCAGAGAGCCCTTGTGGCCGAGGTTGTCTACGTCTTTAAGCAGAATTGCTTCAGGCATTAGTCGCTGTCCCGGTCGCGGTCACGGCCGCGGCGTGGGCGAGTGCCTTCGTTGGCTGGCTCGCCGGCATAGGGGATCAGTGCCAGTTCGCGTGAGCGTTTGACGGCTTCCGCGAGTTGTGTCTGGTGACGGCGGCAGAGCCCAGTCATGCCGCGCGAACGAATCTTGCCGCGCTCCGAGGTAAATCGCTTCAGCAGCGGCACGTCTTTGTAGTCGATGTGGACGATCTTGTCCTTGCAGCAGGTGCACGACTTGCGGCGGCCGGTGCCTGCACCGGCCTTCTTATCCTTGCGGCGCGCTGAGTTGGTTTCTTTCTTCTTGGCCACTGAGCTGTCTCTGACTCTCGTTCTTCGCGGAAACGCGCGCCGATCGGCGCGCGCTGGAACATAGGTTCTCGCGGCGCAAGTAAAACTTCGCCGCTGCGAGGGAAAGAGTAGCGCTTCAGCGCTATTTGCTCAGTCTGCCGGGTGGTTAGAAGGGAATGTCGTCTTCGCCAGCCGTTGCCGGGGCGCCCGCGGGGGCGCCCGCGAAATCACTGGTGTCGGTCGGCACGTCTGAGGCCGGCGTGAAGCCACCCTCTCCGGTGGCGGCGTCATCGCGCGGCCCGCTGAGGAACTGAACGCTGTCGGCGATGATGTCAACGGCCTGACGCTTGTTGCCCTCCGGCGTCTCCCATTCGCGCCATTCGAGGCGCCCATCGACCGCTACTCCGCGGCCCTTGGAGAGGTACTTGGCGCAATTCTCACCCTGCGCGCCCCAGACGGTTACGTCAAAGTAGTTTGGCTTGTCGACCCATTCGCCCGACGCGCCGTCCTTGCGGCGCGTGTTGCAGGCAACGCGAAGTTTGCAGACCGAATTACCGCTGGGCAGCGCGCGAAGTTCGGGGTCCGAGGTCAGGTTTCCGGTAATGATCACGCGGTTAATGTTTGAAGCGGCCATGGGGGTGTTCCTTTCGCTGGGCGCGCAGAGCGCCTCGTTCAGTTTGATTCGTTTAGTGCCGCGAGTCTAAAGCGCGGCCCGGCGACGGTTAGCGATCAAGTCGCAATTTGCGCACTTGTTTTACGGTCGCGTCGCGATTCGTAAATCTGACAGTGCTGTCTAGGCGGCGGGGGCGTCGCCGTCGGCTTCTGCTTCGGCGACTGCCTCTTCAGCGATTTCTTCAGCGACGACCTCTTCAGCGACGACCTCTTCGACCACGGCCTCTTCGGTGGCCTCAACGTCGGCTACTACTTCAGCCACCACCGGCGCCTCTTGACGCAGGTCGGGTGGCTCGCCAACGCCGGCGCGCAGCTTGATGATCCGAAAGCGCGTTACTCCGTCGGTGATGCGAAGAGTGCGCTGGAGTTGCTCGAGCACGCTGTTTGGCCCGTGAAATTGAACCAGGTCGTACTCGGCGTTGGCCTCATGGTTGATCTCGAACGACATCTTGCGAACGCCGTAATCGTGATCACCGATGATCGAGCCACCCTGCTCAATCATCGCCCTGACGTCGCTACGGATCTTCGTGCGCGTCGCCTGCTCGGCCTTGGGGTCGAGCATCAGCATCAGATCGTAGGTTGGAGCAGGGGCCACCATTCGGCTCGCGACGATAGCAGGGGGTGAAGCTTTCGGGCCTGTAGCTAAGGGGGTTATCGCCCATCGCCGAATACCACCGAGGCTGCGAATTCCAATCCAGCTGACCGCCGTCGCGGTGCTGATTGCGCTCGTCTTTGGCTTGCCGCGGCTACGCCAGCAGCCACCAGTAATTCCCGACCCGGCGCCGCGCCCCTTGGTCGATCCATCAGCCTCTGTCGCTGCACCGTCGATTACTAACGCTCGCCCGCGCCAGCGGCAGGTTCGGCTCCGGCCTCAATCCCGGCCCGAAAGGGTCGAGCCTCGCCGCAATCAGCGGGCGGCTAAGCGCAAGTACGCCGCGCGTAAGCGCTCGCGCAATCTGCAGCCTGCCCTCCCGCGGCCGAGCCCTCAGCCGCAGCCTACCTCGCCCCCCGAGCCCTCAGCGGCGGCAACGCCAGCTCGTGAATTCGGCTGGCCGTAGCGCGCGAGCGCCGAACCCGGCGGCGCTCAGTTAGCGGCCGCCTCGTTCGCTTCGGCCTTCGAACGGATGTCGGCAAGTTGGTCATCAACCCAGTCGCCAGGGTCACGCTCGGTGACGATCGCCTTAAGGCCGTCGATCCGCTCCTTGCGCCGCTCGGGATCCATCGTCAACGCGCTGTAGATCGCGTCTGCAAGCTCCTGAATGTTGAACGGGTTGACGCTCAGCGCAAACTCGCCAAGTTCCTCGTGCGCGCCGGTGTTCTCAGATAAAATTGACACGCCGTCACGCTGGTTGACAAGCGGCCCTTCTTTGGCGACGAGGTTCATACCGTCAAACATTGCGTTTACCAGCAGCACGTCATATTGACGGTAAGAGGCCATCGCCTCTTCGAGGTCATCGCGTAGCTTCAGCTGGATCGGCATCCAGTCGGGCGTACCGTGGCGCAGGTTTACGACCGCGACCAGCGCTTCGATCTTCTGCAGGTACTCGGCGTACTCGGGAACATCGGTCCGTGATGGCATCAGCTGGGCGATGAACGACACGCGCTCGCGGAACTCAGGGTGTTGGTCGAGGAATAGGTCGAATGCGCTGAACCCGCGCAAGACGTTCTTCGAAAGGTCGGCGCGATCGACACGCAGGATTAAGTGCTCGCGCCGCCGGCGCTCCAGCTCGCCCTCCAGCTCCAGCGTCCGCGCTGAGCTGCCGACCTTCTCGGTTGCCTCGGCATCGATCGGCAGCGGGTAGGCGCGGATCCAGATTTCACGGCCGTCGTGGTAGACGATGCCACGCTCAAAATCGACCTCAAGGTCGAGCAGATCGCGGCAGCATTGGATGAAGTTGCGGCGGTAGGCTTGGGTGTGAAAGCCGATGATGTCGTTGGCCAGCAGCCCCTCATAGAGCTCCTCACGGATTTCGGTTGGCAGCACTCGCCAGGCGTCGGATTGTGGCCAAGGGATGTGGATGAAGTGGTGGAGAAATACGTCGGGCCGCGCCGCGCGGACTAGCCCCGGCAGTGTGTAGAGGTGGTAATCGTGGACCATCACGACGGGGTCGTCCTGGCCGGCAATCTCTTCAATCACGGCCTGAGCGAGGTCGTTGTTGACGACCTTGTAGCCAAGCTCAAAGGCGTCGATCTCCCACTGGCGAACGTCAGGCGCGTTTGAGATGTCCCAGAGGTAATGCTGGATAAACCAAAGCATCGGGTTGGCGAAAATGTTGTAGAAGCGGTCGAAGGCCTCAGCTTCGCTCTCGACCAGCCGTACTTCGTATTCACCACCAAGCGGCGACTGCACGCTAAACGGGTGGCCGCCAGCTTCGCGCGCGCGCTTGATATCGCCGTCGGACATTGCGCTGGCGATCCAAACCGCCTTGCGGTGTGCCACGAGCCCGGTCAGCGCGGTCACCAGGCCGCCGCCGCCGCGCGTGATTTCGCCGTCCTCGCTGAAGGTAACCGGCCCGCGGTTTGAAACGAGTACGAATGGGGTCTGGGTCACAACGATCAGCCTACCCGCCCACAGCCATGCGGTGACAACCGTGCTGTCAGCTCACGCCGGCAGTTCCAGAGCAAAGGTCGTTCGCCCTGGCGCGCTTTCAACGCTCAGCGTTCCGCCCATCCGCTCAACCAGCTCATGGGCGATGGCGAGCCCAAGCCCAGCTCCGCGGGTTCCATCGGAGGTGTAGAAAGGCTCAAAGGCGCGTTCGAGATCACCGCGCGGGATGCCATCGCCGAAGTCTGTCACGGCGATTCGTGCGCGGTTCTCCGGTTGGCTGGTGGCGACGATCACGTCGGTGCCCTTCGGTGTGTGGGCGACGGCGTTGTCGACGAGGATCCGCACAACCTGTGAGAGCCGTTCGCGATCACAGCTGGCGTAGAGCGACTTTGCGCCAACGCGAACCTCGAGCTGCGAGTTGTGTTCGGTCAGCGCGGGCACAAACTCGTTGGCGACGTCGGTTGCGAGTTTGCCGATGTCGGTTCGCTCGCGCTCCAGCTCGACTGCGCCGGCGTCGATCCGCGAAAGGTCGAGCAGGTCGGTGGTCAGTTGCTCAAGCCGCGCTACGCCATCGCGCAGCTGGCCGAGGAAGCGCAGCCGCGTCTCCTCGTCGAGCTCTTCGTCTTCGAGCAGTTCAACGAACCCGCTGAGCGAGAAGATCGGCGTGCGCAGCTCATGCGAGGCGGTTGCGATGAAACGGCGCCGAGCGCTGTCGAGCTCTGAAAGCTGCGTCTGCATCGCCTCGAGCGCCGCCGCCAACCGCCCAAGCTCATCGTCGCTATCGACCGTGAAGTGGGCGGAGCGATCACCCTCGGCAACTTGGCGGGCAGTCTCCTCAAGCCGTGAGACGCGCCGACCAAATGACAGCGCCACGAGGTAGCCGGCGATCAAAGCCAGCACCAATGCGATCACTGCAGCCAGCAAAATGCGGTTGCGGACCAGCGTGACGTTGCGCTCCACGTTGCCTAGCGGCGCCGAGAACACGAGCACGTCACCGAGCACGCGGCGGCCGGTCTCAGGATCCTTCGAGAAGAGCGGGATCGCCGCCTCGCCGATCCGCCCGCTGGCTGTCGACTCGACCGCCGTTGCAGTTCTGCCCGAGCCAATCGCCTGCAGCGCTGCAGGAAAGGCGAGGTTGTCGATAGCGCTGCGCAGGTCGGAATCAGACTTAACGAACGGCGCCGTTCCCTTGCCGTTGTTGCCGACGCCGATCAGTGTTACGCGAGCGTTAGCTCGGTCCGCCGCTTCGCGCACGGCGAGGTCGATCTGGCCTACCGGCGCAGCCTCGACAAGCTTCTTTTCGATCGCGCTGCGCAGGCGCTGGGCGTCGGCGGCGAGCTGCCCGGTGCGCTGGTCGGTCAGACTCGACTGCAACCGTGGCACGACGCCGACGTAGACGATCGCCATCGCACCCAGTGCAATCGCGAAGAAGAGCAGCGCCAAGCGGTTGGCAATCGATCTTGGTTGGCGCATCAGGACCCGTCAGGCTCACGGAAGCGGTAGCCGACGCCGCGCACGGTGAGAATGTAACTGGGCTCGCGCGTGTCGGCTTCGAGCTTCTCGCGCAGGTGGCGGATGTGAACGTCAACGGTGCGCGGGTCGCGGTAGTCGCTACTGCCCCAGACCTGGCTGAGCAGCTGCTCGCGGCTCCAAACGCGGCCCGGGCTGCCGGCCAGCGCCAGCAGGATCTCGAATTCGACGAAGGTCAGCTCGACCACTTCGCCGCCGTGAAGCACGCGCCGCTTCGGCAGGTCGATCTGAATCTCGCCGTTGGTGATCAGTTCTTCTTCTTGCCCGCCAGCTTCGACCACCAATGACGAGCGGCGCAGCAGCGCCTTTACGCGGCTGCGAAACTCACGCACTGAGAAGGGCTTCGTGATGTAGTCGTCGGCGCCGATCTCAAGCCCGACGATCTTGTCGACCTCCTCCGACTTCGCAGTCAACATGATGATTGGAACGGTGCTGCGTGCGCGAAGTCGCTGGCAGAGCTCGAAGCCATCCATCCGCGGCATCATCACGTCGAGCACGACGAGGTCAAAGGTTGACTCGCGGAACAATTCCAGCCCCTCGCGGCCGTCGCTCGCTTGGACGACTTCGTAGCCGTCCTGCCTCAAGGGAAAGGAGAGAAGCTCCTGAATTGACTGCTCATCATCGACGAGCAGAATGCGTGCGGTCCGCTCTGTCATCTGCGAGTGCCAGCCTAGGCGCTTTACCCTTCCTCTACAGCAATGCTTGACCCGCGCATCTATCGAGCAGCATTTGTCCCGATGCTGTTTGTCCTAATCATCGTCGCCTTCTCACTTGAGAATCGACCCGAGCCGCTGCGCTCGCAGTTGGTGCCGGCGGCTTTCGATGGCGCCAGAGCTGCGCGGATGATGAATTCGCTCAGCGCGCAATACCCACAGCGCCGACCTGGTAGCGCCGGTGATCAGGCGCTCGCCTTGCGCATCGCGCAGGAGCTGCGAGCGGTAATGCCGAAGGTCGCGGTCCGCGCGCAACCGGTAAAGGACGCCAGCACGGTCGATGGCCAGCGCGACCTAATCAACATTGAGGCGACGCAGCCCGGGTCAGCGCCGGGGGCGCGACTGGTTGTGGTCTCTGCCCGCGATGCACTGGCACCAAGTTCCACGGCAGCACTTTCGGGAACGGCAGCGATGATCGAGATTGCTCGCGTGGTCGCGCTCGCGCGCCCCTTGCGCAGCGTCACCTTCGCCTCGGTCAGCGGTTCCACCGGTGGGCAAGCGGGGATCGAGCAGCTCGCCGCGAAGCTACCACGCCCAATCGGCGCAATGATCGTGCTCGGTGATCTGGCCGGGCCGGTGATGACCGATCAGCTCGTGACCGGTTGGTCGTCATCACCCGGCGCGGCTCCGCTGGTTCTGTCGCGCACGGTGGCGACGGCCTTGCGGGCCGAAACGGGGCTGGTTGCCGCCTCACCGCTGGCACGCCGGGAACTTGCTCGTTTCGCTTGGCCGGTCACCGTTGGGCAGCAAGGGCCGGCGGTGGCGGCAGGGATCCCAGCCGTTCTGTTGTCAGCTAGTGGCGAGTTACCGCCGGCCGGTGACGCGCCGGTTGACGCGGCGCGGCTGCAGAGTTTTGGTCGCGGCGGGCTGCGCTCGCTGACGGCGTTGGACGCCAGCAAGACAATCGGCGCTACCAGCCCCAGCCTTGACCTCGTGATCACGCGCAAGCTGCTTCCGCCGTGGGCGATCCGCTTGCTCGCAGCCGCGCTGCTGTTGCCGGCGCTGCTAGCGGCAACAGATGGGTTTGCGCGACTGCGCCGCGAGCGCTTGCCGGTTGCCCGCTGGATCGTCTGGGTGCTCGCAGCCGCGCTGCCATTCGCGCTGGCTGGGTTATTCATCCGTGCGCTCGGATTTTTCAGCGTCATAAATGCGACGGCGCCACCGGCCGCGCCCGGTTCACTGCCGTTCGCTGCGGCTGCAATCGGTGCGCTAATTAGCGCGGTTGTGATCTTCGCATTGGCTTTTCTCGTCCTGCGCCCTTTGATCAACGGCGCGCTCACTGTCAGCGATTCGAGTGAGGCCCCTGGCGCCTCGCTGGCGCCATCGCTCGTAATCTCTCTCGTCGCGATCGCGGCCTGGATTTTCAACCCATATGCCGCTCTGCTGCTGGTGCTGCCGGTCAACATCTGGCTCTTAGTCGGCGCCCGCGAGTTTCCGCTGCGACGGCGCTGGGCAATCTTCTGGGTTTTCGTCAGCTTGCTGCCGGTGATCGCGGTGGCGCTCGTCTATCTCGACCAGTTTGCACTCTCGCCGTTCGGCTTGGTCTGGTTTATCTTCGTTGCGCTGGCGGGCGGAACTCCGCCGCTGCTAACCGCGCTCGGCTGGTGCGTCGCCTGCGGCGCTGGCCTGGCAGCGCTGCTGCGCGCCGCGCGCCGTACTCGTGCACCCGATCAGGCGATCACGGTCCGTGGCCCAGTCAGCTACGCCGGGCCCGGTTCGCTTGGCGGAGTCGAGTCAGCTCGTCGGCGCTGAAGGATCGTCGCCGACGGGGTGCTCGAAGCCGCGTAGTTTTACCTGCTCGCCCTCGGCGCTAACGAAACGAACTTCAGCAGGGCCATCGAAAACGCGGCCAACGCGGAATAAGCCGTCCACCTGCACGGCAGTGGAGTCAGGTAGGCAGGCACAGAGCTCAAAGTCTTCGCCGCCGCTGGCGGCAAACTGAGCCGCGTCGCGACCGAGCTCGGTGGCAATCTGGCCAACGCCCGCGGCAAGCGGTATCGCTGCCAGGTCAATCTCCAGCGTGACCGAGCTGCGTGCCGCGATCTCGCCAGCGTCAGTTGCGAGGCCGTCGGAAAGGTCGATCAACGCATTGGCGCCGACGCTGCGCAGCTGGCGAGCACAATCGAAGCGCGGTTGCGGCCGCAGCTGCGCGCAGATCAGCGCTTCGCTTAGCTTGCTGTCGAGCTGGCCGCCGGCAGCACCTTCGAGCAGTGCTAGGCCGGCCGCCGCGCCGCCCAGTGGACCGCTGACAAATACGCCATCACCAGATTTTGCTCCGCCACGACCGATCAGTTGCTCTTCGTCGTCGCTCCAGCCAACGACCGTAACTGAGCAGAAGAGCGTTGGTGAGCGAACCAAATCCCCACCGGCAACGGTCACGCCGGTCTCTTCGGCGAGCTGTTCGATCGAAGCTGCGAGGCTCAGCACGTCGCTTTCGTTCAGCTCGCTAGGGATGCCGAGCGAGATGTAGGCCTCGCCGGGCTCGGCCGCCATCGCGGCCAGATCTGAGAGTGCGACTGCTAGAGCTTTGTGGCCTATGTCGGCAACGGTTACGCGCTCGTTCTCGAGGCGGAAGTGGATTCCGTCGACGATCGAATCGATGCTCGTTACGCAGAAGGGCTTTGAGCGGACTACGGCGCAGTCGTCACCGGCCCAGCCGACGTTTCGTTCGCCCCGCTGGGCAAAGAGCTGCTCGAAGGCGCTGATGAGCGAGTGTTCGCTCAAGGGGGGCTCCCGCTAACGGTGGCGGTAAACGATCCGCGCGCGGTCAAGGTCGTAGGGCGAAACTTCAACGCGAACGCGGTCACCGGGAAGAATTCGAATTCGGTAGCGGCGCATCTTGCCTGCCACGTGACCGAGCACAAGGTGCCCGTTGTCGAGTTTGACGCGGAACATCGCGTTTGGCAGCGCCTCGATGACGTCGCCTTCGAACTCAACTTTTTCTTCTTTGGCCATCAACGCTGACCGTAGCAGTCGCTGCGCCCGTTAACCGGGCGAAACACCGCCCGTGCCTGGGTCAACGGGTGTTGGCTCAGGCGTGGGTGCTGGAGTTGGCTTGGGCGTTGGCGCCGGCGTTGGCGTCGGCGGCCGGTTCGGCGGCGCCTCGTACTGGCCGCCGCTCTTCTTGTCGTCCTTCTTTTTCTTCTCCTTCTTGTCTTTCTCAAGCGGATCAACGGCATCTCCCGGCGCGCCCTCAGTTGCGTAGGTGCCGAGGAACTCCACCGCCACGAATGGCTCTTTTGGCTCCGCGAAGGGGTCGCAGGGACGGCCTTCCATCGCCGTTGTCATGAAGTCGCGCCAGATGCTGGCCGGAGCTGCCCCGCCTGACATGCCACCCATCGAGATCGCTGCGTCCGGGTAGCCAACCCAGACCGTCGTATTAAGAGAGCTCGTGAAACCGCCAAACCAGGCGTCGGTCGAATCGTTCGTCGTTCCAGTCTTGCCAGCTACCGGGCAACCGAGCTGAGCGCCGGTTCCCGTGCCACCAATCACGTTTGCTTCCATCGCCTTTACCGCTTCGTAAGTTTGCCCGTCGGTGAAGGCTTTCACGCGGTCGCGGCGTCCAAGCGAGCTGTCGACGCGGCCATCGGCGAATTCGACCTTCTTGATCGCCACTGCTCGCGTCCGCCAGCCGCCGTTGTTAATCGTCGCGTACGCGCGCGTCATTTCCAGCGCGGTGACGCCGTTTGTCAATCCGCCAAGCCCTTCGGCGGGATATGCGTCGAGCTTGCTCGAGATCCCTAGGTCGTAGGCAGCGCGACGCACCTCCTCGGGACCGACGTCAAGGTCGAGCTGCTGGAAGATCGTGTTGTCTGACTTAACGAGCGCCTGAAAAACGGACATCGACCCCCCGTATGAGCGATCGTAAGTTTGAACGTCAATCGGCGTTCCCGTGCCTTCGTCAACGAATTTCAGTGGCTTTGATTCATAGGTCGTGGCGTTGATGTCGACGCCTTGGCGCAGCGCTGCCATCAGCACCATCACCTTGAAGGTCGAGCCGGGCTGCCGTTGACCCTGAGCGGCGAGATTGAATTTCGACGCCGCGTAGTCGCCGGACGAAGCCATTGCCTTAATCTCGCCGTTCTTTGGGTCCATGCTGACGACCGCAGACGAGGGGCCTCCGCTTCCGAGATTGGCTGCGATCGCTTCGCGAGCTCGCCGCTGGAGCTTCAGATTGACGGTCGTGTAGACCTTCATCCCGCCGGCACGAACGCGGTCAGCGCCGTAGCGAGCGACCAGCTCTTTCTTGACGTAGTCGAAGAAGTATCCCTCGCGGCGCTGCGCGTAATAGCTGCTGTACTTGACGCCAAGCGGCTCCTCGTTAGCAGCGGCCGCTTGGTCGGCGCTGATGTAACCCTGCTCTTGCATCCTGTCTAGCACCTGAGCGCGGCGCTGCGAAGCCAGCTCAGGGGCCAGAAAAGGGTTGTACTGCGACGGCGCCTGTGGCAGCCCGGCAAGCAGCGCTGATTGGCTTAAGGTCAGTTTGCTGGAAGATTTACTAAAAAGTACGCGCGCGGCGGCCCCAACACCGACGGCGGTCTGGCCGCCAACAGTGGCGTAAGGAACATTGTTGATGTACTCGTTGAGGATCCAACGCTTACCCGCGAGGCCAGGGTGGAGCGACTCAATGTCGGTCGCTAGCTTTGCCTCGCGAATCTTGCGGTCAATTGTTCGTTCACGGCCACCTTGGTACATGTTGCGCACCAGCTGCATCGTCAGCGTTGATCCGCCCTGCACGGTCGATCCGCTGGAGAAGTTCTTGACCGCCGCGCGAGCAACGCCTTCGTAATCAACGCCGTTGTGCTTGAAGAAGCGCTGGTCCTCAATCGCAACGGTCGCGTCGCGCATGTCCTGCGTGATCTGTGAGGCATCAACCGGGGTTCGCAGCACGTCGCCTTGAATGAAGCCAAGCCGCGTTCCATCGGCGGCATAAACGGTCGAAGTTGCGCCCTGCTCAGACGGCTTCAGTTCGCTTAGCTTTGGCGCCGATGAGGCGATCGACGCGAGGTAACCAAAACCCCCTAGAACGGCGATGAATGCTGCTGCTCCACCGACTGCGAGCAGGGCGAAGATCGCTCGCCCGGCGCCTGCTTGGCTGCGACGACGACGAAGTTTTCGGCTGCGTAAAGACACGTGGGTAGTTGTTCGCGGCAGTCTTGCTGGCACCTTCCAAAAGTGCCCATTTCTGCGACGAAGAAGGCTAATTCTAGCTGCTGCGATGAGCGCCAAGCGCCGCTTCGTTGGCAGGTTCGAGCGGGCACTTGGGGAATATCACTTGAATAATGGCTCCATCGCTGCCGGCTGAGCTGCCGGAAATCATCTCACTCGACGCGCTCGGCACACTGATTGAGGTGGTCGACCCGGTTGGCGGCCTCGTGGCAGCACTCGCCCAGCGCGGCGTAGCGGTCAGCAGCGATGAGGCCGCGCAGGGCCTTGGCGCTGAGATGTCCTACTACCGCGCCAACAGCGCTTTTGCAGGAACTACGGAGGCCCTTGAGCAGCTGCGCGACCGCTCGACTGAGGTGCTGACAGAAGCGCTGCCGCGGTCGGCCTCAGTGATCGGCTTTGCGGCGATGCGCGAATCGCTCGGCGAAGCGGTCCGCTTCGCCCCATTTCCAGAGGTCGATGCTGTTCTCGGCGCTTTACGCGCCGCCGGCGCGCGGCTCGTGATCGTCAGCAACTGGGATATCTCGCTCCACGAGGTGCTCGATCAGGTCGGGTTGCGCGAGCAGGTCGACGCCGTCGTTATCTCCGCTGAGGAGGGGCTGGCCAAGCCCGACCCGGAGTTGGTGCGCCGGGCCGTCGCTCGCGTTGGCGGTGGCCCGGACTCGACGGTTTGGCACGTCGGCGACGACCCGGCCTCTGACCTTGAGCTTGCGCGCGCGGCCGGGGTTCTCCCGGTGCTGGTTGATCGCTACAGCCAATACGGCGACTTGGACCAAGTGATCGTGCTGAATTCACTCGACGGTCTGTTGGCCTCTGGCCGCTAAAGTTGCGGCCGATGTCGACCGCTTTTCCAGAAGGGCTTGACGCTCCGTTCGTTCATCCGCCACCGCCGCAGAGGCCGGAGCTACCGGACGGCGTCGAGCCGACCTCGCTGGCACCGAACTGGCGGGCCTGGATGGGCTTCGTGGCGCTGCTGCTGGGCTTTGTCGTTGCCGCGGTTGGCGCTCTGGTTTTGACGCTGATTGGCGCTGCTTTCGATGGCTCAGTGGTGTCAAGCGGCAAGCTCACTAACCCATCTCCAGCGGTCAACATTCTTGCGACCGTCTTCCAGGGGCTCTGTTTGATTGGCGCGGCGCTTGCAATTGCCCGCATTGCCGGGCGCCCACGACCGTGGGATTTTGGCTTGCACGGCACGCGCTTCTGGCCAGCTGTTGGTTGGGCGCTGCTCACTTGGGGAAGTTTTCTGGCCGTCACGGTTGCCTGGGTGGCTCTGGTCGGGGCTGAAGACGCGGCCGACACCCTGCCCAGCGAGCTTGGCGCCGACAAGAGCAGCGTGGCGCTTGTGTCGGTGGGTATCCTCGTCTGCGTTGTAGCGCCATTAGCGGAGGAGTTTTTCTTCCGCGGCTTCTTTTTCACCGCGCTGCGCTCATGGAAGGGGCTGTGGCCGGCGGCGCTGATAACCGGCCTGGTCTTCGGCGGCATCCACGCCGGCTCCTCAAATGTTGCCTTCCTCGTGCCACTCGCCTTCTTCGGTTTTGCGCTCTGCCTGCTTTACGCCAAAACCGGCTCGCTCTATCCCTGCATTGCGATTCACGCCGCCAACAACTCGGTCGCATTCTCCGCCTCGCAGGACTGGGGCTGGCAGATGGCGCCGGTGCTGGTGGGCTCGCTGGCAGTGCTCGCCTTAATCTGCTGGCTGATTCATAGAGCGACTGGGCCAACACCCGCCTGGGCGCTGAGTTGAAGTAATCCGGGGCGCGCAGTCGTACAATCGAGCAATGCAGAACCGTCGCGCCGCGATCTTTCCTTTGTTCTTCGCGATTTCGCTGCTGGCTCTTGCTCCGGCAGCCTTCGCGCAGGACGCCCCGCCAGCGCCAGAGCCAGCGCCGACGCCGGTCAAGGCGCGTTTAACACTGAGCTTTAGCGGACTTACAAAGAGTCAAGTGCTTGGTGGCAATTCGTGGACGATTAAAGGTAAGGTCAGCAGCTTCGTCGCTGGCCAGCGCGTCACAGTCGAGGTTAAGCGCGCGGGCCGCAAGCTCTTCACTCGCAGCCTGAAGGTCACGCAGGACGGCTCAGTCGGCCGCTTCAGCCTGCCGATGAAACTTTCAAAGGGTGGTCGCCTAACAATCCGTGCCAGCCACGCCGCTACTCCCGCGATGGCGGCCGCGCAGAGCAGCGCGGCGCGCGTCAGGATTGTTTCTCTTTACGCGCGCGCGGGAGACCGTGGCCTTGCCGTCAGTTATCTGCAAAGTCGCCTTGCAAGGCTCGGTTATGTGGTTGGCCGCCGCGGCTCCTATGACGCCCGCACCGCTCGCGCCGTGCTCGCCTTCCGCAAGATCACACGAATGGCGCGCACGCAGGTCGCCACCAGTGAGGTATTCGGCCGCCTTGCGAGGGGCTGGGGTCGCTTCAAGGTTCGCTACAAGGACCACGGCCGCCACATCGAAGGCGACCTGACGCATCAGGTGGTTGCGCTGATCAACCGTGGCAAAGCGGTGAGGATTTACCCAATGAGCTCGGGAAAGTCGTCAACACCGACAATTCGTGGCAATTTTGCTGTCTATCGCAAGGATCCAGGGACAAACAGCCTCGGAATGATCTACTCGAGCTACTTTATTCGAGGCTACGCAATGCACGGTTTTGTTGACGTGCCGATCTACCCAGCCAGCCACGGCTGCCTGCGCATTCCACCGCCGGACGCCGTCTCGGTTTACAACTGGATCAAGATCGGCACGCGCGTCGACACCTACTACCGATAGCGTCGGCCTTCGATGGATGCCCGCCAGCGCCTAGTCGAAGAGTTGCGCTCTCACGCCTTGATCCTCGGTCAGGTGACCTTGACGAGCGGCGTAGTTGCTCAGTACTACGTTGATTCAAAGCGCGCGATTATGCTGCCGGTTGGTTTTGCCGCACTCGGCGAGCTGGTCGCCGCGAAGGCTGCCGAGCTAGGCGCAACCGCGGTCGGCGGGATGACGATGGGCGCCGACCCTGTGGCCTGCTCTGCGCTCGCCGCCGGCGCCGACGTAAAGCTTTTCTTCGTCCGCAAAGAGGCCAAGCAGCACGGCCTCTCGCGGCGGATCGAAGGGCCGCTGCTATCCCCGGGGGAGCGTTGCCTTGTGGTCGAGGACGTCGTCACCAGCGGCGGCTCAACCGTGCGCGCGATCGAAGCTGTGCAGGAGGGCGGCCACGAGGTGGTCGGCGTCGTCTCGGTGCTCGATCGCCTGGCTGGCGGCGCAGAGGCGATCGAAGCGGCAGCCGGCGCTCCCTACACGGCGCTCACCACGATCGACGATGTTTACCCGGATCGCAACGACCGCTAGCTTATGCCCCGACCTGGATTCGAACCAGGGGCCTTCTCCTTAGGAGGGAGACGCTCTATCCAGCTGAGCTATCGGGGCCAGCGAGAAGACTACGCCGCTGCCAAGCTGTAGTGACGCAGCGGCCGATCGGTAGTAGCTTTGCATTGTCCGCAAGCGGCAACTGAAGCGAACTGGAGCGAGCGATTATGCAAGGCCTACTGAGCAAACGGGGTGATCCGTCGTGAGCACCGGTGTGCCAGGGTTGATTGAGCCTTCGTCCGGCCTCACGGCGGCCGACCCGCTGGAGCTAGGCACGGTCGCGGCGCGCACGCCATGGCAGCTATTCTGGCGCAACTTCAAGCAGGATCGGTTAGCAATCGCCGGGCTCGTCTTCATCGTGCTGCTGGTGGTCGCCGCGATCGCAGCGCCGCTGATCACCAATCTGCTCGGCGCTTCGCCGCCAAACGAGATCAACACCGACGCACTCGATTCATTTGGCACGCCGACCGGCCCCAGCTCGGAGCACCTATTTGGTGTCGACCCGCTGGGCCGCGACGTCCTCAGCCGCACGCTTTACGGCGCCCGAGTTTCACTTGAGGTGGCTTTGATCTCAACCGCGCTGGCAACGCTGATCGGCGTTGTGCTGGGACTGATCGCTGGCTTCTTTCGCGGCTGGGTTGACTCCGGCATCTCGCGCCTAATGGACGTGCTGCTGGCCTTCCCGGCGTTGCTGCTGGCGCTCGGCTTGGCGGCGGCGTGCTCACTGGGTGACGGTTGCGCCGTCAGCACGCCGGTTCAGTTTGCCGGCCTTGCGACCGTCGTGGTTGGCCTCCTCGGTATAGCCCTGGCACTGCTGCGCGGCCGCCGTGAGATGGTCTCGGCATCGCTAGTTGTCGTGGGCTTTGGCGTCTTTTTCGCGCTGCTTGGAACTCTCTTTGAGATCAAGATTGAGCCTGGCGCTGGCGTTGTGATCTTCGTCATCACGCTGGTCAGCTGGACCTACATTGCGCGGATCGTACGCGGCCAGGTGCTGTCGCTGCGTGAGAAGGAGTTTGTTGAAGCTTCCCGCTCGCTAGGCGCCTCCGACGCACGGATTGTCTTCCGGGAGATACTGCCGAACTTGATCGTGCCGATCATCGTTTACGCAACGCTAATTCTTCCTACCATCATCCTGCTGGAGGCGGCGCTGTCGTTCCTCGGCGCTGGCGTCCAGCCACCAAACGCCTCGTGGGGCGCGATGATCGCGGAAGCAACGAGCGTCTTTGACACGGCCTGGTGGTACATGCTGGTTCCGGGGCTGGCATTGCTTTTCACGGTGCTGGCTTTTAATGTCGTCGGAGATGGGCTATCCGACGCACTCAATCCACGTCAAGGTCGCTGATCGTGATTCGTCGCAGTAGAGATAACCAAGGCGGCCACTGGCCGAGAGGGAAGGTCGATCGAATGAGTCCTATCCGTTGCTGTTCAGCTGCACTTCTGGCGTTGGTTGCCAGCCTTACCGTCGTTGCCTGTGGCTCGTCTGGCGGCGATAGCACGGCGCCAGCCAAGGTTGGCGCCGTTCCCGTTACTCAGTCGCTCACAGGTAAGACTGGCGGAGCGCTGACGGTGCTGGCCAGCGCCGACGTTGACTACATCGACCCCGGCGCTGCCTACTACCAGTTCACCTTCATGGTGACTTCGGCAACGCAGCGTTCGCTTTACTCGTTTGGTCCCGATGACGCGATCGATCCGGTCCCGGACCTCGCGACGAAGGCGGCAGAGGTCTCCGCTGACGGCAAGACGGTCACGGTCGAGATCAAGCCGAACATCAAGTTCAGCCCGCCGGTCAATCGTGTTGTCACTTCGGCCGATGTGAAGTACGCGATCGAGCGTGGCTTCCTGCCAACCGTCGCCAATGGCTACGCCGGCGCCTACTTTGGTGACATCACCGGCGTGAAGGCGTTTGAAGACAGCCAAGCGAAGGACATCTCAGGGATCGAAACGCCTAACGACACAACGATCATCTTCAATCTTGATCGCGGTAGCGGTGGTGTTGTGGCCGGTGCATTGGCGCTGCCGCTCAGCGCGCCGGTGCCACAGGAGTACGCCGCCAAGTTTGACGCGAAGAACCCGTCAACTTATGGCGTAAATCAAGTTGCGACCGGGCCGTACATGGTCGCCAATGATTCGAAGGGCGCGCTGACCGGTTATGAGCCGGGCAAGAAGATTGACCTGGTTCGTAACCCCAACTGGGACCGTGCGACCGACTTCCGCAAGGCTTATCTAGATACCGTCAACATTGAGGAAGGCAACGACGACACGACGGTCGCCTCGCGCCAGATTCTGCAGGGCACCGCGCAGATCAATGGTGACTTTGGGCCGCCGCCGCCAGTGCTCAAGCAGATTGTCGCGAAGACGCCTGATCAGTTGGCGCTGACACCCTCGGGTGGCATCCGCTACGTCTCGCTCAACACCTCAATGAAGCCGTTTGACAATCTCAACGTCCGTAAAGCAGTGCTCGCAGCATTCGACCGTGAGGCGATGCGGGCAACGCGCGGCGGACCGCTGCTGGGGCCGATCGCCAACCACTTCCTGCCGCCCGAGATCGGTGGCTTCGAAGAGGCTGGCGGCCTTACCGGCACCGGCGTTGACTTCCTCAAATACCCGGAGGGGAATATGGCCTTGGCGAAGGACTACATGAAGAAGGGCGGCTTCCCGTCCGGCATGTACACCGGCGGCGAGGACCTTTTAATGGTCGGTACGTCAGGCGGCGCGGCGCAGAAGTCGGCCGAGCTGGCCGCAGCACAGTTTGAGAAGCTCGGCTTCAAGCCGAAATTGCGACTGGTAACGGTCGACTCGATGTACACGAAGTTCTGTAACACCCCGAAAGCCAATGTGATCATCTGTCCGAACGTTGGCTGGCTGAAGGACTTCAGCGACCCTCAGACGCTGCTTGATCCAACCTTCAATGGCAAGAACATCGTGCCGGTCAACAACTCCAACTGGCCGCTACTCAATGACGCTGGCGTTAACGCGGCAATGGACAAAGCCGAGCTGGTGGTCGGTACCAGCGCGCGCAACAAGGCCTGGGCGGACATTGATCGCCAGATCACGGCCTTGGCGCCTGCCGTGCCGTGGATCTGGGACGACTCGCCCAACATCCGCAGCAAGGATGTTGCTGGCGTGATCAACAAATTCAATGGCAACTGGGATCTCTCGTTCACGTCACTGAAGTAGCGATCACCGAGCCAGATAAGTCGCGAATCACCCCCGCCGTGTCCGCGGCGGGGGGCAGTCGCCTGCAGCCAACTACAGGCGAATGATCCGCTACATCCTGAGGCGCCTTCTATGGGTCGTTTTTCTACTTTTCGCCGTCAGCCTGATCACCTTCATCATCTTCTACCTGCTGCCTTCGGCCGACCCGGCGGCGCTGCGCGCCGGCCGTCAGCCTAGCCCGTCGCTAGTCGAGACAATCCGCCAGCAGTTAGGGCTCGACCAGCCGTGGTACGTGCAGTACGGGCGCTACATGAAGAACTTGATCTTCCACTTCGACTTTGGCTTCAGTTACCAAAATGGCGTGCCGGTTCGCCAGCTGATTTTTAGCCGCCTGCCTGCTTCAATCTCACTCGCCGCTGGCGCCGCAGTGCTCTGGCTGGTGGTTGGGATCAGCGTCGGCATCATCGCGGCGATCCGGCCGCGGACAAAGCTTGACCGCGCCTCGATGGGCTTGGCGCTGGTTGGGATTTCAGCCCCGGTCTACTGGCTTGGTTTGGTCGCCCTCTACCTCTTCTCGGCCGACATAGGCCTCTTCCCGATCCTGCCGGGTGCGAACTCCTATGTGCCGCTCAGCGAGGATCCATTTGCTTGGTTCACCTCGCTGATCATGCCGTGGTTCGTGCTCGCGATTAGCTTTGCCGCCTTTTACTCGCGCTTGCTCCGTGGCAACTTAACCGAGGTTCTAAGCGAGGATTACATCCGCACCGCTCGCGCTAAGGGACTGTCTGAGCGGCGCGTCGTCTTCCGCCATGGGCTGCGATCGGCGATCACGCCGATCGTCACGATCTTTGGCCTTGACCTCGGGATTCTGCTGGGCGGCGCGATCCTGACGGAGACGGTCTTCAACATTCCTGGAATTGGTCGCTTGTCGTACTCGTCGATCGTTCGCAGCGACCTGCCGGTGATTCAGGGGACGGTGCTGCTAGGCGCCTTCTTCATCGTCTTCGCTAACTTGATCGTTGACATCGTTTACGCCTACCTCGACCCACGCGTGCGTTACGAATGAGCGCTTTGCTGTCGGTCCGTGATCTGGTCGTCAATTTCGAAACTGAAGATGGCGTCGTCCACGCCGTTGAGGGAATCTCCTACGACGTTGAGGCTGGTAAGACGCTTGGCATCGTCGGTGAGTCAGGATCCGGCAAGACGGTCGGGACGCTGACAATCATGGGGCTCACGCGGGCCAATAACACGAAGATCAGCGGCCAAGCGCTGTTCGACGGCAGCGATCTACTGAGCGCCAGTGAGCAGCAGATGCGAGCAATTCGCGGCGATCAGATATCGATGATCTTCCAAGATCCGCTCTCCTCCTTGCACCCCTTCTTTACGATCGGCGCGCAGCTGATTGAGGCGATTCAGGCGCACCGTTCGGTCAGTAAGGCTGCCGCCCGCGACCGCGCTGCTGAGCTATTAACGATGGTCGGACTGTCCGACGCGAGCGACCGCCTGAGCCAGTACCCGCATGAGTTTTCCGGTGGCATGCGCCAGCGCGTGATGATTGCGATGGCGCTGTCGAACGATCCACGATTGTTGATTGCTGATGAGCCGACAACGGCGCTCGACGTAACCGTTCAGGCTCAGATCTTGGAACTGATCGCCGACCTCCAGCGCTTGAGCGGCACGGCGATGATCATCATCACGCACGATCTTGGCGTCGTGGCTGAGGTTGCCGACCAGATCGCCGTGATGTACGCCGGCCGGATCGTTGAGCAGGCGCCGGTGGCGGAGCTCTTCGCCAACCCTCAGCACCCCTACACGCGCGGCTTGCTGGCGTCGATACCGCGCCTTGACCGCGACCGCAGCAGTGGCCTCGAGCCGATTGCTGGCCGGCCGCCAAGCCTGGTTGCTCCGCCGACTGGCTGCGCCTTCCACCCACGCTGCGCGCGCGCCTTCGGTCGCTGCAGCGCCGAGCTGCCACCGCTCGAACCAGCCGCACCCGCTTCAGCCCATCTAGTTGCCTGCCTGCTCGACCCGGCGGCGCGGAGCAGGCCGGCATGAGCGCAGCCGATCCCCTGATTGAGGTGCGCGACCTTCAAATGCATTTCCCGCTCCAGCGCGGCATCATCTTTCAACGCCAGTACGGGGCGGTTCGCGCCGTTGACGGTGTCAGTTTCTCAGTCGGCCGTGGCGAAACCTTTGGCTTGGTAGGCGAGTCGGGCTGTGGCAAAAGTACGACCGGCCGGCTGCTGCTGCGGCTGCTGGAGCCAACTGGCGGGCAGCTCTTCTTCGAGGGCGAGGAGATAACGCACCTGGGCCGTCGCCAGCTGGCACCGCTGCGCCGCGACGCTCAGATGGTCTTTCAGGATCCTTATTCGTCGCTCAACCCGCGCAAGACGGTCGGCTCAATTATCGCCGAGCCGTTTGTGATCCATCGCCTGGCGCGTAGCGCTGATGAGCGTCGCAACGAGGTTCGCGATCTGATGGACCGCGTTGGCCTCAACCCCGAGCATTACAACCGCTATCCGCACCAGTTCTCCGGCGGTCAACGCCAGAGGATTGGTGTTGCCCGGGCGATCGCTTTGAAGCCGAAGCTACTGGTCGCCGATGAGCCAGTATCGGCGCTTGACGTTTCAATCCAAGCGCAGATCATTAACCTGCTGGCCGACCTCCAGCGCGACTTAGGCTTAACACTTGTCTTCATTGCGCACGACCTCAGCGTCGTGCGCCACATGTGCGACCGGATTGCAGTGATGTACCTAGGCAAGATTGTTGAGCTGGCGGCTTCCGAGCAGTGCTTCGCCGCGCCGCGCCATCCGTACACGGGCGCGCTGCTGGCTTCCGTCCCGGTGCCCGACCCGTCGCTGCGGGCGATTGACCGGCGCCCTGCGCTAACCGGCGACGTTCCGTCACCAAGCGCGCCGCCGCCGGGCTGTCGCTTCCACCCGCGCTGCGGTAAGGCGCAGGCCCTGTGCGCCAGCGACGAGCCGCAACTTAAAGCGCAAGACAACGGCTCGCTCGCCGCCTGCCACTTTCCGCTCAACGCTGCTGAGGCTGCGGCGATGCTGCCCCGCCGCAGCTCCTAGCTTGCAGGCGCCTCGTCTACATCGTCGTCTTCGTAAAGCGATTCGCGCGCTAGCTCGCGGCCGCCGCCGTCGAAGCAGGCGATCTCCAGCGTGTCGCCGCGGTAATCATCGGGCGCCAGCAGCGTGAAGCGGTCGTCAACCAGCTCGCACTGGTCAACGCAGAGGTCGGCCAGCTCGGCGACAGCGATCTTTGCTTCGCTGCGCGTCGGGCGGCCCCAAACGAGCGTCATCGCCGCGACCGAATCGGTCTCGCCGCGCCAAGAGCCAACTACCTCCTCGCAGAGGTCGATCGTCCAGTCAGGGTTGTCGTCCGCGGTCTGCGAGGTTACGTCGGCGACGGCCGTCAGGTCTTCGTCGCCATCAGCATTCTGGATGTGGGCGATGTAGCCAAAAACCTCGAGTCCATTTGAGGTTGTCGCGACGGCCGGAATGTAGCTGCGGCCATGCCAACTGCGGTCAGGGAACCAGGCAATCTCGCCGATCTGGCCTAGCTCTTCGCCTTCATCGGGCTCGATCGCGGCGCAGGCTTCGATAAAGACCTGCTGCAGCTTCAGCGCCCAGCGGCCGGAGGGAAGGTGCTCGTGGGGGGGTTCGGCCGCGAAACGCGGCACCATTCTAGGTTCAGGAGCCATTGGCAAAGCTTCGCAGAGCCGCCCGCCTCAGGCGCTGCGGGGCGTCACTAGCTGCCGATCTCAAGCATCAAAGTGACGGGCCCGTCGTTCACGAGTTCGACCTCCATCTCGGCGCCAAAGACGCCGCGCTGCGCTGCGAGCAACTCACAGACGCGCTGCCAAAGCGGGTCGGCCAGCTCCGGCGCGGCCGCGCCGACGAAGCTGGGGCGGTTGCCCTTGCGGCTGTCGCCATAGAGCGTGAACTGTGAAACGCAGAGCACTTCACGTTCCCCTAACGGCTCGTTCATTTTTCCGTCCGCGTCATCGAAAATCCTTAGCGCCCGCAGCTTGGCCGCCATCTTCTCGGCGATCACCTCGTCGTCATCGGGTCCGACGCCGAGCAGCACGCAGAGCCCCGCCCCGATTTGGCCGACGATCTCGCCTTCAACGCGCACCTGCGCGCGGCTGACTCTTTGCACTAGTGCCCTCATCGCTGTGAGGCTACCGGCAGCCTGGCTGCGCCCAGCTCAGAAGACGCCAAAGCTGCCGAGCGCCGCCGCGGCTATCACTACGAAGAGCGTCGACCAGCTAATCGCGCCGACAACGATCCGCATGTTCAGGCCGAAAAGGTGGGCGATGATCAAGGCGTTTATGCCCGACGCCATTCCGGCCTCGACGAGGAAGGCGTCCGGCACGTCAATGATCGCCTTGGAGAGTACGAATACCAGCGCCGGTGCGAAGATCACGCGCAGGAAGACCGCCGTGGCGACTGGCGCCGTAAACGGTGGCGGGAAGATTCTGACCCCTTCTTGATCATGCTCGCGCAGCAGGTTTACGCCCAGCGCAAAAAAGCCAACCGGCGCCATTGCCAGCGCCACTACCTCGGCCAGCTGCGGCCCCCAGCTGGGGTTTAGGCTGTTCGGCAGCAGCAGCGCCAAGATCAGTGCGTAAAGCGGAGGGTTGCGAACAAAGAAGGTGCGCAGGCGCTCTTTGTTGTTGCTGCCAGCTTTGCTGCCGAATGCCGCGCCAGCGGCAAATCCCAGCACCAGCATCGCTGGCGGCGTGACGACCACATCCCATGTGACAGCGAGGCCAATTTGGTCGCTACCGAGTAGTAAGGCGACCAGCGGAATACCGAGGTAGCCGGTGTTGGCCGTCACTACGGCGGCGATCAGCGCGCCGGTGGAGGGGCGGTCGAGTTTCAGCACCCGCGTGCCAACCAGCCAAGCTAGGAGAAATACTGCGATCCGCTCGGCCCATCCAAACGCCAAACCGAGGCCAACCCCGGCCGTGATCTTGAGGTCGATCACGGTGAAAAAGATCACAACAGGCAGCAGGTAAAAGAGCAGCCCCAGCAGCTGACCCTGCAGCTTGAACGCCCCTTGCGGCCAGCGCAGCTCAGCCAAAATTCCGCCTCCGAGGGCGGCAGCTGTTATCGCGACAACAGCGATCACTAGAGCTGCTTGCTCATCCAGACGTGCTCGATCCCAGCGTCGGCGAAGGGCTCTCCGTAGGCGACGTAGCCAGCCTGCTCATAGAGCCCGGTCACGTAACTCTGCGCCGCCAGCTGGATCTGCTCGCCGCCAAGCAGCACTGCTTCGTGGTCAGCGACGCGCAGCATTTCGCCGCCGATTCCTTCGCGCCGGCGGCTCTTCGCTACGACCATTCGACCGAGCTTGATTGTGGCTCCGTCGGGCAGCAAGCGGCAAGTTGCGACAACTTCGCCGCCGTCGAGTGCGATCAGGTGAGTTGCCTGGGCGTCGAGCCCGTCGATCTCTTCGGCCAGCGGCACGCCCTGCTCTTCGACGAAGACAACGGTCCGCAATGCCAGCGCTGCGTCGATCTGTTGTTGGCTGCGAGTAACACAAACGCTGAGCGTCATTTCGCCGCCAAGGCGTAACGATCAATGTCGGTGCTCAGGTCGGCTGGGCTGAGATACGGCCCGGAGTGAACCAGCTGCCGCTTGCCGGAACGGGAATAGAAGATCGTCGAAGGAACGCCAGCCAGCTTGTTGGCGGCGAAGAACTTGCCGCCCGGGTCGCCATAACTGGGATAGGCGACAGGGAACTCGGCGAGCAGCCTTTTGGCTGCCGGAACGTTGTCTTTGAGGTCAACCCCGAGGAAAGCGACCTTGCGGCCGCGATCGACCGCAACCTGCTCGAAGACGGGCATCTCTTGGCGGCAAGGCCCGCACCAAGAAGCCCATACGTTTACGACAACGGGGTAACCGCGCAATTCGCGCAGGCGCGCGTCAAGCGCCGCCGGCCCGCCGGGCAGCAGCTTTGCTGCTTGGGCGTGAATGGCCGCCAGCGCCGGCGGCGAGCCGGCTAGCCGCTGCTTCGCTTGGCTTGGCGTGGGCGTTGCCGCAGCGCCGGTCTTCTGATCACCGGTTTCGCTTCCCGCCTGCTGCAGGCCTATTGCAACAACGCCTGCCAGCACTAGGGCTGCTGCGATTATCGCTGCGACTCGCATTTCCTGAAGGATCGCACAGTGGTGTTGTATAATTTGCAACACATTGCATCAGCTTCATCTTTGAAGCTTTCGATGTTCGCTCCGGGCGGTACCCGGACTGGGGAAAGGGACGCCAGTGCTTTGCGCCGCTTCCGACCTCTTTATGACTAATCGCCAAAATGGCTGACTGCTAATGGCCCAAGCGGCCGGACCGGTACCTACCGGCAAAGAAATAGAGCGCGCCGAAGCGTTCACGTTGGAAAAGTTCGTCTATCCAGGCGAGGACGTTGCCGTCGCCTTGGCGCCCGGATCGCCGCGCGCCCGCGCGCTGCGTTACGCCCTCGACGAGCTCGACGACGGCGCCAAGCTGCCCTCAACCAAGTGGCGGCGTTCATGGTCGCTGCTACTCGGGCTCGAACGCGTCCTCAGCGAACAGGAGCCGCACCTTGCTGACGGCACGGTTCTCAACCCGCATCAGGTTGACGCCCTGTCGGGCACGCTGACGGCGCTGCTGGCAGCACGGATGAAGGTCGATGAGGTTGAGATCGCCGAGCCGGTCTTTGACGTCGACGATGCCCCGGCCGATGAGGTCGTCACCGACGATGATGAGCTCGCAGCTGAGCTTGCGGCGCTCGACGAGGAACACGAAGAGGATGAGGATGATGAAGGCGACGAAGTGATCGCCGAGGTCGAGGTCGAGGTTGACTTAATCGAGTCCCCCGAAGGGACCGACGAGGACATCGACGCCGAAGCGCTCGATGACCCCAACGCCGACAAGCGCTTTTGGTTCGAGCACGCAACCGGCGCTGGTAAGACGGTTGCCGCGATGGGCTTTGTTGACGCATCGCGCACGGGCGGCATTCTGATCCTCACCCACCGCCGCAACCTCGTCGATCAGTTCAACGATGAACTTTGCACGCGCGGCTACGCCGAACGCATCTGCGGCCCGCTACTGGGTGATGAAGGGCTCGACCTCAGCGGCCCGGTGACGGTTGAGACATACCAGTGGTTTGTTCGTCACGCCGGCAACATTTCAAGTGCCTACACAATCGTGATCTGCGACGAGGCCCACACCGCGCTGGGTGAAAAGACAAGCGCTGCGATCCGCGAGTGGACCGGCCCGGTCTTTATCGGCATGACGGCGACCGGCGCTCTAATTGCCCGCCACGTAACCGACCTCTTTCCAACCCAAACCTCGCGCTTTGACCTGGCTCAGGCGGCGCGGCGCGGCGTAATTTCGCCGCTTCGCTGTCTGCGGATTCCGCCCGGCCCGGGCGTTCGGACAATCGCAAACGTGCCGCTGCGAAAGGGCGAAGTCGACATCGAGTTTGACCAGGAGATGCTGGCTGAGCTGCTTGACCAGACGCCCTTTAACATGGCGATTGCCGACCTTTATAAGACGCGCTTCAATGGCGTTCCCGGCGTTATTTACACGGCCGGAGTGCGGCATGCCTACAACGTCGCCGAGGCTTTCCGCGAGCTCAACATTAAGGCCGAGGCGGTCTCCGGGGAGACGCCTAAGCGTGAGCTGGCTGAGATTCTGGCCCGCTATGAAGCTGGCGACATCGACGTGCTTGTTAATGCGCAGCTGCTGGCGGAGGGCTGGAACAGCCCGCGCGCGACCGTCTGCATGCACTTAGCTCCAACCGCTTCAAAGCGGATCTATCAGCAGCGCGTGGGTCGCGTTACGCGCCGCCACCTTGGTAAGGAGGCCGGCGTTGTCGTTGACTTCGTCCATCCGGCAACGCGCCACGATGACCCCGTTGTCACGCTCCACTCGCTGCTTGACCGCGACGTTTACCGCGGCGGCGCGATTGTCGTTGGCCCGGTTCGCCGTGGCCGTGGCCGCAGGGTTCGCGTAGAGCGCCGCGTACTGCCGGTAACCCCCGACGAGGACCGCCGCCACGAAGTCTTTGAGCGCGAGCTGTGGCGGATCGGAGTTGAGAACCTTGATTACGGCGAGCAGCACATGTGGGCTGCGCTTGCCGGCGCGCGCGTCGCGCCGAGCGGCTGGCGCCGCGCCCGCGCGATGTTGCAGTTCGACCGCAGCGGCGAGCTCAAACGCCGCTTCCTGCTTACAGTCGTTGAACGAAACGACCACGCTCCACTAAGAATTCGCGCGCTGCAGGAGATAGCCGCCTTGAAGGATCCTGAGGCCTTCGATCTCGCGGTCGACATGATCGAACCTTGGAATAAGGATCAGCGGCGCGAAGGAGCGAAGGTCTGCCTGCAAGCACTAGCCGAGAAACGGATCGGTGGCCGCGATCAGGCAACCGGTTGGATCTGGCGCCTGGCCGACTACACGCGCGAACTGCACGAGCAGTACGCAGTTCAGCGTTGGCCTGAGACAAAGCGACTTCTGGGGCTGCTCGTCAACTCTTCCGGCGCCGCCCACGCCCGCAACGCGCGCAAGCTAGTGCAGGCAATCCGCGAACAGGACCGCCGCCTTCAGGTGGCAATCTTGGCCAGCGCCGTCGCCCACACGCCGGAGGCCGAGGAGGTCTTGCGTGGAGCGCGCACGCGGCTGGCGCGCAAGCCAGGGTCTTGCTCGCGCGAACTGCTGCGTAACTTCCCGAAGGGCAAAGGTCGACGCAAGCGCAGCCGTCGCCGCCGCTCCGCCGGCGCCAACGGCGCCGGCGCAAACCGCCAGCGCGCGAACCGCAGCGGGGGCGAGAATTCGAACCAGAAGCAGCCGACTGAGCAGGACGAGGCCAGTGACAGCGGCGTTCAGCAGAAAGAGCCGCAGCTTGAGCAGCAATCCGGTGGCGACGAGAGCGCCGGCAGTGAGGATCAGGCCGCCGCTTAGTTGTCGGCTGTGGTGAGGTGAACCTCGCCGGAGTTTAGTTCCAGCTCTGAACCATCCGCGCGGCGCACCAACAGACTGCCGCCGGTGCCCAGGCCGATCGCGGTGCCGCTTTCACTTAGTTCACCGGCGCTCCAAGTGATCTCCTCGCCGAGCAGCGCGTCGCGCTGCTGCCAGAGCGCCAGAAGCTCATGCTCTGACAGCGCTAGTGCCCGTTCGAACTCGCCGACCAAGCGCTCCAGTAGCTGCCCACGCTCCTCACTACGCAGCCCCAGCGTCGCCGCCCGCCCGCGCAGCTCGCTTGGCAGCAAGGCCAAGTTAAGCGCCGCGTTTAGGCCAATCCCAACCACCGCCCAGCTCTGCTGAGGTCTTGCTTCACAAAGGATTCCCGCGACCTTCGCGGCAGGCGCTTGCTCGCTGCCCAGCAGAATGTCGTTTGGCCACTTGATCTTTGCTGCCGGGCCGCAGACCTCGGCTACGGCGACTGCGGCCACGAGCGCTAGCAGCGGTGGCGGTTCGCGCACCACTAGCGAGATCAGTAGCGAGCTTCCGGCCGGCGCCACCCACTGGCGCCCTTGACGGCCGCGGCCGCTGCTCTGCTCGTCAGCGCTGACGAGCGTGCCATGCGGCGCCCCCGCTAGGGCAAGTTCGCAGGCGCGTTCGTTGGTCGAACCAATTGAACGGAAATGTAGATGCGGCGACCCGAGCTGGCTCATCGGAAGGTGATGCGAACCTCGTCACCGATCGCCAAGCCAAGCAGCTCCGCGGCCGAACCGCGATTGACGGCGACGGCCAATGAGCGATAGGCGTCCTCGTAGACCAGCAGCGCGCCGCTTGGTACGTCGATGTAGCTGGCGACATATGGCGCGTCGTTTCCGTTTAACGAAAGCAGCTGGCCGAGTCGCAGGCCAAACACGGCGAGCTCCTGATGCTCAACGTCGAGCGTGACGTTGCCAAAAGTGTCGATCGTCAGCGCGTGCGCGATCAGCTGGTCGTCTTCGGCGCGAGCCAACGGCATCTCGAGCACCGTCACTTCATCGGGGTCAAGTGGCGTGCCACAGTCGGCAAAATCCCCGCCTGCCGCCAGGTGGCCTGCGACTGGCGCGAAAATGTCGCGGCCGTGGAACGTAGCTGCGGTTGGCTCCAGCCGCTGCGGCGTGCCGGAAATGTCGACGGCCTCAGTAATGCCGCCGAAGCGCTGAGCGGCCAGTGAGATAAGGCCGTTGTCGGGCGCTACGAAGATGCGGTCTTCGTCGGCTGTGCGCACCGCGACGCCGCGCCGCTCACCGCCGACCTGTGGGTCAACGACGCTCAGGTGAACGCCGGCCGGAAAGTAGGGAAGCGACCGGCGCAGCGCGAGTGCGCCGCTGCGCACATCGTGGTGCTTAATGCCGTGAGTGATGTCGAAGATCCGACTTTCCGGCGCGCGCTGAGCGATTACGGCCTTGCAGACGCCGACGTACTCATCGTCATAGCCGTAATCGGTCAGGAAGGTGATCGGGCGCGACATCGGCTAGCGGCCAGTGCGATCAAAGCTGCGCGGGAACCCCATTGCCCGAACCTACCTTGTTATGGCATCGGCGATCAGCGCAGCAACGAGGCCGTCAGGCGTGTGTTCGCTAGCTTCGATCGCCGGTTCATAGCCGAGCACACGCAGCTGCTCGCTCGTGACCGGGCCGATTGAAACGAGTCGTGGCCCGTCGAGCGTCCCCGCAGCCTGATGAAAGAAGCGCGCCGAGGAAGCCGAGGTGAAGGTCGCGTAGTCGGCGCCGACCGCGGCGGCGCGGGTCTCATCGTCGAGTGGCTCGGCAACGGTGCGGTAGAGCGCCAGAACTTCAACCTCCGCGCCACGCGCGCGCAGCGCGTCGGGCAGAACGTCGCGCGCCTCTTCGGCGCGGGCAATCAGCACGCGCTCAAACGGAACATCGACGAGCGCTTCGACGAGCGCTTCGGCGACCGAGCGGTCAGGAACAATGTCGGCCTTGATGCCATGCGCCAGCAGCGCCCGCGCCGTCCCGGGCCCGATCGCGGCAACGGTTAGCCCAGCTAGATCGCGCGCGTCGCGGAGCGCACCGAAAAGCTCGTTCACGCCGTTCGGGCTGGTCAAGCAGAGCAGGTCGTACTGCTCTAGGTCGGGCAGCGCTGGGCTCAGTGGCTCAATTTTGATCGCCGGTGCCTCAACGACCTCAGCGCCGAGCGCGCTAAGCCTTGCGGCCAGTTCGCTGGCCTGGGCTCGCGCGCGTGTAACCGCAATTGTCTTGCCAGCCAGTGGCCGCGCGTGATCACGCCAGCCGATCCCTTCTGCGAGCGCTGCAACGTCGCCGATCACGGTGATCGCCGGCGCTTTGATCTCAGCCGCTTCGGCGACCTGAGCGATCGTCGCGAGCGTGCCAAATACTTCGCGCTGGCCCGGGAAGGTGCCGCGCTCGATTACAGCCGCTGGCTGCTGGCTGGGGCGCCCACCGCTGATCAGCGCTTCGGCGATCCGCCCGAGGCTGCGCACCCCCATGTAGAAAACAAGCGTGCCAGGGAATGTGGCCAGCGCTGGCCAGTCAATCTGCGTCTCAGGCTTGTCGGGGTTCTCATGGCCGGTTACGAATGCGACTGCGCTCGAGACGCCGCGCTGCGTTACTGGAATCCCCGCGTAGGCCGGGGCCGCGATCCCAGCGGTCACGCCGGGAACCACCTCGACCGAAATTCTACGCTCGAGGCAGGCGCTGACCTCCTCGCCTCCGCGGCCGAATACGAACGGGTCTCCGCCTTTGAGCCGCACAACGCTGCGGCCAGCTAATGCGTGCTCGATGATCAGCTCGTTGGTGACTTCCTGGGGAACCTGCTTGCCGCCGCCGATCTTGCCGACGTCAATCAGCTCAGCGTCGCTGCGCGCATGCTCGAGCGCGCGCGGCCCGATCAGTTGGTCATGGAGGATCACGTCGGCGCTCGCCAGCAGCTCAGCGCCGCGCAAAGTAATTAGCCCTTCGTCGCCAGGGCCTGCGCCAACGAGATAGACGGTTCCCGCCGCGGCGCTCATCGCCCGAGCACCTCATTAGCTCCAGCCGCCAGCATCCGCTGGCCGACTTCACGGCCTAGTGCCTGCGCTTCGGCCACCCCTGCGCCGTCGCTAGTAGTTAGCTCATCGCGCAGCCAAGCCGATCCATCGCTGCGCCCGACGAAAGCGGCCAGCGAGATCGATTTTCCTTCCAGAGTGGCGTGGGCGCCGACCGGCGTGTGGCAGTCGGCTTCGAGCACTTCAACTAGGGCGCGCTCGGCGATTAGCGAGCGATGGGTCTGCTGGTCATCAAGCGCCAGCGCGAGCGCAATCGACTCGCTGTCTCCTTCGCGCGCGGTGATCGCCAGCGTTCCTTGGCCAGCGGCCGGGATCATTTGGTCGAGCAGTGCGCCCGCCTCGCCGCTGCGTCCAAGCCGCTGAAGCCCGGCCATTGCCAGCACTATCGCCTCAAATTTATTGCCACCGAGCGCTGCTAGGCGTGTTTCAACATTGCCGTGCAGCTCACTGATCTGAAGGTCGGCGCGGAGCGCCCGCAGCTGCGCAGAGCGGCGGACTGAGCTGGTGCCAATGCGCGCGCCTTCTGGCAACCCCTCGAGTGAAGCCGCGCCGCAGAGGGCGTCAAAGGGGTTCGCGCGGGCTGGCGTGGCCACGATCATTGTTCCTTCAGCGAGCCTAGCCGGAAGGTCTTTTGCCGAGTGGACGGCGAGCGCGATGCGCCCATCGAGCAGCGCTTCATCCAGCTCGCGCACCCAGCGCTCTTTGTCATCAACGATGTTGGCGCCTCGATCATTGGAGGCCGTGATCGTCACTACCTCCGCGCCCTCTATTGCGGCGGCCACCGTTCCCGCCTGCGCCAGCGCCAGCGCGCTGCCGCGGGTTCCAAGCTTCACGATTCACGCCTCAGCGGGCGGACCTCCGCGGCTTGGCCAAAGTCGGCCTCAGCGGCAGCTGCGCTTGCGCCGGCAGCCTCTTCTGGTACTTCGTCAAGACCAAAGAGTTCGCGCAGCACGGCGATCCGGCCGTGGCCGCCGCCTTGCTCCAAGGCCTTCGTGCGGATCGTCGGCTCGTGCAGCAGTCGCTGCATTACGGCGCGGGCAATTGCCTCAACGCGAACGACGTCGCGCGAGGACGCGCTTTCCCAGCGACCGTCGTTCTCGGCCAGCACCTGTTCAACGATTGAAGCGCCGTGCTCGCGCAGCGCGGCAATAGTCGGCGTGGCTCCCTGCTGCGCCATCCAGCCGGAGAAGCGGTCAATCTCATCCTCAATAATTTCGCTTGCCTGCTCACGCTCGCCTTCGCGCACCTGCAGATTGCGCGCAGCGGCATTCTGAAGATCGTCCATGTTCAGCACGCGCACGCCGGGAATCTCGCCGCATCCTTCTTCGATGTCGCGTGGCACCGCGATGTCGATTAGAAGCAGTGCCCGTCCGTCGCGTGACTCCATCATCATCTCGAGCTCGCTGACGCCGATGATTGGGTGCGGCGATGAGGTTGAGGCGACGACGATGTCGGCGTCGATCATTCGCTGTGGCAGTTCGTCGAGCGAACCGACGTCGCCGCCGAAGCGGGCAGCTAATTCGCGCGCCCGCTCAACTCGGCGATTGGCAACAAAGAGCGTCGTCACACCCTGCTCGCTTAATGCGCGCGCGGTCAGCTCGGCCGTTTCGCCGGCCCCGATCACGACGACGCTGCTTTCGCCGAGGTCGCCAACCGTCTTCTCGGCCAGCGTGACGGCGACCGAAGGAATGCTGACGCGCGCTGTTCCCAGCGCCGTTTCGGTGCGCACGCGCTTGCCAGCCTGCAGCGCTGCGCGGAATAGGCGGTTTGTGAACGGGCCCGTCGTACCGGCCGCGAGCGCAGCTTCGTAAGCGCGGCGGACTTGGCCTTGAACCTCGTTCTCGCCGACGATCATCGAATCAAGCCCGGCGGTCACGCGGAAGAGGTGGCGCGCGGCGTCGCAGTTACGCGGTGAGTAGACGATGTCCACCAGCTCCGTGGGGCGGATGTCGGCGCGCGCAGCGAGCTTGCTCAGCAGCACGCTCTCAGCGTCAACTGAGTTGCGCGCGACGATGTAAACCTCGGTGCGGTTGCAGGTTGAGATCACGACCGCTTCGCGCAGCTCCTCACTTGAGACCAGCTCCCGCACAAAGCGCTCAGCTTCGGTCTCGGTCATTGCGACGCGCTCGCGCAGCGCCACGGGCGCTGTCTTGTGCGAGATGCCGATTACCAGCAGTTCGCTCACGCGTTGCTCGTTTCGTTCTGAGCGGTCTGTGCTCCGCGCTCTTGTGACTGCGCGAGCAGCTCGGTCAGCTCGCGTTCAACGCGTGCGGCGCGAATTGCCATGATCACGACATAGACCAAAAGGATCGCCACGAAGACGAGGTAGGCAGCGGCTACGTAGCCGCTGTTGGGTGGCAGGGTGTTGCTCATCTGACGGCGACCCTTGGGGCTGCGCGGCGGGCAGCGTTAGGTTCGTCGCTTTCGCCGCCGATGCTTCGCCGCAGCGCGGCAAGCTGCGCGCGGCTGTGCTTGGAGGACATCTCGTACTTGCAGATCGTTATGAAGAGCAGCGCCGTCCCAATTAGGGCGGTGTAGAAGGCAATTCGCATGTCGCCCGGCAGCGAGTCACCGGAGTTGCTGAATACGCGCGGGTGAATCAGTGGCGCGGCGAGCCGCACGGCAATGAAGTTGACGGGGACGAAAACACCGGCGACGACGGCAAAGACCGCTGCGTAGCGCGCCTGGCGCTCGGGGTCTTCGATCGAGAAACGCAGCGGCTGGTAAGTGGTGTAGAGCAGGAAGATAATCAGGAATGAAACCAGCGTCGGCTCGTCCCAAACCCACCATTGCCCCCAAGACGCCTTGGCCCAAATGCAACCGGTGATTAGCGCGCCGATGCAGAAGATCACGCCTTGGTGGATCGCCGTATAGGAGCGCAGGTCGTCGCGGCTTTCGCCGCTGCGCAGATATTTAATGCCAAAGATGCCGCCGAAGATGAAGCCGCCGAGCGTGACGATCGCCAGTGGCACGTGGATGTAGAAGATTTTTTGCGAGAAGCCTTGGTCAGCTTCGATCGGCGCGAAGAAGAAGGCCAGCCCGATTGCCGCTGTCAGCACGACCGCGGTTGCGATCGCATAGCCGGGGAGGCGTCGTCCGTAGAGGTTTTTTGTCGTTGACATTGTTCAGTCTTCAATCAAGTAATCGAATAGGGCGTATGCGAGTAGCCCGAATATCAGATCGTACAACCCAAGCAGTGCTAGCCAGCGCCAAGCGAGCGTCCCGCCGCCAACACTCAGCAAAGGCTCGCTCGCTTTTGTCACCGCAATCAGCAACGGGATCAGCAGCGGCAAGGCAAGTATTGAGGTAATTAGGTCGCGCGCGCGGGTTTGAATTGCGATCCCCGCGACCAACGTTCCAACCAGCGCGATGCCCAGGTCTGCGAGCAGGATCAGCAGGGCGAGAGAGGCCCACTGCGCGCCGTCCGGGGTTGGCCCGAGCAGCATTACTGAGAAGAGCAGCGCGGCGAAGAAGCCGATAATCAGCAGGAAGATCAGCAGCGCCGCAGCTTTCGCGAATAGCAACGAGATTCGCGGCGCCGGCGCCAGCAGGAAACCGTCAAGGCCCCCCTCTTCGCGATCGGCGACGAAGCTGCGGCCTATTCCCAGTAGCGCCGCCAGCGTCAGCGTTACCCACAGCACGCCCGCTGCGAGTGCCCCTTCAACTTCATTGCGGGCGAGCGCGAAGTGGAAGATCACGAAGGCGCTGGCGCAAAACAGCGCCATCGCGGTGAGCGTTTGCGGTGCGCGCCGCTCAAGCGTTAGCTCTTTATAAAGCACGGTGCGGGCGGCGCTCAGCGTCGAGGGTGGGCGCGCGGTGCTCATCGGTATAGCTCGCGAATCTGTTCGGTCGTGGCTTGCGCCGCGCGCTCAAGCAGAACTGCCGCACCATTGCGCAGACCGAGCACGAGGTCGGCTTCGGCGAGCCCGCCGGCTGGGTCGTGGCTGGCGACTACGCGCGTGCGCCCGCTGGCCGCGCCGATTAGCGGCTCCACCTGCTCGATTGCCGCCGGGTCAAGGTTGGAGCGCGGCTCGTCGAGCAGCAGCACCTGCGGCTGGTGCAAAACGGCGCGGCAGATCGCCAGCCGCTGGAGCATTCCGCGCGAGTAGCCAAAGACGCGCTCGTCGCCGCGGCCGCTCAGCCCCGCCTGTTCAAGCACCGCCTCGACGCGCGCCGCCGCGTTTTCGATGCCGTGAAGCTTGGCGTGGTAGCGAAGGTTCTCGCGCGCAGTGAGGTCGCCGAAGCAAAGCGACTGGTGGCCGAGGAAGCCGATCTGTGAGCGGACCTTCCAGCCCTCTTTGCGTAGGTCGCTGCCGAGCACGCTGGCATCCCCGGCGCTCGGCCGCAGCAGCGTTGAGAGCACGCGCAGCAGCGTCGTCTTGCCGGCACCGTTTGGGCCGAAGACAACCAGCGTCTGGCCTTGCTCGAGCGTTAGGTCAATGCCGTCAAGCGCTCGCCGCTCGCCGTAGCTGCGAACCAGCCCGGAGCAGACGACGGCCGGCTCAGTGTTCGTCATCGCTGCGCCCACCTTCGCGGCTAATGTGCCGGACGGCGTGGCCAAGGATTGGCGCCAGCACTGGGAAGGCCTCGCCGATCGCTTTGGGATTGCCAGGCATGTTGACGATCAGCGTCCCGCCAGCAACGCCGCTGGTGGCGCGCGAGATTGCCGCCGCCGCTGTGAACTGCATCGAGGCCGCGCGCAGCGCTTCGGCGATGCCAGGGACGGGGCGCTCAATCACCGCTTCGCTGGCCTCCGGCGTCACGTCGTCGGGGGTTAGGCCGGTGCCGCCGCTTGTCAGGACGACGTCGAATCCTTCCGCGACCAGCTCGCGCAGGCGCAGCTCAATTGCTGCTTGGTCGTCGGCCAGCACTTCGCGCAGCGCAACCTCGCAGCCAGCCTCGGTGGCAGCTTCGGCCAGCGCCGGGCCGGAGAGGTCCTCGCCTTCGCCGCGGGCCAGTGAGCTGGAGATCGTCAGGATTGCCGTGCGCATCGCTCGGCCCTACGGCCGCGTCCAGTGGCCGGAGCGCCCGCCACTTTTTTCGAGCAGCTCAACGCGCTCGATTGTCACTCCACGTTCGATCCCCTTGACCATGTCGTAAACCGTCAGCGCCGCTACCGAAACGGCCGTCATCGCTTCCATTTCAACGCCGGTCGGCCCGTGTACGGTGGCGCTGGCGGTCAAGGTGACGGTTCCAGCTTTGGCGTCGATCACGCCATCTACTTCGAGATGGTCGAGCGCCAGCGGGTGGCAAAGTGGGATCAGCTCAGCGGTCCGTTTTGCGGCCATGATTCCTGCGATCCTTGCGCTGGCTAGTACGTCGCCCTTCGGCGCGTCACCGGCCGCAACGGCCGCCGCTGTTGTCGGCTCCATCCGCACAACTGCGCGTGCGAGAGCCTTACGGTCGCTGGGCTCTTTGCCCGACACGTCGACCATTCGCGCTTCGCCGTCCTCGTTTAGGTGCGTGAGCTCGCTCACGCGGCGAGCCTAGCGCGGCACGCGCGCCTCAGGCGGGCGCGTGGCTGCGCTGGGCAGCAGCGATTAGGTCCTGCACTGCCGCGGCGTCGCCGCCGCGCAGCAGCTCAATTGGGTCTGGCTCGCCGTTGACGATCTCCTCAAAGAAAACCTTGCGGTCCTGATAGGTAGGCAGCGTCCCCTTTGCCCAGCCGCGAGTTTCGTTGAGCATTATTGCCAGCTGCGCGTACTCCTCGCCAAATAGGCCTGCGATTTCGCGCTTCATCCGCTTTGCCAAGGCTGGTGATGCACCGGCCGTGGAGATCGCAATTGCTAGAGGGCCGGTGCGCACGACGGCAGGCAGAATGAAGTTACACAGCGGCGGCACGTCAACGATGTTGACGAGCATCGCCAGCTTCTCAGCGTCCTCGTAAATCAAGATGTTGGTCTCGGTTGAGTCGGTGCAGGCGATCACGATGAAAACGGCTTCAAGGTCGGCAGGGCCGGCGTAGTCGCGCTGCTCCCAGACAATCGAGCCCTCGGCCGCCATAGCTTCAAGCTCCGGGCCGGCGTCGGGGGCGATCACGGTCACGTCGCCGCCGCAGGCCAGCAGCCCTTCAGTTTTTTCAAGCCCCATAAATCCGCCACCGATCACGACGCAGCGCCTTCCTTTCAGCTTCAGGCAGGCGTAATAGAACGGTGTTTCGAGCATGTCTTTGACGCAGGTCTGGTCACAGATCCCTTTGTCGTATTGGCAGACACACTCTTTTCCGGCGTAGGCAGCAGCAGGCATGGTCGCTCCAGCGTAGAGGTTCGTATTGTCTCTACGTATGGCGACTGCATCAACGCTCAAAGAGATTCCCTTCCGCCCGGCCGGCCCCGGCGAAGGCTATTTCGAGGACGATTCGCTGATTCGCTGCGTTAACCGCGAGCTGGTTGTCGCGTTCTCAGGCGCCCGCGCGCTGCTGATGCAGGCTTCGCACCCAGTGATGTTCGAAGGATTCTTCGTCAAGACGCAGGCCAAGGAGCAGGCGCACGAGCGGCTAGCACGGACGGCGACGATCATGAACACGATCTATTTTGGTCGCCGCGACGACGCCGATCGGCTGACCGAGCGGGTTCGCTCAGTGCACACGCGGGTCAACGGCGTGCTCGAAGAGCCCGCAGGCAAGTACCCGGCCGGAACTCCCTACGCCGCCGACGACCCGCAATTCTTGCTTTGGACGCTGGCGGCGCTAGTCGATTCAGCCGACAAGCTTTACCGCCTTTATGTGGGCGAGCTCACGCGCGATGAGCGCGACGCCTTCTGGGGCGACTATCGCCAAGTTGGCAAGCTCTTTGGACTGCAGGAGGACGAGATGCCGGCGACGATCGAAGGGTTTGACGCTTACATGACGGAGATGGTCGATGGCGATCAGCTTTTCGTAACCGACACTGCTCGCGATGAGAGCCTTGCGATCGTTCTCCACCCGCCAGCGCCTTTTTACATGCGCGGCCTTGTTGAGGCCGTCAATTTCATCATCGTCGGTTCGTTGCCAGCGAAGATCCGCCGCGGCTACGGCCTGTCATGGGATCCTTTGCGCGAAGCTGCCCGCCACGGCGGCGCGCTTTACACAAAGCGGGTCCTTTTGCCGCTGCTGCCGCAGATAATTCGCAACACGCCGGTAGCCGGCGGGCGACTTTTGCCTGGCCCGCCGCGCGCAGCTAGCGCTGTCTCTTAGCCAAGCGCCGGCAGTGGCGCGCCGAGCAGAGCGGCGATCGCGCCTGCGGCGGCGGCGGCCAGGAGCGTTGGGACCACGCCCAGTCGAGCGCCGAAGAGCAGCGCTGCCGCAGCTGCGGCGATAACCCACTGCCAGGTGAAGCTCAGCCCGGAAGCAAGCGGGACTAGCGCGCCGAAGATCGCGCCGACCGCTGCCGGTCCGGCGCCGTCGAGGAAGGCGCGCGCGTTTAGGCTCTTGCGCAGCTCAATGAAGCGCGAGCCACCGCCGATCACAAAGACGAAAGAGGGGGCAAAGGCGACCAGCGCCGCCAGCAGCGCTCCGCCGAGGCCAGCCGCCGCGTAGCCGACAACGGCGACGGTCTGGACTACAGGCCCGGGCGTGATCTGGCCGAGTGCGACGGCGTTGAGGAATTGTCCGTCGGTCATCCAGCCGTAAACGCGGACGGCGTCTTCCTGCATGATCGGCACGATCACGAAACCGCCGCCGTACGACAGCGCGCCGACTTTTAGCGAGGTCCAAGCAAGCTGTCCTTGCGTTGACAATCCGCTGGCTGCCGCCAGCAGCAGCGCCAGCGCCGCCGGTGCGCCAACCGATGACAGCGGCGTGCTCGCGCTTCGGCGGATCGCCAGCTCGGCCAGGCCGCAGCCGATCAGCGCGAGGACGACGAACGGCCCGGCCGCGATCACCGATGCGGCGCCGACCAGCAGATAGGCGCCAGCCCGCCAGAGGCGGAAACCCTGATGCGGCGCAAGGCTGCTGCGAGCTAGATCCCAGCCAACGCGAAGCACAACCGCGATCACTGCCGCGCCGGCGCCGGCGCCGAGGCCGCGCAGCCAGTCGGCGGGCGCCGTACTAAGCGAGATTGCCGCCAGCGCGATGATCATCGCAAGGCCCGGCAGGATGAAAGCGAGGCCGCCTACAAGCGCAGCTAGGTGACCACCGACGCGTAGCGCGCAGTAGATTGCCAGCTGTGTTGATGCTGGCCCCGGCAGCAGGTTGCAGGCCGCGTTGGCGTCCTCAAACTCCTGCGGCTCAATCCACTTCTTGCGATCCACGCACAGCTCACGCAGCAATGCGACGTGCGCCTGCGGGCCGCCAAAGCCGGTCAGCCCGAGCCGCCCCCATTCGCGCAATACCGTGCCGAGCGATGCCTGATGCGCCATCTGCCCCATCTTTGCAGCGTCGCCCGTCAGCGCACGTTTAGAATCGGTGAATGGACCAGCTCGGCGACCGCGCCGCAACCTTGCTCAGCCGACTGATCCGCCACAACACGGTCAATCCACCCGGCAACGAGCGCGCGCTGCAGGAAGAGCTTGCGGCCGATCTGAAGGCCGCGGGCTTCGAAGTAACCCTCGTTGGCCGCACGCAGGAGCGGCCAAACCTAGTCGCGCGGCTGCGCGGCGCCGCCGACGGGCCAACGCTCTGCCTGCTTTCGCACTGCGACACGGTGCTCGCCAACGCCGACGAGTGGACGCATGACCCCTGGTGCGGTGAGCTCATCGACGGCGAACTATGGGGCCGCGGCGCGCTTGACATGAAGTCGCAGACGGCGGCCGAGGTTGCCGCTGGGATCGAGCTGGCCAGCAGCGGCTGGCGCCCGGCCAATGGGGATCTACTGATCGTCTGCCTTGTTGACGAGGAGACCGGCGGCGCCGACGGCGTCGCTTGGCTTTGCGAAAACCACCCCGATCTGGTGCGCTGCGACTATTCGCTCAACGAGGGCGCTGGCGCGTTTTTTGAACTCGGTGGCGAGCGACTCTACGGCGTCTGCGTTGCCGAGAAAGGCGTCTGCCGCTTCACGATCACGACCGACGGGGTTGCCGGCCACGCCAGCAACCCGCGCTTCGGGGATAACGCGCTGCTGAAGTTGGCGCCGCTGATCACCGCGTTCGGTGAGTGGGATCCGGTCTACGACCTGACCGACGGCGCCCGCGCACTGATGAGCGAGCTTGGCGCGCCGGTTGAAGGCGACAACGTTGGCCCCGCCCTTGAGGCATTGCGCCAGCGCGAGCCGCTGCTGGCCGGCTTCGTAGAGCCGATGCTCGGCCTTACCTTCGCGCCGACGATGATCTCTGCTTCAGAGAAGATCAACGTGCTTCCCTCGCAGGCCGAGCTGCGCGTTGACTGCCGCACGCCGCCCGGCCTTGGCGAGGAGCTCGTCCGCAAACGTGTCGCGCAGGTGCTGGGCGATGAGGGCTACATCTTGGAGTTCAGCGAACAGGCGATCGGCAACGGTTCGGCGGTTGATAGTCCGCTGATGGATCTGCTCAGCGGCTGGGTTGCGCGCGAGGACCCAGGCGCGCGCACGGTGCCAGTCGTGCTGCCAGCGTTCACTGATTCGCGAACAATCCGCGCCACCTTCCCCGACTCCGTCTCCTATGGCTTTTTCCCGATGCGCCACACTTCGCTGGCGCAGATGTGGCCGCTGATCCACGCCCCCGATGAGCGGATCGACGTTCGCGACCTCGCATTCGCTGCGCGCTGCTTCAGCGAGATCTCACAGGAGCTGCTCGGCTCGGCTTCGTAGACTGCGAATAAGAATGTTTGATCGCATCGACCATGTTGGCATCGCCGTCGAGGCGATCGACCCGGCGCTTGAGCTTTATCAGGGCTCGCTTGAGATGACGCTCGTGCACCGAGAAGTTGTTGAGGAGCAGGGCGTCGAGGCCGTCCTGCTCGACCTTGGCGAAAACCACGTTGAGCTGCTCCAGCCGCTCAGTCCCGACACTCCCGTCGGCCGCTTCCTTGAGCGCAATGGCCCGGGAATGCACCACATCGCCTACCAGGTCAGCGAGATCGAGCGCGAACTGGCGCGGCTTCGCGCCGCAGGAATTGAGCTGATTGACGAACAGCCGCGGGTCGGTATTCGCGGCTCGCTTGTAGCCTTCGCACACCCCAAATACACCGGCGGCGTTCTCACCGAGATCGTCCAGCCGGCGGAGGATCACTGATGGCCAAGAAGTCAGAAGAAGGCGAGCGCGTAGTGCTCGGACTCAAAGGCGGCGGCTCGTTGCCGTTGACGCTCAGCTCAAGCGACCGCGAGAAGCTTTTCGGCTCGCTTGAAAACGGTGGCTGGATCGACCTCAATGACGAGGATGGCCCGGTCCGCGTCGACTGCTCACAGGTCGTCTATGTGCGCAGCGAGAGCGAAGAGCATCGCGTTGGCTTTGGTCTTGGCTAGCGGCTCGCCGCTGCAGCGTCAAGTAACTGGGCTCTTGGCTTAAGCGATGAAGGTTGGAATCATCGGCATGCCCAACGCCGGCAAGTCGTCGCTCTTCAATGCGCTGACTCAGGCCGGCGCTCAGGCCGCCAACTATCCCTTCACGACGATCGAGCCGAACGTTGCCGTCGTGCCGGTCGAAGACGAGCGGATGGTTCAGGTAGCTGAAACAGTCGGCGCATCGGAGATCGTTTGGGACACGATCGCTTTCCACGACATCGCCGGCCTCGTCGCCGGCGCGCACAAGGGCGAAGGGCTCGGCAACCAGTTCCTCGCCAACATCCGCGAGACCGACGCGCTGCTGCACGTAGTCCGCGCCCACGGTGATTCGAACGTGATCCACTCCGAAGGCAGCGTCGACCCGCTGCGCGACATTGAGATCATCGAAACCGAACTGATCTTCGCCGACCTTGAGCAGGCTGAAAGGCGCCACCAGCGCATAGCCCGCGAGGCTCGCGGCGGCGACGCCCACGCGATCGCCGAGGAGGCCTGGCTGGCGGCCGTCATCGAGGCGCTCAGCGCCGGCCGTCCGGCGCGCACCGTTCCAGTCCCGGACGACGCGCCGGACGCAATGCGCCTATTGCAGCCGCTGACCGGTAAGCCTGTTCTTTTCGTCGCCAACGTTGATGAGGGTGACGGCGAGCTGCCGGCGGCGATAAGTGCTCATGCCGCCAAGGAGGGCGCCGGCGCCGTGGCGGTCTCATCGCGGCTCGAAGCGGAGCTCTCTGAGCTAAGCGACGAGGACGCCGCCGCGATGCGCGTCGACCTTGAACTCGATCAGTCCGGGCTTGAGCTGGTGGTGCGTAGCGCCTTCGATCTGCTTGAGCTGTTCGCCTTCTTCACTGCTGGCGAGGCGAAGCCAGCTCAGTCATGGCATCTGCGCCGTGGTTCGAGCGCCTGGGACGCCGCTGGCGCAATTCACACAGACATTCAAAAGGGCTTTGTCCGCGCCGAGATAATTGGCTGGAAGGGGCTGGTGGAGGCCGGTGGCTACGCCCCGGCGCGCGACCGCGGGACGCTTCGAACTGAAGGCCGCGATTACAAAATGGCCGACGGAGACGTGATCACCGTCAACTTCACGCCTTAGCGCTGCCGGCCTGCTCGAACCGTTCGGCGAGCCGGTCCATTCCCAGATTGCGCGCCGCCGCGGCAGCGCCTTTGGCGTTCAGCGGCGCGTCCTTTGGGCGCTTGAGCTTGATCGGCTGCAGCGCCGCCATCTTTTTGAAGGCGCGCAGCAGCTCAGGGTCATCGCTCAACGAGGCGCGAGTGCGCGCCGTCATCTCGCTGGCGGGATCCGCGGCCGCTGCCAGCACCGCTTCGAGCGAGCCGTAGTTTGCTAGCAGTAGCGCCGCGCCCTTCTCACCGATCCCCTTCGCTCCCGGAATTCCATCGGAAGGGTCGCCGCGCAGCGCGATTAAGTCGGGAATTTGCAGCGGCGTGGCACCGCTGCGCTCGCGCACCTCAGCGGCGCCGATTAGCTGCGGCCCGCCGCGCGCCGGATAAAGCACGTTGACCAGCTTTGAGGCGCACTGGAACATGTCGCGGTCGCCGCTGAAAATCAGCGTCGTGCCACCGGCCTTGCTCTCAAGCGTGGCCAGCGAGCCCAGCAGGTCGTCGGCCTCAAGCTGGCCAGCGTCGAGCGACCCCCAGCCGCAGGCGGCCAGGAAAGCAGGCGCCAGCTTCCACTGGTGCTCGAGCTCCGGCGGCATCGGCGGGCGATTCGCGTGGTAAGCGGGGAAAGCCTTGACGCGGTATGCGCCAGCCTCGGCGCCAAAGCAGCAGACGACGGCGCGCGGCTTGTAATCAGCCACCACCTGCAGCAGCATGTTGGCCGTTCCAAGCAGAGCGTTGACGGGCTGGCCGTCGGCGCCCTTGATCGATTTCGGTAGCGCAAAGAAGGCGCGGTAAAGCAGCGACGGCGTGTCAACAGCAAGCAGGGGGGCGGCCACGGCCAGCAGGCTACCGTGATACCGGCACACCGGCTGCCCGTATTCCGGTCGCAACGCCAATGGCTGACGAAGAAAGAGACGACATCAACCCGAGCAGCAAGCTGCCCAGCTCAAGGCTGGCGCGGACGGCTAAGTTTGGCTCGCTCGTCGGTGGCCAGGGCGCGAAGTGGGCGGCGACCAGCGCAATCAACCGCCTGCGCACCGAGGAGCGCGCCGATGAGGCGACGCAGGCCCGCGCCTTCGACCTTGCCGATCAGCTCGTAAAGCAGCTCGGCCAGATGAAGGGCGCGGCGATGAAGATCGGCCAAGTGCTGTCGACGGTCGACTTTGACCTAATTCCCGAGGACGACCGCGAAGAATTCAAAGAGCGCCTCGCTCAGCTGCGCGACAGCGCGCCGCAGGTCGCCTTCGCCGACATGAAGAAGGTTGTCGAAGCCGACTTTGGCGAGCCGATCAGCGCGGTCTTCGCCAGCTTCGACGAAAAACCGATCGCCGCCGCCTCAATTGGGCAGGTCTATCGCGCCACCACACTCGATGGCGACGAGGTGGCGGTCAAGGTTCAGTACCCCGGCGTTGCCGAGGCAGTCGAGACCGACCTGCGCAACGTCCAGATGCTGGTGCCGCTACTGAAGCGCCTCGCGCCGGGGATCGACGCCAAAGCGCTACTGGCCGAGCTGCGTGAGCGGATCAGCGAAGAGCTCGACTACGAACTGGAGGCCGCCAATCAACGCCAGATCGCGCGCGCCTACCGCGGCCATCCGTTCGTGCGCATTCCAGCGATCTTCGGCTCGCTTTCAACCCGCCGCGTGCTCGTGAGCGAATTCGTCGAAGGGCAGAGCTTCGCGCAAATGAAGGATCGCAGCGATGAGGAGCGCGACCGCGCTGGCGAGATCGCCTTTCGCTTCTTCTTCGGCCTGTTATTGCGTGAGCAGCTAGCGCTTGGTGACCCCCACCCCGGCAACTACATCTTCTGCGACGACGGCCGCGTCTGCTTCCTTGACTTCGGCCTAGTCCGCCGCGTTCCCGAGCAATACCTCGACGGCGAGCGGGCGCTGGCGCGCGCCGTGATCGGAGGCGACGCTGAACAGACGCACCGCTGGCTTGCCGAGCTCGGTTACCTGCCGCAACCAGACGAGTTTCACCCCGAGCGCGTGCTTGAGCAGCTGCAGACCGCCGGTGAGTGGTACTTCACGGCTGGCTACCGCAGGCTTAGCCCGGAGTACGTGCGCAACGCGATCGAGGTTGGAAGTTCGCCGCGTTCCCCTCACTACGACTACATGCGCAAACAGACGCTGCCGCCCGAGGCGCTGCTGATGCGGCGGATGGAAGGGCTGCTCTTCAGCGTCCTTGGGGAGCTGCGTGCCGGCGGCGATTGGGGCCGTCTGGCACTCGAATATTTTGCGCTGGAGGCGCCGTCAACGCCGCTCGGTGAGGAGGACGCGGACTTTTTTGCCGCGCGCGCGTAGGCTTGAGTCGGCAAGGTATTCATTCGGACTAAGAGGAGCGCAGATGGCGACACTCAACGGTGTAGACGAACTCAAGGCCGCAGTTGGCACAGAACTTGGCGTTAGTGAGTGGTACGAGGTAACTCAGGAGACAATCAATCAGTTCGCCGAAGTAACCGGCGACCACCAATGGATTCACGTTGACCCTGAAAAGGCGAAAGAGACTCCCTTCGGCGGCACGATCGCCCACGGTCTGCTCACGCTTTCGCTTGGGCCAAAGTTCACCTACGAGGTAATGAGCGTCGAAGGCTTCGTCTTTGCCGTCAACTACGGCTACCAGAAGGTTCGCTTCCCGGCTCCGCTGATGGTTGGCGCGAAGGTACGGATGCGGGCGCTCCTAAGCTCGGTTGAGGACGTTCCCGGTGGCGTCCAGATGATGGTCACGCAGACCTTTGAGACTGAAGGCAACGAAAAGCCTGTTTGTGTGGCCGAGTCGCTGGCGCGGATGTTCACTTAAGGAGAGCAGCGAAACTACCGGCGCCGCTCGCGGCTCGCTAATCTCGGTCGATGACAACGATTAGCGTGACCGATGAAAGTTCAGCGCTCGAAACTGTCGAGCGGCGCCTCTTTATTGGTGGTCAGTGGCGCGACGCCAGCAGCGGCGCGACGATGGCCGTCGAGGATCCTGCGACCGGCCAAACTCTGGTCGAAGTTGCTGACGCAACAGCCGAAGACGCCGAGGCAGCGTTGGCCGCTGCCGATGAGGCCTTTGCCAGTTTCCGCCTGATCGCTCCGCGAGAGCGCGGCGAGATTCTGCGCCGTGCTTACGAGCTGATGACCGAGCGCACCGAGCACCTAGCGCTGATCATGACCTTGGAGATGGGTAAGCCGCTGGCTGAATCGCGCGGCGAGGTTGCCTACGCAGCCTCCTACCTGCGCTGGTACGCGGAGGAAGCGGTGCGGATTAACGGCCGCTTCCAAACCGCCGAGAATGGCGGCAGCCGCGTGCTAACGATGCGCCAAGGCGTTGGCCCCTGCCTCTTCATTACGCCGTGGAACTTCCCGCTCGCGATGGGCACGCGCAAGGTGGCCCCGGCAATCGCGGCTGGCTGCACCGTCGTCGTCAAGCCAGCCAAGCAGACGCCGCTTTCAATGCTCGCGATGGCGCAGGTCTTCGAAGACGCTGGCCTTCCCGCCGGCGTGCTGAACGTTGTCTGCGGCTCAAGCTCGGGCTCGCTGATGGCGCCGCTAATCGCCGACC
>JBDNJF010000044.1:0-9850 GCA_041687955.1 Solirubrobacteraceae bacterium
GATCATCGCCGCCGGGCTGCTCAAAAACCCCGTCGACTGGCTTTCCGTTTTCCTTGGCGTGCTGGCAGTCACAATCATCGGTGTCGCCGTTAATCGCGCCTGCGGTAAGCCTCAGGCGCTGTGGTGGCGGCCGCAGCCACCCGGAGAGTAGGGCCGCAGAGCGACCCTAGAGCGGGGCGGGCGCGGCCGCAGCCGCATCGGCCTCGGCGCGCGCCGCGCCGACGTAACCTGAGCGAAGCCATGCAGCAACCGTCGCGAGCAGCAGCGCCAGCGCAGCGGCGGCGAAGAAGATTGCGCTGAAATGGCCGCCGTCGGCAAGTGGGGCAGCCGCAGCGCTGGCGACCGCGCCGCCGACGAAGACCGATCCAGCAAAGAAGGAGACTGTGACGGCGCGCGCCTGCGCGTTGACCTGCGTTGCCCAAAGCTGCATCGTTGGGTGTAGAAAGCCAAAGCCAGCCCCCAGCGCGAGCGCCGCCACGATCGCGGTCACCACGATCGTGTCAGAGGCCGCAACGAGCAGCCCTGCGGCGGCAAGCGCGGCGCCGATGGCGATCATCAGCGCCGAGGCGAAGCGCCGAATTGCTCGCGTTACGACCGGCACGCAGCTGACGTTGGCGATCCCGAAACCGGCCGCCGCGGAGCCAGCGACGGCGGCGCCAACTCCCTGCTGCTGGAGTGATGCTGAGAGGAAGGTAAGCGAGCCAAGGATTACTGCTCCTTCGATGAAGCCGATCGCCAGCACGACCAGCACCCAGCGCCGCTTTAGCGCATCGATCGCTAGCTGCATGTAAGTGTGGGGCGACGGCGCGCGCCTCGGCTCGGGAAGTCGCGTGAGCGTCAGCGAGAGGGCGAGCGCCAAGATCGAGGTTACGAGGAAGGCGGCGCGCCAGCTAATCAGCTGCGCGCAGAGGCCACCAACAATCGTGGCTACGGCAACCCCAGCCGATGCCGAAGCGATCGTCAGGGTCAGCGCGTACTGGCGATTCTTCGTTGCCACCGTGTCGCCGATGTAGGTGACAACTGTAGGAACGATCGCCGCAAAGAGAATCCCGCTGAAAGTCCTTGATGCGATTAGCACGCCAAAGCTCGGCGCGAGCGCGGCAGCAACGCAACAAACGCCTCCAGCGGCGACCGCAAAGCGAATTACTTTGACGCGGCCGATTCGATCCGAGAGCGCACCCCAGAACGGCTGGCTGACTCCGTAGGCGACGAAGTAGGCGCTGGCGACGAGCGCTGCGCGCCCGAGAGGAATCCCAAAGCTGGCGCTGATCGGCACGAGCAGCGGTGGGATCGCAAAGCGGTCGAAACTTGAAAGAAAGCTCGTTGCCCGCAAGCGCCACTGAACGGCTTGGCTATCAGCGAGCACTGAGCAAAGTTACTCGCCCGCCAGCCGAAAGCTCTTTTTCTTTCGGTACGATCAACGCCTCCCGCCGGAGTAGCTCAGCTGGTTAGAGCAGCGGAATCATAATCCGCGTGTCGGGGGTTCGAGTCCCTCCTCCGGCACTGTTTTCTAGAGCTGCGGCGCCGCGATGGCTGGTCGCGGCCGCGCGCGAAGCCCGCCGCCAAGATCTAACCAAAACCGACCTGAAACCCAGCCACCGCGGCGTAGCGACGTTCCGCAACAAAGGGCTCATCGCCGTGTTGGTTGAAGTAATACAGATGATCTGGTCTTTAGAAAAGAGCCCTACCCTTGCAGGCGTGGTTAGAGCACCCTGCACGGCAAGGCGTCTGGTTGCCATGGCGGTCGCTGTCATCGCCTGCTTTGGCTGGCAAGCTGGGACCCGGGCCAACGATGCCAACGCGGCCAGCATCAACGCAGCGTTTAAAGGCCAAGCAATGTGGATTTGGTACACATCTCGCACCGAGGGCGGTAACTCCGCGAAAATCATCGCTCGGGCCAAGGCGGCTGGCGTCACCGCTGTTTACATCAAATCGGCCGACGGGAGCGGCGCATGGCAGCAATTCAGTAAATCACTTGTCTCGACAATGCAGGCAGCGGGCCTGCGCGTATGCGGCTGGCAATTTGTTTACGGCGCCAAGCCCACAGCTGAAGCGCGCGCCGCCGCCGCAACAAAGGCCGCCGGCGCCGACTGCTTGATCATCGATGCTGAATCCAGTTACGAAGGCCGCTACAGCTCCGCTCGCACCTACATGAAGGAGCTACGAAAGCGTGTTGGCACAAAGTTCCCGCTCGGCTTCACTAGCTTTCCGTACGTTGATTATCACCCGTCGTTGCCATATTCGGTGTTCCTTGGCCCGGGCGGGGCTGAAGTCAACATGCCCCAAGTTTACTGGCGCGACATCGGTGAGTCGGTTACGACGGCGATGAAACACACATGGCGAGAAAATCGAATTTATGGCCGGCCGATTCATCCGATTGGTCAGACCTACCAATCGCCGTCAGTGAGCGAGATCCTCAGCTTCCGTCGCCTAGCCGCTGGCTACAAGGCGCCAGGCCATAGCTGGTGGGAATGGTCATCGACCTCGTCGGCGCTTTGGAAGGCTCTTGGGACGCGCCTCCCAACGGCGCCCAGGCCAGCCGACCCCGGCTGGCCGCTGCTGCGGCGAAACGCGAAGGGCGACTCCGTCGTTCGGGCTCAGCAGCTACTGGCCGCGGCTGGCGCAACGAAGCTCAAAGCGACCGGCATCTTCGACAGCGCGACCGTCGCCGCAGTTAAAGCGCTGCAGCGATCCAAGGGGCTTACGGCCGACGGCCAGATTGGCGCGGCAACTTGGGTCGAACTTGGCAAGGTGACCGTCGCGCTGGCTCGCAGCCGCGCCCGAGCTAACGCGGCAAGCGCCCGTGAACAGCGCGCGAGCGCGGAAATCCCTCGTTCATCAACGCTCCAGAGCCTAAAAAACGAGCTTCGCTGAAACGCTAAGCCAGCGATAGCGACGCGTCCGCTTCTTTCGTTAATTTGCCGTTCGTAACGTCCCTCACGACGAAAGGCACCAATTATGGAAGCTGGCGGCCCAGCAGTTCCTCCACAGACACCTGGTTCGGTACCCCCCGCGTACGAAGCTCCAGGCGCTAACGGTGGGCAATCAGGGGCGCCATCAGCGCTGTGGTGGATTATTGCCGTCGTCATCGCAATCGCAATCGGCGTCGGCGGCTACTTCCTTGGCAGCAATCACGAAGCAGACAAGTACAAGCCAGGAGCCTCCGGCTATCAGGAGATCTACACCGCAGGCGCACAGGCGGGCACAGCGGTCGGTGACGAGGCCGGAAAGAAGAGCGGCGCTAAATACGGCAAGAAGGTCGGTTACAAGAGCGGTAACGCCGACGGCATCAAAGAAGGGACTGCCAACGGAACGGCCGCAGGCGCATCTGCCGCGCTTGGTGGCTTCAGCTGGACCAACGGAACCCATTACATCGTGACGACGATCGACCCCACCCTCAATGGTGTCCCGACGGCGATAAGCACTCAGTCGCCAATGGAAGCTAACGTCGACTATTCACTTTGCAGCGGCGACACTTCGAGTGTCTGCAGCACCGCAAAGAAGAAGTAGTAACTAGCGCAGCAGCGGCCCTGCGCGGCGTCCACTCGGGCGCCGCGCCGTCGTCGCCGCGGCGGGCTGCCAACTGACAGCGCGGCCGTCGATGACTCCGCTGGCTGAATTCCACGAATTGATCGTCAGGTGACCGTTGGCCGCCCCGATGAGATTCACCCGGCCGCGGGGCCCTGACGAGAACAGGCTCAGGTTGCCACTTACAGCGAGGTCTCCGGCGTAGCGATAGCCCTTCAAGCGCAGGCCGCTCATCGGACCGCTGCGGCCGTCAAAGCTTCCGCCTCTGAGCCCCCCACCCTGCGCTAGCTCGCCGGAGCTGAGCTTCATATAGGCGACCGAGATTGCGTCGCCCACGGCGCCCAAGGTAGCTGTGAGCGCGCGCCCCCGCCCGCCGCCGACTCCGCGAGCAGGCTGCGCGTTAGCCACCCTCAAAGGTGCTACCCCAACCGGCCGAACGGCGTTGTTACGCCGAGCGCAAGGGCTACCAACCCGCTGCTTAGCGGCAAAGCGTTTGAGCGCGGTAGCGATGCATCCGGTTGTGTCGCCACCTAACAGGTCGTGGCCTGCTCCAGCCAGTTCGATTAGCTCCGCTTTCGGCATTTGGGCTGTGACTGCAGCCGCGTTCTCAGCCGGAGTTCGCAGGTCTAGGCGACCAGCCAGAACTAATGCGCGAACGTTAGGCAAGCGACCCGCTGCAGGCGATGTGTCGAATTGAGTCGGAAAGAGAAGACAGTCGCTAACGGCGCTCGCTGCGCCGATCGTGGAGGCGCTAAAGGGCCTGTAGTTGGCGCTAGGGATTGCTGCGAGCGCCGCCGCCATCAAAGCTGAGCGAGCGGCGGTTGCGGTCGACAGTTGGTAGGGCAGATCGGCGTCAAGACAGCTAGTGATTGCGTTGAGGCCGAGGCTAAGCTCGCGCGTTAGAGGCGCTCGGCCAGTTGCGATCGGCACTAACCGCAGTAACTGAGCGTAATCACCGCCGCGCGCCGCCGACATCGCGGCGGGTAGCTCTGCTTGCAGGTCAGCGTTGAGGTCTGCGGCGCTAACAACGTTCCAGACCGCGCTTTCGCCTGAGAGCCTCGCTGAGCGCGCGCGGCCGCGGGCGTCATAGGTTTGGCCCCGCAGGGGTTTTTCTGCGGCGAGCTGGACGACCGCCGTGAGATCAGCGAACGCGTCCTTAGTAATTCCTGAGCAGCGTCCGCCGGCGCACTGGTCCGCAGTAACCCTTGGCAGTGCGGCGAGACTGTCGAGGTAGAAACCGCTTGGCTGCTGGGGTCCGACGACGGAGTCGAGAACCATTGAGTCGATTTTTGTCGGATATTGGCGGGCGTACTCCTGCGCCACCCAGGTTCCGTAGCTGACTCCCATGATCGCCAACTTTGGGGCATTGAAAGCGCGCCTGACCGCCTCGAGGTCGGCCGCGCTGTCGAGCGATGAAAAGAAGCGGCGGCGCAGCCCAATTCGCTTAGCGCAGTCGCCAACCAACGACGGGGTGTAAGTCTTTGACCTCTGTAGCGACGGGCATGAGAGAGCGCCTTCGCGGCCAGTGCCGCGCTGGTCAATCACGATTAGCCGGTTCCCGCGCAGCATTGGCGCCAGCGCTGCGGCGAACTGATCGGCAAACGGGACGCCTGCCTGTCCCGGGCCGCCCGCCAAGGCCACCAGCAACCCCGCCCTTTTCGGATAGCGGCGCTGAGCGGCGACGCGCAATTCGATCTCGCCTGGCTCGTTACCTGAGTGGTCAAGCGGGACGGTCAGTGTTGCGCAGCGAAATTGTGCGCTCTCGGAGCAGGGCGTGAACTTAAGTGCGCTGGCGTTTGCGGGGCCAATAGAGAGCACCGCAAGCGCTGAAACGAGCGCTCCAGCAACCGAATGTCGCCGCGCGATCATTGCTCGAGCATACATCGCGGCGCCTTTGTTGGCGCCGTATTGGCGGCCGTCAGGCCTGCGAGTCGGTGCTGCTGGCGGACTCGTCAGCCGGGCGCGGCGCGTAACCGGCGCAGGCTCCAACTGGCATCTTTGGATAGCGCGGATAAAGTGGATTCTCGCGCGAAAGCTCGCAGAGCGAAAAGCTTGAACCGCGCGTCGTCCGCACCACGCGCTGGAACTGACAGCCGCTGCAAAGTCCGAAAATGGGCTCGCTCATCGAAGTAGGAGTATTACGGCCGTACCCTCACTAAGTGTGCACGCCGCGCCGACGCCCAGCTAAATGACTAATTCAAGCCCAGAACAACTAGCTACCCCCGATTCGGGGATGACGACGTTTCTACGCCTGCTCGGGTTTTTGCGGCCCTACCGGCGAAGCGTTCTCGCCTCGCTGAGCTTTGCGCTGCTGGCGATGGTGATGACGGTGTCAATCCCATGGCTGACCGGGCAAGCAATCAACCAAATTTTCGAGGGTGACAAAGCGAATCTCAAGATGCTCGCTGGCGCCGTGCTGCTGGCGGGGATTCTGCGAGCGATCTTGACCGTGATTCGCCGGCTCGTCGCCGGCCGCGTCTCGCTCGGCGTCGAGTTTGACCTGCGCGGCAAAATCTACGGGCACCTGCAGTCGCTGGAGCTCGCCTTCTTTGACCAGCAGCAGACCGGGCAGCTGATGTCGCGCGCCACGATCGACCTCCAAGCCGTTCGCTTCTTCCTTGGCTACGGGCTCGTCTTTCTGATCCAGGCCCTGCTGACAATTGGCCTAGCTGCAATCGCGATGTTCCTGACCGACCCTCTACTTGCCGCTCTATCACTAGCGCCTGTGCCGTTCGTGATCGTGATCGCCTTCCGTTACGGCCGCCGCTCAAGGCCCGCGCTGCAGGAGGTCCAGCAGCGAGTTGCCGAGCTCACAGCCGAAGTGGAAGAGAACATCGCCGGCGTCCGCGTCGTAAAGGCCTTTGCTGCCGAGAAGCGGCAAAAGCTCAGTTTCGATTACCGCGTTGGCCGCGTATTTGACCAGTCGATGGTCTCAACGCGGCTAGCCGCGTTTTACAGTCCGTTCATCGGCTTCCTGCCGCAGATTGGCCTTGCCGCCGTGCTATTTTTTGGCGGCCGCCAAGTAATCAATGGCGACCTTTCGATCGGCGCTTTCTCAGCCTTCTACACCTACCTGCTGATGCTGATCGCGCCGATGCGCACGTTCGGAATGATGCTCGGCCTCTCCCAGCGGGCAACGGCGTCCGGCGGACGAATTTTTCAGATTCTCGACCGCCAGCCTGAGGTGAAGGCCGAGCCAGGAGCGGGGCCGTTACCAGCCGGTGGTGGCCGCGTGAAGTTTGAAAACGTGACGCTGCGCTACCCAGGCGCTTCGCGCGACGCTCTTGAGCGAATTAATCTCGACGTTCGCGCCGGGCTAACAGTTGCGCTCGTCGGCGGAACCGGCTCGGGAAAGAGTTCGTTGGTGCAACTCATCCCACGGCTTTACGACACCACCGGCGGCCGCGTGTTTGTCGACGGCGCCGACGTGCGCGACGTCGACCCAGCCGAGCTGCGCAGCCAGATTGCCGTAGTCAATGACGATCCATTCCTCTTCTCTGCCAGCGTGCGCGACAACATCGCCTATGCCCGCCCGGGCGCTAGCAACGAAGAGGTCTTTGCCGCCGCCGAGCGGGCGCAAGCAGCCGACTTCATCGAGCGCCTGCCTGATGGCTTCAGCACGATGGTTGGTGAGCGAGGCTTGACGCTCTCCGGCGGGCAACGCCAACGGCTGGCGATCGCCCGGGCGCTATTGGCGGACCCCCGCATTTTGATCCTCGACGATGCAACGTCGAGCGTTGACGCTTCAACTGAGCAGCAGATCAAGATCGCGCTGCGCGAGGTAATGGCCGGCCGCACAACCTTCGTGATCGCGCATCGACTTTCGACAATCGCACTGGCTGAAGAGATCGTGCTGCTCGAAGATGGTCACCTGGTCGCGCACGGCGACCACGAGCACCTGCTGGTTGAGAGCGACCTCTACCGCCAAATCGTCGAGAAGGGCTTACCCGACCAAGTATTCCTCACGCGCAAGCCGACCGAGAGCGAGGTCGCGGGGCTATGAGCAAAAGTCAGCGCGAGGAGATGGGGCTTAGTCGCCGCGAGGACGTGCGCCGCCGGCTCGAAGGAACGAGCGGCCGCGGTCGCAAACTGCGCGGACTGACGAGCCTGATGCGCCCGTACCGCGGGCGAGTGATCGTGATGTCGATCGCCCTGGTCGTCGGTGTTGCCGCCTCGCTAGCGCCGGCGCCGCTGGCGGCGAAGGCGATCGATGGCGGCATCATTCCTGGCGACCTAACGGTGCTGAATCTCGTCGTTGCCGCCTACATCGTCAGCGTGCTGCTGGTCTGGGGCTGCTCCTACGCGCAGACGTTTCTTGTCGGCTGGGTCGGTCAGCGCGCGCTCGCCGATCTGCGCCGCCGCATCTTTGAGCACCTCCAGCAGATGCCGGTCGGATTCTATGAGCGCCGCTCAGCCGGCGTACTGATTAGCCGAATGACCAACGACGTCGATGCGCTCAACTCGCTCGTTACCGACACGATCGTGACGCTCTTTCAAGCCTCGCTGACATTGATCGGTTCAATTGTGATCCTGCTGCTGCTCGATTGGCAGCTGGCGCTGCTGGTCTTCCTGATCTTCCCGATAATGGCCATCGCTTCGCTGCTGTTCCGCATTGCCAGCGCCGACGCTTACAAGCGCACGCGGGAGACGATCGGTTCGCTGACCGGTTATCTACAGGAGACGCTCTCTGGCGTGCGCGTCGTGCGCGCGTTCGCTCAAGAGCCCGTGCACCGCGAGCGCTTCCGCGACCTCAACGAGAGCAACCGCTCGGCGAACATGACGACCGTGAACCTCAACGCCGTTTACTTCCCTTCAGTTGAGCTGATCGCCGCTCTTGCGGTCGTCCTAGTAATTATCTTCGGCGGCTTGCAGGCAATTGATGGCGCCGTTGAAATTGGCGTGCTGGTGGGGTTCATCGCAGCGCTCAACGGATTCTTCGACCCAATCACGCAGCTCTCGCAGGTCTACACGACCTACCAATCGGGAATGGCGGCGCTCGACAAGATTTTCGAGCTGCTCGACACACCCTCTGATCTCGTTGACGCGCCCGCTGCGATCGCCCTGCCAGCAATAAAAGGGGCACTCGAGTTCAGCTCGGTCTCGTTCGCTTATCAGCCACGCGTCGGCAGCGGCGAAGAGCCGGGCGAGACAAAGCTCGCGCTCGACGACGTCAGCGTGGCAATCGCGCCAGGTGAGACGGTCGCGCTGGTTGGCTCGACCGGCGCCGGCAAGTCAACCTTCGCAAAGCTAATCGCCCGTTTCTACGATCCAACTAGCGGCGCCGTCAGCGTCGACGGGCACGATCTGCGCAGCGTGACGATGCACTCGCTTCGCAGCCAGATGGGAATTGTTCCGCAGGAGGGGTACCTCTTCAGCGGAACGATCGCCGAGAACCTCGCCTTCGCGCGCCCGGACGCGCCCCGTCACGAGCTGGAGGATGCTGCAAAGGCTGTCGGAGCGTGGCCATTCATCGAATCACTTGACGATGGCCTCGACACCCAGATCGGCGAGCGGGGAGGAATGCTCTCAGCCGGGCAGCGCCAGCTGATTGCCTTTGCCCGCGCGCTGGTCGCAGACCCTCGCATTTTGATTCTCGACGAGGCGACCTCAAATGTTGACATCCACTCTGAGCTGGCCATTGAGCACGCCCTACGAAGGTTGCTAGCGGGAAGGACGTCGATCGTGATCGCCCACCGGCTCTCGACGATCCGTCAGGCCAGCCGGATCCTTGTGCTCGAGGGCGGCCGAATCGCCGAGCAAGGGAGCCACGACGAGCTACTCGCCCTTGGCGGCGTCTATTCCGACCTCTATTCCGACTGGGCGCAGCAGGCAGGCGCAGCGTGACTGCGGCCACAATCGACTGGGCCGAGCTAGCTGGCGGCAGCTTTGCGATGGGCAACCCGCGCGGCGACGGCTACCCACAGGACGGCGAAACGCCGGTTCATGAGGTTTCGCTTAACCCGTTTGCAATCGCTGCCACGGCGGTAACCAACAACCAGTTCGCGCAGTTTGTCGCCGAGACCAATTACACGACCGAGGCTGAGGAATTCGGCTGGTCGTTTGTCTTCGCGATGTTTCTGCCAGAAGACTTTGAGCCGACGCGCGCAGTCCAGCGCGCCGAATGGTGGCGCCAAGTCAATGGTGCGGACTGGCGCCACCCAGAGGGCCCACAGAGCGGGATCGAGGATCGCGGCGACCACCCGGTTGTTCAGGTCAGCTGGAACGACGCTGCCGCCTTCTGCGACTGGGCCGGCGCCCGGCTTCCCACTGAGGCCGAGTGGGAGTACGCCGCGCGTGGCGGCTTGATTGGAATGGCCTTCCC
>JBDNJF010000045.1:0-33542 GCA_041687955.1 Solirubrobacteraceae bacterium
AGGGAGCGCCCACGCAACAGCGGTTGTCGCACCGCTGGCGCGGGAGCTCGAGGGCTCACGCTCGACGATCTAATCGTCGGCGTATGGGAGGGCCTTCACGCCGACCATTCGGTTGCGTGCCCGGTCTGCGGCGCGGCAATGAAGCCGCGCAGCAAGGCTGGGGCGCTTCCGGTGGCCGGGAACTGCCAGCGCTGTCACTCAGAGCTGGCTTGATCAGGCGGGCCGCGGGCGCTACGGCGTCGCGTTGTTCAGGTCCTGCTTCGCGTCGTTCAGGTCCTGCTTCGCCTTATCGATCTGCTTCAGGACCTCGTCGGTCTGCTTGCGCTGCTGGTCGATTTGGGTGTTGACGTCGTTCTTGACGCTGTCAACCGCGTCGGTTACCGGGTTGCCGCAGGCCGCGAGCGCGACTACAGCGACGTCGGAAGCAGAATCTTCGCCAAGCGCATAGCTCAAGAGTAACGCCTCAGTACTAGTTAGCGTTGATAAACAGCTTCTGCGCTGAGTTGCCGCCGGGGCCGGAGGGCTCAACCTGAATGTCGATGCCGCCCTGCATCTCGCCGGGCAGCCAGGCCGCGTTGCGCGGCGGGACGTTGAAGCAGCTGCCGATTGCCCACGACAGCGTGATTGTCGGCTTGGTCGCCACGTTGCTCGGCGTATCGACCGCCATCGCCGTATCAGTGGCTGTGAGCTTGTCGCACTTGCCGGCGCTGTTCGGCAGATCCGGCGTGTACTTGAAGCCGCCGAGGTCGTAGAAGCTTCCCGTCTCGCCATCGATCGCCAGACGTTGGGGCCTGAAAAGCTCCAGTTCCAGTGTGTCGGCCTGCGCCAGTGAGATGCTCGGGCTGTTAACCCGCGCCCCGTCCGGACCAGGCGTGCTGGCGGCATAGTTGATCGTCCCCGCGACCGTGCCAGCGCTGTAGCGCACGACCATCGGGTGAGTCACGAAGACGAAACCGGGACTGGAAGTGAACTCGTAGCTTTTTCCGTCAGCGGTCGTGACCCGCATTACGAACGTGTCCTGGCCGGTAGGCAGGTCTGCGCCCGTGAAGCTGTGGCCGGACGTGAAAGCCTGAGTTCCGCAGATCCTTCCGTTACCGATTGTCCACTGGTAGTCGCCTGTATCGCAGGCCGCCGACAGCTCAACGAAATCGCTTGGCGCGTAGGAGACGCCGACGCCCTTCAGCTCAGTCTTGGTAACCGCCGAGTCACAAACGCTCGAGATCGGTGAGAAGACCATGCTCATCGTGTCGGTTATCGCCTGCGGGATGCTGGAGTCCTTCGTCGCCTCAAACGGCCCAGTGCCATATGCGTTGATCGTCCCGGCAAAGCCTGGCTGCGTGGCCTTGAAGTTAGTGAAGATCTTGAAATCGACCGTGGAGCAGCTGCCGCTCTCGTCGCCCGCGACTTTCGGCGCTGGCGTCACGCTGTCGGCGGAGTCGGTCTTGCTATCACCGTCATCGTTGACGTCGAAGGCGTTTGGCAGGCCGTCCTTGTCAAGATCGCCGCCGAGCAGCGTCTCGCCGGTGGCGCCGCTACCGCCGGTGGGCTGGCCGCCCCCGTTCGGCGGGCCGGTGGGAGGACCGGTGGGAGGGCCGCTGGGCGGGCCGGTGGGAGGACCGGTGGGGGGGTCCTGAGCTGCGTACGCGGACGCGCCAGAGCTCTTCGCCATCGTGACCTTGCCGTAGTTGCCAACTCCAACCGGCTTTCCCTTTACCGCTAAAGCCCGAGCTGCAGCCCTGGAGTCAGCCAACTTGGAGGCCCGAGCAACCGCCGCATAACCCTGCTTCTTGGTGACCTTCACAACGGTGATCGTTCCAAGTGACAGGCTTCTCGAGGATGACGCTTTGAGTTTCGTATAGACGCCGCGTGCCTTCGCCAACTTCGATCCCTTCCAGCCCACTAGGACCGGGCCAAAGTACGAACCCTTGCCGGCCGTCTTCGAGCCGTTGACTAGCTGCAGCGTTGCGCCAGCCAGCGTCGATACGCGCTTTGTCTTCAGCGTCGTCGCCTGAGAGGCAGACTTGATTGGCGCCGAAGCGAGCAGACTGCCGGAGCGACCGAGGATCAACAGAACAAGATTCTTGCCCTTCTTGACCGTAACTTTGACCGTGTAGGCCTTGCTGGCCGCAGCGTGGGCGCGGCTGGGGTTGGCGCCAGCGGTTGACGCAAGCGATAGCGAAGCAGCCAGCAGCACTGCTGTCATCAGGACGAATAGACGGATCGTGCGGATCACCATTGATCGCCTCCATTGTGACCATCAGAAACTAGATCTAATGCTTACCTACGAATAATGACTCTAACCAGCCCGGTGAGTAAATGTCGCGGTTCGTTTCGCTACCATGATGCCCGTACGCCAGACAGTCGCGGCGGGGGAGAAATCCCGTCGAGGAAAGTCCGGACATCGCAGGGCACGGTGGTCGGGAAGCCGACCCGGGGAAACCCGCGGGAAAGTGCCACAGAAATACACCGCCGATGGCGTGAGTGAGTTGGACGTCCGCTCATTCGCGCACAGGTAAGGGTGAAAAGGTGCGGTAAGAGCGCACCGGCGTCGTGGTAACACGGCGGCCAGGTAAACCCCACCGGATGCAAGACCAAGCAGAACCGTTTGTAGGCTGCCCGCCAAGGTTCAGGTAGGTCGCAAAGATGGATGACTGTCCACGACAGAATCCGGCTTATCGGCGCACTAAGGGAAGGGCCTCGCTTGCGGGGCCCTTCCTATTTACTATCGAAAGAATGGACGAGTACGAGCCGGGCCAGCAGATTGAGATTCGGCCAATGACGCAGCAGGACGCAGTCGGCGTTACCGAGCTGGTTCGCCGCTGCTACGGCGAGAGCTACCTCCACCAGGCGATCTACGATCCGGCGCAGTTCTTCGCCGCTCAGCAAGCTGGCCTTCAGATCAGCGAGGTCGCCGTCGCCGCAGGCGGCGAGGTTATCGGCCACTGGGCCTTCATTTTCCACGGCCCGGCTGTAGCTGAGAGCGCGATGACGATTACCGATGAGCGCTACCGCGGCCACGGCGTCGCCTCCCGAATGGAGGCAGCGCTGCACGAGCGTCTGCTGGAGCTTGGCGTCAAGTGGATGATGGGCGAGCCGGCGCTGGTCCACACAGCAACGCAGGAGATCGCCGTTGCTCATTGGGATAGCGGCGCTATCACTGGGATGCGGCTCAAGTGCATTGTCCACGTCGATCTCAAAGGTTTCGAGCAGCAGACGGAGACCGGCCGAATTTCGCTGGCGATGGCTTTCGGGCCGATGGCGGCGATGAAAGAGCACGATCTTTGGCTTGCGCCGCCGTACGCTGAGATTGCCGCGTTGGTGCTGGAACCAACCGACTGGCCGCGAACAATTCGAACCGAACCACCGGCCGATCTGGTGCTCCCCGAAGCGACAAAGCTGAGCTACTCGTTCGATAGCGCGATGGCTGCCGCGAAGATCGAAGTCGAGCAGATCGGCAGCGACCTTCGCGCAGCCGTCGGCGCTGCTCGTGATCAGGCGAAGAGCGCTGGCGCGCAGTTCATCGATCTGCGGATTCCAACCGATCAACCGGCGTCTGCCACGGCCGAGCTACTTGAGCTTGGGTTTTCGTTTGCCGCCCTTCTTCCCGAAATGCGCGGCCACTGCGACCTGCTGCTGCTTCAGTGGCTCGCCGACCCGCAGGTTGAGCGCAGCACCTGGCAGCTACTTAATCGGCAGATTGAGCGGCTTGCCGACGCCGTCGTCGCCCAGGCCGAACTGGCCGCCGAACTGAAGGATTACTAGCGAACCAGGTCGGAGGGGAATCGCGGCCGGGCCTTGATTAGCGGCGCAGGCTATGCGAACATACGTTCGCTTATGGTGATCGCTGTGATTCTTCCTCGCTTTTCGCTGGCAATCGCTGCCGGTGGCCGCGCCGCGCTGGCCGAAGGGCCACTGGCACTGGCGCCGGAGCCCGGCCGCGCGGCGCTGGTGGGCGAAGTTTCAGCTGCCGCCGAGGCGCTCGGCGTAGCACCCGGGATGAAGGTCGCCGAGGCCTTGGCGCGGGCGCCGCGGCTGCGACTTGTCACGGCCGATCCCGTTGCAGTTGCAGACAGCTGGGAGCGGGTGCTCGTGCGGCTTGAATCTGTTGGCGCTCAAGTTGAGGACGGGGGAGTGGGACTCGCCTGCTTTGAGGCGCGCGGGCTCGGTCGCCTCCACGGCGGCTCACTTGACGGAGTCGTCAAAGCGACGCGCAGCGCGCTGAAACTTCCGGCACGGATTGGTGCTGGGCCTTCTCGCTTCTGCGCCGTCGTAGCGGCAGAGCAGGCTCGCAGCCGCCGGCCCTCAGTAGTTGAAGGCGCCCCGCAGTTAGCTGGCGCGCCTGTAGTGCTGCTGGCGCGCGAGCCAGCTACAGCGAAGCTCGTAGAGCCGCTCGGCCACTTTGGCATAACGACGCTCGGTCAGCTCGCCGCACTGCCGCGCGGCAGCGTCGCCGATCGCTTCGGCCGCGCCGGTATTACGGCCTGGGAGATGGCCTGCGGCAGCGACCGTCCGCTGCGCCCGCGCGAACCAAGTGAGCCGGTTGACGAGACGCTCACACTGAGCGAATCGGCCTCCGGCCCACAGCTCGCCGTGGCGCTCGAAATGCTCGTTGATTCCCTGCTTGCTCGCAGCGAGCTTGGCGGCCGCACGCTGCGCGCAGCAACGCTTTCAGCTGAACTGACAGAAGGCGGCACTTGGCGCGAGCGCGTCGTTTTTCGCGAGCCACTCAGCGACGCGCTACGGATCCGCACGGCGCTGGCGCTACGGCTGGTGCTGCTGCCAGCGCCGGCGCAGTCGCTACGGCTGGCCGCCGAGCAGCTTGGCCCACCGGCGCCAGCGGCAGAGGCGCTCTTTGATGACGACGAGTTCCGCCGCGCGGGGCGACTTAGCGACGCGATCGGCCAGCTGCGAGCGCTGGCCGGGCCGCAGGCGGCGTTGCGCGTACTGCTAGCCGACCCGAAGTCGCGAATTCCGGAGCGACGCGCCGTCTTAACTCCTTTCGAGCGATGACGCCTGCCGCAAGGAGGCTTGGCACGCCGCGCGCGGTGCGCGTTTGCGCCGGCGTTGGCGGCAGGCCGCTCGATGTTGGGGGGAGCGAGATCAGCGCGATTCGCGAATCGTGGCTGGTTGAGGATGGGTGGTGGAGTGACCAGCCCTTGCGCCGGCGCTACTGGGAGCTTGTGACGATCGACGGCGGCGACCTCGTTGTCTTTCGCGACCTTGTCGGCGGTGGCTGGTTTCGTCATCGCTGAAGCGGCGATGCTGCGCGCCGGCGCGCGCGCTGCGGCACTGGCTTGCAGTAGCGATGTAACCCGCGCGCCGCCAACTTAAGGCGCGTGCGAGACGACAGCGGCCAAGCAAGCCTTGAATATATCGTCCTGCTCGTAATCTCAACGCTGGTAGTTGGTGGCGGCGCGATGGCCGCCAAAGGTGAAGGACTGGCGGCCTCTGTGCTGGCGCAATTCGCGCGCGGAATTTGTGTTGCCAGCGGCGGCGACTGCGAGCGCGACCGCGCGCCCTGCGTCGTCAGCTCAGCGACGACCAGTCAAGATCTCGTCGTCGTTGTCGCCGTGGTTCGCCTTGCCGGCGGCCGCACAATTATTCGTCAGCGTAGATCCGACGGCACAGAGGTTGTGACGCTGGTCGAGAGCGGCGGCGCTGGGCTGGAGTTGACGGCCGGTGGCAGCATCTCCGTCGGCGGCGCAGAGTTTGGCGGCGCAGCGAGCGGCTCGTTCAGCGGCCGGATTTCCCGCGGGCGAGCGTGGACGGTGCCTAGCGCGGCCGCCGCCGAGCAACTAATGGGGCAGCTGTCAGCGGCGGCAACGACGCTGGCCAGTCGCGGCAGGCCGCCGCTGCCGCGCTTGCGTCGCGCGGCGGCCGCGCCACCGCCCGCTGAGGTCACGTTCGGCGCCAGCGGACTGAGCAGCATCATCGGTGGCCGCCTCGCTGCGGCCGGAATCAGCTTCGAGGCCGAGGATCTCGTTGGCGAGCGGCTAAACCACGTCACAGGCCAGCGCACGCTCACTATCGCCCGGCGCAACGAGCTGCTAGCTGACCTCTCGCCGCTGCCTGCCAGTGGCTTTGAGGGCGGGCTGCGCCGGTCCGAGCTCTATACGCTCACGCTTGATCGCTCCGGTAATCCAATTGACATTGGCGTTTTTAGCGCGCGCCGCTTTCACGCCGGGGCAAAGCTGCCGGGCGCTGTCACCACACTCGTTCCTGGCGTTGGCAGCTTGCCGCTGCGCCAGGGGATGCTGGTCGAGGTCGAGCAGCATCTTGACTTAAGCAGCGCCGCCAGTCGCGAGGCGGCCGCCTCCTTTATTGCTGCGCTAAGCGATCGCAGCGTTGGTTTCGGCCCGGCGGTGAAGGTCGCTGAGCTGCTTAAAGCAAGGATCAATAGCGACGGTGTGACGCTCGTTCGCAGCTATGGAATCGAGGGCCGCCGCAGCGGTTTCGGCGGCAAGCTAGGAGCTGGCGTGGGGCTGGCCGGCAGTTACCAGCGCAGCGCCGAAAACGCGATCCTGCTCGACGCTCGCGTGCGCGGGATCGACCAGAACTGGCGCGCGCGCAGCGATTGTCTGCGCCGGTAGCGGCGGCGAGTTCCTAAGGCGGGAAAAGAATTTCTGCAAAGGCGCTGCAATGATGCGAACATACGTTCGTGTTGTACGCAGAACTCCACTGCCATTCGGCTTTTTCTTTCCTTGACGGCGCGTCGAGCCCCGACGAGCTCGTTGAAGCTGCAGTTGCTCACGGCTATCGCGCGTTGGCGCTGACCGACCACGACAACCTCTGCGGCGCCATGGAGTTCGCGCAGGCCGCGAAGGCGGCCGGGCTGAAGGCCGTCCACGGCGCTGAGGTTCGCGTCGTGGCCGAGTGCTCGCCGGCCGCTGAGTTTCGCCACCTGACGCTGCTAGTTAAAAACGCGCAAGGCTGGAGCAATCTCTGCCGTCTCTTGACGCTCGCCCACGCGCGCACGCGCGATGGCCGCGAGCGCGGGCAGCCGGAGCTGACGCTTGAACAGATCGAAGCCCACAGTGAAGGGTTGATCTGCCTGAGCGGTTGCGCCGGTCACGGTTTCCACGACGAGCCGAGCCTGCGCCGCCTGCTGGCAGCCTTTGGCCGCGACGATCTGCGGATTGAACTGCAGCGCCCGTTTGCGCGGCATGACCGCGCGCTGGCGCGTGAGCTGGCCGAGCGCGCACGGCTGCTCGGCGTTCCCTGCGTGGCGAGTGGCAACGTCCATGCTCACGCGCCGAGCCGCGCGCCGCTGCAGGACACCTTCGTTGCCGTCCGTAGCCACCTCACGCTCGACGGCTGCGAGCCACTGCGGCGGGGCAACCACATCCACGTGATCGCAAGCCCGCAGGCGATGGCGGCGCGCTTCGCAGATCACCCCGAGGCGCTCGCCGAAACCGAGCGGATCGCCGAGCGCTGCGAGTTCGATTTAACAAGCGACCTCGGCTACCGCTACCCAGGCGCCGAGGACGACGGCGCTGACCGCGATCTCAGCGAGGCCTGCCAGGCAAGCTTCGCTCGCCGCTACCCGCCCGGCCACAAGCTGCGAGACGAGGCCGCCGCAAGGCTCACCGAAGAGCTGAAGATCATCGCCGGGCTAGGGCTCTCCGGCTTCTTTTTGCTGCACCGCGACATGCTGGAGCTGGCGCGCGAGGTCGCGGCCGAGGTGCGCGGCCCCAGCAGCGCCCGCGCGCTACTGCCGCCCGGCCGTGGCCGCGGCTCGTCGGTCTCCTCAATCGTCTGTTATTTAACAGGCCTCTCGCACGTAGACCCTGTCGCCAACCGGCTGCTTCTTGGTCGTTTCCTCAGCGAACAGATCACCGAGCTGCCTGACATCGACCTCGATTTCCCGCGCGACATTCGCGAAAAGCTGATCCCACGGATCCACCAGCGCTACGGAGCCGAACGAACGGCGCTGGTTGCTGCCTTCCCGACCTACAAGGCGCGCGGCGCAATCCGCGACTTTGGCGCTGCGCTTGGCTTGCCGGCAGGGGAGATTGAGCGCGTTGCGCGCTCCAGTGAAGGCTGGTCGCTGAGCGGCTTTGACGAGCAGATAGCCGAGGCGATCGGTGAGCAGCGGGCGCAGAGCGGCCGCTGGCGCTGGCTCGCGGCGCTGGCGCGCGAAGCCTCCGGTCTGCCGCGCCACCTAGCCCAGCACTCCGGCGGGATGATCGTCGCAACAAGGCCACTGATTGACTGCTGCCCGGTCGTGCCGTCGGCGATCAAAGGGCGCCAAATCGCCCACTGGGATAAGGACTCCTGCGCCGACGCCGGCTTCCTCAAGATCGACCTGCTCGGCCTTGGAATGCTCTCCGCCGTCGAACGCTGCGTCGAGCAGATCGATGCCCGCCGCGGCGAGCGAATTGACCTCTCGCAAATTCCTTACGACGACGCGCAGGTTTACGAAGCAATTCAGCGCGGCGAAACGACCGGCGTATTTCAGATTGAAAGCCGCGCGCAGATCGCCTCATTGCGCCGCACGCGGCCAACAAATCTTGACGAGATAACAATTCAGGTTGCGATCGTCAGGCCGGGGCCAATCCAAGGTGGCGCCGTCAACCCTTACATCAATCGCCGCCAGGCGCTGAACGCAAACCCCGACTTCAAGATTCCCTACCCGCATCATTCGCTCGAGCCGATCCTGCGCGAGACGCTCGGCACGATTATTTTTCAAGACCAAGTGATTGAAGTGGCGATGGCCTTCTCCGGCTTCAGCGCCGCCGAGGCCGCGGGTCTGCGCCGCGCGATGAGCCGCAAACGTTCGGCCGAAGCAATTCAGTCGCACCGCCTTAGCTTCATTGAGGGAGCGATGGCGCGCTGGCCCGACGTTGACGAGCCCCAGGCCGCCGCAGTTTTCGAAATGGTCGCTGGCTTTGCAGGCTTCGGCTTTCCCAAAGCGCACGCCGCCGCCTTCGGCCTGCTCGCCTACCAATCAACGTGGCTGCGCGTTCATTACGGCCCGGAGCTGCTGGCAGCGCTACTCGACGAGCAGCCGATGGGCTTCTATCCGCCAGATTCGCTGGTGCATGAAGCACAGCGTCGCGGCACAACGGTGCTGGCGCCGGACCTCAACGAAAGCGCGCTCGGCTGCATAATTGACGAGCAGGGAGCCTTGCGGCTCGGTCTGCGCCACGTGCGCGGCGTGCGTAAGGAACAGCTTGAGGAGCTGCTTGATGAGCGCGGTGCGCGCGGACCGTTCTCTTCGCTCAGCGAGCTGACGGCCCGCGCCAGTGGCGCTCGCTCCTCGCTTGAGGCGCTGGCTTGGGCCGGCGCCTGTGACCGGCTGGCCGAGAATGAGCAAGCGCAGCGACCGGGGCTGGCGCGGCGCGCTGTGCTCTGGCAGCTCGGTATCGGTGCGCCGGCGCCAGCAAGCAAAGCGCAGCTCTCGCTCGGCTTTGATCTTCCGCCCGCGCCAACGCTCGACCCGCTGACCGCTTGGCAGACAATGCTCGCCGACTACGCCGCTACCGGCCTAACTACCGGCAGTCACCCGCTGGAGCTGATGCGTCCTGACCTGGACAAGCGAGGCGCGCTTCCCAGCGCTGCTTTAGAGCAGGCGCCGCACCGCAGCCGCGTCTGCGTCGGAGGGCTCGTCGTCGCGCGCCAGCGGCCCGGCACTGCGAGCGGAGTCTGTTTCGTGCTGCTCGAAGACGAGCAGGGGACGATCAACCTCGTTCTAAAGCCGCAAGTTTACGAGCACTTCCGCCTGACGGTCAGAACTGAGCCGCTCGTCTTTGCAAAAGGAATCCTCGAACGCCACGCCAGCGCTGGCGGCACCGTAAATCTGCTCGTTGATCAGATTGAAGCTCTTGAGCCAAGCAATGCGCAGTTGGCTGAGGTCGGCGAGCTTGTAAGTGGCGACTTCCGCGCCGTCGCTCCCGCCGTGATGTCGTTTGCTCAAGGCCGCCGCCGCTAACGCTTTTGCGCGCTCAGCAGCGCCTGCGTTTGCGCGCCCAGTAGTGGCTGCGAGAGGGCGTGGCGTGCGCGGCTGCGTGTATCGTTTAGGCTGATGCTTGGTGTAATCATATTCACCGCAATCTTCTTGATTGCCGGAATTGTCGTTATCGCTGCGAGCTTTTCGTCGAAGCGCAAAGCGAAGGCTGATGGCTCAAGTGGGGGCGGAAGGCTGCTCTACGTGGGCGTCGCAATCTGCGTCATCGGCATAGGTCTTGCGATTCCGGGCTTACTGCTGGTCAACAATGGCACGAAGACCACGCGCGATGCGAGCGGCGGGGTCGTTCTGACTGCCAATCAGGAGACCGGCCGTGCCCTCTTCGCGCAGAACTGCTCCGCCTGCCACACGCTGCAGGCCTCTGGCTCTGCCGGGCAGACCGGCCCTAACCTCGACTACATGGTCCCGCCTGAAGCGCTGACCCTCAACGCGATTCAGATCGGCCGTGCTCGCGGCAACGGCAACATGCCGGCAGGGCTTGTGACCGGTACTCAAGCGAAAGACGTCGCTAGCTACGTCGCAGCCGTCGCCGGTCAGGGACTGGTTGCAGGCGAGAACGACTCCGCTTCAGCGCCTTAACGCATCGTTTCTTGCGGAAATGGTGAGGTTTTGCTCGCTGCCGCTAATGTGCGCTAGGCACACACCGCTGAGTTCCCGGTCGTTCTGAAGAGCCGGGGAGCGGGGGACCCAACAGTCGGGGCGAATCGCCGCTCATTTCGGCGTAGCGCAGCTCTTTCAGCGCGAGCCCGTCAGCTAACCCCGTAAGCACAAGAGAGAGGCTCACAGAGCGATGTCAAACGAGATCAATTCCCCATGGTGGTCGGAAGTTGAACACCTCCGGCCCGCGAACGAAATGAGTAGTGCCGTTGTGGAGGGCTCAGTAATCGCGCTCGAAGTTGCCCCGTCAGCGCGGCAAGAACGCTTTGAGCGTCTGCCTGTAGTCCGCCGCCCCGGCGCGCCAAAGGCTCGCGCGCTGGTCGAGCAGCGCCGCGCGCGGGCAGCCCATAGCGCGATGCCAAGTAGCTCGCGGACCCTCCGCCGCCCCGACCGGATTGCCGCTTGGGCAGTGATGCTCGGGCTGGTACTCGTTCTCACGGCCGCTGCCAGCGCGGGCGCGGCGCCACTACATCGGCTCGGCGATCGCACCCTGAAGAAGCCGATGAACGGCTATGACGTGAAGGTGATGCAGGGCAAGCTGCGAAAAATCAAGCTGCTAAAAGTTGCGCCAACCGGCCATTTTGGTTCCTTGACCTTGGCCGCGGTTCGCAGCTTCCAGCGCACTCGCTGCCTGACGGTTGACGGCATCGCCGGACCAACGACAATTTCCGCGCTTCGCCGCGGCAAGCGTGCCTGCTCATCGAAGCGGCCTTCCAGTGGCGGCCGCGGCAACAGCGGCGGCATCGATCGCACGCGCGTCGTCACTTGGTACGGCCCCGGCTGGTACGGGCGAAAAACTGCCTGCGGCAATACGCTGACCAGTCGCCTTTACGGCGTGGCGCACAAGACGCTGCCTTGCGGCACGGTTGTCTATTTCAGCTTTCGTGGCCGCACTGTCAAGACGAAGGTTGTCGACCGCGGCCCGTACGCTGCGGGCGTCCACTTTGACCTCACATGGGCCGCGGCGCGCAAGCTCGGCGTGATCAGCATTGGCCGCGCAACAGTTCGCGCAAGCCGCTGACCAAAGCGCCCGCATTTGCTTTGCGGCGCTAGGGTCGCTTGATGGCCGATTCGCCGACCAGCTCGGAGGACGTTAAGGCGCTCTGCACTGAGCGTGACATCCGATTTATTCGCCTTTGGTTCACCGACATTCTCGGGCAGCTTAAGTCGTTCTCGGTCGGCGTCGACGAGCTCGATGACGCCTTCGAAGGCGGCATGGGCTTCGATGGCTCATCGATCACCGGCTTCAACGCGATTGAGGAGTCGGACATGATCGCGATGCCCGACCCATCAACCTTCGCGGTGCTTCCTTGGCGACCCGACGAGCAGGGTGTGGCGCGGATGTTTTGCGACATCCAAACGCCGGAGCGGACCCCATACGAAGGCGATCCGCGCCAAGTTCTGCGACGCGCGATCGCGCGAATGGAGGGGATGGGCTTCGACACTTTCAACGTTGGCCCGGAGCTTGAGTACTTCCTTTTCAAGGACGCACACGGAACAGAAGTGCTCGATCAGGGTGGCTACTTCGACCTGACGACGCTCGACGCTGGCTCCGATGTGCGCCGCGAAACCGTGCTCGCACTCGAGCAACTTGGCATTCATGTTGAATACAGCCACCACGAGGTAGGCCCAAGCCAGCACGAAGTCGACATGCGCTACGCGCCAGCGCTGAAAATGGCCGACGACTGCATGACTTACCGCATCACGGTCAAGGAGTACGCGATGAAGTACGGCTGGCACGCGACCTTCATGCCAAAGCCACTGTTCGGCGAGAACGGCTCTGGAATGCACACCCATCTTTCGCTCTTCAAGGATGGCCGTAACACTTTCTACGACGAGAACGACCCTTACTTCCTGAGCGGCATCGGTAAGGCCTTCATTGCCGGCCAGCTTCGTCACGCGCGTGAGATGAGCGCGATCTTCGCGCAGTGGGTCAACTCCTACAAGCGTCTGGTCCCCGGCTATGAAGCTCCCGTTTACGTTGCCTGGTCACGCCGCAACCGTTCCGCTTTGGTGCGCGTGCCGCTCTATCACCCAGGCAAAGAGATGGCTACGAGGATGGAGCTGAGGTGCCCTGACCCGGCCTGCAACCCTTACCTCACGTTTGCCGTCTTGCTGCAGGCCGGCCTTGAGGGAATCGAGCAGGGGTATGAGCTGCCCGAGCCGATGGAGCAAAACCTCTACCACCTCTCGCCGGAGGATCGCCAGCGGATGGGAATCGAGCAACTGCCTGAGAGTCTTGGCGAAGCCGTCGAGCTCGCCGCTGCTTCAGAGCTCGTTTTGCGTACTCTTGGTGAACACACCTTTAATCGCTTTGTTGAGATTAAGCGTCGCGAGTGGGAGGAGTACCGACTCGATGTTTCACAGTGGGAGCTCGACCGCTATCTCTCAATTCTTTAAGTCATCCGCAAAAGGAGCCGCCTGATGCCTAGTGCCGCCCGCGCAGGAATGATCACGATCGGCCCCGATCTGGAGGTTTGTCGGATGGGCTACGGCGCTATGCGCCTCACAGGGGACGGCGTTTGGGGGCCGGCCGATGATGCCGAGAACGCTCATGCTGTTTTGCGCGCCGCCGTCGAGATGGGCGTAACGCTGATTGACACGGCGAATTCCTACGGTCCTGAGGTCAACGAGCAATACATCCACGACGCGCTCTTCCCGTACGCCGATGACTTAGTGATCGCAACCAAAGGCGGGCTAACGCGCAGCGGCCCAAGTGAATGGCACGCCAACGGCGACCCCGCGCATCTGAAAGCGGAGTGCGAGGCCAGCATCAAGCGACTCGGCGTCGAGTCAATCGCGCTGTACCAGCTTCACAGGCCCGACCCTGAGGTGCCTTACGCAGAGTCGGTCGGAGCGCTCGCTGAGCTCCAGCGCGAAGGCAAGATTCAGCACGTTGGGATTTCAAACGTCGATTCAGTTCAGCTTGAAGTTGCCAGCGACATCGTCGAAGTCGTCAGCGTGCAAAATCGCTTCAGCGTCAGTGATCGCGGCTCTTTTGAGGTGCTCCTGGCCTGTGAGCGCCATGGAATCGCCTTTCTCCCTTGGTTTCCGCTCGCCTCGGGCGGCCTGGCTGATGGTGGCGCGCTAGCGGCAATTGCCGCTGCCCACGAGGCAACGATCTACCAGATTGCGCTCGCATGGCTGCTGGCGCGCTCGCCGGTAATTGTCCCGATCCCCGGCACCTCGTCGCTAGCTCACCTGGAGCAGAACATCGCCGCCGCGGCGATTCGCCTCAACGAAAGCGAAATGCGCTCGCTCGAAGTCGTCGCTTAAGCGGCTGGCTTAGCCGGGTCTGGCACCACGTCTGGCTCTGCTTGCGGCATGTGCTCGCCGGGTTCACCTTCGTGCGCCATTCGCGACGGCCACCAAATCTTCTTCCCAATGTCGAGCACCAGCGCTGGCACCAGCGTTGAGCGCACTACAAAGGTGTCAAGCAGCACGCCGAAGGCGATCGCGAAGCCTAGTTCGGTCAGGAAGATGAGCGGCAGCGTGCCGAGGATCGCGAAGGTGCCGGCCAGCACGATGCCGGCCGACGTGATCACGCCGCCGGTGACGGCAAGGCCACGGATCATGCCACGCTCGGTTCCGTATTTGAGCGCCTCTTCTCGCACTCTCGCCATTAGGAAGATGTTGTAGTCGATTCCCAGCGCCACCAGGAAGACGAAAGCGAAGAGCGGCAATCCAGGGTCGCTGCCCGGGAAGCCGAATACGACGTCGTAGACGACAGCGCTAACTCCAAGTGCGGCTGCGAACGAGAGGATCACGGTCAAAATCAGCACGAATGGAGCGGTGAAGGCTCGCAGCAAAACAATCAGCACAAGGAACACGACGACGAGCACGATCGGAATGATCAGCTTTGTGTCACGGGTCGACGCGGCCCGTAGGTCGGTCTCAATTGCGGTTGGTCCGCCAACTAGAACCGCTGGGCCTCCGGCCTCCTTCGCTGCCGCCCGAATGTTCGGAATCACCGCGTAGGACTCGGTTGCGTAGGGGCTGGATGTCAGCGTCGCGGCCAGCTGCACGCCGGGCGGCCCCGCCCCTGCTTGGCGGACGTTTGCTACGCCGGGAACCGCGAAGACCGCAGCGGAAACGGCTTTCGCTTTCGACTTGTCAGGGACAACTATCTCGGTTGGCGCATTCTCGCCGGCGGGGAAGGATGTAGCGAGCATCTCTTGACCCTGAACGGACTCAACGTCACCACGGTAGGAGTTGCCCTGCGTTAGCCCGGTCGAAAAGTTCAGCAGCCCAAAGCTCATTGCGACCAGCAGTAACACTGTCGCGATCCAAACTGCTCGCGGCCGCTTCTGTATCCACTCGCCCCAGCGCCGCCAGCGGCCGTGCTCTGCGTCTGCGCCCTCGTCGCCAACGCGTGGAATGAATGGCCAGAAGGCACGCCGTCCGGTGATTGCCAGCAGCGCCGGCAGCAAGGTAAGCATCGCCACCATCGCCACGCCAACGCCAAGCGCGCCGAGCGGGCCTAGCCCCGAGGTGCCGTTTACCTCGGCAAGGGTGAGGCAGAAGAGCGCCAGCATTACGGTCACGCCAGAGGCGATGATTGCTGGCCCGGCAGCACTCGCTGCGTTTGCCACCGCTAGGTGTTTGTCGTCGTGCTGGCGCAGCTCTTCGCGGTAGCGCGCCACCAGCAGCAGCGCGTAATCGGTGCCCGCGCCGAGCACAAGGATCGACATAATCGATGAGGACTGCCCGTTAATTGTCACGCCCACCTCGCTTAAGAGGTAGCCAATTGAGCGGCTCGCGAGCTCTGCGACGATCACCGTGAAGAGAGGAATCCAGAGAAAGATCGGACTTCGATAAATCACGGCCAGTAGGAAGAAGACGAGCCCGACCGCGGCGAACAGCAGCGTGCCGTTAATGCCTTCAAAGATTTTGATCGCGTCGGCCGAGAAGCCGGCCGAGCCGGTGACCTTCGCTTCGAGCCCGCCGCCGGGGTCGTTGACAACCTCTCGCACCTTGTCAACGGGGTCCAGAATCGTCTCCGCTTCGCCGTTGGTCGTAATGTTTGCGACCAGTAGCTCTGCTTGCCCGTTCTTCGACGGAATTGGCCGGGCGAACGGCGTCGTATTGGCTAGCTTCAGCGCGTTGAGCTGTTTGCGGTTTTGCGCAATGCGGGCGCGGTCGGCGGCGGTGAGCCCGCTTGGGCGACGGTAGACGGTGACTATCGCGACCGTTTCCTTGCCTTGAATCAGCTTGACTGCGGTCAAGGCCTTTGTCGATTCGGCGCTCGCGGGAAGGAACGAGGCCGAGTCGTTCTTCTGTACGTCCTCAAACTTTGTCGGGAATTGCAGCGCCGAGAAGAGCACCAGTAGTCCTACCCAGATCGCGACGACAACCCACTTCGCGCGACGGCCTGCAGGAATGGCAAGGATTCTTTTCATCGGAAGCTGGAGGATACGAAGCTGGCGGGCGGATAGGCGAGCGCCCGCGCGCGCGTCACTCTTGAGCCAGTGCCTTAGGCCAGCGCCGCGGCCAGCTGATCGGCGCTGGTTACGGGCGCCGCGCAGCTGAAGTTTTGGCAGAGGTAAGCCGCGGCGCGCCCGTCCTTCGCCGTTTTGCCTTCAAGCAGGGGAATAACTCTCTCGTCGCTGCTTCCGTCATCGCTCGCAATCACTAGCCGCGGTCGCAGCCGACTTCGCACAACGTCGAGCAGCGGCTCGATGTCAGCGCCAACCAGAGCTAGTTCCCGCGCTGGGCCGACGTGAAGATCAATCGCTTGCAGCGCGTGGCCGAAAGCCTGGGGGTGGCGAACCACATAAGGGCGCACCAGCCGCAGCTGCCCGAGCGCGCCGTCAGCGTAGCGCGCGTCGCCGCTCAGCAGCGCCAAGCGTAATAGCCCAAGCGCGGCGCTCGAGCCGCCGGCGGGAAGCGGCGAATCTTCCATCTCTTTGCGCCGCGCGACGAGCTGCGCGCCGCCGGCGGCGGTCGAGAAGAAGCCGCCGCGCTCTTCGTCGCCAAACTCGCTGAGAATTACTTCAGCCTCAGCCACGGCGGCGAGGTACCACTGCGGCTCAAAGGTCGCCTCGTAGAGCGCCAGCAGCCCTTCGAGCAGCATCGCGTGGTCTTCAAGATAGGCGCGCAGCTTTGCCGCGCCAGCGTTGTAGCTGCGCAGCAAGTGGCCGTTCTCGTCGCGCATCTGCGTGATCACGAAATCGGCTGTTGCCCGCGCCGCTGCGATGTAATCCTCACGGCCGAGCACCGCGCCGGCCTCGGCCAGCGCGCTGATCATCAGGCCATTCCAGCTGGTCAGCCGCTTGTCGTCTGTCGCCGGCCGCACGCGCCGTGAACGCACTTCAAGCAGACGCGCGCGGATCCGCTCGCGAACGGCCGGCTCAGGTTCCGCGCCACGCGACTCGGGAATGTTCAGCCCTTCAAAGTTGCCACCGGCGCTGGCACCGAGCCAGGCGACGCCGGCGTCAGCGTCATCGCCCAGCGCGGCGCGCAGCTCTTCTAGCGACCAAACGTAGAACTTGCCTTCAACGCCTTCGGAGTCGGCGTCGAGTGCGCTGTAGAAGCCGCCATCGGGGGCCAGCATCTCACGCAGAGCCCAGTCAAGCGTCTCCTCACAGGTTCGTCGCAGCACGGCGTCGCCGCTGACCTGCCAGCCGTGTAGGTAGGCGCGCGCTAGCAGCGCGTTGTCATAGAGCATCTTTTCGAAGTGCGGGACGGTCCATGCCGCATCGACGCTATAGCGAGAGAAACCGCCGCCAACCTGGTCAAAGATCCCGCCCGAGGCCATTGAGCGCAGGCTCTGCAGCGCCATTGAGTCCTCGCCGCGCGCGAGCAGGAACTCGATTGCACTGGCATTCGGGAATTTCGGCGCCGAACCCCAACCGCCGTTGATCGCGTCGAACGGCAACGCAAGTCGCTCCAGCGCTTCGGCGAGCAGCGCAGCGTCTAGCGGGTCGGCGCTTGGCTCCAGCGTCGCCGCGCCGGCTAGCCGCTCAAGCCCAGCCTCGGCCTGCTCAGCGATCTCGTCGCCGCGCTCGTCCCAGGCCTCGGCGATCGCGCTGAGGATCTGAGGCCACGAGGCCATTCCCTGCCGCGGCTCAGGCGGGAAGTAGGTGCCGCCGTAGAACGGAAGTTGGGCGGGCGTAAGGAAGACGTTTAGCGGCCAGCCGCCTTGGCCGGTCATCGCCTGCACTGCCTCCATGTAGATCGCGTCAACGTCAGGGCGCTCCTCGCGGTCAACTTTTACGCAGACGAAGTTGTCGTTCATCAGCGCCGCAATCTCGTCGTTCTCGAAGCATTCGCGCTCCATCACGTGGCACCAGTGACAAGCTGAATAGCCGATCGAAACGAGCAGAGGCCGGTTTAGCTCCTGCGAGCGCGTCAGCGCCTCTTCGCCCCACGGTAGCCAATCGACCGGGTTCTCGGCGTGCTGGAGCAGATAGGGCGAGGTTTCGCCGTGAAGCGCATTTGCCACCCGTCGCACGCTAGCGTGCGCTCTCATGAGTTACGACAGGGAGCCGATTAACGCCCCGCGGGCACCCGATGCCGTCGGCCCGTACTCGCACGCGGTGAAGGCAGGTGGGCTGCTTTTCTGCTCGGGGCAGATTCCACTCGACCCGGCAAGCGGCGAGATTGTCGGTGACACGCCAGCCGAGCAGACGCGCCGCTGCCTTCAGAACCTTCAGCTGGTCTGCGAGGCCGCTGGTGCGAAGCTCGAAGACGCGACGCGCTGCACCGTCTACATGACCGATCTCTCCGCCTTCGCCGAGGTCAACGAGGTCTACGCCGAGTTCTTCGCCGACAAGCATCCGGCTCGCGCCACAGTTGGCGTTTCCGCTTTGCCCAAGGGCGCGCAGGTTGAGATTGACGCGATCGTCGCCACCGCCGGCTGAGCCTCTTGTATGGGCCTCAGTGGAGTTGCCCTTAAAGAAAGATCAAAAAGCTCAGGCGCGGAGCCAAAATCGCTGAGTGCAAAGTAGAGCGCTGCAGCCGGTTACTGCTCGCGCAAGCTGGCGCGGCGCAGCTTGCCGGAGTTCGTCTTTGGCAGGTCGTTGGCGAACTCGATGATCCGCGGGTACTTGTAGGGGGCGGTGCGGGCCTTGACGAACTGCTGCAGCTCGCTCGCTAACTGCTCTGACGGCTGGTGGCCGCTGCGCAGCACGATCACGGCGCGGACAACGGCGCCGCGCTCCTCGTCGGGCGCTGCAACCGCCGCTGCCTCGGCGACCGCTTCGTGTTCAAGTAGCGCCGACTCAACCTCGAACGGGCCAATTCTGTAGCCGGCCGAGATGATCACATCATCGTCGCGGGCGTCAAAGTAGAAGTAGCCATCCTGCTCGTGCACGCGGTCACCGGAGTGCCAAGGCCCGCCAAGCTGGCGGTCCTCAATCTCCCAGCCATCTGCACCCTGCACAGCCCCTTCGCCGATGTAGCCGAGGAAGAAGGTCGGCTCGCTCAGCGGGTCGAGCACCAGCTCGCCTTCGTCAATCGTCAATTTCACGCCCGGCAGCGCGCGGCCCATCGAACCGGCCGGTGGCTCGTCGGGGCCGGGCGGATGGCCGGTCGAGTGGCCTGTTTCAGTCTGGCCGTAGCCGTCGCGGATCCAAACGCCGGTCGCTTCGTGGTAGGCGCGCAGAATCTCTGGATTTAGCGGCTCGCCGGCAGCGACCATTGAGCGCAGCGAAGTGACCGGCCGTGGCGCCGAGCGCTTCGCGATTACGCGGAACTCGGTCGGCACCATGCAGAGCACGTTCACCTGCTCAGCCTCGAGGATTGCGAGCCGCTCGCTTGGGTCGAAGCGCGCGTCGTGCAGTAGCGCAGCCGCGCCGCAGATCCATGGCGCGATGAAGACGTTGCGGGCCGATTTGCTCCAGCCGGTAGCGGCCGTGCACCAAACCAGCTCGCCCGGCTGCGCGCCAAGCCAGTGCTCCGCCTGCAGCCGCTGGCCGGGCAGGTAGCGCTGGCCGTGCAGCACGCCCTTCGGCTCGCCGGTCGTGCCGCTAGTGAAGGTGATCAGGCAGGGCTCGTCAGCGGCCAACTCGGCGAAGTCTGGTGCATCGTCGGCGCGCGCCGGGTCGGTCACCTGCTCGTCGCCGATCCAGATGATCGGGCAGGGAGGGGAGGCGGCTTGAAGTGCTTCGCGGTTGCGCTCGTCGGCGACGATCGCGGCCGGCTTTGTGGCATCAAAGCGCAGCTTTAGGTCATCGGCGCGTAGCTGCTCGGAGCAGGCTAGCGCGACGAAGCCGCAGCGAAAGCAGGCGACCATTGCCCAAACCCACTGTGGCCGGTTGCCGACCAGCGTGATCACAACGTCGCCACGTGCCACGCCAGCATCGCTCAGCGCGGCCGCGAGCGCCGCTGAACGCTCCGTGCAGTCGCCAAAGCTCCACTCCCGCCGCGCGCCATCGCGCGCAAGCTCAATCAGTGCACGCTGGCTGGCCGGCATCGCTGCCACTACGTCACGAGCGAAGTTCATTCGGCGCAGTATGACTACTTAATTGCTGATCTATCGGGCCGGTAATCCGCTGTCGCCACGAGTGCGTATCCTTCTTTAAGTCCAACCTTGATTGACGAAGGATGATAACTATGGCCGTTGCCGTTCCGTTCGAAGAGAAGACCGACGAGCAGTTCGCGATCACTGAGATGGTGCGCCAGTTTGCCGACGAGCAGATTCTCCCCAACGCTGAACATTTCGACCATGAGGACGAGTTCCCGGCCGAAATTGTTGAGCAGATGAAAGAGCTCGGCCTGTTCGGAGTGACGATCCCGGAGGAGTACGGCGGGATGGGCCTCGACCTCACGACCTACGTGATGATCGTTGAGGAGCTCAGCCGCGGCTGGATCTCAATCTCCGGGATCATCAACACGCACTTCATCGGCAGCTACCTGCTGATGAAGTACGGCACCGACGAGCAGAAAGACAAGTATCTGCCGCGGATGGCGACGGGCGAGATTCGCGCAGCTTTCTCAATCTCTGAGCCGGAGGTCGGCTCCGACGTTCAGGCGCTGAAGACGAGTGCCAAGAAGGATGGCGAGCACTACGTGATTGACGGCCAGAAGATGTGGGTCACGAACGGACTGCGTTCCGACCTTGTCTTTGTTCTTGTGAAGACCGACCCTGAAGCCGAGAAGCGCCATCAAGGAATGACCTGTTTCATCGCTGAGAAAGAAGCCAGCGTCAACGAAAACACCGGTGACTACGCGGGGCTAAACGTGCCGCCGATTTTGAAGAAGATGGGCTACAAGGGCGTTGAGTCAACGGAGCTGATTTTTGACGGTTACCGCTGCCCAGCTGACAACATCCTCGGCGGCGAAGCTGATGGGCTAAACAAGGGTTTCGTTCAGATGATGGACGCGCTCGAAGTGGGCCGCGCCAATGTCGCCGCTCGTGGTGTCGGTATCGCGCAGCGGGCGCTGGAGCTGGCTTTGAAGTACAGCCAAGAGCGCAAGACCTTCGGTAAGCCGATCTGCGAGCACCAGGCGATTCAGTTCAAGCTGGCCGATATGGCGACGCAGGTTGAGGCGGCAAGGCTGCTGACACTCCGCGCAGCGCGGCTTAAGGATGCAGGCGAGCGTTCTGAGATGGAGGCCGGGATGGCGAAACTGTTCGCCTCCGAAGCTGGCCGCTTCTGCGTTGAGGAGTCGTTCCGCATTCACGGCGGCTACGGCTACTCAAAGGAGTATGAGATTGAGCGCCTTTACCGTGACGCCCCGTTGCTGCTGATTGGTGAAGGTACCTCCGAGATCCAGAAGATGGTTATCGGCAAGACGCTGCTGAAGCGTCACAAGATCTGAGCCAGCAAGACCCCCCAAAGACGCGCTGGCACACGCCGCTAGCGCGGCAGTACCCTCGCAACGTTGCGGGAGCTACCTACGGGCTGATCATCGCCGCATCGGTGATCGCGGCCTCAGACCCGGAGGCCGGCGAAAAAGCGGCGAGAGTCGCTGAGCTTGTCGCTTTTACCGTTCTTGCCTTCTTTGCCGCCCACGTCTACGCATCTCTGCTAGGTGATTGGAGTAGGGATAAGCGCGCGCCCAGTAGCCAGGATGTGAAGGCGATGGTGCTGGAGCAGTCGCCGATGCTGACCGTCATTTCGGTGCCGATCGTGATCCTGCTGCTTGGCGTATTCGATGCTGTTGACGACACAAACGCCATCAACCTAGCGCTCTACGCCTGCGTTGGAGAGCTTGCGGCGACCGCTTGGTACGCATCTCGCGGGGCTGGCGCGTCAAGGCCACAGAGCTTGATCGCAGTTTCGGTCGCGGTAGTGATCGGCGCCGGGATAGTCGTCATGAAGGCAGCCCTTCACTAAGGAGGTAAGGTTTGGCGATGTCCGGTGACGCGCGCACATTGATCGCCAAAGCCGCCAACGATGTGGTGGCGCAGGTACCTGCGCTTGCGCCGCTGAAGATCGTCGTCGACGTGCAACTTCAGGGCCGCGGCGACCTTCAGGTATTCCGGCTTGAGATGCCCCAAGCTGAGGTGACCAAGGAGGTGGCTGCAGACGCGAAGATTCACTTGGCGATGCGCCGTGAGGAATTCAACCGCCTCGTCGAAGAGGCCAGCATTGCGGCTTGGCGCAAAGCGTTTGATACTGGCGTCGTGAAGGCGAGCGGCGTTGAGCAATATATGAAGCTGATTACGCAGGTAGTTGACAAGCAGCAGAGCCGCGCGCAGCTCAAGCGCGCGCGCCACTAGCGCTGATGACGGTCGCGGTAACCCACTTCACGGACCCTGGCTGCCCGTGGGCCTACTCGGCTCGTCCAGCGCTGCGCACGCTGGAGTGGCGCTTTGGTGATCAGCTGGCCTGGGAGCTAGTCGTTATCGGCCTTACAGAGGACGCAAAGCAGTATGAGGACCGTGGCTACACGCCTGAGCGCATGGTTTCAAGCTGGCCGGTTTATCACGAGCGCTTTGGCATGCCGTTCGGGTATCAGGTGAAAGCCGGCGTGTCGGCCACGAGCCGCGCCTGCCGCGCCGTGATGCTGGCCAACGAGCAGGGCGGCCAGCTGGGCGAGGCGGCGCTGAGCGCGCTGCAGCTAATGCACTTCACGACGACCGAGATGCTGCAATACCCGGCCGCGATTGCCGCGGCGCTGAACGAGGTTGCCGGCTTGGACGGCGAAGCAATAGTGGCTCGCCTTGATGACGATGACGTGCTGGAGCGCTACGAGCTCCAGCGCAGCCGCGCCCGCCAGGCCGCAGGCGGGGCAACCGAGGCGCAGGGCAAGAGCGCCAACAGCGATGGCGCCGTCCGCTTCACTGCGCCGTCGCTGATCTTCACCGCGCCGGACGGCCGCTCGCTGGAGGCCGGCGGCTTTCAGCCGATTGAGGCTTACGACGTGACTCTCGCCAACCTCAATCCGGCGCTGGTGCGCCGCCCGCCGCCCGAGAGCGTGAGCGAAGTACTCGAGTCCTTCGCTGTGCCACTAACAACGGCCGAGATTGCCGCCGTGATGGCCGAGCCGCTGATGGCGCCCAACACAGGCGCCGTGATCGCCGAGTTGCAGGATTTAACGGCCGAAGGCAGGCTCGGCCGAGAGATAGTCGGCGACGACGCGCTCTGGCGCGCCCTTTAGTTAGCTGTAAGCGGCGACGCCGTCGATCGCTACTTGGCAGTCGGTTCCCTCGAGGTTGTCGGTCATCGTGTAGCTGAGCCCCTCGGCCTTAAGGCGGCGAAAATCTCCAGTGCCCGCGACTACCCGCATCGTTCCGGTGACCGTAATCTTGTCCGCCGCGCTATCGACGACGAATGTCGCCTTGACGACGCCTTTGATCGCCCCGGCGGGCGAGCCCATCGTGATGTTCCCAGTCCCGGTTCCCTTCGCCGCGTTGAGTACCCAGTCGCCAACGAACTTGCCGTTGCCGGTCGGCACGCCGGTACAGGTGCCGGTGTCGGTGAAGCGGAAAGTCTTGCTGTAGGCGGTCTGCTTGGCGGTGGCCGTCATGTCTATCACCACTTCGGTGCCTTTGATTGGCCGCAGCCGCTTAATTTCGACCGCCGCAAGTTTCTTCTTCAGTCGCGCTAGCTCACGGCTCTGGAGTGGCGTTCGGTTGAAGCTCGGGAAGGCGATGTTACGGCGCTCGTTCGGGTCGCGCTGGAGGTCGTACATCTCCCACTCCGTCTCTTCAATCCTGTTCGGGTCGTAGTAACGGGAGAGCTTCCAGCGTGATTCGCGGATGCTCGTCATGTGGTTTGGTTCCTTCGTATACGGGCCGGTGCTCTGGCCGCACTGGTAGTCGTCGTAAGTGAAGACGACGTAGTCCTGGACCGGCTTCGCCTTCGCGCTAAGTAGCAGCTTCGAGTAGTCAACGCCGTTCCAGTCGGCGCGGGCCGACTTCGGGGCGCCGAAGAGGCTGGCGATTGTTGGCAGGAAGTCAACGTGCGATACCAGCGCGTCGCTCTTGCGCGGCTTCGGGAATAGCTTCGGGTTGGAGTAGATCAGCGGCACGCGAATCGCTTCTTCGTAAAAGACGAACGACTTCTGGCGCATCCCACCATGCGTCACGCCCATCTCGCCGTGGTCGGCGGTGCGGATCACGACAGTGTCATCGAGTAGCCCCTGCGTTTCCAGCGCCTTGAGCGTGTCAACGAGATAACCGTCGGCCTTCTTCATCAGGTTGCCGTAAAAGTTCAGGTAGCGGCGCTGCTGGAGCTTGTTTTTTAGCTTGCCGCTGAGGTTGAAGATGCGAAAGATTGAGCCTTGGGCAGTTGGCTTCGTGTCGAAGCTGTCTTCAGCCGTCGTGGGAATCTGAATTGAACCTTCAAGGTCAGCGTCCTCGTAAAGCGCTGCATCGAAGTTGTTTGGGTAGAAGAGCACGTCGTGCGGGTTGACGAGCGAGATGATCATGAAGAACGGCTGCTGCTGCGAGGCAACCGAGTTGATGTACGCCAGCGCCCCTTCCTGGCCGATCGTCACGTCACCGTTCTCGTTCATGAAGCGGTCGTCGTTGTCGCCGCCGGTGTACGGAACTGCAGGATTCTCGTAAGCGTTGCCACCACCCTCGGGCAGCGTCTGGTCGCCGCCAGCGTCCTTAGGGTTCCAGCGCGAGAAGCCGTACTTGGAAAGATCGGACGGTGCGTAGGTGCCGCTCGGCGGCTTCGTCAAGTGGAACTTGCCTTTGTAAATCACGCTGTAGCCAGCTGCGCTCATCACCGAGGCAATGTTCTTAAGCTCTGTGTCCAGCTCAACCTGCGGGTACTGATCGGCGGGCATGTCGGGCTCAAGCGTGTGGCGCACGCGGTGCTGAGCGGGCATGTACCCAGTCAGAAGAGTGGCGCGGGCCGGCGAGCACATGCAGGAGTTGGTGAAGGCGTGCTCAAACTGAATCCCGTGCTTTTTGAGCTGCGTTAGGCCCGGTAGGTTTTTTTTGGCCCAGCCCTTTGGGAAGTGCATCAGCTCGCGCTCTTGATCAGTAATGAACATCACTACGTTCTTGCCGCCGAAACCGCTCGCGGCGGCTTTTGCTTCAGGGCCGCCGGCGGCTAGCGCGCTGATCGCGTTGGAGCCGAGCATCATTGCGGGGGCCGCCGCGGCGGCCCCTTTCAGCAGTTGACCGCGAGTGAGCTTCGTTTCGTTTGGCATCTAGCGACCCTTTCGGACTCGGGACTACTGGTAGCTTGCGTTGCCGCTGATCGTGATCTGGCCGTCGGTGCCCTGCAGGTTGTCGGTCTCAACGAAGCTAAGACCGCTTGCCTTGATGCCGCGGAAGTCGCCAGTGCCGCTGGTCAGCTTCAAGGTTCCCGTTAGCGTAATCTCATCTGCAGCAGGGTCAGCGACGAAGCTGACCTTGGCGACCCCGTTGATCAGGCCAGCGCCGCTGGACATCGTCAGCTTGCCAGCGCCGGTCCCCTTAACCGGATCGAGCACCCAATTGATCACGATCTTGCCGCTGCCTGTTGGCATGCCGATGCAGCTTCCGGTGTCAGTGAACTTGAAGGTCTTACTGTTCTTTGTCTGCTTAGTCGAAGCCGTCATGCTGATTGGCTGCGCGGTGCCGGCAAGCGGACCAAGCCGCGTTGCTTCGACCCGCGCAAGCTTCGCCTTCAGCCGCTTGTACTCACGTTGCTGCCTTGAGCTACGGCGGAACCCAGACGCGGCAAGATTAACTTTCTCGTTCGGATCGCGCTGCAGGTCATACATCTCGAATTCAGCTTTTGCGACGCCGAGCGGGTCGTAGTAACGAGCGAGCTTCCAGCGCTGCTCGCGGATGCTGGAGATGTGGTTAGCGCCCGGCACGTAGGGGCCTTTGGGCTGCCCTGACTGGTAGTCGTCGTACGTAAAAATAACGTAGTCCTGAACGGCCTTGGTCTTAGGGTTTGTGATCAGCTTCGAATAGTCAACGCCCTGCCATTTGGCGCGGGCCGAAGCGGGCGCGCCGAACAGCGATGCGAGCGTCGGCACGAGGTCCACGTGCGAAACGAGCGCTTCACTGCGGCGCGGCTTTGGGAAAATCTGCGGATTGGAGTAGATCAGCGGCACCTTCATTGACTCTTCATAGAAGTTGAAGTTTTTCTCGCCAACGCCGCCGTGTGCCATCCCCATCTCGCCGTGGTCGGCGGTGCGAATGATCACCGTGTCGTCGAGCAGCCCTTGGTTTTCGAGCGCCTCAAGCGTCTGCACGAGGTAGGCGTCGGCCTGCTTCATCAGGTTGCCGTAGAAGTTGATGTAGCGCCGCTGCTTAAAACGCACGCGCAGCTCAAAGCCAACCCGGAAAATTACCTGAAAGGCCTGCTGCGCCCTCGGCTTTGTCTTCAGGTTCTCATTCACAGTGCCGGGCAGCTCAATTGGGCCATCAACGTCGCTGCTTGGGTATTCGCTGTCAGCAAACGATTTCGGATAGAACAGCACGTCGTGCGGGTTGACCAGCGAGATCACAAGGAAGAACGGCGCCTGCGTCGCGGCGACCGAGTTGATGTAGGCGAGAACACCTTCATCGCCTTGCGCAACGGCGCCGTTGTCATTCATGAAGCGACCGTCATTATCGCCGCCGCTATAGGGGACGGCGGGGTTTGAGGCTGCGTTACCGCCGCCTTCGGGAAGCGACTGGTTGGCGCCAGCGTCCTTCGGATTCCAGCGCTGTGGCCCGTATTGACCAACGTTCGCAGGCGTCCAGTCCTGGACGGTCCCAGTAGCCGTAGCGCCGGCCGCTGGCAGCGGGCTAGGCGGAGTAACCGCCTGCTTAGTCATGTGGAATTTGCCCTTCCAGACGACGTTGTACCCGGCGGCAGCCATAACCGTGGCCATGCTCTTCAGGTCAGTTGAGAGCGGCACCTGTGGGTACTCGTAGACTAGGTTGCCGTCACTGTCAAAGCTGTCGTTCATGCTGCTCTCTAGTGTGTGGCGGACTTGGTGCTGGGCCGGCATGAAGCCGGTCATCATCGTCGTGCGCGCCGGCGAGCACATGCAAGCGTTGGTGAACGCGTTCTCAAAGATCATTCCGTTCTTCACGAGCTGCATTTGGCCGGGGAGGTTCTTCTCAGCCCAGCCCTTTGGGAAGTGCTGGATCGCCCGCTCCTGATCGGTCATGAAGAGAATCACGTTCTTGCCACCGAAGCCAGCAGCCGCGGCCTTTGCTTCAGGCCCGCCAGCGGCGAGCGCGTTGATCGCGTTGGAGCCAAGAATCACGGCGGGGGCGGCCGCGGCGGCGCCCTTCAGAAGTTGACCACGAGTGAGCTTCGTTTCGTTTGGCATTGCGGGAACTTACTTGTTTTCCGCGCTGGAGGCGGCGGTTCGGACCGAAGCTACGATGCGGCTTGCTGCTCAGCCCAGGCGCTTAGCAGGGGTTCGATCAGCGGCGCATTGTGGGCTGAGTTCCAGCGGGCGAAGACCCAAGCGCCGGCGATCTGCGTCGGCTTAATCCCGTCGCGCTTCCAGGCGCGGGCAATCTGTGGCTCGCGCGTAATCCACTTGGCCGAATCACTCAGTCGCCATTGGCCGCTGTGCCGGGGCGGCTCCGCTGGGTCGAGCACATCAGCATCGTCGCTTTCGGGCGACTGGGAGCTGTTTGGGCTGAGAAGCAGGTAGTGGCTTGCGACGGTGTCGTCGTAGGTGCCGGTCTTCAGCATCACAATGAAGTTGCTGCGCTGCGCTGGCGCCAGCGAGCGGTAAGCACGGATTAGTGGCGCCGTATTGGCAAACATCGCCGGCCAGGAGGGCACCGCCGGCAAGTAGTCCTGCGAGATCGCCAGTTGAACGGTGCCTTCGCTCATCTCAGAGACAAGGTCGGGGTAGAGCGTCACCATCGACAGGCCCGAGCGCGTGTAGTAGTAGGCGTCTTGGGCGGCGCGGTTGAGCGTAGCTGGCGTCCAGGCTGGCTTGGCAGCGGGCGCCAACATCTTCAAGACCATTGCCAAGCAGCTCAGCATGCAGCCTTCGTTGGCGATGTTGTTGCCGTCGCTGTAGGGGTAGAGCAGTGATCGCGCGTCGGCGCGCGTCTCGCGGTTGAACTCGCGCGCAACCTTGACCACCTCTTTGCGATCCCACATCATTTTTTTGCCCCAGCGGGGGTCAGCTTGGCGGTAGGGCATGCCAGCAGTGTTCAGCAGCGCGCCGGAAGGCGCCGCGACGCCGGCGCCGGCCGCGGCGACGTTTACAAGCGAGCCTGCGCTGACTGCTGCGCCGGCGCTGATTGCGCCTCGAATAAAGCCTCGGCGGGTGGATTTGCCCATCGGCGAAGTATAAGTCGCCAGCGGCGCCCGGGGCGCTGGTTTGAGCCGCGACCCCTAAAGCAGAATCAGCAGCCCGGTAATCAGGCTGAAGCCACATAAAACAGCGGCAGGTGCCCAGCCGTCGGTTTGGTTTTGTGGCACCGCGCCGTCGCCGACGCTGACGTGGAATCTGACCGCCATCGCCATCAGCGCGGCGAGGCAGAAAGCCGCTAGCCAGCCGAGCGTCGCGGCGAGCACGCCGGTCGCGGCGAGAAAGAGCCCAAGCGCGCCGAGCAGCTCCAAGATCCCGGCCAGTCTGTATGTCGAAGGTTCAATCCGGAGGTGCTCGGGGGCGGCTGCTGCCAATTCGGTGCCGGAGAACTTAATCGCGCCGGAAAGCAGAAAGACGACCGCGAGGATGATTGAGAGGATTACGGCGACGGTTGACATGGCATTGACGTTCGCGGTTCGCGCGGACGGAATAGCCCCGATAACCTGCGCCAATGAGCAACTTTAAACTGGTTCAGGCCAGCGCTGTTCTGCCGTCTCCCGCGCGCGTGAACGAGCCAACGCGGGAGCCGCTGCGGATAGCTGGGGTGCAAACCTGCTTCCACGCCGATGCGGACGAGCACAAGGCTGTGATCGCGGAAGGAATCGAAATCGCCGCGGCGGCAGGCGCGAAGTTGATTTGTAACCAGGAGATCACGCTCTCGCCTTACGTCTGCTGGGAGCGCCGCAGCGAAGCGAGCGACCCGATCACGCCGGAGCCGCTAGAGGCCGGCCCCTCATACGAGTTTGCTGCGCAGATGGCAGCGAAGACTGGGGCGGCGATTCACATTTCGCTCTACGAAGAGGCGCCCGCCGATGACGGGCGCGGTTTTAATACGGCGATTGTCGTCTCACCGGAGGGCGAGATTCTCACGCGCACGCGTAAGGCGCACATCCCGATCAGCGCCGGCTACTTTGAGGACACCTGGTTTCGCCCCGGCCCAGCCGAAGAAATTGCGCAGGTAGCTGAGGTCTGCGGCGCGAAGGCCGGTTTCCCTACCTGCTGGGACCAATGGTTCCCCGAGCTCGCGCGGCTCTACGCGCTCGGCGGCGCCGAGCTGATTGTCTATCCAACCGCGATCGGCTCCGAGCCAGACTTCCCCGGCTTTGACACTGAGCCGCTCTGGCAGGCGGTCATTACTGCCAACGGCATCAGTAGTGGAACCTTCATGGTTGCGATCAATCGCTACGGCGACGAAGGTCCGCTCAGCTTCTATGGCAGCTCATTCATCAGCGACCCGTACGGCCGCGTGCTGGTGCAGGCCGGGCGCGACGAGGACGCCGTGCTGGTCGCCGACCTTGAGTTCGATCAGTGCCGCGACTGGCTCGAGCTCTTTCCCTTCAACCAGACGCGTCGCCCCGACGCATATAAGGGGTTAAGCTGAAGCGCAATGAAATGCCTATTCGCTCTGGTTGGCCTCAGCGCAGTGCTCGGCAAGGCACAGACAGGGCCAACTAGCGTGGCCTCCTACAGCGACAATCTTTCAACTAGTGAGCGGTATCACCGAGGCTGGTGCCGTGGCCGAGGCGGCCTAGCGGGCGAAATGGCCGCCGTACTTAAATGAGCGAGTGGGCCGACGAGTTCTTTCGCAACTGGCAGGTTGCTTGGAACACCGGCACGGCCGAGGTTCTCGAGTACGTCACAGATGACATTGAGTATTGGGACGTAACGCTGGAGCAGCCGATTCGGGGCCGTGAGGCTTACGCCAAGCACTGCGACGGCTTCTTTGCGGCATTCAGCCAGCTCGACTGGTCAATGCGCGAGCCAGTGGTTCATGAAGGCGACCGCGTCGCCGAGCCGTGGGCCTTCCGCGGCCTCAATAGCGGCCCGCTTTGGATTGGTTTGCCAGCCAGCGGCAAGTGGCTTGAAACCAAGGGCACCGACATCTTTGAGTTTCGCGACGGCAAGGTCTGCCGCGAGCATTCGTTCTACGACGTCGTCAGCTCGCTTCGCCAGCTGGGCTTGTGGCCCGCGATCGGCAGCACCACCGAAAAGCTCGCGATGGGCGCCGGCGGTGTGGCAATCCGCGGCGGCAGGGCGCTGCGGCGCTCGTAGCGAGCGCGGAGCCAGACGCAGCGCCGCAAGCGGCCGCTGTTGCCTTTCTCGCGTGCCGCGCCGGCGTTTCCTTCAACCAGACGCGTCGCCCCGCTGATCACGACCGTCTAAGCTGAGCCGATGAAGATCTTAACGCTGTTTGCGTTGACCGCTGTGCTGCTCGCCGCTAGTGGCTGCGGCAGTAGCTCAACGCTCGACGACAGCCAATTCAAAGACCTGCGCGCACAAGGCAAGCAGTTTGCGAAAAGCATGCAGGGCGTTGGCGCCGATGCTGCATCCTGTGCGTCGACTGCCAACAGCGGTGCTAACTCCAGCTCGCCCGTGCCACCAGACCTGAATATCGTCAAAACCTGCCTCGGCAACGCGCTCAGCAAAGCTCAGGACAACCTAACGAAGATCGTGGCTTTTACCGACGACCTGTCGACCGAGGTAGACGGTGCCTGCAGCACCGACCTGAAGGCGCTCGGCGCCGCAATGAACGATGTGAAAGGGACTTTCGCAAAGGCTGAAGCTCAAGCCCAGAAGGCTGACCTGATTGCGATGCAGGCGACGCTGAAGTCGCTCGACTCGAACAAGATCACCTCAGCCGGAGTCGCAGCGGAGAAAGCCTGCCGCTAGTCTCGCTCGCGGCAGCGGTTAGCTGGCCCCCGCGGCCAACAGCTCGCCGCTCTGAATATCTAGTACGTAGCCGCTGATCCTGTCGCGGTGCTTTAGCTAGGGCGCTGCGCGCAGTAGCTCGAGAGTCATTGCGAGCGTGGTTTTCGGATCGCCCGTCGCAGGCACATTCCAGTCGGGAACTTCGCCGATCTCCTCGCCTACCTGCTTGGCGAATTCGTCCGGCGCAATCCGGTGAATCCCGCAGTCGGTGTGCTGGATCACGACGATCTTTTCGCTGTCCAGCAGTCTTTGGGAGGCGGCTAGCGAGCGGATCGCGTCGGTTGTTGCCAGTCCGCCGGCGTTGCGAATCACGTGCGCGTCGCCGAGGCTTAGGTGGAACAGGTCCCAAAGGTTGATTCGCGCATCCATGCAGGTCAGGATCGCTAGCTTCAGCTTCGGCGGCGCATCTAGGTCGCTCGGCGCGGTTTTAGTTGGCTTCCCCGGTTCGCCCATTCGGGAGAAGATACTGAGTGGCGCTGGTGTCTGGCGCGCTAACACCGGGTCGCGGCGAGTAGTGGCCGCGTGGAATCCACCGATAGTGAAACTGAGGAAGGCAAATAACGCTGAGCGATCCGCCACGCCGCACCCAGCGCTGGCCGAGCATGGAAAATGGCTGCGCAAGCAGGCGCCGCGCGTTGGCAAGTTGCGGCCGCGGGGCAGGGGATGAAGTCTCTTGGGACCGAGCGCCTAACGTTCGTTTGGCTCGTTTCCCGCGACGCCGCTAATTGACTACTACCACTCTGACCACTATTCCTAAGACTGCGGCGTGGCGCTCGAGCCCTCCGCGCCGCTCGCTATACCTATCCGGGTGGAAGAGAGCAGCACCTACACAACGTTGATGCTCGATGTGGCCAAGGGCTTCGAGGTGATTGCGGCGCTCGTTTTCATCGCTGGTTTGATCTTCGCTTTCGTGATCTCGATTCGCGCTTGGCGACGGAGCAGCGGCGCGCTCGCTTACCGGACGATGCGCCAGACCTTCGGCTCGGCGATCCTGCTTGGTCTGGAGATCCTCGTGGCTGGCGACCTGATTCGCACCGTCGCCGTCTCGCCAACGCTCGACAACGTGGTCGTACTGGCGATCATCGTGCTGATTCGAACATTCCTCAGTTTCAGCCTTGAGATCGAGATTGAGGGAGTGCCGCCGTGGCGGCGGGGGGTCGTTAGCGGCGCGACGATGATGAAGAAGGCTGTGGCTAGCAGCGGAGAAGCTGCTTCGCGCCCGCCTGCTAGCAGCGCTGCGGATTGAGCTGCTCTCTGCGCGGTTCGCAACCTGCCAGCCGTTGACAGTTAAAGCTGAGCGTCGTTGTCGTAGCGCTTGATGATCGTTACGGCGCCGTCGGGCGCAGCATCGAGACAGAGGCGGCAGAGCACGCACTCGTCGATGTTCTTGTCGACGAGCTCGAGCTCTGCAGATGGGGCGACAGCGAAGATGTCAACTGGGCAGACCTCGGTTAGCGTTGCGGCCAGTGCCGCATCAGCGGCGGCGCTGTCTTCAACCTCGACGGCGATGAAGATTCCTTCGGCGCGCATTAGCTCTTGCTCTCATCAATCTTCGCCTGAATTAGCGCTGGAATCTCGCTGATTTCCTCGGCGACGGTGATCCCTGCCTCGGCGAGCCGCGCGATCTTCTCGCTTGCCGTGTCCTCTTTGCCTTCGACGATCGTTCCAGCGTGTCCGAAGCTCATTCCCGGCATCTCATCCATGAAGCGACCGGCCATAAAGGCGACGACCGGCAGGCGCGAATTGTTATCGGCGACCCACTGCGCCAGCTGCGCTTCCATGCGGCCGCCGGGCTCGGTGTAAATGACGATTCCCTCGGTTGCCTCATCGGCCTCGAAGAGCGGCATCAGCTCCGCGTAGCTGGAGCCAATGATCGCGTCGCCGCCGATCGACACAGCGGTCGACTGGCCCATACCGGCGGCGGTCAAAGTTGACGACATCTCAGTTGTCATTCCGCCAGAGCGGCTGATTACGCCAATCGCTCCGGGCGTGTAAGCCTTCGCGGCGTCTTTTGCCGGGCCACCAATTCCACCCATTTTGATCACGTCCGGGACGATGATGCCGAGGCAGTTGGGGCCGATGATGCGCGCGCCACGATCGCTCGCCAGCTCAACCATCTGCGCTACATCGCGGCGGGGGATCCGCTCGGTGACAATCACGATCAGCTTGACGCCATTCTCAATCGCCTCGAAGACGGCGTCCTTTGTGAACGCCGGTGGAACGGTCACAACCGAGCCGTCAATCGGCTCGCCGTGGTGGGCGACGGCCTGCTCGACGGTGTCGAATACCGGCACGCCATGCACCTCGCGGCCAAGGCGCCCGGGAGTCACTCCGCCAACGACCTTTGCGCCGGCGCCGTAGTCGAGGCATTCACGAGTGAGGTTTACCGCCTCGCGGCCGGTGATTCCCTGAACGATGAAGGTTGTGTTGGCGTCAACGAGAATGCTCATCAGCCGGAACCGATCTTTTCGACGGCGCGCCTGGCGGCCTCGTGCATCGATACTGAACGGTCGGCGTACTCAACGCCGTAAGCGTC
>JBDNJF010000005.1:0-25966 GCA_041687955.1 Solirubrobacteraceae bacterium
ACCTGCGGCTCGTAGCCGCGCTGCTGCATCTGATCAAGCACGCGGAGCGGATGGGCGACCAGTGCGTCAACATCGCGAAGCTAATTCCAATTGTCGGCAGTGAGCCGCCGGTCGTGCCGGAGCTGCTCGACCGCGTTCTGCAGATGGGCACGGCCGCGCGCTCCGAGGTTGTCGAGGCGCGCGTGGCATTCAAGAGCCGCGACGTCGATCTTGCGAACGACCTCTTCCGTCAGGATCGTGAAGTGAACCGGCTCAATAAAGAGGTCTTCCAGCTCGCCGTTACCGTTGGTGATGAGGTAGATCGGCGCGAATGGGCGATGACTTTGACGCTGATGGCGCGCGCAATTGAGCGGATCGGCGACAACGCTGTAGGCATCGGCGAGCAGGTGGTTTTCGTTGAGACAGGGCTTTTCAAGGAATTTTCCGCCGATTAGCTGTAAAGATTTAGTTATCGCGGGTGTTTTTCGCTCGCTTCCGCCGCACCAAGGCCCTAACATTCGCCTGACATGAACGAGCTCCCAACCGCCCGTCCAGAGAACGATTCACAGGGCGCCGCTTCGGTTTCTTTGCGGATCGCTGTAATTGATAACGACTCCGGTTTCCTTCAGGTGCTGGATAAGCGCCTTGACCGGCTTAGCTGGGAGCACCGAACTCTCGCTGGCCCGGCGCCGGTCGATGAGATTGTTGCGATGCGACTTAGCGCAATCGTGATTGACTTAGCGATCCTCGGGCCACAGGCTTGGGAATACCTCGAGCGGCTCTGCAAAGCAATGCCGGCTCTTGGCGTCGTCGTCTGCACCGGTCGCTCAAGCGTTGCCCAGCGAGTCCGCGGGCTGCGCCTCGGCGCCGACGACTGGCTCACGAAGCCATGCCATCCGGAAGAGCTGATCGCCCGGATTGAGGCTGTCGTTCGTCGCCGCCGCGAGGTCGATGAGCGTCACAACGCAGGCCCGCTTGAGGCAGGCGAACTGGTAATCCGCAACGACCATTTCCAAGCCTTCGTTGATGGACGCTCCGTTTCGCTGACGCGGCGTGAGTTTGAGCTTATTGAGCTGCTAGCAAATGCCGATGGCCGAGTGCTTGAGCGTGAGGACATTTACCAGCGGGTTTGGGGCTACGCGATGGCTCGCGGTGACCGTTCGGTCGACGTGTTCGTCCGTAAGCTGCGCCACAAGCTTGAGGCTGCTTCGCCGAACTGGAGCTATATCCACACGCACTTCGGTGTCGGTTACCGCTTCGCTGCAGAGCTGCGTGAGGGAGCCGACATCGTGCCCGACGCTCCGCCCGCAGATCTCGTCGCCGAAACGGCCGACGCAGCTGCCCCGCTCGAAGCCTGATCTGCAGGCTCGAACAGCCCGGCTCGCAGACGCGTAGGATGAGTCAATGCGCAATGCCGTCAACGTTGGGATTATCTTGCTGGCTGCCGGGGCGCTGGCATTTCTGCCGGCCGGCAGTGAAGTTGGCGCCGTCGCGGGCCGGGCACTTTCGTTGGCCTTCATCCTTGTATTTGCGCTCGGATTCTCGTTTGCGTACCGCCGCTTTGGCTCTGACTTTGAACGGCTGCCGGGGCGCTTGCGCGCGCTTGGCTTGGGCGCCGTTGGCGTTCTCGTCTTGACCTTCGCCGCTTGGTCGCGGCTGCTGGCAGGATCTGGTGGGCTGCTGACTGCGTTGTTACTGCTGGGTGGCTGCGGCGCGGTGCTTTTCATCGTCTGGCAGCGCTACCGCGCGATCGCTTAGGCCGTGCAACGCCGTTGCCGCGGCGTAACAGAGCGGCGCTAGAGACGTGACCGGTGCGCGACGACGATCGTCGCATGGCCGATCTGCGCGAGACAAGCGGGCAAGCGACAATTGAGCTGGTGCTGCTGCTGCCGCTGATCGCAGCGCTCGTGCTCGGCTCCTGGCAGGCGGTCATCGTAGGTCATTCGTGGTGGCTCGCTGGAATCGCGGCGCGCGCCGCGGCGCGCGCGCAGCTAGTGGGCGGCGACCCTGACCGCGCCGCGCGGCGCGCCTTGCCGCGTGGAGCTCGCGAGCGGCTCGTGCTGACGCGCCGAGGTAGCGGCGAGCTGACGCTGCGGCTGGCCGTGCCCGCCGTTGTTGGCGGCCTGCGGCTTGGCAGCGCGACGGCGCGAATCGGTCCCCCGGCTGGTGGCGCGCGGTGATCGCGGCTGACTTGATCGTGCTCGGCGAGCGGAGCGAGCTTGAGCTGCTTGCCCCGGCGCTGGCGATAGCGCTCGCCGCTAAGCACGCCGAACGCGTGGCGCTCGTGATCACGCTGGTCGGAGATCGCGCGCCACGACGGCGCTGGGCTGCTCCGGCCTCGGCCGCAGCGGTTCGCCATCGCGATCAACTCACCGATCAGGGAGTGGCCGCGGGCGCGCGAGGGCGGCTGGTGACGACTCACTGCGATGGCGATCGTGCCGTCGCGAGCGCCGAACGTTTGATCGCTGGTGCGGAGATCCCAGTGGTGCTCGTCGCGCTGTGCCCGCGTGAAAGTGAACTTGACGCGTTGATCAGCCAAGCCCGCCGGGTTGTTGTCGCGAGCTCGGATGATCAGCAGTTGGATCGCCTCGCGATCAAGCAGCTAGAGCAGCTTGGCGCCGACGCCGAGCTGCTCGAACCGCCGCCTTCAGCGCTGGCCCGTTTAGCTGCAGCCGGTCTTAGCTGGGGCCCGCTGGCGCGCAGCGAAGGGCAGGCATCGGTTGAGCTGATTGCGGCGGCGCCAATTCTGTTGGCGGTAACGCTGGCAGCCGCGCAGCTGCTGGCAGCAGGGCTCTGCCGTGAGCTGGCCGGCGATGCCGCCGGTGCTGGCGCGGCAGCGCTGCTGCAGGGTCGCGACCCGCAGGCCGCTGCGCGGCGCGCGCTGCCCGGCTGGTCGCGCGGCCAGGTCCGCGTTACGCGCCGCGGCCGTGAAATGAGGGTGGCGATCAGCCCGCCAAGTTTGATTCCCGGGCTGGCAAGGCTGCTCAGCGTTGAGGCCCGCGCCAACGCCGGGCCGCCGGCGTGAAGGCGGCCGCGGATGATGGTCAGGCGCTGATCCTCGTCGTCGGCGCGCTCGCAGCGCTGCTCGCAGGTGCCGGTGGCCTAGGAATGTTGGCGCGCGGTCTTGGCGCCCACGCCGACCACCAGCGCGCCGCCGACTTAGCTGCGCTTGCCGGAGCAAGGGCGCTTGTCGACGCCTTTCCTCGGGCGCTGGAAGCGCCGGGCTCCGCCCGCCATCTTGGTGCCAGCGCCTACCTCCAGCTAGCTCGTTCGGTTGCGCAGCGCACCGCGGCGCGCAACGGGGCGCGCCGCGTCTCGATCGGCTTCGCTTCCGGCCAGCTGCCGGACCGAGTGACGGTCACCGTTAGCGACCCAATCAACGTTCCTGGTGGCGGCCTCGTTGCCAAGCCGGTGACGGCCGAGGCGCAGCTGGCGGCCTTCGCCGTTCCGATTGGGGATGGCGAGTACCCGGGGCCGTACGCTTATCGCCAAGGCAAGCCGATGCGCCCCGACACGGCGCTGGCCTTCGATCGGATGGCCGCCGCGGCAAGGCGCAGCGGGTTCTCGCTGAGCGTTGTTAGCGGCTACCGATCAAATGCCGAGCAGGCTCGCCTTTTTGCCGCGCACCCCGACCCAAAGTGGGTCGCCCCGCCGGGGCAATCACTCCACCGGCTCGGCACCGAGCTCGACCTCGGCCCGCCCGGCGCCTACGGCTGGTTGGCGGCAAACTCGAAGCGCTTCGGCTTTCTTAAGCGATATTCTTGGGAGCCTTGGCATTTCGGTTTAGTCGCAAACCCCGGAAGCGCTTCGGTTGGCTTCGCGCCACCCGGTGGCGCCGCCAGCCAAGTTCCAACCTTCGTTCCGGCTGCCTACCGCGAGCCGCTGCGCCGCGCTGCTTCGCGCTGGTCGGTCGGTGCGGCGCTGCTGGCGGCGCAGCTTCAGCAGGAGTCGGGCTTTAACCCGCGCTCGGTCTCCAGCGCCGGCGCGCAGGGGATAGCGCAGTTCATGCCGGGAACCGCGCGCAGCTACGGCCTAAGTGACCCGTTCGACGCAGCGGCAGCGATCAACGCTCAAGCTCACCTGATGCATGACCTGCTGCGCCGCTTCGCTTCGGTGCCGTTGGCGCTAGCCGCCTACAACGCTGGCTCGTCCCGCGTCGGCGCCTGCTGGTGTGTGCCACCGATCGCCGAAACGCAGGCCTACGTTGCGCGGATCGTGGCGATCGCGCGCGGCGCCGGCGTAGCCGCTGGTAGCGGTGAGCCGCCGGTGCGGCTGATTCGCTGAGCGTTGCGGCAAACTAGGGGAACGATGGCTCCCTTCCGTTACGCGCTGCGCGTGCGCTTCAACGAATGCGACCCGCAGCGCGTAGCCTTCAATGCCAACTTCCTAACTTACATCGACGTCGCGATAACCGACCTTTATCGCCAGCACTGCGACGGTTCGTATGTCGAAGTGATGGAGCGTAGTGGCGTCGACGTTGTCGTCGCCGAGGCCAATCTCAAGTTCGTCGCGCCCGCCCACTTTGATCAGGAGATTGAGGTCGCTCTCACGGTCGAGCGGCTCGGCAACACGAGTATCGAAGTCTCGGCGCTGATCTGCTTCAAGGGCAAGACACTCGTAACTGCCGAGCTTCGTTACGTCTTCGTTGACATTGAAAGCTGGGGGAAGACACCGATCCCTGCTCAGATCCGCGCGATGATGGCCCAGTTCGGCCCGACCTAGGTGGCCGTAGCCGGCCCGCGTGGCGAAGCCGAGACGGCGCAAAGCGCCGCAGCCGTGTGGTAGCTTCACGCCCGAGGAGAGAAACGCCGCGTGCTTCGCAGCGGCAGAGGGGGAGCAGTGAGGAAGCTCGTCACCACATTTGTAGTTGCCGCTTGCAGCTTGATGGTGCTCAGCAGCGTCGCCGCTGCTAAACCAAGCTGCGATCCGCTCGACGGACGTGACTGCCTGCTGCCGTGGCCGAGCAATCACTCCACGGTCAAGGACGCCAAGACGCAGACCGGCCGGCGACTTGAGCTCAGCGCGCCGTTAATGCCGAAGAATGCCTCCGGCGTGCCGGCATTCCCGGCCGACATCAACCACAGCGATGGCTTTGGTCCGGGCAGCGCCATGCTGACTTACGTTGAGGGCCTCGACCTCGTCAAGACCGGCGCCGTGCCGATTACCAACATTGGCGCCTACACAGCAAAGAACGCCCCAATAGTCGTAATCGACGCGCTAACCGGTGAGCGCCAAATGATCTGGGCTGAGCTGGACTCCAACCCTGACAATGAGGCCCGCACCAGTGGCCTGCTGATGATTCACCCGGCCCGCAACCTGCGCGAAGGACGGCGCTACATCGTCGCGCTGCGCAACCTGAAGAACTCGGCTGGCGCGGCGATCAGCGCTGGTGCTGCCTTCAAATCGCTGCGCGATGGCGCGCCGAGCGCAGCCGTCAAGGCGCGAGCGGGCGACTACAAGTCAATTTTTGGATCGTTGAAGAAAGCTGGCATCGAGCGCAAATCGCTCTACTTGGCATGGGATTTCACGGTTGCCAGCGAAAGTAACCTGACGGAGCGGTCGCTGGCAATGCGCAACGAGGCCTTTGCCGCGCTGGGCGACAAAACAATGGCCGACCGCAAGGTTCAGGGAAGCTCGCCGAAGTTCACGATCGACGCGATCACGAACTTCACGCCAGCCGAGAACGCTGACACGGCGCGCCGCGTTGAAGGCACGTTGACGCTGCCCTGCTACCTGCAAGTCGCCAACTGCGCGCCCGGCGGGGCATTTGCTTATCGTCCGCAGAAAGGCAAGCGGACGGCATGGATCCCGAAGCGGAACGGCACGATGACGGCGAAGTTTTACTGCGCAATCCCGCGCGCGGCGATGACGACTGCGGGGCGCCCGGTCGTTTACGGCCACGGCCTGCTGGGCAACCCGCGGGAGATTTTTGGCACCGGTAACCAGATCCTTGCTGGCAAGTACAATCTGGTGCTCTGCGCCACGCGCGAGATCGGCATGGCCGACGACGACGTGCCGAACGCAATCGCGCTGCTCGGTGACCTTTCGAAATTCGCATCGCTCCCCGACCGCTTGCAGCAAGGAATGCTGAACGGTTTGATGCTCGGCCGGGCCATGCTTCATCCAAACGGTCTGTCGGCCAACGCGGCTTTTAAGAACGATGCTGGCAAGTCGGCGATCAACACCGCGAAGCTCTTCTATAACGGCAACAGCCAAGGCGGTATTCAGGGTCCGGCGATCACTGCACTGGCCCCCGATTTCACGCGCTCGGTGCTTGGCGTGCCGGGGATGAACTACAGCTTGCTGCTGCCGCGCAGCATCGACTTTGATATCTATGAGGCGTTCTTTAAGCCAGCCTACCCGAGCCGTCTCGCACGTCAGATCCTGCTGAACGTGATCCAGAACCTTTGGGATCGCGGCGAGGGCAACGGATATGCGCGCCATGCGACCGATGATCCGCTGCCGAACACGCCAAAGCACCAGGTGCTGCTTGAGGCCGTCGTCGGCGATCATCAGGTGGCGCAAGTTGCGGCGCAGAACCTGGCTCGCACGGTGGGCGCAGTCGGTCGCAGGCCAGGAACAGACCGCGGCCGCAGCAACGACAAGGTTGACCTCTACGGAATTCGCAAGTCGGGGGCAGCAGGCGATTCCTACTACGTCCTCTTCGACAGTGGGCCAATTCGCACCGTGGACGGCAAAGTGATCGGCACCGACGTGCCACCAAACGGTGACATCGCTCCGCGCCTCGGCCAGGATCCTCATGGCCTCTTTGACCTTGCGCGTGGCGAGCAAGCCTCGGCCTTTTTCAACGGCACTTTCCTTGACGTCTGCCCCAAAGGCCGCGCCTGCCGCCTCGACGGCTGGGCTTACTAAGCGGGGGCGCTAGCAGGCGGCCGATAGCTCAACGGGGATTCCGTTGAGCACCGCCGTGCCGGAGATCTCGTCAACGCGCTCAGTGTCGCCGAGCAGGTTGACATTGGCGCCGGCGTGGGCGCTGGCGACGTTGATTTCAGTTTCCTCGCCGTCGTGGCCCCAGCCGTGCGGCACGGAAACGACGCCAGGCATCATCGTGTCGCTGTGGACGGCGGTCAGTTCGATTGAACCGCGCGTTGACTTCAGCACCGCGCGCTGACCGTCGGCTACGCCGCAGCGGGCGGCGTCATCGGGGTTTACGAGCACGGTGCAGCCTTCGGGCCCGGAGACGAGCTTTGGCACGTTGTGCATCCATGAGTTGTTGGAGCGCAGCTGTCGGCGGCCGATCAACAGCAGCCCGTTGCCGTTTATCGGCGCGCTGCTCAGTTCGGCGCGCAAACGGGCGACGTCTGCAATGATCTCCGGCGGCGCCAGCTCAACCAGGCCGCTGGCCGTGCGCAGCGACTCGGGGATCCTTGGCTCGAGCGCGCCGAGGTCGATCCCGTGCGGGCTGGCCTCAAGCTTGGCGAGCGTCAGGCCGTCAGGGTCGGCGCCAAAGCCGTCGCCGTAAGGGCCGCAGCGGAGCATGATGTCGAGCAGTCGATCGGGGCCGACGCGATCGCCAACCTCGGCGACCAGCTCGGCCGGGTCGCGGCCGGCGACGGGCGAGGTTTCGCTGCGCGTTTCGCGGCCCGCTAGTTCGAGCGCAAAGAAGTCGTCGATCGCATCGATGTCGGCCGCCGCGCCGGCGCCGCTGGCGATCGCCGTCAGCCGCAGCAGAATCTCCCACTCGTCGAGCATCCCTGACGGTGGCTGAAAGATCGGCGGCGAATAGTTGGCGAAGTTCCGTACCGCAAAGACGGTGAAAACGAGGTCAAAATGCGAATGCTCGAGCGCTGAGAGCGCAGGGAGGATTACGTGCGCGTGGCGCGATGTTTCGTTGCGGTAGATGTCGATGCTGATCATCAGGTCGAGCGTGTCAAGGGCGTTCGCGAGCCGGTCGCCGTTTGGCGTTGAGAGCACCGGGTTGCCGCCGATTGTGATCAGCGAGCGGATCTGTCCTTCGCCGGGAGTTTCGATCTCTTCGGTAAGACAATTGACGGGAAGTTCGCCGAGCACTTCGCCGCGGCCAGTGGCGCGCGTCGCCCAGCGGTGGATTTTCATCCCGCGCCCACTGCCTGAGGCGCCCTGCGTGTTTGGTGAGCCAGCCGCTGGCTTCGCGAACATCACGCCGCCGGGGCGGTCGAGGTTGCCAGTCAGCGTGTTAATCACGTCGATTAGCCAGCTCGTAACGGTGCCGAAGGGCTGCGTTGTCGTGCCGATCCGGCCGTAGACGGCGGCGCTCGGCGCGGCCGCCAGCTCACGCGCGATCCGGCGGATTGTCTGGGCCTCAATGCCGCAGCTTGCCGCGACGGCTTCGGGCGTGAAAGGCTGCGCTGCCCGCTCAACCTCTTCAACGCCGCTGAGTAGTCCGTCGAGGTGATCGCCCGGCGCCACAAGCCCTTCGCCGAAGAGCGCGTTGACGATCGCGAAGCAAAGCATCGCGTCGCCGCCGGGGCGGATGAAGTGGTGCTCATCGGCGGCCTCGGCGGTGCGCGAACGGCGCGGGTCGATCACGACGACCTTGCCGCCGCGCTCGCCGATCTTCTTCATCCGGCCGCGGAAGTCGGGCGCGGTCATCAGCGAGCCGTTGGAGACGAGCGGGTCGGCGCCAAGAATCAGCAGGTAGTCGGTGCGGTCGATGTCGGGGATCGAGATGCTCAAGGAGGTGCCGAACATCAGCCCGCAGGCAACCTGCTTTGGTGCTTGGTCGACGCTGCTGGCGGAGAAGATGTTGCGCGTGCCGATTGCTTTGAGCATCGGCCGACCGTAAATCAGACCACTGAGCGAATGGGCGACCGGATTGCCGAGGTAGGCGGCGAAGGCTTGGCGGCCGTGCTCGGCGTCGATCGCTTTGAAGCGCTCGTCAATGAAGGCGAATGCTTCGTCCCAGCTGCAGGGCGCGAGCTCGCCGTCGGCGCCGCGCATCATTGGCGTGCGCAGGCGGTCCGGGTCGTCGTGAAGCGCGCCGATGCTGGCGCCCTTCGGGCAGATGAAACCGTGGCTTAAGGCGTCGTCCTTATCGCCACGAACCTTCGTAACTTTGCCGTCCTCAATCGTCAGTTCGAGGCCGCATGTCGCTTCGCAGAGCGGGCAGGTGCGTAGCGCCGTTGTTGCCATCTGCTCACCCTATAGGCGCTGGCGCTCTTATCCTCAACTAGGTGGCTGAGAAAAAGCAACAGAGCGAGCGCGAAGGGCGCCTGCGCGAGCAGCGTTTGGCGTTGCCCGACGGGCCCGGCGTCTATCTCTTCAAGAACGCTGACGACGAGGTGATCTACGTCGGCAAGTCGCTGTCGCTGCGCAAACGTGTCAGCAGCCACTTCAGTTCTCCCGTCACCCGCGGCGGCGTGCGGATGATTGATCAGATTGAGGCGATCGACTTCATCCTGCTCAGCTCCGAGGCTGAAGCGCTGCTGACTGAGCAGACTTTGATTACGCGCCACGAGCCGCGCTTCAACGTTCAGCTGCGCGATGACAAGAGCTATCCGTTCATCGCCGTTTCCACCGACGAGCAGTACCCGCGAATCTATTTAACGCGCGAGCGGCGCCGCAGCGGCCGTGTTTACTTTGGCCCATACTCGAACCCGCGCCGCGCGCGCAGCACTGTTGAAGTGCTCGAGAAGGTCTTTCAGATTCGCTCCTGCCGCGGCCCTGAGCCCGGCAGGCGAACCGGCTCACCCTGCCTTGATTACCACATCAAACGTTGCGAAGCACCATGTGTCGGCTACGTCACCGAAGAGCATTACCGCGAGAATGTCGACGGCGTGATCGCCTTTCTCTCCGGTAACTACCGTGAGATTGAAGACCAGCTCGAAGCGCGGATGAAGAGCGCCGCTGCGGCGCACGAATACGAACGCGCCGCCGCCGAGCGAAACCGCCTCAGCGCAATCCGCTCGCTGCTCGAAAGCCAAGGCATCGTCAACGAGGCGGCCGGGTCGTTCGACGCGATCGCGGTTGCCGCCGACGGAATCGAAGCGAACGCACAGGTTTTTCAGGTTCGCGACGGTGTGCTCGCCGACCGCCAATCCTTCTATCTCGAGAATCCTGGCGAGCTCAAGAGCGGCGAGGTCGCGGCCGAGTTCATCGCCCAGTACTACTCCGGTCGCCCCGGAGTTCCCTCGCAGATCATCGTTCAGCAGCAGTTTGCGTCGGAGGAGCGCGGAGCGCTCGCTGAGGTGCTCGCCGAGCGGCGCGGGGCGGGGGTCGAGATCCGCGCCGCCGAACGCGGCGCCAAGCGCCGCATCCTTGAGCTAGCTGAGCGCAACGCGGCGTTGGCGCTTGATCATGAGCGGCTACGCAATGAGCAGACGCGCCGCCGCCGCATCGAGGCACTTGATCAGCTACAGCGCGAGCTGAAGCTCGAATTGCTGCCGATGCGGATCGAGGCATTCGATATTTCGAACCTGATGGGCACGCACACCGTCGCTTCGATGGTCGTCTTTGAATCGGCGACAGCGAAGAAGGCTGACTACCGCCGCTTTACGATTCGCTCGCTCGAAGATGGGCAGCCCGACGACTTCGCGGCGATGCGCGAGGTGCTAGAGCGCCGGATTAACGCTTGGGAGAGCCAAGCCGAGCTCGTTCCGCACGACCCGGCTTACAATCAATCATTCGCGACGCTGCCGAACTTGATCGTGATCGACGGCGGCAAAGGCCAGCTCTCAGCCGGGCTCGAAGTGTTGGACCGTTTTCGCGACCGCGGCGTCGCCGTGATCTCGCTGGCAAAGCGGATTGAGGAGGTTTTCGAGCCCGATCAGAGCGCACCGCTGATGCTTGAACCTGGCAGCGCCGGGCTGCAGCTGCTGCAACGCGTTCGCGACGAAGCCCACCGCTTTGCGATCGCCCACCACCGCTCGCGCCGCGACGGCGCGATGACGGCGTCGGCGCTCGACAGCGTTCCCGGCGTCGGGCCAAAGCGAAAAAAGGCCCTGATCAAGCAGTTTGGCTCGCCCGAAGCGGTGATGGCGGCCAGCCGCGAGGAGCTGGAAAAGGTGCCCGGACTACCGACCAAGGTCGCCAATGATCTGCTCCACCACATGCGCCGCACCGGTAGCTGATCGAGCACTTGCGGGCTGGCTTCAGCTGCGGCGCAATACTGATTAGACGATGAATGCTGAAAACTCAGGCGGCTCAGCGCCCGTCTTGGAGCCGGTGCCGCTCGACGACTTCGTGATCATCACGGGCGTCTCAGGCGCCGGCCGCTCAACCGCGATGGAAGCTTTTGAGGATGCTGGCTACTTTTGCGTTGACAATCTTCCGCCGGAGATGATCGGCGGCCTCGTCGACGTTTTCCTCCACGAAGGCTCGAAGGTGCGCCGCGCAGCGGTTGTCTCTGATGCCCGCGGCGGCGAGTACTTCGACCAGATGTCGCGCGTGCTCGACGAGCTGGCGCAGGCCAGCATCAACTACCGCGTGCTCTTCCTTGATGCCTCCGATCAGGAGCTGCTGACGCGCTACCAAGAGACGCGCCGGCGCCACCCGCTTAGCCCCACCGGGAGCGTGCCCCAAGGCGTTGCCGCCGAGCGTGAACTAGTCAACCCGATCAAGGCTCGCGCCGACCTCGTAATTGATTCGACCGGCATGACGGCGGCCGAGCTGCGCGCCAAATTAATCGAAGATCTGCTGCCGCGCAGCAGCGCTGCCAAGCTCGCGGTGACATTCGAAAGCTTTGGTTTCAAGCACGGCCCGGCGCGCGACGCCGACCTGCTTTTCGACGTTCGCTTCCTGCCCAACCCACATTACGTTACGGAGCTGAGGCCACTAACTGGCCGCGACCAAGCGATCGTCGAATACGTAGGCAACGATGGTCGTCTCGAGCAGCTTTACGAGTATCTACTGGCTCTACTCGATTTCCTACTGCCGCAATACGTGGCGGAAGGAAAGTCACACCTTACGATCGCAATCGGCTGCACCGGAGGCCACCACCGCTCGGTTGCCGTTGCCGAAGGTTTAAGCCGCCGCTACGCCGACGGTGACGCGCTGACCGTTGATGTCGTTCACCGCGACATTGAGCTCTGATCACGCTTGATCGCAAAGCAGCGAACGGCCGCGCTCAGATAGCCTAAGGCGCATAACCGACCCGAAGGAATGACTGGAAATGTCCGTACGTGTTGCGATTAATGGGTTCGGCCGCATCGGCCGCAATGTTGTCCGCGCAGCAAAGGCCAGCGGAGCCGACGTCGAGTTCGTAGCCGTCAATGATCTAACCGATCCCGCCACGCTCGCTCACCTTTTCAAGTACGACTCGATTCTCGGTCCTTATGGCGGAAGCGTTGAGTACTCCGACAACTCGATCACGATCGACGGCGACGAGATCCGCGTCTGCGCTGAGCGCGACCCGGCCGACCTGCCTTGGGAAGAGATCGGCGTTGACGTAGTCGTTGAATCAACTGGCTTCTTCACCAAGCGTGACGACGCCGCCAAGCATCTTGCCGCGGGTGCAAAGAAGGTCGTCATCTCAGCTCCCGCGAGCGGTGAGGACAAAACAATCGTGCTCGGCGTCAACTTCGATCAGTACGACGCGGCCACCCAGGACGTGATCTCAAACGCGTCCTGCACAACTAACTGCCTCGCACCGATTGCCAAGGTTGCGAACGACACGGTTGGAATCAAGCACGGCCTGATGACGACAATTCACGCCTACACCGGCGATCAAGCTTTGCAGGATGGCCCGCACTCCGACCTGCGCCGTGGCCGCGCCGCGGCCGCAAACCTCGTACCAACCTCAACCGGCGCCGCCAAAGCCGTTGCGCTCGTCCTACCGGAGCTCAGCGGCAAGCTTCACGGTTACGCGATCCGCGCCCCCGTCATCACCGGCTCGGTCGTTGACCTGACCTTTGAGGCTGAGCGCGCAACCAGCGTTGAGGAAATAAATGCAGCGCTGAAAGCCGCCGCGGAGGGGCCAATGAAGGGGATTCTGCGTTACACCGAGGATCCAATCGTTTCCTCCGACATCGTCGGCGACCCGCACAGCTCGATTGTTGACGGCCTGCTGACGAGCGTTCTCGATGACACGCTGGTCAAGATAGTTAGCTGGTACGACAACGAGTGGGGCTACTCGAACCGCGTCGTAGACCTAGTTCAAAGGCTTCTCTAACGGCCGGTGCGCACGCTTGACGAGATTGACGTCGCCGAGCGCACCGTATTCGTGCGCGTTGATTTCAACGTGCCGCTCGACGCTGAAGGTCACATAACCGACGATGCGCGGATCCGCGCCGCGCTGCCAACGCTGAAATATTTGCTCGAGCGCGACTGCGCGCTAATCCTCGCCTCGCACCTTGGTCGCCCCGATGGGGTTGACCCCAACTACTCGCTCCAGCCAGCCGCTGACCGGCTGACCGAGCTGACTGGCTGGCGCGTGAAGCTGGCGCGCTCGGTTGTCGGCGACGAGGTGCAGGCGATCGCAGAGGGGCTCGCTCCCGGCGAGATTCTGATGCTTGAGAACATCCGCTTCGAGCTAGGCGAGACAGAGAATGACGCCGAACTTGCCGCCGCCTACGCCGCGCTGGCAGAGGTCTACGTTGATGACGCCTTTGGCGCATCGCACCGTGCTCACGCTTCCAATGTTGGGATCGTTGATCAGGTCGAGGTAAGTGCCGCCGGGCTGCTGCTGCAGCGCGAAGTTGAGACTATCTCCGCAATCCTCACGGACCCGCCACGGCCACTGGTGGCAATCGTTGGTGGGGCCAAAGTGAGCGACAAGATTGGTGTTCTAAATGCTTTCCTTGATCGCGCCGACTCAGTTTTGATTGGCGGCGCGATGTGCTTCCCATTCTTCGCCGCGCAGGGTCACCAAGTCGGCAACTCACTCTGCGCCGATGAGGACATAGAGCCAGCCCGCCGCCTGCTGGCCGAAGCGCAGAAGCGTGACGTCGCGCTGATGCTGCCAGTAGATCTTGTGATCGGCAAAGAGTTCAGCGCGGAGACTGAGATCCGCACGCTCGACGGGATCGACGTCCCCGATGGCTGGATCGGGCTCGACATCGGGCCGAAGAGCTCAGCTGCTTACAGCGGCGTAATTGCGGGCGCTGGCAGCGTCTTCTGGAACGGGCCGATGGGCGCCTTTGAGATGGAGCCGTTCGCGGCCGGGACGCGCGCCGTCGCCGAGGCCGTCGCTGCTTGCCCGGGAACGAGCGTCGTTGGCGGCGGCGACAGTGCCGCCGCGCTAGCCCAATTTGGACTCGAAGATCGCGTCACCCACCTATCAACAGGGGGAGGGGCGACGCTTGAACTAATCGAGGGCGCCACGCTCCCGGCCGTGGAGGCACTGTCATGAGAACGCCACTGATCGCTGGTAACTGGAAGATGCACAAGACAATTGCTCAGTCTGAGCGCTTCATCTCCGGTCTGCTGCCGCTGCTCTACGCGGCCGACGGTGTGGAGGTAGGAATCTGCGTTCCGTTCACCAATCTTCAGGCGATGGTCGATTCAACCCGTGGCTCAAGAGTCGAGGTTTACGCGCAAAACATGCACGAGGCGCCGGAGGGGGCGTTCACCGGTGAGATCAGCGCCGCGATGCTCAGTGAGATTGACGTCCATGGTGTTGTCCTTGGTCACTCTGAACGGCGCGAATACTTCAACGAGACAGACGCGGCGTTGGCCGAGAAGCTGCTCGCTGCCCGCAATGCGGGCCTAGCGGCAATTCTCTGCGTTGGTGAGACCGAGCAGCAGCGCGCCGACGGTCAGACGGAGGCCGTTCTCGCGCATCAGCTTGACCGCGACCTTGCGCTGATTGACGCCGAAGCGCTTGCCGCGCTGGTGATCGCTTACGAGCCGATCTGGGCGATCGGCACCGGCGCCGTCGCGACCGCCGATCAAGCCCAAGCGGCCTGCGCTTTCGTTCGCTCGCGCGTAGCCGCAATTGACGCTGCAGCGGCGGAGTCGGTGCGGGTGCTCTACGGCGGCTCGGTCAAAACTGACAACGCCGCCGAGCTGCTGAGCCTGCCTGACGTCGATGGGGCGCTCGTCGGCGGCGCCTCACTTGAGCCGGAATCGTTCGCCGCAATTGTTGGAGCGGCGGCGACTTGAGCGGCGCTGCCCCCGCTGCCTGCCTTGTGATTCTAGACGGCTGGGGGCTAGCCGCGCCCGGGCCCGGTAACGCAGTCGAGCAGGCCGATACGCCGATCTTCGACGCGCTTTGGCAAAGTTACCCGCATACCGAGCTCGCGGCCTGTGGCCGCGCCGTGGGGCTGCCCGACGGTCAGATGGGCAATAGCGAGGTCGGCCACCTAAACCTCGGCGCTGGCTCGGTAATTCGCCAAGACCTCACGCGGATTGATGATGCGCTCGAGGGCGGGCTCTTCGATGAGAATCCGGTGCTAGTCAGCGCGATGCGCTCGAGTAGCCGACTCCACTTAATTGGGCTTGTTAGCGACGGCGGCGTTCACTCCAGCATCGAGCACCTTCAGGCCTTGATCCGAATGGCTGGCGACCTTGGCGTAGCTGAAGTCTTTATCCACGCCTTCACTGACGGGCGCGACAGCGACCCACACGGAGGCGAGGATTACCTTGCCGCCGTCAGCGGCTGGTGTGAGGCCGCTGGAAACGCTCGCATCGCCAGCGTGATTGGCCGCTTCTACGCGATGGACCGTGATCAGCGCTGGGAGCGCGTGCAGGCCGCCTACGACCTGCTCGCCCACGGCCGCGGTCAGCACAGCGAGCCGAGCGCCGTGAACGCCGCTCGCGCTGCATATGAGCGCGGTGAGACCGACGAGTTCATTGCATCGACGGTGGTCGGCGAGCCGGTCGCAATCGAGCCGGGGGACAGCGTGATCGCCTTCAATTTCCGCCCTGACCGGATGCGCGAGATAACACGAGCGCTCTGCGACCCGGCCTTCGCCGAGATTGAGCGTGGCGGCGCCGCGCCAGTGGCCAATTACAGCTGCCTGACCGAATACGAGGAAGGCTGGCCTTACGCCATCGCTTTTGAGCCGCAGCGTCCACTCGTGACACTGCCGCAGCTGATCGCCAGCGGCGGCGGGCGCCAGCTGCACGTGGCCGAGACGGAGAAATACCCGCACGTCACCTACTTCTTCGCTGGCGGTGACGAGCACCCGCAGGAGGGCGAGCGGCGCGAGCTTGTTCCCTCCAATCGCGAAGTGGCAACCTATGACGAAAGCCCGCAGATGAGCGCGCAGGCCGCCGCCGACAAGTTTGTCGCAGCCTGGAACGAGGAGCGGCCGCAGTTCGCAGTCATCAACTTCGCTAACCCAGACATGGTTGGCCACAGCGGCGTAATTGCGGCCGCCGTCGAGGCGGTCGAAACGGTTGACCGCTGCCTTGGCGAAGTTGCCGCCGCCGTTCAGGCAAGCGGCGGCGAGCTGCTGATCAGCGCCGACCACGGCAACGCCGAGCAGATGCTCAACGAGGACGGCTCAGCCAACACCGCTCATTCGCTCAGTCCGGTCCCGCTGATCGTCACGCGCGAAGGCCTGCAGCTGCGCTCTGGTGGCGTTCTAGCTGACGTCGCGCCAACGCTGCTGGCGATGCTGGGGATTGCGCAACCGGCCGAGATGAGCGGTAGGTCGCTAATCGAGGATTAAGCGCCGTCGCGCGGATTAACCAGAGGCGTAAGCTTCTGCTCGATCTGATCACGCTGCTGCTCATACTGCTGAGGCAGCTGAAGCGTGAAGCCAAGCTGCTCGAGCGGCTCATCAGTGGTGAAGCCAATGTCGCGCGTGGCCACCTCAAAGAGCACGCCGCTCGGCTCGCGGAAGTAGATCGAGTGAAAGTACTGGCGGTCAATGATCGCTGTTGGATCTGAGCCGGCGCCGCTGGCTGCCGCGATGCAGCTGCCGAGCTCGCCGTCATCGGCGGCCGACCAAGCTACATGGTGAACGGTCCCGGCTCCGGGGCGCGCGGCGTCAGGCGGCGGCTCGTCGTAGCTGAGCGTCGCACTGCGCTCGTCGCCACCGAGCAGCCAGCTGCTTTCATCGCCGTCGGCCGCGAAGCCGAGCGCTTTCAGTAGCTCGGCGCTGGCCTGCGGCTGCTGCGCGTAGGCGCGAACTCCAGCGAAGCCGCGCAGCGCAAACTCGGCTGGGATCTCGGGCGAGCTGGCGCTTAGTGGGGCGTCATCGCTGTCATCAACGACCAGCTTGCAGGCCAATCCTTCGGGGTCGCAGAAGCTCAATCTGTCGCCCTCGTGCAGAACCGACATTTCGGCCTCGCGCAGCCGCGCCTTCCAAAAGTCGAGCGCTTCAGTGGACGCTACGCGCCAGATGATCGTGTGCACCATCCCGTTGCCGGGGAGGCCTGGCGGAGCACCTGGGTATTCGAAAAATGTAAGCGCTGCGCCGGGGCTGGCGGCCTCGTCGGCGAAGTAGAGGTGGTAAGCAGAAGGGTCGTCGAAGTTCACCGTTTGCTTCACCATTCGCAGGCCCATGACCCCTGAGTAGAAATCAACGTTGGCCTGCGCGTCGCCCGTGACCGCAGTGATGTGGTGAATCCCCTCGAGCGCCATCTGTCGAGCCTACCGCGGCAGGCGCAACGGGGGCCATCTGATCTCCGCCCTGGCGACGCTCGCTGCTACCGTAATAGCGTCTCCATCAAAGACCTAATTGTGGCTAGCTCGACTCCATCAGCAACGCTCGGCAGCACTCTCTCTGGCCATGAGGTACTGGCTTGGCGGGGGATGCTGAGGGCGCACGCCGCGGTAACTAAGCAGCTCGACGCTGAGCTGCTTAGCTCGCACGCAGTCTCGCTGAGCTCCTACGAGGTGCTGCTCCATCTCGATCGTGCTGAAGACGGTCAGATGAGAATGTGTGAACTGGCCGAGCTGGCTGTTCTAAGCCGCAGCGGCCTGACTCGTCTGGTTGACCGGCTCGCGGGCGAAGGGCTGCTTGTTCGCGAGTCCTGCTCAAGCGACGCACGCGGCTCGTTCGCGCGCCTCACAGCGGCCGGTCAGGAGCTGCTGAGCGCAGCGCGCCCGACCCACATCGAGGGAGTACGCCGGGTATTCCTAAGTCACTTGAGCAGCGCCGATCAGCAAGCGCTAGCGGAGTGTTGGAGCAAGCTTCTGCCGGCCAGCGACGGCGAACCCGACTGCGCTGCTTCGACATCGGCAGCATGAGCGGGTTCGGCCTTTTCATCCTTTGCCTGCTGGTGCCGTTGGCTTTCGGCATGTGGGCTCAGCACAAGGTCAAGAGCACCTTCCGCCGTTACTGCGAAGTTCCCGAAGACAGCGGCATGAACGGCGCTCAGATTGCAGAGCGGATACTGATAGCGAACGGGCTCACCGATGTTCCGGTGCGCTCAGCGCCCGGCTGGTTCACCGACCATTACGACCCACGCACTCGCAGTATCCACCTCTCCGAACCGGTCTTCGGCGGCACCTCTATCAGCTCGACCGCTGTCGCTGCGCACGAGGTGGGGCATGCGCTTCAGCACGCCAAGGCCTATGCGCCGATGACGATTCGCTCAGCGCTGTGGCCGGTTACAGCCTTCGCTTCCAGCACTTGGATGATCCTGCTTTTTGGCGGCGCGATCCTCGGCTTCCTCGGCCTCATCTATCTCGCCGTGGCACTCTACGCGGCAGTCGTCATCTTCCAGTTCGTGACGCTGCCGGTCGAGTTCGACGCATCGCGGCGCGCGGCAGTGCAGCTCAAGGATCTGGGGATCGCGAACGCCGATGAAAGCGAAGGAATTAGCCGCGTCCTGCGCGCCGCCGCGATGACCTACGTTGCCGGCGCGCTGGCTGCGCTTTCGCAACTGATCTACTTCGCCACCGTATTCCTCGGCAACCGGCAATAGCGCCAGCGCCGTAGGATCGCTGGTCGCAGATGGCGCCAGTATTTGAGATTCTCGCCGCCGACCCCGGCTCGCTCGCGCGCGCCGGAAGGCTGCACACCGCCCACGGCGACATTCGCACGCCGGCCTTTGTGCCGCTCGCGACAAAGGCCAGCGTCCGTGGCCTATTGCCGGCCGAGGTTTCCGAGCTCGGCTACGAGATCGTCCTGGGCAACACCTTCCATCTCCATCTCAACCCCGGCGATCAGCGGATCGCGGCGCTCGGCGGCCTCCACGAGTTCATGCGCTGGAACGGGCCAATCATCACCGACTCTGGTGGTTTCCAAGTCTTCTCGATGGGCCACGGCACGGTTGCCGATGAGATCAAAGGTCGCGCGCCGACCGGCCCCGACCGCGCCGGCAAGGTACTGGGCATTGAGGAGGACGGCGTTCGTTACCGCTCCTACGTTGACGGTTCGGTGCGCTTCATGGGCCCTGAGGACTCAATGCAGATCCAGGCCAACCTTGGCTCCGACATCGCGCTGGTCTTTGATGAGTGCACGCCTTTCAACGTTGAGCGCGAGTACACCGCCCGGTCAACTGAACGCTCGCACCGCTGGCTTGACCGCTGCCTTGACTGGCACTCTAAGAACGGCCCAGCCGACCAGCTCGTCTATGGCATTGTTCAAGGCGGCGTTTACGAGGACTTGCGGCGAGAGTCGACCGAGCAGATTGCCGCCCGCGCATGCGACGGAATCGCGATCGGTGGCTCGCTTGGCAACCACAAGCAGCAGATGTACGAGGTCGTCGGCTGGGCGACCGACACGCTCGCACGGGCAGGCGACCTACGGCCAAGACACCTGCTCGGAATTGGTGAGGTCGACGACCTGATCATCGGCGTTGAGATGGGAATAGACACTTTTGACTGCGTGATGCCAACGCGGCTCGGTCGCCACGGCATGGCGCTTGTCCCCGACCCTGATAATCGCTGGCGAGTGGATCTGACGACAGCGAAGTGGTCGGACAGCGATGAGCCGTTAATGGAGGGCTGCCCGTGCCCGGCCTGCGCCGTTGGCTACAGCCGCGGCTATCTGCGCTACATGACAAAGGCCCGCGAGCTGACCGCAATGCGCCTGCTGACGGTCCACAACCTAGCCTTCGTGGCGCGCGTGATCGAGCGGCTGCGCGAGGCCATCCCGGCCGGCAATCTCGCAACGGTTGCGGCCGAGCTGCGCGCCGGCGATGCGCCCTAGCAGAGCTACTTCGTGTTCTGGCGGATCAGCTGCTGCATCTGCGCTGCCGTCTGGTCGACCTGCTGGTAGACGACTTGGCGCAGGCGCACGCTGTTACTTGAGCTACTACCGGTGATGTAGACCAGCGCTGCCGCACCGACCGCTAGCGCCAGCAGAAGAACGATCGTTGGCGCCACCCAGCCGCGCTTGCGGCGCGGCTGGTCTGGCGCCGCGGCTTGCGCGGCGGCGCGCTGTGCGGGCTGGCGCGGCTCGCGGCGCTGAACCGTCGTTGCCGGTTGTTCGCCGGTTGCTTGCGAGACCGTCGTCGCCGCGGTGCGCGGCGTGCTCACCGAGGTGGCGGCAGTCTCCGGCGCAACTCCACGGGCTCCGTCGGCGAGCGCAAGCCGCAGCTCTTCGGCAGTCTCGTAGCGGGCCTCGGGCTCCAGTTCCAGTGCGCGGTCAACTGCCGCCGCAAGTTCAGGGCTGACGTTGGGGTTTAGATCGCTGAGCAGCGGCGGCGCTTCGCGCTGCTGCTTTAAGGCCAGTTCGGTGATTGATTGAGCCTCATAGGGCAGGCGCCCTGAGAGGAACTGGTAGCAGACGACGCCGAGCGCGTAGATGTCCGAGCGCGGGTTGGAGCCGTGGCCGCTGGCCTGCTCGGGAGAGAGGTAGGCGGCGGTGCCGAGCACAGAACCGACCTGCGTGATTGAGGATTCCTCGCTGAGCGCCTTGGCAATTCCAAAGTCGGCCAGTTTGACTACCCCGTCGCGCGAGCGCAGCAGGTTGCCTGGCTTGACGTCGCGGTGAATCACGCCGCTGCGATGGGCGTAATCGAGCCCGCGGCAGGCCTGCGAGAGGATTCCAACCGCTTCGGGCACGTCAAGCATTCCTTCGGCGGCCAGAATTTCGGCGCCCGAGTTGCCTTCGATGTATTCCATCACGATGTACTGGCGGCCGCTCTCCTCATCGAGGCCAAAGTCATAGACCTGCACGATGTTCGGGTGAACCAGCCGAGCCGCCGAAAGTGCTTCGCGCCGGAAGCGCGTCACGAACTGTTCGTCGTCGGCGAGGTGCTCGGCCAGCAGCTTGATTGCTACCTGGCGCTCGAGCCGGCGGTCGATCGCCAGCTGCACCGTCGACATACCGCCGCTGCCAAGCCGCTCGCCCAATTCGTAACGTCCTGCCAGAGTTCGCTCGGTCATCTTCTGCGGCCGTCTCAGCCGTTCGGCGTGATCCCGCCATTGTCGGGCGGTGTTGTCGTCGTGGTTGGTGTTGTCGTTGTCGTCGTAGGAGTCGTCGTTGTAGTGGTCGGGGTTGTTGTTGTTGTTGTTGGCGTTGTCGTTGTGCTCGTGGTGGTTGGCGTCGTGATCGGCTTTGGCTTCGTCTCAAGGCACTGCGCGGGCACGCTGCTATCGAGCCGCGCCAGCCCTGCAGCGATCCGCGAGCGCAGCTCGCTGTTGACGCTCGAAGGCAACTGGTTGAACTGGCTTTGCGCCGATGCGAGCGCCGAAGCCGCCGCCTCGCAGTCGCCGGCGGCGGTCGCGTCGGCAACCTGACCGATCGACTGATCAAGCGCCGATGCGTCCGAAGCGGGAAGCAGATCGGTGCTGCTGCCGCAGCCTGAAATGGCCACAGTCGCGAGCAAAATGCAGCCAACAAACGAGATTTGAACGGCTTTCATCACTATTGACCGTACTGGAGCCTGTCGGCGAGTGAGTCAGGTAAGCGCGCTGCACGGATTGCTGCCGCCGCACCGACGACGTCGTATTCGGTTCGCTGCCAGATAGCGGACGAGCTTTCGGTGTCGAGCAGCAGCCAGGCAGCGCGCGGGTCGCCGTCACGCGGCTGGCCAACACTGCCGGGGTTCAGCAGCCAGCGGTCGCTGCTCGCGTCAACGCTGTCGCCGCCGCGGCGCGCGTCGCCGGTTGCGAGCTCGGTCTCGGTGCGATGGAATGCAAGCGCCACGTGGCTGTGGCCGATCAGGCCGATCCGCGTGCGCATCGTGTCGAAGCAGAGGTCGGCCAGCAGCGTGCTGGTCACGTACTCCCAGACAGGGTCGCGGGGGCTGCCGTGGAAGAGGCTAACCTCCTCAGCCTTCGCTTTTGAGGGGAGTGAGGAGAGCCATTCGAGCTCTGACTCACCGATCACTTCAATTGTCCAGCTAGCGGCCAGCTCGGCGCCGCGTGAGAAGTCATCGAGCCTCAGTTCACCGGTCACAGCAAGGTCATGGTTACCGGCGAGGCAGACCGAAGCGCGCTCGCGCACGAGCTCGACGCAGGCGTTTGGGTCGGCGCCGTAGCCGACGAGGTCGCCAAGGCACCAAAGCTCGTCGGCACCAATCGCATCGACCGCCGCCAAAACGGCTTCTAGAGCCTGACGGTTGGCGTGTATGTCGGAGATAACGGCTACTCGCATCGCAATAAAAGTTCACTTCGACGGTAGCGTGATGGGCGTGCGTTTCATCCGTCAAAGCGCCCTCTTCGCGGTTATCGCAGCACTGCTCGTCGCCGAGCTGCTGGTTTTGCTGATGACGCCACGCAGTGGCCTGCTCGCGCCGCTGCCAACCGACGGCGCGCAGTGGTTCACTTCAGCGCAGCTCAGTCGCGCTGCTGCCTTCAACGGTTTGCAGCTCTGGCTGGGAATTGCCGCGCTGCTGGTGAAGGCCGCCGTGCTGGCGCTGATCGTCGTCCGCGGCCCAGCGCGGCTGCGCGGCCCCTATCGCCACCCGGTCATCGTTTCAGGGGTAGTCGGCGCAATGATCTCGATCATCGTGGCTTTCGCGCTGCTGCCGCTCAGCGCGCTAATGCGAATTCGCTCGATTAATTACGGCCTCACTACCAGCAGCTGGGGCGAGTGGGGCTGGGACCTCGCTCGCGGCGCTGGCATTGCCGCGCTGATCGCTGCCGTGGCGACGGTGATCGCGATCGCACTGATTCGCAAGGCGCCAAGGCGCTGGTGGATTCCCGCGTCGGCGCTGATTGTGCTTGGCGGTGTGCTCGCCACATTCGCAAGCCCGCTCGTGATCGACCCAATCTTCAATCGCTTCACGCCACTGGCCGCTGGGCCAGCGCGCACTTCGGTCGTCGAGCTGGCCGCTCGCGCCGGAGTGAAGGTTGGCTCGGTGTATGTGATTGACGCCAGCCGCCGAACTACGGCTGCCAACGCTTACGTTGGGGGCATCGGATCATCAAAGCGGGTTGTTCTCTACGACACGCTGTTAAATGAGTTTCCGCCGGCGCAGACGCGGCTCGTTGTCGCTCACGAGCTGGCCCACGTTCATTACCGCGACATTCCCCGCGGCCTGCTTTTCCTGCTTATCGTCGCGCCCTTCGGTGCTTGGGCCGGGGCCCGCTGCCTGCGGCTTTGGGGCCCACGTGACGGGCTCCCAGCCGGGCCGTCGAGCGTCCCCGCTCTGACAGCGGCCGTGATCCTTATCGTCTTTGCAATCACACTGATTTCAAACCAGCTCTCGCGCTCGGTTGAAGCTCGCGCCGACGCCTTCGCGCTAACGCTTACTGGCGACGCCCCGACCTTCATCGCCCAGCAGCGGCGAATCTCGATCCAAAACCTCGGCGACCCCGACCCGCCTGAAATTGTTCATTGGCTCTTCGGCACCCACCCAACGACGCTTCAGCGAATTGGGATCGGCCTTGCCTGGCAGCGCGGCGAGCGGCCAAGCGGGAGCGAGAAGTGAAGATCACCGTGCTCTCAGTCGGCCGCCTGCGCGCCCCCTACGCCGATGACATCGCCCACTACGAGAAACTGATCAGCCACTACGCGCCGATTGAACTGATCGAGCTGCGTGAGCCCGAGAAGCTTGCTAAGCGGGTGCCAGAGAAGGCCCATCTAGTGCTGCTCGATGATCAGGGAAAGCAACATGACAGCGTTGCCTTCAGCCGCTTCCTTGAGCAACGTCGTGCCAGCGGCCTTGACCTTTGCTTCGTCGTTGGCGGCGCCTACGGGACTCAGCTCGAGCGCGCCGACGAGCTGCTCTCGCTTGGGCCAATGACGCTTCCCCACCAGCTTGCGCGGGTTGTACTCCTGGAGCAGATTTACCGCGGCCATTCGATCCTCGCCGGCGCGCCTTACCACCATTAACTCGCGGCAAACCGCCTACCACCCTGCCGCGCTGCGATCATCGAAGCCGTGAGCAGTCCATTAGACGATCTAAACGCTGGGCTTGCGGCTGCCGTCGCCTCGCTTGCAGGCGGTCAGCCGCTGCCCGCGCAGCTCCATTTTGAGCGGCCAAAGCAGCCTGAGCACGGTGACTTTGCGACCAACGCTGCGCTCGCCGTCGCTAAGGGACTCGGCGTTCAGCCACGCGAGTTCGCCGAGCAGCTCTGCGAGGAGCTCGGGCGCCAGCTCGGTCCCGCGCTCGTCAGCGCTGAGGTTGCAGGCCCTGGCTTCGTCAACCTCGTGCTCTCCGACGAGTGGTACGGCGGCGCCGTTGACGCCGTGATCGCCGCCGGCGAGCAGTGGGGCGGGGCGTTCGCCGACCCGCCGCTGCAGATTAATGTTGAGTTCGTCAGCGCCAACCCGACTGGCCCAGTTCACGTTGGCGGCACGCGCAACGCTGTCTACGGCGACGCGCTCGCGCGACTGCTGAGCTTCGTCGGCCACAAGGTCCACCGTGAGTACTACGTCAATGACGCGGGCTCGCAGATTCGCGCGCTTGGCGTCTCCGTTCAGGCTCGCGCGCGAAGCGAGGAGCCGCCCGGGGACGGCTACCAAGGCGAATACATCATCGCGCTGGCGGCCGACATTCCAGGCGCCGCCGACCTGCCTGTAGACGAGGTTGCTCGGCTCGCAGTTGAGCTAATGGTCGCCGAGGCTGAGCGCAGCTTGGCGCGGCTGCGCGTCGTCTTTGACGACTGGTTTCACGAGACGACGCTGCACGCCGGCAGCCCATCGCCGGTCGCTAAGGCGCTGGAAATTCTTGACCGAGATGGCCGCACATTCGTCAGCGACGAGGCTCTATGGCTGCGCACAACCGAGTTCGGTGATGACAAAGACCGCGTGCTTGAGCGCTCCAGCGGCGAGCACACCTACTTCGCTTCCGACATCGCCTACCACCAAGACAAGCTCGACCGCGGCTTCGACCTTATGATCGATGTTTGGGGCGCCGACCACCACGGATACATGGGGCGGATGCACGCCGCGATCGCCGCGCTCGGCCACCAGCCAGACTGCCTTGAGCTGCTGATCATGCAGCTTGTCCACCTCGTCGATAGCGGCGAGCGCGCACAGATGAGCAAACGCGCCGGTGATTTCGTCACGCTCGACGAGCTGATCGAGGACATTGGCGTTGACGCTGCGCGCTGGTTCTTGCTTGAGCGCTCGCATGACACGACAATCGAGCTCGATCTAAAACTAGCGCGCGAGGAATCGGCCGAGAACCCTGTCTATTACGTTCAGTACGCGCACGCGCGGATTGCTTCACTGCTTGCCCGCGGGGCCGACGAAACAGGCCCCGACACTTCAAGCGACGAACCCCTCCACGCCAGTGAGCGGGCGCTGGTGCGCAAGCTGCTCGAGTTCCCAGCCGAAGTTGCTGATGCCTCCGAGCGTCGCTCGCCGCACCGCATTGCCAGCTACGCGCTCTCGTCCGCGCAGGCCTTCAGTGCCTTCTACCGCGATTGCCCGGTGCTCGACGCTGGCCCGCAGCAGCGCGACTTTCGCCTACGCGTTTGCGCCGCCACCGGCCAAGTGCTGGCACGCTCGCTTGACCTGCTCGGCGTCAGCGCGCCACAGTCAATGACGCGCGATCAAATCGTGTAGAAAAAGTCGAGTCCAATCGAGTCCAGTAGCTGCTGGGCTTCACTATTGAGCCGCGTTAGTTCGTCGGTCAGGATCAGGATTCCCATCAGGATCAAAACGGCGCCCGAGATGAACGTGATCAGCAGATAGCGGTCACGCAGCCAGCTAAAGGCGACCGTCGCCTTGTCAAAAGCCATTGCCATCAGCAGGAATGGGATCGCGAGGCCGAGCGAGTAGAAGAACAGCAGCAGGCCGCCTTGGCC
>JBDNJF010000006.1:0-5790 GCA_041687955.1 Solirubrobacteraceae bacterium
AGCCAACTGTTCTCCTTCCAACCGTCGAGGCCCGCGCACTGGATGGAACCGGCTACCGCTTGCCCAGCGAGCTCGGCGGCGAGCGCAACCTGATCGCCGTTGCCTTTCAGCGAAACCACCAGGGCGAAGTTGATAGCTGGCTAAAGGACTTCGCCGATCTGGAAGCCCAACACGCTGGGCTGATGACTTACGAGATGCCTACAATCTCAAGGCGCTGGAGCCCAGTCCGCGGCTTCATCGACGGCGGCATGACGGCCGCGATCCCCGACCCCCAGACGCGCGCGCGCACGATCACCGCCTATACCGACGTGAACCGCGTCCGTGACAGCCTTGGCCTGCCCGACACAAAAGAGATTGCCGTAATCCTTTGCGACCGCAATGGCCTTGTTAGCTGGCTGGCTCGCGGCAAACGCAGCGACGAAGCTGCGGCCGAGCTGCGCGCCGCTCTCGCCACCTAGCTGCTCAAGCGTCTTTCAGCAGCTCAGCGATCGTTACTGGGGTCAGCTTCTTGCGCTGCAGGAGCTTCAAAATGCGCGGCATCACGTCGGCCGTCGTTGGAAAGTTGGCGTGCATCAGAATTATTCTGCCCGGCTTGGCCCAGTACTGAATTGCGTTCAAGATGTAGGCCTCGGAGCGCCGGTTGGAGTCGGCAACCGTTCCCGACCACATGATTACCTTCCGATAGCCACGCTCGCCGGCAGCTGAAACCGTGCCCGCGTCGTAGTCGCCGTAAGGAGGCCTAAACCACGGGCGGCCGCTGAGCTTGAAGGTCCGCTGAATCCAATCCTCGTTGCGCTGCAGGTCGGCGCCGAAAGCGGCCGGCCCGATCTGCGTTGAAACGCCATGGCTGTAGGTGTGATTACCGATCGTTAGCTGGCCACTGGCGACAAGCGCTTTGATCCGCCTTGCCTGCGGCTCCCAAGAGGCGCCGTATGTGCCGTTTGGGAAGAAGGTCGCTGGCGTGCCGCTCTGCTCAAGAAAGTCAACGATTCGTTTTACGCACTCCACGCAGGTGCCGTCATCAAAGGTCAGCGCCACCTTACGCCCAGCCGTCGGCCCTTCGCTAATTACCTTCGCCGTTCCGGGAATGAGCGGTGTTATCTGCTGTGGCGGCGGACCGACCGGCTTGGCGGCGACCGCTGGATTAGGAGCGGACGGCGCCTTAGCGTCCTTCGGCGCCGACGCGGAACCGCTGGCAGCTACCTGCTTCGTGCCGCTGATCGACGCGACGACAACGACCGCTACCGCGGCCGCGGCCACAGCGAGCGCAGCAAAAGCAGCTATCCGCCGCCTGCGCATAGTTGCCCTGCGCTGAGTTTCGCGGCGCTCAAAACGGTTATCCATGCAGGGCGATGATTGCAGGGCGAAGAGCAGCGCGAGAAGGGTCGCGTGCAGCGCCGCGCAGCGGAGAGGGCGGGATTCGAACCCGCGAACGAGGTTACCCCCGTTACTCGCTTAGCAGGCGAGTGCCTTCAGCCGCTCGGCCACCTCTCCGGACGAAGCGAAGTGTACCCCTGCTCTAGCGAGCGGTAGAGGCGGCCAATATTCTTTCCGTCACAAAGCGCAACCTTGGTGGTCTCAATGTGTACTTAACAATTAGTTGCACGCCGCTCCCCCCGGAGCACGAGCACGAAACAGACCGGCAGAATCGTAAGGAGTTTGATGTTGTCTTCTCCAAATCAGGGCAGTTTGATGAGGCGCCAGCGTATTTCGCTGCTTTTTCTTGTGCTCTGCTCTGGCCTGCTCGCGCTGCTTCCAGGAACGGCTCAGGCCGCGGGGGCATCAAGTGATTACATCGTCCTTTACGACAGCGGCGCTGGCCTCGCGCAGAAGGTCGCCAGCGAAGAAGCGCGCGGCAACGACGTTCAGGACGTCTTCCGCAGCGCCGCAAAGGGCTACGTTGCCTCGCTCGACGCGAGCGACGTGGCGCGCCTCCGCGCTCAGGACGGCGTTCTTTTGGTCGAAAAAGATAAGCCGGTTAAGGCGCTTAGCGCCGGGCCGCGCAGCGGGCCAGCGCTCTCTTGGGGGCTCGACCGCGTTGACCAGCGCACGCTTCCGCTCAACAGCCTGATCTCCACCAGCCAGAACGGCTTTGGCGTAACCGCTTACATCATCGACACCGGCATTCGCGCCGACCACTCGCAGTTCGGTGGCCGCGTCACCGCCGGGTTCGATGCTTTCAGCGATGGGCAAAACTCAAACGACTGCAACGGCCACGGCACGCACGTCGCCGGCACGGTCGGTGGGTCAAGTTATGGCGTCGCGCCGGAGGTCTCACTGGTCGCAGTCCGCGTTCTAAGCTGCAGCGGCTCAGGAAGTACGTCCGGCGTTATCGCTGGCATCGACTGGGCGACCGCCAACCACGCGGCGGGCGTTCCGGCCGTGGCCAACATGAGCCTTGGCGGCGGCTTCTCGGCGGCGCTGAACACGGCAACCCAGAACGCAATCAGCGACGGCATTTCGTTCGCGGTCGCTGCCGGCAACGAAAATGCGGATGCCTGCAACCGCTCGCCAGCTTCGACGCCAAACGCGCTAACGGTCGGTTCCACAACCTCAAGCGATGGCCGCTCGTCGTTCTCGAACTGGGGAACCTGCGTTGACATCTTCGCGCCAGGTTCAGCGATCACTTCGGCTTGGTACACCTCGTCGAGCGCGACGAACACGATCTCCGGCACCTCGATGGCTTCACCGCACATTGCCGGCGCCGCCGCGCTACTGCTCTCTGCCAACCGCTCGAGCACGCCTGCTCAGGTGGCAACGGCAATGGGCGCCGCCGCGACGACCGGCGTCGTCACCGACGCTGGCGTCGGTTCCGTCAACCGTCTGCTTTACACCGGTGAGAGCTCAACACCAAACCCAACGCCTGAGCCTCCCCCAGCGCCAGCGCCCTCAGCGCCCGCCAATGACAATTTCGCCAGCGCAGCGACGCTCAGCTCGCTCGCTGCCACCACCGGCACGACGATCGCCGCAACGCACGAGACCGGCGAACCCACTCACGTTAACTCAGGCTACGGCTCAGCAAAATCGGTTTGGTACAACTGGATCGCCCCGGCCGACGGCGAGCTGGACGTTAGGACCGAAGGCAGCAGCTTTGACACATTGATGGCCGCATACACCGGCGCCTCGGTATCGACGTTGACCGTCAGGGCCGCCAACGATGACGTTGTCGGTCGCACCTGGAGCCGCTTGACCTTCGCAGTCACGGCCGGCACCACCTACCGCATCGTGATTGACGGGTACAGCGGCTCAAGCGGCTCGACGCGGCTCAGCGGCACTTTCACTGCCGCCGCTACGCCGCCGCCAGCCGGCGCTCCTGCAGCGCCAACAAACCTTGTCGCAACGGCCGGCAGCAGCAGCGCGAGCGTCGCTTTTACGGCTGGCTCAGATAACGGCTCGGCGATCAGCAACTACGAATACTCGACAGATAACGGGTCAACTTGGACGGCCCGCAGCCCGGCCGCTACCAGCTCACCAATTTCGATCGCTGGCCTAAGCAACGGAACCGCCTACTTGGTCAAGCTCCGCGCCATCAACAGCGTCGGTAGTGGAACCGCATCCAGCGCGGTCAGTGTTACGCCGCTAGCGCCGCCAATCGCCGCGCCGGCCAATGACAATTTTGCCAGTGCCGCGGCGCTCGGCTCGCTTGACGCCACCAGCGGCACGACGGTCAGCGCAACCCGTGAGAGCGATGAGCCAATTCACGTCGGCTCTTCGCTCGGCTCGGCCGCTTCGATCTGGTACCAGTGGACGGCCACTGAAGACGGTTCGCTCGAACTTAGGACGCAGGGCAGCAGTTATGACACGCTGCTCGCGGTCTACTCGGGCGGCTCGATTGCTGGCTTGGCAGCATTGGCCGGCAACGACGACGTCGCTGGCGGTACTTGGAGCCGCGTCAACCTCGACGTCACGGCCGGCACTACGTACAAGATCGCGATCGACGGATACCGCGGGGGCAGCGGCTCAACCCTGATCAGCGGCCTCTTCGCCGCCAAGCGCCCAACGCCTACGCCAACACCTACGCCAACACCTACGCCAACACCAACACCTACGCCTACTCCAACACCTGAGCCGGTCGCTCCCGACACAACGATCACCGAATCACCTGGCACATCGACGACCAATACGCGCCCAACCTTCTCCTTCATCTCGACCGCCGAAGAATCCGATTTTGAGTGCCAAATGGAGGGTCGCGGCTGGGCCGACTGCACCAGCCCGTTCCAGCCGCAAACAGCGCTAACCGCCGGCTTCCACTCCTTCGCCGTTCGCGCCACCAGCCCCGACGGCCTGACAGATGAAACGCCTGCCAGCGTCGCGTTCACCGTTCAGACCCCGGCCAGCGACCCGACCGACCCGCCGGCGCTGAGCCCCGGCATCCTCACGCCGACCAGCACGACGCTCTCAGTCCTTAGCCGCAGGGCAACGCTCTCGATCACCTGCGTACCAGCCTCAGCCGCCGCATCGGCCAGCAGCCGCGCGCGCGTAGCCGACACCGACGGCCCATGCAGCGGCCGTCTGCGCCTCGCTACCGGCCGCAGCAGCAGCCAGCGGACAATCAACCTCGACCCAGCAGCCACCAGCAATGTCAGCTTCCCGATCGACGCGCGCACGGCGCGCACCGTGGGCGCGGGCACGGCGGTGCGCGCAACGCTCCGCATCTACCAAGGCGCAACGGCTCGTTCGGTGACGGTCACGCTGCGCAAGCTCAGCGCCAGCGCGCGCAGCCGCCTGCTGGGCCAAGCCCGCAAGTAACTCTTCGCCGGTACACTCAGCCCCGCTGCGCCCGTAGCTCAGCTGGATAGAGCGTCGGTCTACGGAACCGAAGGTCAGAGGTTCGAATCCTCTCGGGCGCGTACTGCTGCGAACTACACAGATCAGCGGCCGCTGCCTGGGTCGGGTGAACGCAAAAATGTGAGCTGACCGGAGCGCCGTGATGCTGCAGAGGGCGCCCGCCAGCAGGCCTCAGACTGAGGGTGGATCTTTGCTCGGCCTGCCAAAGCTGACGACGATCTGCTGCGCATCTTTGAGCTTAAGCGCTCCAAAGGCTCGCGTTCGCTTCCCGTCGACCCACATCTGCACGGACTTGCCCGCGCTAGCACGATAAGGCCCAAGATTATTAGCGCTAAACGGCACGCCCCAGATCGTGAAGAACATCGCCAACGTCGCGTTACCTTGACCCTCATCGTGGACGATGCCATCGGGTGTGTGGGTATGCAAGCTAGCCATCTCACCAGGCGGCAGTTGTGGATCTATACCGATATCTGATGGCACGCCGATTCGCTTGCCATCAACCGACAGGCTGAGTTTCATGTGGATGTGCGGAGCGGCGAGGTTGGCCGTGGACATCGTCAACACACCGGCCTGCAGCCGCCGCTGCTCTAGACCCGCGTAGTGTTGTCCAAACGGACTCTCTGAGCTCTCCGCCGTCTTGCCTGCTTCGTCGTTGCTGCCAGCAAAGGCAACAATTCCAACACCAACTGTCGCTATCGCGACCACAGTGGCAGCGAATAGGCGCCTTCTATTACGCTTCTCAACAGCAGCTTGACGCTCCTGCTGCTCCCGCTCGGCGCGACGTAGTTGTTTCTTTGGAAGGCGTTTGCTCATCGTTATCGCAATCCCAACTGTACGTTTCTAAGAAGCAGGATTATAGGGCGTGGCTCTAGCTCGCAGCTAGCTGAAACTAAAGCGACAAGACGGCCGGCGCTTGACATGTTGACCGATCAAGCTGTAGGCCCGATACGACTGCTTGCAACCAATATCACGGGTCTGAAAACGTTTCGTTCGTATGATCAG
>JBDNJF010000007.1:0-20361 GCA_041687955.1 Solirubrobacteraceae bacterium
ACGCGGCGCCAGCTGATCACGCGCAGCGCGGCGGCCGGCGCAACCGTCGCTGGCCTCTCGGCCCTTGGCGCGCAGAGCGCCGGCGCGGCGTCGCCCCCATTTCCATTTGAGCCTCCATTCCCGCCCGGGCCGCCGCCAGTACCTATTTTCAGCGACGAAACACTGACCTTCCAGTGCCTCTTTGCGCTTGGCAACATCTCCTCCGGCGCCGGTGATTACGGTGAGATCACGACCGTGATCAAGGCGATTCAAGCGCGCGACGAAAGCTACGCTGCTTTCTACGAAGAGTTCACGAAGATGGCCGGCAAGGTCCACGCCACCGCTGTTGCGGCGCAAGAGCGTGGCGACAGAGTGACGGCGCGCGGCGCCTACCTGCGCGCAGCTGCCTACTACGGCCAGGCGCTCTACTTTGTTTTGGCTACGTCGAGCCCAGCCAACCTGCTGGCGATGGCCGCGGGCGGCAAGGTGCCCGCCGCTGACAGGACGCGCGAACGCAACGCCTACCGGCGAATGCGCCACAGCTGGGAGCAGATGGGCAAATTGATGCGCCCAGCGATGGAGCTCGTGAAGCTGCCCTGGGAAGGACCAAACGGCCCGATGCCCGGCTGGTTCCTGCGCCCCTCCGGCGAGCGCAAGCGGCGGCCAACCGTGCTGATGAACAACGGCTCCGACGCGCAGGCAATCGACCTTTGGAGCGCGGGCGGGCTGGCCTCACTGCAAAGGGGCTGGAACGTGCTGATTTTCGACGGGCCAGGCCAGGGTGGAATGCTGTTTGAGAAGAACCAGACTTTTGTGCCGCAGTGGGAGAAAGTGATTCGCCCAATCGTTAGCTGGCTACGAAAGCGCTCCGACGTTGACGGCGACGCAATCGTCCTGTCGGGCTCTAGCTTTGGCGGCGAGCTAGTGCCGCGCGCAGCCGCCTACGAAAGCCGCCTGGCGGCAATCAGCATGGACCCGGGCGTAGTCGACGCTGGCAGCGTTTATCAGGACCAGCTGCCGCCTGCGTGGCTGGAGCTGCTGAAGCAAGGGAAGGCCGCGGAGCTGAACGCGGAGTGGGCGAGCTTCGTGGCTGGGGGAACGATTAACCAGCAGTTCAGTCACGCAAAACACTTCGAGATCTTCCCCGGCGGGACTTTTTTCGAGAAGCTGACAGCGGTCCTTGAGTACGACAACAGCAAAGTGCTTGGGCGAATCCGCATGCCGGCATTGTCGATTAATAATGAAATCGAGCAGTTCTTCCCCGGGCAGGCGAAGCAGCTTCTGGGCGGGATGAAGAACAGCCGCGGCAAGAAGCTCGTCACCTTCACGGTCGCCCAGGGAGCGCAGTTCCACTGCGAGCCGATGGCGCCGCAGCTTCGAAATAACGCCGTGATCGACTTCTTCGACAACGCAGTCGGCAGATAGCTCGCTGACCTAGCCGGTGGGCCTCGCGCCGCCGCCGCCTACCTCAGTGGACCCGCTAGCTCAGGCCGCCCGCGGCCCGGGATTCACGCGAATTTCGCGCGGCTGATTGGCGAACAACGAGCAGACAGCTTCAGGGCGCTCGAGCAGTTCCATCTGCGGGAAGCTGCGCAGCGTCTCCTCGAACATGATCTTCAGCTCCAAGCGCGCGAGCGCGGCGCCAAGGCAGAAGTGGCGGCCGCCAGCGCCGAAAGCCTGGTGCTCGGGGCTGCGTTCAACGTCGAGCATGTGAGGGCATTCGAAGAGCGTGGTGTCGCGGTTGGAAGCCGGGTACCAGAGGATCACCTTGTCGCCTTCCTTGATCGTCTTGCCGTGCAGCTCAACCTCACGCGTGGCGGTGCGGCGGAAGTGAGCGAAGGCCGGGTAGAGGCGCAGGAACTCCTCGACGGCGCCTTTGATCAGCGCCGGGTCATCGATCAGCTTCTGGCGCTGATCGGGATGCTCAAGCAGCGCCAGCATTCCGTTTGAATAGGTCGCCTTGGTGCTGTCCATCCCGGCCGCAACGAGCAGCGCGAAACCTGAGGCCACCTCGAAGTCGGACAGCCGCTCACCTTCAACGTCAGAGTGGACGAGGATGCTGGTGAGGTCGTCGGTTGGGTTTTCGCGGCGGTCAGCGGCGATCGCCATCGCCGTCGTCAGCACCTCTTCGATCACCTCATTATTTCCGCCGGGCTGGAGCGCGTCGTCGCCGACGGCGAGGCCGCGGAGCGCCAGATCGGCCCAGCGGGCGTCATCTGACTCCGGTGTGCCGAGGAAGCCGCCGATCACTCTTGCAACTACCGGCTGCGCGTAAGCCTCAATCAGGTCGATGTCGTTGCTGCCTTCGAGGCGGTCCAAGTTGCGAACGGCGATCGCCCGGATCTCCTGCTCGTGCTCGGCGATCCGCTTTGGCGTGAATCCGCGCTGGAAGAGCGCTTTGATTTTGTCGTGGCGCGGTGGGTCCATCCCGATGAACATCGCGTTCTGCATCTCGACCGGAGTTGAGTTATCGACAATTAGGATTCCGCCGCGCTCGGAGGAGAAGCTCTCCCAGTCGCGGCTGACGGCGTGAATGTCTTCGGCTCGCGTTATTGACCAGAAGCCAGCCTCGTCGTCCCAGCTTGCCATCGGGCTCCAATGAACCGGCGCCTGTTCGCGCATTCGATCGAAGATTTCGTGCGGCGGGCCGTTGATCCAGAGGCTCATCTCGCCAAGGTCAATCGCTTCAACTGGCTGCTCAGCTACCGTCGTCACGCCGTCTCCTCCTACTTAAGCCCCGCGGAAACTACAACAATACCCGCTTTATTGACAGGGTGTCAAACAGTCAGCGCCGTGATCGATCATTGCCGCTGGGGCTTTCGCCAACGATTACCCAATCTTTTCCTTGCAACCGTCACGTTTGGCCTTGCGGGTTGTTCTAAGCAGCAGACCAATGAGCAACCACCCTCAACAAAGGAGCACCCCCGCAATGTCAATTAGGAACTTCACTGCAGCAGCCGCCGCACTGGGCCTACTTGCTGCGCTGCCAAGCGGCGCACTTGCTGCCAAGGCGTCTAAGACAGACCCCGACCGCGACGGCCTGTCGAACAAGGTTGAGAAGCGCCTGGGCACCAACGCCCGCCGCGCCGACACCGACCGCGACCGGCTAAAGGACGGAGTTGAGGTTCGCCTCGGCACCAACCCGCTAGCCAAAGACAGTGACGGCGACGGCGTAAACGACGGCCGCGAAGTGGCCGCCGGCACCGACCCCCGCCCGGCCCACGCCAATCAGCTGCGCGGCGCAGTCGCGGCAGTTGGTAGCGACTCGGTGACGATCACCAAGGCTGACGCCACAACCGTCACGCTGACCGTCAATGCCGACACGAAGCTGCGGATTCCAGACAGCGATGGCAGCGGCAGCGTAACGCTGGCCGACCTAAAGGTTGGCGACAAAGTTGGCGCCCGCACTTCGCCGACCGATCCGACGCTGGCCGTGGGAATCGCGGTCAAGCGTGAGTACGACGAAGGCGAGGAGGTCGAAGGCGAAGTAAGCGCAGTCGGCGCAAGCTCGCTAACGATCACGACGGAAGACGGGTCGAAAGTAACCGTGAACGTCAACGCAGATACGAAGCTGCGCGTGCCGGACCGCGACGGCAGCGGCACGAGCACGCTTGCCGACGTTCTCGTGAGCGACGAAGTTGAGGTCTACCTGTCAGCCACCGACCCAAGCTTGGCAACGAGCGTCAAAGTTGAGATCAAAGCGACGAAAGTTGCTGGCACGGTCGCCGCGATTGGCGCCGGCTCAGTAACGATCACGCTCGCTGACGCCACGCAGACGACCGTCAGCGTGAACTCGGCGACGAAGCTGCGGATCGCGGCCGCTGATGGCACGCCGACCGGCACTCTCGCCGACCTCAAGGTTGGCGACGCAGTCAAGGCGAAGACGATCCCAGGCGTGGACGGCGCGACGCTTGCGCTCTGCCTCAGCTCCGGCGTGTTCGCCGGCGAACGTGGCCGCGGGCCACGCGGCGAGAGCGAAGAGCGCCCGGCTGGCGAAGAGCGCTCAGCTGGCGAAGAGCGCTCGGGCGCGCAAGGCCGCCAAGACGATGATCGCCGCGGCGGTCGCGGCGGTCGAGGCGGCGGTCGCTAATCCCGCCCACCCGCCGCGCTAGCGGCTGAAGTACTCTTCCACCTGAGCGGCGCCCAACTGGGCGCCGCTCTTTGTTGAGGGCATGGCTGCAGGCTTTGAACCGGGCCAGCATGAGGGCGCGGCGCCCCGAACCTGCAGGAGCCTGCCCTCAGCACTCTCTATCGCGGCGGCGCCGGGCCGCCCGCTGCGCGCCTACTTCACGCGCAGCTTCGCTACGACGCCCATGTGGTCTGAAGCCCACAGTGGAGCGACGGTGCGGAAAGGCTTCGTGCCGACAATGCTCTTACTTAGAACGCTGAAGTTCTTGCTTGGCCTAACAAGAATGTGGTCGATCCAAACGTTGCTTGTCGGAACTGGGTTGATTAGCTTCTCGTCCATCCCGAAGGTCTGAACGCGCTTTGTTCCGAAAACGTCCTTCATTCCGGCGCCGGTGAAGACCTTGTAGGCGTTGGCAGCAGCGTCGCCACTGGTTGGGTCGCTGTTGAGGTCGCCGAGCGCGATCGCCGGCTTTGTCTTGCTCGCAAGTGGCCCGCCAGCAGCAAAGAGCTCCTTCGCTTGCGACTCGCGAACAGCGTCGCCATAGGCCTCAAGGTGCGTATTGACAAACTTAAACGGGCGTCCACCAATTGAAGCGTCAACCGCAGTCCAACCGCGATAAACGACCGCTAGGCCAGCCGGCGTTGGAATTTCCACGATCGTCTTGTAGCGCGACTTAGAAGTCTTGCCGGTTTTGACCTTTGACCCGCTGCGCTTGAGAATCACGTCGTGCATCGTCAGGCGCACATCCTGCGTCACGGTCGGAGCCTCATAGTCAAATTCGGTTTGATCAACTACGACGGTGTAGACGAGACCTTGCTTCTTCAGCGCGGCGATTAGCTCTTTCGTGAAGTCGTAATCAACTTTTGTTGCGGCGGCCGCGTCACCGGCGGGGCCGGTGCGCCACGTGGCTGCCTCTTGGAGGCCAACGAGGTCGGGCTTTGTCGCTTTGATCTCGGCTGCCAGCCCGACTGCACGGGCCGGGAAGTTAGTCCCTTTGACAACGCCATACATTGCTTCCGCATTGACTTTGAAAGCGTCAAGGTTGGGAGCCGTTGCGAGCGTGATGATGTCAGCCCCCAGATAAATGTTACGGCTCATCACCGTGACGTCGCCGCCGCTAGCTGCGACAGCGGAGCTTGACGGGACGGCCGCGGCGGCGGCTGCAACAACGAGAACAAGCGAAAGACGGCGGATCATCTGTAACTCTCCAAAACGTAGTTGAACGGACGCCGTGAATCGACGCTTAACTCAACATTACAGCGAAGTGGCTGGCGCTGCGTCAGTTCGCTCGTAACCCCTGCGCCTTGTGCAGCGAGCGGCGTTCGGCGTCAACCGCTCATTTCACTGAGCTTCGCCGCAAGGATCTGATCATCGCCCGCCTTGGCGGCCGTACCTGGGCGGCGATTAAGCGGCCGCTGGCCGCGGTCCTGCCAGAAGCCGCCACTGCTCTCGGCCGGCTCGCTGGCAGCGGCGAGCCAAGTGATCGTGTCGGCCCCTTCGGCCGGCGTGCGAAGCGCCTTGCCGACGATCTTGTGAAAGGTTGGCAGCGAACTCTCAACGCCGGGCGTGTCGGCCCAGCCGGGGTGCATTGCGTGGACGACGATTTGCTGATCGCCGTAAAGAGCGGCCCAGTAATCGGTCAGCATCACCTGCATCCGTTTGCTGCGCGCGTAAACGGCGCTGCCGGACCACTTCTCGCGCGCCGACTGAAGATCGTCGAGCTTCACGGCCTCCGAATACATGCCGCCGGAGGAGACGTTGATGATTCGCGCTGGCGGCCGCTCACGCGCGGCGGCAGCGAGCGCTGGAACAAGCAGCTCGGTCAAAAGGAACGGGCCGAGCACGTTCGTCGCCAGCGTCAGCTCGATCCCATCCGCTGACACTTGGCGCGAATCAAGCAGCACGCCAGCGTTGTTGATCAGAACGTCAATCTGCGGGCAATTTTCCACTAGCCGGGCGGCGCCGGCGCGGACCGACTCCAAGGAGGAGAGGTCAATCACTTGGGTTGTGATCGAAGCGCCCTCCTGGGCGAATTCTTGAACGGAGGCTCGCGCCGCTTCCAGCCGCTGCGGATTGCGCCCAACCAAAACTACGTTGGCGCCGAGCGCGGCAAGCTGGCGCGAGGCTTCAAGGCCAAGGCCACTATTGGCGCCCGTTACCACGCAGGTTCTGCCGCCCAGATCAACGTTGATCGAGCCAAGCAGGCCAAGCGCTTTGCGCGCGCCCCAGCCAATTCGTGAAAAGCCAGGCGCGATTGTCAGGTCAAGCAGACTGTCAGCGGCGGAGCGAAGCATCGCATTCACGGTAGCCGCCCGCGAGGCAGGCAGTGCGCCCAGGCAGGCAGTGCGCCCAATGTCGCCTGAGCTAACTGCCGACAGTGGCCTGCGGCCCGTCGCCGATTCCCAGCGACTCGCAGAAGCTGATCTGTGGCGGCTCAGAGAGCATCGTTCCAGCCAGCTCGACGAGTTCAAGCATGTGCGGCTGCTGGGCATGCGCGTTTAGCGCGTCCTGCGACGCCCAGCGCTCAACGAAAACAAGCGTATTTGGGTCGTTGACGTCGCGGTGGATAACGTAGGCAAGGCAGCCATCTTCTTGATGCGTCTTCTCAATCAGCGGCCTCAGCCCAGCGATCGCTTCATCAACCATTCCCTCTTCTACGTTTAGCGTTGCAACGACAAGAATCTCGCTCATTGGCGCAGCTTACCGGCTTGAGCTCCACGGCTCAGGGCCCCAAGAGGTAGGAATCCCCCTATCCGCGTGGTATTAAAGAGTTATGAAAAATCCTCAGAGCGCCCCTACCAACTCATTTTCGACTGCAAGCCGTTCGCGCACTGCGCTAACACTTGCCGCAATCGCAGCCCTCGCCGTCAGCTTCGCGGTGCTCGTAAGCGGCTGCGGCGACACGACCGCGACGGTTCCTAACACCGTCAACCAGACTCTTGTCGTAGGCCAGCAGATGCTTGGCGACAAGGGCTTCAAGTCAACTGTCACGCGCGTCACCGACAAGCAGGGCAAGGACGAAATCCTCAGCCAAGACCCTACCGGCGGCACTGAGCAGAAAACCAGCGAAGCGGTCGCGCTAACAGTCTCCAACGGCCCCGGCGAAGGCGTCGTGCCGGATGTAGCGGGCGACCCCGCCGACCGCGCCGAGGAGCAGATCCGCGCGGCTGGCTTTACGCCCGTGATCAGCGAGGTTTACAGCTCAGTCCACCAGGCAGGCTTCGCCGTTGGCACGACGCCAAAATCAGGCACCGACGTTGAGAAGGACACGAAAATCACGCTGAAAATCTCGAAGGGGCCCCAGCAGGTAACGGTTCCTAACGTGCTTGGCCTCAGTGAAAGCAGCGCTGACAAAGCGCTCACCAGCGCTGGTTTCCGCGTTGACCACAGCTACCGAGTGTCAAGCAAGAGCCCCGGCAAGGTTTTGGGGCAAGACCCAAGCAGCGGCGCAAGCGCCAGCATTGGCTCCAGCGTTCAGATCACGATCGACCAAGCACCGAAGAAGGTGAAGGTGCCCAACGCGGTCGGCCAAAGCCAGTCACAAGGCGACAGGACGCTGCAGAACGCAGGCCTTGACGCCGTCTACGCCACGCGGATCGTGACCAACCGCTCGCAGGACGGGATTGTGCTGGCAATGTCACCGGGCGCTGGCAGCACGGTTACTCAAGGCACCAACGTGGCTTTGACAATCGGCAAGTACAACAAGCCCGCTCCTCCGGTCCCGCCAGTTCCGCCAGGGCCAAGCTCAATCGTTAAGCAGTGGAACTTGGTCGCTGACCAAACCAAGACCTACACCGTTACTTGGAGCGCGGGCCAGTGCGCCGGCGGCAAGGGCAACGCGGTCCTCAAAGGCGACGGCGGCGGTAGCGCAATGAGCGGCGCGCAGATCACCGCTCAAGGAGACGCCGGCACCAGCTCCTACTACGCCACAACAGAGACCTCCGACATCACCAGCCCTGTGACGCTGGTGATTACGATCACTTGCCGAGTTCAGTAGCAGGCAACTGAAAGCCTTCGGGCGCCGCGCGCGGTCAGCGAGCAGCTAGCTCGCTGACCGTCGAGCGCGGCGATCAATAGCTTTGCTTAGCCGCCGTTGCTGGCAGGCCGGTAATCACGCGTAGGCTCGCCACGCAGCGCGGTCGGCGCCGGCAGCGGCGTTCCCTTCGCAGTCGAACCGGCAACCGCTGAAAGCACCAGCTTCGAAGCCTTCGAGCCACCAAGTGAGATCGTGTTCAGCGTCGAACCAGAGTCAACCGTCGTGAACTTCCAGATCGGCCGGTCGCCGCCGACGGCCTGAACGGTCACGCGGATCTTCGACCCGGCGCGGAAGGCGTGCGCGACCGGGAAGATCGGCACCCGCACCAGCGTGAAGGCGCCGCTCGGAAGCAATGCGGCGTCCTGCTTCAGGTGCGTCGGGAACGGACTAACCACGGTTGAGCGCTTGGCGTCGAGCTTGCGGTGCGACGCGCGCAGCCAGCCGTTCTGAATGTAGGTCTCTTGACCGTCGGGGCGCACTTCGCTGAGCGTGACCTGAAGGTCGGTGTCCTTGGCGCTGCTCTTGAGGTAAAGATCAAGGCTCGACGAGCCCGCCAGAATCATGTCCTTGGCGAGCGCGGCGGTAGTGAAGCCAACGCCCTTGTCGGCAGCGAGCGGCTTCCAGTCGTAACGTGGCTGAGCCTTCCAGTCGTCGCCTGCGCCCTGGCCGTAAAGCGTCTGCTGCGGCCGCGCGGCAGGGTCAGCGGTGTAGCTGGCACTGCTCGACGCGCCCGGCTTGGCTGGGCTTAGGACGCCGCCAGCGCCGAGGTAGTAGGTAGCGGGCTTAACTTCGCGGATCGGCCAAGCGTTGTAGCCAAGCTCCCAAGTCGCGCCGATCGAACCGAGCCCTTCGGGGCCAGCGCCGTTGTCCATCAACAGGCGCACGCGCGGATCCTTCTTAAAGGTGGCCTTTGCCGCCGCAACGTTGGTCATCGAAGCAAAGCGCGACTGCTTCACCTTCGCGGCCGGCGCGTCGGCGAGCAGGTTGTAGAGCTGGTCACTAAGGGTCAAAACGGAAGCCGGGATGTTTGGAATCCGGTCGGCAACGAAAAGGTTGAGGAACTCGACCCAGCGCGTGAACGTTGTTGGCCCGAGCGAGTCGGCGTGAACGCCGTTCTGCAGCGTGATCCAAACGTTTGGGTTCTTCGCCAGCTCGCCAAGGCTCTGGGCAAAGTGCCCGCCGGTCTGCTCGTCTTGGAACTGACCGATTAGGAAGGTCGGCACCTTGATCTTGCTCATCCAAGCCGCCGGCGAGCGCTGATCAAATTCGCCCGGCGTGCGGAACGGGTTCGCGTCGATCACTTTGACCGCGTCGCGCGTTTGCAGCCGCAGCTTCTGATTGGCGATGCAGTTCTTGTCGCCGGCAGCGACAAGCGCTTTGGCCCACGGCTGGCCGCCTTCAGGTGCAGGCAACGCGTCGGACATCCGCTCCTTGACCCATGAGAGCGCGAAGCCGGAGTTGTTGATTCCGCCCGGGTAGCCGGTCGCCCTGTAGGTGTCGTCGGTGACAGACATTGGCGAGATCGCTGCCAGGTGCGGTGGCTGCGTGCCCGCTGTGAAGAGCTGCGTAATGCCGGAGAACGAGATTCCACCCATTCCAACCTTGCGGCCCTTAACCCAAGACTGGGCCGCGACGGCCTCGATAGCGTCGTAGCCGTCGAAGGTCGTAGGCAGGCCGAAAAGGTCGAAGGCACCGCCGGAGCAGCCGGAGCCGCGCATTTGAACACTGACTACAGCGAAGTTGAGTAGCGGCGCGATTAGCGAGCCGACCGCCGTCGAGCTGGCCGGTGCCAGCGGGTCGTTGCGACCGAGCGAGCCGAGCAGGTCATTTGGCGCAGCTGTCTGGTAACCGGAGTACTCGACAAGCGTCGGGAACGGGCCGTCTTTAAGCGTCTTTCCTGCGGGCAGGCGAACGGTCATCGCAATCTCAACGCCGTCGCGGACTTTTACGTAGTTGAGCCCCTGCTTGAGCTTGATTGCGCGGAAGAATGCTGGCGAAGGGTTTGACTTCGTGCTGAGAACCTTGAACGCTTTAGTGGTTCCTGCGCCACGAACCTTGTAACCGCTACCGGCGGCAACGTTCTGGAAGATGAAGCTGCCAAAGCGATCGGCACGGCCGTTGGCGATAGTTCGCCCGCGCGAATTTAGGAGCGTCAGCGCCTGGCCGTCAGCTGCGCCAAGCACGTAGGCCTGGCCGATGCTTCCGGTGGCGGTCATTCCTGCCGCGCTGGCGGGGACGGCCGCGACAGCGACCAGCGCTAGCGCTGCTAGTAGACCAAGCGTTAGCGAACGAACTTTCAACATCGGCTCCTCCAAAGAACTCTGTTACTAAGTTGGCCATGAAGCGTACCGCAGCGCGAGCCGCGCTTGCGCCGGACGCCGGAAGAAAGGCAGGTGCGGCGAGCTCAATCGGCGCAGTCGCTCCCGCGCTCGCGATCGTTTAGTCGCCCTGCGATGTAGAGTCGCGGCCGATGAACCACGTAAGCGAATCGCTGGTGCTGGCGCTTGGCGCCGCCGTCAGCCCAATCCCGATCACGATCTCAATTCTGCTGCTCAGCCAGCCCGACCGCGGGCGCCCGAAGGCGCTCGCATTCGCGGCCGGTCAGGTGGTGGGGCTGGCAATCATCTCTGTGATCCTCGCCGTGGTTCTTCGCAAGGCGCTCGGCACCTCACACACGCACGCCAAGCATGAATCAACGCTTGACATCGCGCTCGGCGCACTGCTGCTGCTTTTCGCGGCGCGCAAGCTGCTGACGAAGCCGAAGCCGAAGAAAGAGAAACCAAAGAAGCAGCGCTCGCTCGCCGCTGAGTTCGCTTTCGGCGCCGGACTAATGGCCATCAACGTCGAAACGCTAGCTCTGGTTGCGGCGTCGATCAGGGAGCTCGTCACGAGCAAGATCGGTGTTGGTGCGGAGGCGCTTAGCCTGCTGGCGATCGTGCTAATCGTGACCATGTCTGCAACCGTTCCGCCGCTGATCACGTTTGTAATCCCGAACAGGTCGGACGAGGCTTTGAAGTGGCTCAACCTGCAGACGACCAAGCACCAGCGAGCGATTACGGTTGGTTTCCTCGTCGCCTTTGGCGCATACCTGATTTACAAAGGGCTCCGCGGATAGCGCTTGCGCGAACCCCCTTCCCTGGGGGCTGAAAGCGTGCGACAATCGAAGCGATGATCGATTCTTTTTCAACCACTGAGGTCGAAGCCTTTGGCCGCGATGGATTTCTGATAATTGAGCAGGACTTCATCGCCGAGGAGACGGTGATGCTGCTGCGCGAGCGCTTCGACAAGCTTTTCGCGGGCGAATACTCGACCGGCATAGCCCCCGACGAAGTGAACTGGGTTGCCGGCCGCGACCCAGAAACCAAGACGCGCCAGATCTGCAACGGCTGGAAGGCCGACGATTTAATAGCCGCGCAGGTTTTAAGCGAACAGAGCGGCCGCCTCGCGGCGCAGCTAGCCGGTTGGGACGGCGTTCGCGTGGTCCACGACAACTGCCTTTGGAAGCCCCCGGGCGCGCGCACGCTGGGCATGCACCAGGACGGCTCCTACGCCGGCTACGTTGACCCGGCCGAGATGATCACGGTCTGGGTAGCGCTTGATCAAACCTTCGCCCAGAGCGGGACGATCGAATACGTCGCCGGCTCACACAAATGGCCGAAAGCGCCACCTTCGCGCGGCGACTTCCATGACCCGGACGATTGGCTGGCGCCGGTGGCAGCGGCCGCGCCGAAGGGGGCGTCAAGCGAACGAACGCCGGTTGTGGTCAAGCCAGGCGGAGCGGCGATCCACCACTCGCGCGTCTTCCACGGCTCCGGAATCAACGAGGCCGAAATTGACCGCCGCGCTCTAGTAACTCACATGATCCCCTCGACCGCCCAATTTGACCCGGTAGGAGTTGACCCGATCTACACGCGCTACCGACGGCGCGGCGAGATGGCGATGGACGAAAGTTATTTCCCGATTCTGTGGGACAACGCGGGTGGCCGCAGCCCGTGGCTTAGCTCGCTGCCGCAGTTGCCCGGCGCGGTCACGGCGGGCGCCTGATGGAAACCGAAGGCGCGCCGCCAGAGTTCAACTTGGCGCTCGACTCAACGGCGGTGCCAGGTGGCCCTGACGGGATCGGCGAGTCGCCGTTTGATTTCAGCGCTGCGCCCGAAGCGATGGAGTACCCGGCGGAACTGGGCGACGACCCGGCGATCGCGCTGCGCCGAACGCTGGGGATGTTCACGACCGGCGTGACGGTTATTACAACGAGCGCCAAAGATGAGGTCCACGGGATGACCGCCAACGCCTTCATGTCGGCTTCGCTGAACCCGCCATTGGTGCTGATCTCAGTCGACCGCCGCGCGAAGATGTGCAACCTGCTTCATCAAGGCGACCACTACGGCGTGAGCATCCTTGGCGAAGATCAAGCCGAAATGTCTGACCGCTTCGCTGGCCGCGCCGACCCAAGCGTTCCCCAGCCAGCCTTTGAGATGATCCGTGGAACGCCGCTCGTCGAAGGCGCGCTGGCCCACTTCGTCGCCCGCGTAGACCGCAGCTACTACGCCGGCGACCACTCGCTCTTCCTCGGCCAAGTTGAATACGCGCGCCACAACGAAGGCGCGCCGCTGCTCTACCACGGCGGCCAGTACGAGCGGCTTGGCAAGCTTGAGCCGGTTGCTCCCGAGCTGCCCGCGGGGCTACTGCCGCCGCTGCTGGCCGCCGGCGAGGAATGCTCGTTCGCTGACGGTGATTTGATCGTCAAGCTTGGCGAGGTTGGCGACCAGCTCTTCGTAATTCTCGATGGCTCGGTGATCCTGCGCCGCCCCGGCCACCCAGAGAAGCGGCTCGAAGGCGGCTCCTACTTCGGCGAGGTCGGCGCGCTTAGCGGCCAGCCGCGCGTATCGGACGCGATTGCCGACGGCACCGTTAGCTGCGTTGCAGTCGGTAGCGACGCCCTTCGCAGCGCGCTCGCTGGCAGCCCGGAAGCTGCCTGGGAGATGCTCGGCTCGCTCGCACGGCGCGCGCGCGACGCCTAACGCCCTAGCCGCGCGTTAGGAGCGCGGGCGCTCCTTGTTCGGGTCGTAGAAGGGAAAGCGCACGACGGTCGCCGGAATTCGCTTCTGTTGACCGTCAAGCTTTCCTACCTCAACCTCAGTGCCGATTTCCGAGTATTGAACGGCGATCCGGCAGAGCGCAATGTTCTTCTTAAGTAGCGGGCTTCGCATTGCGCTAGTGACCACGCCAATCTGCGACTTGCCAACGTGCACGCAGTCGCCGTGGGCGGCCGTCTCATTGCCTTCCAGTTCCAAACCGACGAGCGTACGCTGCGGATGAGCTTGGCGCTCAATCAACGCGTCTTTGCCGATGAAATCCTCGTCGCCATCGAGCACGACGGTGAAGCCGATCCCGGCCTCGAACGGATCAACCTGATCATCGAACTCGTAGCCAGCAAAGACGAGGCCGGATTCAATCCGCACCAGATCAAGCGCGTCTAGCCCCAGTGGCGTTAGGCCAAGCGGTTCGCCGGCCTCCCAGATTGCGTCCCAGACGGCGCTGCCATCGGCAGGGTCACAGAAGACCTCGTAGCCAAGTTCACCGGAGTAGCCGGTCCGCGAAACGATCACCGGAATGCCGTCGTAATCACCGATCCGGCCGACTAGAAAGCGAAACCACTTCAGCTCCTCAAACGGCGTCTGCGTCTCCGGCGCCCAAATAATCTGCTTTAAGATCTCGCGGCTAGCGGGCCCTTGGACGGCGACGTTGTGGAGCTCGTCGGTCGACGGTTTGACGAACGCTTTTAGGCCCAGCTTCTCAGCCAGCCCTTTTAGCCAAACCCCGGTGTAAGGGTCGCCGCCAACGAAGCGGAAGTTGTCTTCGCCAAGGCGAAAGACGGTCGCGTCGTCGATCATGCCGCCGGTCTCGTTGCAGACAGCGGTGTAGACCACCTGGCCAACCGCCAGGCGGCGAATGTCGCGCGTTACCGCCCACTGCATCAGCAGCTCAGCGTCGGGGCCAAGGATCTCCCACTTGCGCAGCGGCGAGAGGTCCATGATCACGGCCTTCTCGCGGCAGGCCCAGTACTCAGAGATTGGCCCCTCATTGTTAAAGCAGGTCGGCAGCCAGTAGCCGCGGTAGTCAACGTGCGTGCTGGTCAGCGCTGAGATGCGCTCGTGAAATCCTGTCTCTTTAGTCATCACTGGCCTTGCCTCGGGGGTTACGCGATGGGCGATCGCCATCGAAAACTTGTTCTCTGGTTCGTAGACGCGAACGTGAATGTCGCTGATCTCCCAGCCGTTCGCTGGGTCAATGTCGTCCGGGCAAGCCGACGAGCAGCAAACAAGGTCTGTCAGCGCGCGCATCAGCACGTAATCGCCAGGCCGCGACCACGGTTCATCGGCCGTAATCTGCAGGTCGGCGTCGAAGCCAGTGTTGAAGAAAAAGTTGATCGCTGGCCAGCCCTTGCGCGGCGTGATTGGGAACTCTTCGAGGCTGCCGTTGAAGTTCTCCGAGCAGCTGATGTGGCCGAAGTAACCGATGTCCTCGTAGTACTTCTTGGTGCAGGCCAGCGCAAAGCTGTCGTGGCGGCCAACCGTGTCCTGAACCACCTCAAGCAGCGGATCAAGGTCAGTGTCGAAGTACTTGCGGTGCAGGCCGGGCTGCGGGTAAGCGTTGCCCATCAGGCTGCGCGTGGCGGTCGAATCGAGGCCGCGCTCAAGCCCGCTCTGCAGCTTCGCCTCGTCAAAGGCGAGAAAATCTGAGCACTGGCGACCCTTGACGTCGATTACCTGAATGAACTCGCCCTTCTTCACCATGTAAGAGGTGGCGGTCGCGGCCTCGACGCGGAAGTCGAGCTTCGGCTCGGCCAGCGGCGCCGGCAGCTCCAGCTGCGGATCCTCGTGCGCCACTGCGCGGTTAATCTCGACGTCGATCGCTGAGGCCGGGTGGGCGCCGTCAATCACGCGGCCCGCCGGCGCCGCAACCACAATTACAACCTGGCGCTCGGCGGTGAAGCTCTGCGAGTTGCCGGGCGGCGAGTCGGCGCTGAATAGAACTACGGCGTTGGCCTGTGACGGGTCGAGGCCGCGGGCGTGCAGCTCGCCAAGGAAGCTGTCTCCCTCGGCCCTGGCCACCAGCTCGCGCAGCACGCTGGCCGGCGCATCGGCTTTCGCTCCAAGCGCGCCCGCGTCATCGCGCCCGTCGGGAGCGAGAACGGTTAGCTCGGCCTGCTGGCTTCCGTCGTTGTCAACGATCGTTACGCGATCGTCGGGCTCAATCAGCAGAACCGTCGCCCCACCCGGCCGCACCCAATGCGACTCAAAAGCGGGGTCGTACGGCTTTAGGCCTGGGACCAATAACTTCGGGCGTTCGGTGCCGGTGGCCATTGGCGCGCCTGCCGCTCCCGCTCAGGCGGTGGCGGGTTCGTTTACCGCGTCTTTCTCAGCTTGCTCAATTAGCTGCGCGGCAAGTTCGCGCTTGCCGTCAGAGTCGAGCTTTTTAATTTCGTTCTCAACCGCGCGGTTGTTGTAGCTCTGGTTCCAGTAGTCGAGCGAATCGAAGCCGAGCAGCACGGCCTTGCCAACGAACTGGCGAAGGACCTCGTTGGTTGGCCCCATCACCCAGCCGGCCTTGGCGTCGCGCAAGTAGCGTTCCATCTCCATGTCGCGTTTGTAAGCCGAGCCGCCGCAAGCGTGCAGCATCTTGTCAACAACGTGAGCGGTGTTCTTGGCGGCGACAAACTTGATCTGCCAAGCCCAGTGAAGGAAGTCGGCGCGAGCTGTCTCGCCGATCTCCAAAACTTTCGTGTTGTCATCGGTTGCCTTGTCAAAGGCTTGGGCGACCGAAAGCGTGAAAATCCTCGCTGCGTTGGTGTCCATCACGGCCTCGCCGACGTAATCCTGAATCGTCGGATAGTCGGCTACGCGCAGGCCAACGTCAACGTGGCGCTTGCGCGTGGTGTGGCGCTTGGCGATGTCGATCGCTCCCATCGCAATGCCGCTCCAGCAGGAGGAGGAGCCGATCAGGAACCAAGGGTCAACGGCTTCGTCGTTGGAGGCCGCACCGTCGCCGAGCGGGCCAACAACTTGGTCGGCCGGAATGTCGACATTGTCAACCTCAATCGGCCCCGACTGGTTGCCGCGCAAACCGAGCGCGTCCCAAAGCGAAGGCTGAGCCTGAATGTGCTCGCCATCAATTACAAAAACAGAGAGGTCGTCATAACCAGTGAAGTCAGGGCTCGTTGTCTGAACGACGTAGAAGTCGGCGAAGCCGCCGGAGGTAGTCCAAGAGGCCTTCTTGCGGACCTTGAAGCCATCCTCGGTCTTCTCGGCGCCAGAAGAGACTGGGTACCAAAAGTGCGAGCCGGTCTCAGGGTCTGAATAAGAAAGCGTGCCGATCTTGCCCGTGTTGAGCGGACGAATGTACTTCTCGATTAGCTCCGGCGTTGGGCGCAGCATGATCGTGTTGACCGCTGACATGTGCATCACGTAACACATTGCGGTTGAGGCGCAGCCGTAGCGGGCGATCGTCTCAACGACCATCGCAAAGCAAACGTGGTTCTCGCCAAGCCCGCCGTACTCTTCCGGGACGGTCAGTGCGAGAAAACCGTTCTCGCCGAGGATTTCGAAGTTACGTTTTGGATAAAGCAGCTCATCATCGGAGCGCTTTGCGTTGGCGCGCATCTCGTTTTCGCACAGGCCAATTAACTTTGTGCGCAGCGCGACCTGCTTCTCAGTCAGGACCCAGTCGGGATCCCAGTCGTAGCCGAGTCCCCAAAATTCCTCGTCGCCCCACATCTTCTCGGCCATCTTAAATCCTCCGCTTTAGCTGTTTGCTTTGCCTAATCAATTCGTTCATAGATGTTCTACCGCTCAGCGGGGAGCTTGTCTAGGTTGTTCACGCGCTTAGATTGTCGCAACTTTTGCGATCAACCGTCAGGCGCAACCCAAACTAGGCAACTTGCGTCGCGGCGAAGGCGGCGCGTAGCCGTCCGCAAACGCAGCCGTCCAACCTCGCTAAGGAGCGGGCCGAAGATCAATAGCGCCGCGTTGCGCTCGCCGAGTAGCCTCACGATCGCCTTCACCGGCCGCGAGCTGAAAAGGCCGAGCACTTCAACGGGAATACCAAATGACGCGATCCGATCACCGGCGGCGCGGACCGCCACGCGATCGTCTTCGTGCGGCAAGACCATCGCGCTTGCGCCGGCCACGATCATCGTCGTCGGGTACATCGGAATTTGAACCGCATTGACGATGATCAACGGGGCGCCCGCTTCAAGGCAGCTGTCAATCGCCATCTGTTCGGCCGTCGGGTCCGGCCTCAGCGCCAAAGTCGCCAGCACAACCGGCCCCGACGCGCCCGGCTTGGCGGCCGATGGGGTGACCAGTGATGAGCGGTCTTTGATCGAAGGCATCAGCGGTTTCGAACGATTTGCAGGATTGAGCTTACGTCAACGTCCAGCAAAGCGGAGGATTTTCGCGACGACAGAAAATGATTGCTTGCAATCACTCCGCAACAACTGATACTAGTTCGGTCTGGGAGGAGCTTCCGAACTTTGTTTCGGTTGCCCATAGGAGCAGTACGCAACCGAACAAGTGAAAGAGGGCTCAGATGGCTACAGCACAAGTTGATCATCAGGAGATGTTGAAGTCGATGAGTTGGTGGGACGGCTTCGTGGTCGCACTCGCCAACCCAGGCTTCCTAATCGCCGCGCTAGGCGGATCCATCGGCGCGCTTGGTACGACAGGTGCCGTCGTCCTTTGGTCAATTTCCGTTCTGTTCGGCGCGATGCAGAACAACATTTACGCCGAGCTATCGACGATGTTCCCGAACAAGTCCGGCGGCCTTGCCGTTTACGCCCACGAGGCGTTTCGCAAGTACACCAACTTCATTGGGCCAATTGTCGCTTTCGGCTACTGGATGGGTTGGTCGGTTGTGCTCTCGATCAACGGCCTGATCGTCGGAACGTTAATCGTCACGCAGTTTTTCCCGAGCGCCGTATGGGCGACGGGGCAGCAGGATGCTAACTCGATCGGCTTTGGCCTCAGCTGGCCAGCGCTGATCGGTATTGCCGCGATCGTCATTGTCTGGCTGTTCAACATTTACGGCGTTCGGCCCGCTGTTTGGTTTGGCTACATCACCGGTGCTTTGCTGCTGATCCCAGCGTTCGTGTTGATGTTCCTCCCCTACATCACCGGCGATTGGTCGTCCTCAAACATGCAGTGGGAGATTGGCGCCAACGGCGGCCTCTTCCTTGCGATCACATGGCTCTATTTCATGTGCTGGTCGGCCTACGGCTTCGAGGCGGTCGCATCGTTTGCGCCCGAGTACCACAACACGGCGGTTGACACGCCGCTGGCGCTGCGCGCCTCAGCGATGTTCTCAATCATTGTGTACGTGCTGCTGCCGCTCGGGCTTGGCGGGACGCTCGGCACCGCAACGGTTGCAGAAGATCCAACCTACATCGCCTTTTACGTGACGGCGTTTGACGCGCTGGTTGGCAGCGCCTTGGCCAACGTGATGGTCATTTGTTTGGTCGGTGGACTCGTGCTTTCGATGAACACGGCGACGATGGACGGCGCGAGGGCGCTGTTCGGAATATCGAGAGAGGGAATGACGCTAACTCAGCTAGGGAAGCTGACGAAGCGCAAGGTTCCTGGCTTCGCGATGACCGCGGACATGATCATCAACATTCTGTTGATCCTCTTCTTCCACGGCGTGATCGCGATCCTCGCGGTATCAAACATCGGCTACGTGCTGGCCACCGTTTGCGCGCTATTTGGCTTCGTGCTGCTGCGCAAGGACCGGCCAAATTGGCCGCGGCCAATCAAGCTGGCGAAGCCATGGGTCGTGGTTGCCTTCACGCTTGGCTGCGTGAACCTGTTCCTGCTGGTCTGCGGTGGCTTCCTTTTCGCAGACGAGTACGGCTACGGGCTCGACAAGACGTTGATCGGGGTGGCAGTGCTTGTAGTTGCCTTCCTGCTCTACATCTACCGCCACGTGGTTCAGGACAAGGGCAAGATTCGCTTCCGCGACCCAGCCCAGCCAATGCCGGACGAGCAGCCGGCAGTTTCGACCCCGGTCTAGGCGGGGCTCAGGCCACGGGTTTGTTGCCCGCGGCCACGACTGACAAGCGGGAGCCATTGGCTCCCGCTTCGTCGTTCAAGCTGAGAAGCTCACGAGCCGCTTGCCGCTCGCTAAGCGGGTGAACTGCTAAGCCTCGGCGCGCAGATCCCAGCTGGGCAGATCGCTCATTGCCTGCTGGAAGCGCCGGCGATGAGGTGGGCGCAGCAGCATGAACCAGACGACGATCACGCTCGGCAGCAGAATGAAAACGGCAAAAATATTGCCGGTGAAGGTGAAGAAGATTGCCAGCGAAATCGACACCGCGCCAAGCACGATCGGCAGCAGGCGAAAGCGAAACTGAAGCTTGCGAATCTTTTCGTACTGATCGCGCGGGATCCTGTCGGTGTCGTAGATTCGGCCGCAGCTAGGGCAGCTCCAGCGGTCGCCGTAACGAAGCTCTGTCTGCTCGCCGCACTCGCAGCTGACTTTGATTGATGGCCCTTTGAGTACGGTGCCCGGAGTTTCGTGGCCGAGCCGCTGGCGCTGGCTGAATGGCGTTCGCTTGCGGCGCTTCATGCCGAGCGGGCCCTTGATGTATTTTGGCGGCGGCGGCGCGCTGCTCGGCTCCAGCTCGCCGGAATCGCTGCGCGCGCGGCCTCGCTTACCCATTGGTCAGGATCTCCTCGCCGATCAGCATTGCGCAATCCTAGTCGGCGCCGCGACCGGTCGTTCAGAGCCGCTCAGCAAAGGGCGCGGCGGCGGGCTGGCAAAACTAGCTGGGCGAGACTATTGTACGAATTTGACCTAAGGCGCCTTGACGGGCATTATCGCGCTCAAGCGGCATCAAGAAGCAACCAGTCAACAACGGGAGAGGGTTTTAAGTTATGGCCGAAGTAAACGGAGTGAAGATGGGTGGAGGAATCAGCGACGTGCTGGAAACGCCTAAGACGGCCGCAACGCCAAAGACGCTCGAGGAGGCGCGCAACGCTCCCGGTCGCCGCGAGAAGATCGAAGCACTAACAAAGCGGATTGAAGCTGAAGGAATCGACTTCGTCTACTTTCAGCAGGTCTCTGTTACCGGCCGCGTGCTGGGTAAAGGTGTAGTTGCCTCCTACTTCCCACAGGTCGCCGAGAAGGGCTACCAGCTCGTCTACGGCGCGACCGCCAACCT
>JBDNJF010000008.1:0-8471 GCA_041687955.1 Solirubrobacteraceae bacterium
CCGGGATCGAACGCGTCGTTGTGGGGGAGCGGTGAGCCCGTCGCCGCTTACGGCGGCCCAAGTGGACGTGTTTGCACGCTGCATGGCGGTTGGCGGCGTAGCAATCTTCCCGTCCGACACCGTCTATGGATTAGCCTGCGACCCTTCACATCGGGAAGCGGTGACGCGGCTCTACGCGCTCAAGCACCGCACGCTGGAGGCCCCCTCGGCGGTGATGTTCTTCTCTCTCGACTTGGCACTAGGCGCGCTCGCCGAGCTCAGCCCAAAGACGCGAGCGGCGCTGGGGCGATTGCTCCCGGGCCCGCTGACCGTTCTACTGAATAATCCAGCTGGCCGCTTCCCCTTGGCCTGCGGCTCTGAACCTGCAACGCTTGGGCTGCGCGTGCCGGCGCTCAGCCCGCAGCTGAGCGCGCTCGGCGCACTGAAGTGGCCGATCTTGCAAAGCAGCGCCAACGAGGCCGGTGAGCCGGCGCCGACTTCGATCGCGCAGCTTGACTTGGCACTGCGCAGCGAAGTTGACCTTGTGCTCGACGGCGGGCCACTCGGTGAGCTTTCCTCGAGCGTTCTCGACCTGCGTGAATACGAGCTAAACGGGGGCTGGGAGCTACTACGCGAAGGGCCGATCGGGAGCGATCAGATCGCGGCAATACTTGGTCAAAATAGCTAGCGGGCGCGCTGCCGCCCAATGCAGCTATTAGAATTACAAACTATGGCTCAATTCGAACCAGAATTTCTAAACCGCCCGCTAAGTGAGGTTGACCCTCAGATCGCTGCTGTGCTCGCCGATGAGGTCGGGCGCCAGCAGCAGACGCTAGAGATGATCGCCTCCGAAAACTTCGTGCCCGAGGCGATTCTCGAGTGTCAGGGAAGCGTGCTTACCAATAAGTACGCCGAGGGCTATCCCGGCAAGCGCTACTACGGCGGCTGCGAGTTCGTTGACGTAGCTGAACAGCTTGGGATTGATCGCGCCAAGGAACTTTTCGGCGCCGACCACGTAAACCTCCAGCCTCACTCCGGCGCGTCGGCCAATTCGGCCGTCTATCACGCCCTGCTGCAGCCGGGTGACACGCTGATGGGCCTTTCACTCGCCCACGGCGGCCATCTCAGCCACGGAATGAAGATCAACATGTCGGGCCGCCTTTACGACATTGCCGCTTACGAAGTCAGCCCTGAGGATTATCTGATCGACATGGACGCTGTCGCTCAGTTGGCCCGCGAGCGCCAGCCAAAGATGATCATCGCCGGTTGGTCGGCCTATCCGCGTTACCTAGACTTTGCCCGTTTTCGAGAGATTGCCGATGAGGTTGGCGCCCTGCTGCTGGTAGACATGGCTCACTTCGCCGGGCTCGTCGCCGGCGGCGTCCACCCAAGCCCTGTTCCTTACGCCGACGTCGTCACGACGACGATCCACAAGACGCTAGGAGGCGCGCGTGGTGGAATGATCCTCTGCCGTCAGGAGTACGCCAAGGCGATCGACTCCGGCGTCTTCCCCGGCCAGCAAGGCGGCCCACTGATGCACATCATTGCCGGTAAGGCAGTGGCGCTTGGCATAGCCCAGACCGAAGAGTTCCGCGAGCGCCAGCAGCGCACCGTTGAAGGCGCCCGCGCCGTCGCTGCCGCAATCCTTGATTCCGCTGCCGCGCAAGAGGGTGTAACTGTCCTGACCGGCGGCACCGACGTGCACCTACTGCTCGTTGACCTGCGCGATTCCCGGATTGATGGCCAGCAGGCAGAAGATCGCCTGCACGAGGTAGGAATCACCGTGAACCGCAACGCAGTGCCTTTCGATCCGCGTCCGCCGATGGTCACGAGCGGCCTCAGGATTGGCGCCAGCGCACTGGCAACGCGTGGGCTACAGGTTGAGGACTTCAGTGAGATCGGCCAGATTATTGCGATTGCTTTGACCGACGAATTTGAGACCCGGCGCCCGGAGCTGGCCGAGCGCGTGACTGTGCTCGCTGGCCGCTACCCGCTTTACGAGCACTTAACTCCTGCTTTAAGCCAATAGTGCGCCGCGCCGCAGCGCGCTTTAGGCTTGGGCTCGGATGACTGAACGCGATGCGATCCTTGCCTTCGTCGTTGCCTTCATCGTCGCCGTCGCGCTGACGCCGCTGACGGCGAGGCTGGGGCGCCGCGTTGGCGCCGTCGATCAGCCGCGCGAGCGAGGTCTCTCGGAGCATCCCACGCCGCTACTTGGCGGGCTCGCAATTCTTGCCGCGGTGCTGGTCGCTAGCTTTGCCTTCCTTGATCCCACGGCGCCTGGGGACGAAAAGATCAGAGGAATTCTCGCCGGAGCGGTCATCGTCACGCTGGTCGGTGCACTCGATGATCGTTTCGATCTTCCTGCACCGGTCAAGTTCGTCGGCCAGCTCGTCGCGGCGACGGTTCCGGTGATAGCGGGGGTTGAGGTGGCAAACATCACGCTGCCATTCATCGGCGCCGTTGATCTCGGTTCGGCTGGTGCGCCGCTGACGGTGCTGGGGATCGTCTTCGTGATTAATGTCGTTAATTTCTCTGACGGTGTCGATGGCCTGGCCGCCGGCGTCTGCGCGATTAGCGCTGTCGCGTTCTCGATTATCGCCTTTGATCTGGGGCGTGGTTCGGCAGCCGTTCTGGCAGCGATCGTCGCCGGCGCAGCGGCAGGGTTCCTCGTCTTCAACTTCCATCCGGCGAAGGTCTTCATGGGCGACGCCGGTTCGAACCTGCTTGGTCTGCTGCTGGCTTGCGTCGCGGTTGAGGGGGCTGTCAAGACGCAGGTTGTGCTGGCACTCGTATTCCCGCTGCTCGTCTTGGCCGTTCCGTTCCTCGACACAACCTTTGTCGTGCTCAAGCGGCTCAAGTACGGCCGGCCGATTTATGTTGCCGACCAAAGCCACTTCCACCATCGGATGAACCGGATCGGCTTCAGCCAGCGCAAGACCGTGCTCTATCTCTACGCCTGGACAATGCTGGTGGCTGGCTTTGCGATAGCGCTGCGCTTCGTTCCCTACTCGGATGGGGCCGGACATTTCAACCTGGGCTGGTCATTGGTGCTGCTGGCGGCTGGGCTGCTGGTGCTGGCAGCGAGCGTCTATCTCGTTTACATACTCGAGATTCTCAAGTTCCGCAGGCTGCGCGAGCGTCGGCTGCGTCGCGCCGATCCACAGCTTTCAGAGGAGGCCGTGGCGCGCGACGTCGTCATGAAGCTCGAGACAGGCCAGTTCGACGCCGTGACCGTCGATGACCCAGCGGCAACTCAGGCCGAGCCGTAAACCGAACGAAGCCAGATTTCAACCAGCGCGTCGATTAACTCTTGGTCGGCCCTTCGACCTTGCTGGAGAATCTTCTGACTCAACGTGCCTTCGGTCATCCAAGTTAGCGCGAAGGCCGTTGCCGAAGGGTTGCTGCAGGTCGCTAGGCCGGCCGCCTGTTCCTCGCGGATTCGCTGCTCCGTTGCCGCGAGGAATTGGCCGATTAGGCGCTGCCAGTGCTCGGCCACTTGCTCGTCGTAGGTCGCTACTTCGCCAAGCGCTTTCAGTAGCACCGCGTGCTCGCCGAAGAGCTGGGAAACGTTGCTAACTGCCCGCTCGAGCTGAACCGCAGGGTCGCCTTCGCCCGACCACCAGAGGTCAGCTTGCTCCAGCAGTAGTTCGTTGACGTCGGCCGTTAGTGCCATCAACAGCTCGCGCTTGTCGGCGAAGTAGAAGTAGAAGGCGGTTCGCGTGATTCCAGCCTCGGTTGCTATGCGCTCTACGCCAAGGTCGGCAAATGAGGCTCCGTCGGCCAGCAGAGCTTCGGTCGCCTTCAGCAGTGCCGCCTTGACCGCGGCCCGTTTGGCCGTCGGCGCGCTGCTCTGTCTAGGTGGCGCGGCCATTGCGCCGAGGCTATCAGCGAATTTCAGGCGCACGCGCCGTTTACAGCTTTTTCGCGGTTACCACGATCGCTGTCCTGCCCGCCCCCTAGGATAATTCCGATGGCAAGTGATCATGGCCCTCAAATGTGGCGCGAGGGCCGCGGCGGTGCTGAGGCCTTGTCGCTTCTTCGCAGCTCGCTCTGGCGTGGAGAGGGCGTAGCCCATGGAGACGGGCAACCGGTGATATTAATTCCTGGCTTTCTTGCCGGTGACCGCTCGTTGACTTTGATGGGGCAGTGGTTGCGGCGGATCGGCTATCGCACCCATGGCTCCGGTCTCAGCGCCCATGTCGGCTGCTCTGAAGCGACCGTCAGCGATATTGAAGAGCGTGTTGTGGCGCTCAGCGAACGTTATGGGCGACCGGTCGCGCTGGTCGGGCAGAGCCGCGGTGGTAGCTGCGCGCGCGTGCTGGCGGTGCGTCAGCCGGATCGAGTGAATCGCGCGATTGCGCTTGGCTCGCCGCTAGTGGCACACATGGACGACCTCCACGTACTTTTGAGGCTCCAGATCCGCGCGCTCCAAGGAGCGCGCCGGCTCGGCGCGCCGGGGCTGATTGGCGACGCTTGCGAGCAGAGCTGGCAGGCCTACACCTTCGGCATCGAACCGACCGGCTGCTGCAGTCAGTTCTGGAGCGACCTCGACGAAGACATGCCTGCTCGCACGCTCTTTGCCTCAATCTATTCGCGCAGCGATGGCGTTCTCAACTGGCGCGCCTGCCTCGATTCGCAAGCAATTCAGATCGAGGTCAACAGCTCCCACTGCGGCATGGCGGTCAACCGTGAGGTCTACGAGCAGGTCGGCAACATGCTCAGCGCCGAGCTCGCCGGTGGCGCGCGGCAGCGGCTGCGCCCAGTTGCGGCGTAGGACCGGTTCAGGACCGGTTGTGGCAGCCGCTTCGAACTGTTATCGGCACGCAGCAATGCTCACCGATGCGATAGGCTGACCCTGCTTGCGGCATGCTTCAGTTGTCGTTTGACCTTCGCCAAAATGCTTCCAGCCACCACAAGCCTTACCGCCTCCACCATTAGCGAGCAATCATCAAAACCAACGATGCGCGCCGCCAACGCTGGCATCATGCTGCTCGTCGTCGTCTGCCTCTGCGCGCTGATCGGGTTCGGGCTCGGTTCGCTCGTCGGTCTGCCGGTCGCAATCGGCCTCGCTGGGCTGATAATCGGCCCAATTGTCGGCATCGCATTTGTCCGTTCACGCTTCCGTGACCTCTGAGTCAATGCCTTTACTTCGCTACGCCGACCTAATCTTGCTCGCCGCTGCCTTGCCAGTTTTCCTGCTCGCTGGTTGGCCAATGCTCGGTTATCTAGGTGGAGCATTCGCTTGGTGCGCGCAGCGCGGCGTTCGGGCTTGGACGAACAAAAAGGCGCTGGAATCCGATAGCCCAGCTCGGGTAGCGGGAATCGTCACCGCCTCAATGATCGGCCGGGGCTGGTTAGTAGCGCTCTCAATCTTTGGCGTTGGCATGCTTGAGAACGACGCTGGGCTCGCCGCCGGAGTCCTCTTCGTGATCGTCTTCACCTTCTATTTCACGGTCTCGATCGCAACGCGCCCGTTTGATCAGCCGAAAGCGGGGCCAGCGCGATGACCATGCCACGTCTCTTCGCCGCAGCAGCGACCTTCGCCGCCGTTCTCTCCTCGCCAGCGGCAGCGCTCGCACTAAACGTCAACGAGGATTACAAGCCGCAGGACGAGTTCGAGCTACTTCCGTGGATCCCAATCGAGATCTTTGGGATCGACATGTCGATCAACAAGGCAGTGATGTACGTCATGATCGCCGCGGCTCTCTCCTGCGGCACGCTGATCTACGTTGGCCACCGAATGAAGATGAAGCCAGGTCGAATTCAGGCCGCAGTCGAGATGTATTACGGCTTGATTGAAAGCATCACGAAGGGCAATCTCAGCGGCAAGATGATCAATCGCTGGTTTCCGTTTCTTGCCACGATCTTTCTATTCATTTGGTACTCAAACATGATCGGCTACATCCCGCTGCCGACGAACACGCATGAGCCCGTAATGATCTTCGGCGTTGAAGTGCCCTCGCTCGCGCTTTACGCGGCGACCGCCAACATCTCGGTGCCTCTAGTACTCACGCTTGTTGTCGTGGTCAGCTATCACTTCGAAGGGATCCGCGCAAAAGGTCCAGTGAAGTATCTGAAGGGCTGGATTCCTGCAGGAGTCACGGGCGCTGCTGCACTGCCGATCTTCTTCATCGAAGTGATCTCGCAGTTCGTTCGGATCGTCTCGCTTTCAGTCCGTCTCTTTGCCAACATCCTCGCCGGCCACCTACTGATCCTGTTCATGGGCGGCGGCCTCGTCGTGCTGCTGAACCTCGCAGTCATAGGGTCACTGATCCTTGGCCTCGTGACCGGTACGCTGGCCGTAGCTTTCTTCATCTTTGAAGTCGGCCTAGTCGCAACGCTTCAAGCTTTCATTTTTACCATCCTGACCGCGATCTACCTCGGCGGCGCCGTCGCCGAAGAACACTAAGGAGTAAGAACACAGTGGACCTCCACCTGATTAGCGAATTCGCCCAGTCGGGCGTCACTACTGAAGTGGCGCAGAATTACGGACGCCTGGGCATGAAAGCGATTGCCTTAGGCATCGGTGCTGGCCTCGGCACAATTGGCCCTGGCATCGGCGTCGGATTTATTTTCGGCAAGGTGATCGAGTCGGTCACCCGTCAACCTGAGATGAAGGATGAGATCACCTCGATTCAATGGCTTGGGTTCGCGCTGACTGAGGCGATCGTCTTCTATGCCTTCATTTTCGGCCTGATCGCATTCTTCCTCGGATAAGGCGATGCACGCCGTAATAACGCCACTGGCCTCGTCTGAGGGCGGCAGCAGCTTTCTTGTCAGCCCCAACGTGGGGCTGATGATCTGGACGCTGCTCGCCTTCGGCGTGACCTTGATCGTGCTCAACAAGTTCGCCTTTCCGGCGATCCGCGACGCCCTCGATAAGCGCGTCAAGATGATCGATGACTCGATTGATGACGCCAAGAAGGCGCGTGAGGAATCCGACGCGCTGCTCGCTGAATACCGTGAGCGGCTGAAGGATGCGCGCGTTCAGGCCGACGAAATCGTCGCCCGAGCACGGAAGGCTGCTGAAACCCACGAGCAGGACTCGAGCGAGGAGGCGCGGCTGAAGCGGGCTGAGATGCTCGAGCAGACGCGCCGCGACATCGAGGCCGAGACGCGCCGTGCGATCGAGGAGATCCGCTCCGAGGTTGCCGATCTGACCGTGCTTGCGACCGAGAAGGTGACCGGTCGCGTGCTGACCGACGCCGACCAGCAGCGGCTCGTTGACGAAGCGCTTGGTGAGCTAGATTTCTCGGCGATCAGCGGCGAGCGGCGGAACTAGCTCAAATGGAAGCAATCGCTCAGGTCTATTCGCGCTCGCTCTTCGAGGTTGCTAGCGAGCAGAACAACCTCGAGCTCGTGCGGGAGCAGCTCGGGCAACTGGCTGACGCTCTAAGCGAGAACGAGGAGCTGAAGCTGTTCTGCTTCTCGCCCTACTTCTCGACCGAGGAGAAGAAGGCGGGCCTGGCGAAGGCGATCGATGGAGCCGACCCGGCGGTCGAGAACTTCCTGATGCTGCTGACCGAGAACCAGCGCTTGCCAGTTCTTTTCCGTGTGCGCGAAGAGTTCGACCGTCTCTGCGACGAGGCCGATGATCTGCTCGCAGTAACCGTCACTAGTGCCGTAGCGCTCGACCCGGCCGTGGTAAGCCGGATCGGTGATCAGATCGGCCGTCAGACCGGCCGCAAGATCGAGCTTGCAGAAGAGGTAGACCCAACGATCATCGGGGGCTTTGTTGTGCGAGCCGGTGATTCCATTCTTGACGCATCAATCCGTAACCGACTCGACCAGCTTAGAACAGAGGTCGCACGCGCCTAGTTGCGCGGCGAATCCAAGGAGAAGATAAGAGAATCATGCAGATTAAGCCCGATGAGATCACAAGCATCCTCAAGTCCCGCATCGAAGGCCTCGAAGCCGGCGGAGCTGAGCTAACAGAGGTCGGCACAGTGCTGTCGATCGGTGACGGAATTGCCCGCATCCACGGGCTCGAGAACTGCCAGTCGCTGGAGATGCTTGAGCTTCCCCATGGTGTAACCGGGCTAGCCCTAAACCTCGAATCGGACAACGTCGGTGCCGTTCTCTTCGGTAATTGGACCGAGATTGTTGAAGGCGACATCGTCAAGCGCACCGGACGCCTGCTTGAAGTGCCCGTCGGCGACGAGCTGCTCGGCCGGATCGTGGATCCGCTCGGCCGGCCGCTAGACGGCAAGGGCGCGCTCAACACGACCGAGACTCGCCTAGCGGAGTTCAAGGCGCCAGGCGTTGTCCAGCGCCAGCCGGTTACCGAACCGATGCAGACAGGCCTGAAGGCGATCGACTCGATGATTCCGATCGGCCGCGGCCAGCGCGAGCTGATCATTGGCGACCGCCAGACAGGTAAGACGTCAATCGCGATTGACGCGATCATCAATAACAAGGACAGCGAACTGGTCTTCGTTTACGTCGCGATTGGGCAGCGGATGGCGACCGTCGTCCAGCTCGCCGAGACA
>JBDNJF010000046.1:0-7475 GCA_041687955.1 Solirubrobacteraceae bacterium
GCTAGCGCCGGTAAAGATCCAGTTAAGCCGCAGCGGCAGTGGCACCAAAGTGGCGAAGTGGTTCTAGTCTCGTTACAGACCACTAAATGTCATACGTAGATATCCACTGCCACATTCTTCCCGCCGTCGACGATGGTGCGCGCGACCTCGACGCGAGCGTTGAGTACGCGCGCCGGCTAGTTGATGAAGGCGTCCGCGAGCTGATTGCAACGCCGCACGTTGGCAACCCGCGCTTCCGATTCGCGCCGGAAGAGATCTCTGACCGAGTCGCTTCGCTCAGCAGCGAACTCCAGCAGCGCGAGATTCCGCTGCGAATCCACTGCGGTGGTGAGCTCCACCCATCCGACCCAAATTCACTGACTGACAGCCAACTTGAGCTGATCGCCAGCGGCCCTCCCGGCGCCCGCTGGCTGCTCTTTGAAGTTCCCTTCGCTGGAGTTGACGAATGCTACGCCGATAATTGCCGGCAGCTGATGGCCCGCGGGTACGGCCTCATGATCGCCCACCCTGAGCGCGCCCGAGGCCTTTTTCGCGACGGCGGCTGGCAACTGCTGCGCGAGCTGGTCGCTGAAGGTGCACTGCTGCAGATCAATGTCTGTTCGCTGCTCGGCAACAACGGCCTCGAGGCGCAGGAGGCCGCTGTAGGGCTGCTGCGTAGTGGCCACGCCTTCACGCTCGCCTCCGACGCCCACCCCGGCACGCGCGATCACACCGCTGCGCTGGGCTTCGCGCTGACGCTGAAAGCCGGCGCCTCTTCGCTTCAGGCTTGGCGCCTAACGCAGGCCAACCCGCGCTTCTTGCTGCGCAGCGGCATCCCAGCCAGCTTCAACGAGCAACGCGGCGCCAGTCTTGACCAGCCGTCACCGGTCGCCTGAACAAAGGCGACACGCCCCGCATGCCTTCGCGCTACTTGCTGGCGGGCGCGCAGCGCCCGTAGGCTAGGAAGTATTCGTTGCTGGTGATGAACTTGAACCCCGGAGGCGGAACCTGAAGGGCTTCCCAGCCATTGTCGACTGCGTACTCGTTGACGTTTAGGTCCGGGCGCGACTCGTATGCCGGATTGATCAAGATCGCCGCGCCCTCAGTCTGAACCGGAATTTTCGTATCGGAACGGGGAATGATCGCCGGCGGCTCAAGGCGGAAAGTCCACTTGGCCTCTGGCAGCAGCTTCTGGTTTGGCACGCTGACGGCGCCGCATCGACGAGCCTTCAGCACCTCCGGGTTGGTCATTATCGCGCGGAACTGATCGGTGATCGCGCGGCGACGTTGGACGTCCTCATCGATCCGGCTGACGTTGAGATGGGTCACGGTCCAGCCGAAGCCCGCGACCACCAGCAGCAGCGCAGCGCCACCCCAAACTTTCTTGAAGCTGCTGCCGCGTTCCACCTTGCTCCAGCCTGTGACAGCGTAGGTTGCGAAGAGAACGAGGCCGACCACGGCGATCAGGATGTAACGCCAGACGTTCGCAAGGCCGCCGCTGGCGATAACGAGGTAAGAGAACCAGGTTGTCGCAATCAAGATCGCGGGAAGAATTAGCTGCTTGCGGCGCTGCTGAACGGCCAACACAACCCCGAGCCCGGCAAGGATTGAAAGCGGCAGCTTCAGCACCGAATTTGTCCAGTAGAGCGTGTAGTAGGGGAGCGTTTCGAATGGGCGACTACGGCCAAGGTCGACGGCGTTTCGACTGGTCGCCGTCATCGAGAAGAGCGGATTGCCGGTTACGATCCAATCGGTTGCAAACCAGATCAACGGTGCTATCGCTGCGTAGCAGAGGATTCGAAAACGGCCACGCCAACTGAGCGGGTAGCCGACCCAGAGGAAGTAAAGCCCAAGTAGTAGCCACGCTTCGGGGCGCAGCAGCCCGGCCAGAATCAGCAGCACCCAGACCAGCCCGCCGCGCCGGGGCGAGCGAGCTTCAAGGTAGGCAGCCCAGCAGATCAAAGCCGCGTAGGGCGGATCGAGGAAACCAACGCCGGCCAACCACGCGACGTCGAGCCGCGTAGCCATCAGGCCGATGGCGACGAGCCCACCGAAGATTCCAGTGACAAAGACACCGAATCGGAAGACGGCAATCAGTAGCGCGATATATCCGGCTAGCGCGAGCGCGACGAACGCCTGCGGCGCGGCGTCACCAAACGGCAGCAGTAGCAAGCCGACCGCCAGCATCAGCGGATGCTCCGTCGGCACGCGGTAGCCAGCGAAGTTCGGCATCACCCCTTCCCAAATATCGCGCGACCAGTTGAGCGACGAGAGCGTGTCGAAGGTCGCTGGCGGTTGGTATTCGAAGAAGCCGACGAGCACCGCCGCTGAGATCACGATGATCAGCGCGATCATCACGTAGCGCTCGAGGCGTTCGTCGCCGCCGTCGCGATTGCGTTCGCTCGTCGACACGACGCTTCAGATTAGCGATCGGCGCGGATCAAGCGGAGCCCGCGCGGGCCGAGCTACCGCCCGGCGCGCGCTAGCTACCGCTTACTTCGGATCTGCTCAGCGGTGACCGTTGAACTCAATCGCCTGCTGGAATGTCGGCCGGTTGGTCCAGCGCATCGTCGTACCGGGCAGCAGGCCGGGAGCAAAAGTGATCCGCTCACCGGGCGAGTGCCAGGTAGCTGGATCGGTGCGGCCGGTATCTGTCGCCAGCGTGTTCGCAGCGCTGTCGATCGCAGCCCAAAGAGCAGTCGAGCAGCTGGTCAGTGTTCCACCACTGCAGTACTGATCGCCCCACGGAGCTTTGACCTTGTCGCCAAGAATCATGCGCAGGCTCTTGTCCACGTACGAGTACCAGCCGCCGCCAAAGCTCGGCGTGCTGGAGTAGTTAATCCGGCTCCTCAGCGCGTCGGTCATGTCGCTGCCGAGCCTGCCTTCCATCGTGGCCCGGGCAATGCCGGCGTAAGCCTTATCCATCACGGCCGCGCCCGGCGCGTCGATCCCGTTGCTGAGGTCGCGGTCAAGCCGGTCCGAACCGGCTGCCAGCCAATCGTCAATCTGCGCGGCGGCAGCGGCGGCGAGCGGTGTTGGAGCGCTCGTCTTGTCAAGCACGCGCTTAATTACCGGCCAGTTGAACGCGGCGCGAAGGTCACGCGTCGCCGCGCCATTCATCACGCCAACAACGTTGTTCAGCTTCGACTTCGCCGGGAAGCCAGTAAACATCTGGACCCGCTGCACTGCGCCTTCGTTGTAATTGCCGTCGGCGGCGCCCCACTTCGGCGCAGGCTTATTGTTCCAATTGAGGATGTAGCCAGACGGGGGATCTGCCTGATGGGGGTGCTGGTTCTGGCTGAGGAAACCCTTCCAGTCGTATGCGCCGGTGCCGAGCGTCGCGAGGCTTGGGTCGGTTCCCTTGGCACGAATCGGCAGCAGACCGGAGGAGAAGAAAGCAATGTGCTTTTGCTCCGCGTAATGAATGTTGAAGGTCGTCTCAAGCTCGTTGGCGACCTTAAAGAACGACTTCGGTGAGGTTGGCTTGTTCTCGTTCATGTGCTTGAAGAACAGCGCCGACACCGGTTCGCGGCCGCGCGTCGCGCGCTTCGTCGCAATCGCGTAGGGCTTGCCACCAACTGTGACGGTGCCACCGATCGGACCGTGAACCGACTGGTTGAAGATCAGCGAACGAGCTGGCTGACCGCCACCTGCTCCCAGCACACCTGCGTCAAAGCGCTTCATCGCAACGCACTTACCCTTGTAGGTGTAGTGGGTTGAGGTACGGGTAGCAGCGCCGCCGCCAGGCTCGCAGAGCTGCTCGAGGAAGACGTCGGTGTTGTCGTTACTGGCGCTTGTGAGCGACCAAGCAAAGTCCTTGCCGCGGCCCAGCAGCACATAAGGCATCGTCGGAGGCGCGGCGCCCATAACGTCGATCCCCGGGCCGTGGATCTCAACCTGCATCACGATCTCGGGGTAGTAGTAACCGAGCTGCGGGCCCATCACGGCGAGCGCGTTGCCACTGGAAGACTTCTGCGGCGAAACCAGCAGCGCGTTTGAGGCCATCCGCTGGTTCGCGGCCGTCGCCGCCAACGTGTTTGCAGCGGTCGCTGTGCGCGAACCAACGTCAACGAGTGGTGAGCCGGGCGTGGCGCCGGTCGGAACTAAGTTGTAGGGGAAAGACTTCGGGATTGAGGTAGTCGCGTCAGGATCATTTACTTGATGAACCTCGCGATAAATCCGCGTACCAACGGCGGCGCCGAACTTGGCCTGCAGCTGATTGAGGAAGATTGAGCTGTCAACGCCGCCGCCGCCGCCGTTACCGAAGATCGAGCCAATAAAGGCGAAGGCAGCGATCGCCTCGGTCAGGCCAGCGCGCGGCATCCGGTCTTCAGGCTCGAGCTCGCGCATGTTGAAGGCGTTTACGCCGTCGGCCCAGCACTTGAAGTCGGACAGCACTTCCTTGCCCTCCTTGCCGTACTTATTCATCAGCTTCGCTTGGTCAGCGACAAACTTCTTCGCCGCAGCCGAAGGCTTAAAGTCGCGGCCTGAGGTGACGAGGCCGAAAGCGTTGATGCCGGGAATGTCGAGTGTCGCAGCGAACGCCGGTCCAAGGCCAAGACGCAGCAGTAGGCCGCGATCCTTCGCCGCCACATAGCCCATGCCGAACGAAACATCGCAGCGCGTGGTGCCATAGATGTGCGGGATGCCATCGGCGCCGCGCACAATTCGCAGCCCTTTGCGCCCGGTGTTTTCAGTCTTGACGATCTTGCCCGCAACGCCAAACTTCTCGGAGAGGAACTTGCTCTTGAGGTCGGCGGCGCTTACGTCACCGCGCAGTGGCGTGAGCGCGTCGTAGAGAGCCGCTTGGTCGGTTGAGTTGGCTGTCGTTGGCAGATTGCCGTCGGCTCCAGGTGTGAGCACCTGGAAGGCTTGGCCAGCAAAGTCGGTCCGAGCCGACGCAGCGGCCGGCAGCAGGACGAGCGCACTGAGCGCACAGCAGGTACCCATCAGCAGACGATTCACGTTCTCTCCCCTTGTTGCTTTTAAAAAGGCCGCTGGATGCAACGGCCGGAGGGAAACCTACAGCAAAGAGCCCGGCCCGCGTAGCAGTTGGCTCGCGGCCGGCGCCATCAAGCGCGGCGACTGCTCTTCTGCGCCGTGCCGAAGACCTTGTCCCAATAGGGCGCGCTGACGCCGTAGCCGCGGTCGTGGTCTTGGAAATGGTGGCGCATGTGCAGCTCGCGTAGCTTGCGGCCAACCGCCGTTGACGGGCGACGATGGTGGAGGTAATAGTGCGTCATGTCGTAAGTCAGATAGCCGATGAAGAACCCAGCGCTGAGCATGCAGGCCTGCGAAAACGGCAGCGCCAGCTGAAAGGCGGCGACAAAAATCAGTCCGAGCGGAATCGAAGCCGACGGCGGCATCACGAGCCTCATTGGATCGTTCGGATGGTCGTGGTGGACGCCGTGGATCATCCAGTGGAGCCGCGCGCCCAGCGGATGATCGGGCTCAAAGTGGAAGACGACGCGGTGAAGCCAGTACTCGGTCAAGGTCCACACCGCGTATCCGCCGATCGCCCAAAGGATCGCTTGCCAGAAAACTATTTCGCGTAGCCCAAGAATTGTGAAAGCGACGATCACGGGAACAAAGATCACCGGCACGACGGCTACGTGGACCCGCGTGAAGCGATCAAGCCACGAGTTTGGAAACATTGCCGGCGAAGCCTTCAGCAGCTCCTGCCGATGGAGTTCAGCTGAATCAGTGTGGATCGCCGTTTGAGCGTCGGTCATCGTGTATTTTTTAGCACAGTTGGCGGCTCTATTACAGACTCACAGCTTTAGTTCCAGCCTCTATTTAGTTCGGTCCAGCCAGCGCGAGTAGCGCGGCGCCGAGCGCGCCGCCATCGTCGCCGAGCTCGGTCGCAAGCAGCGCCGGTGGCGCCTCCTTGCGGAAGAGGTGTTTGGCCGTCTCAGTTTCGAACTGGGCTTTGCGATCGCTGAAGAAGCGCTCACCCATCCCGCCACCGATCACGACGGCCGGGAGGTCGAGCAGGTTGACGGCTGAACCGATTCCCGCGCAGATCGCGGCGATCGCGCGGTCGACGGCCTTGGCGGCAAGCTTGTCGTCATTGCGAACCCCCTTCGCCCAGATGCCGCTGGTGAATGATTCGCGCTCGCGATGCTTCATGATCTTCACGAGGTCGGTTTTCTTGCCTTTCTTGCGCTGCTTGCGCACCCAGGCCTCCATGTCGCGGCGACCGGCGTAAGCCTCGACGCAGCCGCGATTGCCGCAGCCGCACTTAGCGCCGCCAAGTTCGATCACCATGTGGCCAAATTCGCCGGCGTAACCGCGGCCGTCCCACTGACGGCGGTCAAGCACCAGGCCGCCCCCGACGCCTGTACCCCACCAGACGCCGAGCAGGGCGTCGTAGGGGCGGCCCGCGCCGAGCTTGTACTCAGCGTTGACTGCCACGCTTACGTCATTACCAAGGCGCACCGGAAGATTGCCGAAGCGCTGCGAGAGAACGCCGCCGAGCGGGAAGGGCTCAATCCAATCCGGCAGGTTGCTGGCGTTGGCGACCGTTCCTGAAGCCTGATCGACCGAGCCGGGCGAGCCCACGCCGATTCCTTTGAGGTGCTGCGCGTCGGCGCCGGCCTGACCGAGCGCGTCGTCGATGTTCGTTGCAATCTGGTCGGCTACGGCCTGCGGGCCGCCTTCGTGCGGGGTTGCCGCGCGCGAGCGGGCAAGGATCTTGTTGTTGCCGTCAACGATCACGACGAGGATCTTTGTGCCGCCGAGGTCAACGCCAGCGCGTAGCTCGCCAAGCGCGCCAACCGGGGCTGGCGTGGTCGTGGCGGCGGGCGCAGGAACGCCAGCGGCGCTGGCGGTTGAATCATTTGCTCGGGAACGTCGTCGCAGTGGCATTTATTAGGCCTTTCCGTAGACAGGGATATGGGCACCGCTTGTGGCGGCAAAATCTGGGCTGCAGAGATCGAAGATTGTGGCACCGATCTGCGCTGCTGTCACCCAATCGGCTGGATCGGCATTAGGCATTGCAGCTCGGTTTCCTGGCGTGTCGATCGTTGAGGGCAGCACAGCGTTGGTGCGGATGCCGTCGTGGTGGTACTCAACGTGGAGCGCATCAACCAGTCCGAGCACCGCCCGCTTGGCCGTTGCGTAGGCAGCGCCGCCGGAGAACGGTTCTAGTGCGGTCCGCGAGGAAACGCAAACAATCGCGCCCTCACCAGCGCTAAGCATCGCCGGAATTCCAGCGGCCGTCACGAGCCAGGTCGGAGTGAGGTTGATCCGCAGCTGCCCCTCGAGTTCGGTGAGGCTCGTTTCATGCAAGCGCCCGCCAGCCGCGAAACCACCAACGAGGTTGACGACGGCGCGCAGATCGGGACCAGCCTCATCCGCGAGCGCGGCAGCGGCCTGCTCGTCAAAAAGGTCGGCTTGAACGAGCACGAGATTGTCGCTGCGTTCAACGCGCTCAAGTTCAGCTTCGTTGACCCAAGGGACGATTACGCGCCAACCGCCAGCGACGAACCGTGCGA
>JBDNJF010000047.1:0-7696 GCA_041687955.1 Solirubrobacteraceae bacterium
AAGCTAATTCTGCAGTCGGTGGACGTTCGGCTGGCGCGCGGGCAGCTTGTCGGAATCATTGGGGCAAGCGGCGCTGGCAAGTCAACGCTGGTGAAGCTGTGTGCGGGGGTAATCCGTCCTGCAGGCGGTCAGGTCTTGGTCGAAGGACGCCTCGTCCAAGAGAATCGTAAGGCCGTTGCCTACGTGCCTCAGGAAGACATTGTCCACCACGCGCTGACAGTCGAGGAAGCGCTCTCATATGGCGGTCAGATCAGGCTTCCCCGCGAGACAACGAGAGAGGAACTAGAAGGCGCGATCGATCGTGTGCTGAACGAGCTCGAGCTGACCGAGCAGCGAGAGCAGCTGGTAGCCAGCCTTTCGGGTGGCCAGTTGAAACGAGTCAACGTTGCGATGGAGCTTCTGACGCGCCCATCGCTGATCTTTCTTGACGAGCCGACGACGGGGCTTGATCCAGCTCTGGAACGACGCACTATGGAGAACCTCCGTACCCTTGCACACGGCGGCCGAGGGGTGATGGTTGTCACGCACGCTACGTCGAGTCTGGAGCTGTGCGACGCGATCATCGTGATGGCCAAGGGCGGCAGGCTCGTCTACTGGGGCGCGTTGGATGGCGCGCTCAAACGTTTTGGGGTTGATCGTCCGGAGGAGATCTACGAGGTTCTTGAAGCGGACGAGATACCGGCTGACGTGACTCGGGGGCGCGCCGCTCCTGAGCCGACTTTGGGCGGCGAAACAGCGGAGCGTTCGTCGGCGCCAAAGCTGACGCGAGATGGCGCGGGCGGCGGCTTCTGTGGCGAGTGTGGCGGCTCAATTGATTCAGGTACTTCTTTCTGCGGCCATTGCGGTCAGCCGATCATTGAGGTGATCACAGATCCCGAGCTTGGCGAGGTGGCGGTGGTTCGACGCTCCAGTGTCGTTCGGCAGCTTGGTGCGGTGCTTGGCCGTGGCCTGCGACTCCTTCTCCGCGACCGGCGGAATCTTCTGATCATGTTTGGGCAGGTACCGCTGATCGCGCTGCTGATCATCGGCCTGTTTAAGCCTGATGTGCTGGAGAAAACTGGCGGCCGTCCCGGCGATTCGCTCCAGCTGTTGTTCATGCTGGTGACCGCAGCGATCTGGTTTGGATCGATCGGCGCTGCCCGAGAGATCGTCAAGGAGTCTGCGATCTACATGCGCGAAGCCGCTGCCGGCCTGCGCTCGAGTGTCTACCTGGTCGGCAAGTACTTGATCCAGGCGCTCGTAGTGGCGCTACAAACGTCGATCCTGTTCGCTCTCGTGGTCGTCTTCCGCCCAACGGAAGCGACGATCGCGGTTATCGGGTTGTGTCTGGCGATCCTTGTCCTGACCGGGATGGTTGCGGTAGCGATGGGCTTGGTGATCTCTGCCTCAGTACGAACAGAGGAGCAGGCCGCCAGCATACTGCCGCTGGTTCTGATTCCGCAGCTGCTGTTCGCCGGAGCGATCGTTCCGGTCGCGGCGATGAGCGAGCCGGTCGCACGCCTCTCAGCGTTGGCATTCTCGCAGTGGTCTTTCTCAGGGCTTGGGATTGCGCTGGACATGTCGGGGAGGATCTCTGCCGACACCGCTTTCGCCTCGGCGAGCCGCTTTGGGACGGCTTTCTTCGGTCATTCGGTCGGGCTATCGCTGGCGATTCTGTCGCTCTTCGCGCTTGTCTTTCTGCTGTCTACCTGGCTGGTGCTACGCGCCCGGTCGGAGTAGTTGGCCTAAACGTCAGGGCGCTGTGGCAGCTTGCGTGCACGAACCCGCCGGACAGCGTCATCCAGCGCCGAACTCCAGGACTGCATCGCGGATGGCCACGAACTGTTGATCGAGTCCGATCCGGACTGGAAGTTCTGCCAACCCTGTGAGTTGCGATAGTCATCCTCGGCGCCGAACTGCTGATCGGCAAGGCCGACCCCAGCTTGCTCGATCAAGTCGATTGAACCGTCGACTATCGAAACCAGCGCGTCATGCTCGACGGTGACGGCGGCCGGCCGTTGGGCTGACTGCAACCCGTCACGTAGAGCGATCCGCTGTTCGCGCGCCCCGTAGAGGTAGATGTAGGCGTCTTCGTAGGTGCTCCCATCTGAAGAGACTGAGTCCGCCCAGCTTTGGGTTTCCTCGCGCATCCCGGTGTACTGGGAGCCGGCGCCGCGAACCGCGTCGCCGTATTGACTCATCGATGCCAGCTCCATCTCCTTTCTAACCCTCGCGGCGTATAACCGCCGCAACCAAGGACCAATCACTTTCGCCGCAGCTGAGATCGTTGTGTCGAGATGTTTGAGTGGCTGTTCCATCTGCGGTTCCGACGGAAGTATTTCCGCTAACTGAGCAACATCGAGCGAGTCGATCAGTGGCCGCATGGCACCGATCCGCTTTCGTTCGATCGTGGTCTGGCGACGTTTGCTTTTCCACATCGTCAGTTTGCGGTCGCCCATCGTCTGCAGGTCGGCTAATGCCTGTAGGTAGCGTTTCTCGGACTCCAGAACGGCGATCGCTGGCCGCTCGTAATGAAGGTCGTTTGTCCCATCGACAGTGGCGATCGAATCGTTGATCACTGGAATCCCTCGTTCGGCCGCGACGGCCGCCGCACGAATCTGCCGCAGCTTCTTGGCCGAGTTAATGTCGACAGCAGATTCAAGCACCGCTTTACGCGACGCAACCATCGCCTTCCGCACAGTCTCCGACGTAGTGTCAAGCGGCCGCAATATCACGACGAGGACTGCAAGCCCGGCAACGACACTCAGCCCAGCTATGACAGTCAGTCGCCGGAATGCCTGTGGGTTGCGGTAACGCCATGGCGTGCCTTCGGGCGAGACGAAGCCTGACGGAGGTTGATCACTTTGATCACCGGTGCTGCTCTCAGGCTCAGGCTGCGTTTTCTTACCTGACTTAAACTTCACTTTCTGACCATAACTCTTTTGCGAAGAGAGCAACGGTTGGCATTAACGGGTAGTTTTACATCAGTGATAGTGCAGCGTTCCGGCGCGTACTTGTTATGGCCAAACGTAAATCAGCGAGACGTAAACAGAACCGTGCTGGGCGAGCGCCGGTTCCTAAGCAGACGCCGTCGTCGCCGGTCGAAGGCCCGAGTTGTTCTGCGTGTGGTGGCCCGGTCGTTGCGGGGGAGCGGTTCTGTCGAACATGCGGCGCACCTGTCTCAGCAAAGGCGGAGGAGACTAAGCCGCAATCGCCGTCGGCCACAGCGAAGACACCAGGGCCTGATGGGAAGAGCGCCAAGCCACCCGAGGCTGACGCGGCCGCTGCTCCCAGCGCCGTAACGGCGGCAATCAGCTGGCGTCCAAGTCGCCCCGCGCTGTATGCCGGCGCTGCTTTGCTGCTGCTCGCGGTCGCCGCCACCGTCATCGTGCTCAGCAGCGGCAATCAGTCCGACGGCTCGGACGGCACGATGAAAGATCCTTATGCAGGCCTGAGTGAGACAGAGACCGATCCATCAACACCTCCCAAGAAGGCCCCAAACAACGGCAAGCTGCCGAGCAATAGTCGCAGCTCGATGCAGCGACAGGTTAAGTCCGTTATTCGTGAACATCATCAGTTGATCGCGAACGGTGATCTTGCCGGTGCGTTTGCCTTGATGTCCCGCCGCAAGCGAGCGAGGCCGCTCTATGACAACCCAGAGTGCACCAACTCGACCTGCTGGGCTCCAGCGATGGACCCGCTGCGATCCGGGCTAGCCAACCCAGTCCGTCCGTCAGTTCGGATCACGCGACTGTACAAGCGCAGTGGCGTCGCTGAGATCAAGGTCAAACTACCAAGGCCCAACTGCCCGACCGGTTACTGGGAAGGAATCACGTGGGCCAAGTACGAGGGTGGGCGCTGGACCTATGATCCCGGCTGGAAGACCGATGAGACTCAGAGGGCACAGTACGATGGCCCTGGCGACACGCAAGACGCACGGCTTCTTGGCGTTGGGTGCGAGTGAGGTTCGACTCGGCCAACACTAGGGGTGACCGATCATCGCTGGCCTTTGGGTTGATTTTGCTCGTCTCGTGTGGAGGCTTAGTCGGATGCGGCAAACTTAAATCTTCCGACCCCTCACCACTTTCGTCCCCGAGCGTGGCTAATACCAGTGCGCCGACCACGGCCGAAGACTTAGCGGTCCTTCAGAACCACTCAGCACCGATCCGGCTAGTTCAACGTACGCTTCAGCGAGGATCAGATGATGCTCAGGATCGTGGCGTGAAGATTTACGCCGCGGTCAGTGCTGATGGCTGGAAGCGCGCGGCGCAGGTCAACGGTGGCGAGCAACTGCGAATGTGGAGCACAGCGAAGGCCGTCACTGCGACCACCTCTTTGTTGACGGCCCTAGACGAAGGCAAACCGCCGCCGAGCGAGCTTGCCGAAGCGATGCGGGGCGCCATCCAACGCTCGGAGAACTGTCGCCAGCGCAGGGTCGTCCTGTGGCTACAGGAGATGGCGGGCGGCCCGGCTGGCGCTGCCGACGCTGTCCGCTCCACGCTCAGCAGCGCAGGCGCTGACGACGTTGAGATTTCCCAGACGGCGGCGACCCCCGATGCTGAGTGCATCGACTACCTAAACGCTAGTTCCGCAGCGAACCCGCTCGGCCCCAGCCTGCTGCTTGGCACAGCTAAGTGGACGCCGGTTGCAGCATCGACGTTCTCGCTGGCGCTTGCTGCCGGCGAATTCGGATCTGCCGGCCGAAGCGTTTACCGGCTGATGCAGCTGCCCAAGCAGCGCAGCCGTGAGCAGAAGGATCCAACCGCTTACACAGCGGACGTCGCCTGGGGCGCCGGAAAGGCGATGGACGGCCTGAAGCCTGCCTACAAATCTGGCTGGGGCGGCGTTGAGCAGAAGAACTTCATCGCCGGTCAGATCATTGCGCTGCGGGTTAGCGGAGTGAGCTACGGCGTGGCGGTATTTGGCTCCCCAGACGTGCAGCCAGCAAATGATGACCCTGGAAAGACAGCGGTCCCTGCTGCCGTCGAGGAAGTGCTTTCTCTGCTCGCGCCCGTGTTGGCTCCCTGACCTGCTGCGTGGTAGTGGGCTAGCAGAGCCGAGGCGGATTGTGCCGGTAGCGAAACGACAATCAGCACGCCCAGCGTTACCGGCGCGCCGGTAACGACAACGGTGCTGCGCGGCTTAGCTGGCGCCGCCATAATCCAGCGCCGGCTATTCAGGCTCCATCTGCGCCAGCAGCTCGGCGGCGTCGGTCTCTTCGTCGCCGGCTGCCTCGAGCGCGCAGGCCTGCTCGTAGGCGGCGCGCGCTTCGGCGCTTTCGCCGATCGCTTCGCATGCCTTGCCCAGCCAGCACCAGTTCCAGGAACAAGCGGGGGCGATCTGGGCGTAGTAGCGAAGGTGACGGTAAGCCTCGTGGAAGCGGCCGAGTTCGTAAAGCGTGTAGCCGAGCGCGAAGTGCGCCATCCCGTCGCCGGCTTGCAGGCAGAGGCGCCACTGGAAGAGCGCTTCCGCCCCCGTTAGGTCCATCCCCTCGCGGAAGAAGACGCGATTAACGCTCGGCTGCCCTTCAAAGAATGTGGCCGCGGCAATCGCGATCTCGCCGATCGAAGCGTCGTCGAGCCCAAGCTGCGGGGCGTGAAAGCGGGCGCCGTTCCAGATCTCCTCAACGCCTTCGGCCTGCTTTGCGAACTCTGAGAAATCCTGCAGCTTGAAGCCGACCGGGTCACCGCCCGGCTCGTTTAGCAGCAGGCCGAAGTTCTAGCTTAGGCCAACCCAGCAGTCGGACGGCTGGCCATCATCAACGCGCCCAAACTCAAGGCCGCTAAGCCAATCGAGGTCAGGCAGGTAGCTGAGATAGATGCGGGGGAGTGTCTTTGTGGCGATCGTCATATCTATGGAGTCGCTTGCGCGGGCTCGTTTCTGACGCGGGCCGCCGAACGGTCAGTCAGCGAACGCCTGCATTGTGGCGGGCATCACCAGGTTGCAGCGGCGGCAGATGATCTGTTCGCCGTGGAGTCCGGCAGCGTCGATGTCGATGGTCGTTAGGTCGTCGTTTGGCGCCGGGATTCGTTTGATACCGCGGATGCGGTCACGCAGGCCGCGCAGCCGCAGGTGCCGTCGCTCACGCCGAAGTGACGGTTCCATCGAACCGTCGCTCATCAGCGGGCCGCGCATTTCTGTGACGCTGCGGCCGCAGTTTGGGCATATGTGTGTGCTCATTTGGGCCATTGGTTCAGCTACCTGCTTTCGCTCGCCAATTAGTTACAAAGGAGCGCTGCTCGCCCGTCTCCGGCGCGGGTCGGTTGGCGCGGGTCGTGTGGCGGCGCAGCTGGGCTAGCTCGCCGAGGACCTCGCTTGGGTCGTCGCCGCGGCTGATCGCGTAGCAGCCAAGCACCGTCCCGGTGCGGCCGATGCCGCCAGCGCAGTGCACGTAAACGGTTTCGCCATTGGCGGTAGCGATCTCAATCGCCGCGATGATCGCTTCCATCTTCCACGGCGGTGGCACATTTACGTCAAGAATCTCAAAGCGCATGTAGTTCACGGCAACGCCTTGCTCGGCGGCAACCTCGCGCAGTAGCTGGGCGTAGGGCAAGAGCGGCTCGCCTTGGGGGCCGGTCTCGCTCTCCTCGGTGAGGTCGATGAAGGTCGTGACGCCGGTATCGAGCAGCGCGGTCAATGCTGCGCGCGCCTCGGCTTCATCCAGCGAGCCGGGGTAGGGGCCGGCCAGGAGCAGGCCGGGGATTGCCCAGAAGCTGTCGTTGGGGAGGGCGGCGGGCTGGTCGCCGCTTTCGCCGTCCAGTTCGCGAAGCGCTTCCTCGATTTCCTCCACGGAATCAAAGTCAACGCCCTCAAATTGGCCCGCCGCCATGACCTCTAACGCACTCACCTTGTGCCCGTTCGAGTCTGGACCGAGCGCGTCGGCTTTCTTGATGTAGTCCAGTTGTTCTTTGCTCAAAGCCATAGCGAGCTACTTATCCCGCTGCTTCTTGAACGCCTCGGCCGCCTCCGCGCTCAGGAACGTAAACGTCGTCTCATCCTCGTTCGGTTCGGCCTTATTGAACCTCGGGTTCGCCGCCAGCCGCTCCTCTAGTTCGTCGATGGTAATTCGCTTCGACGGATCGGCGGCGCGATCCGCGTCCTCTTCGGGGTTCTTGTCAGTGTTTTCGTCGTTTGGTTCTGTCATCTCACTGCTTTGGTCGCAGTGGGGTGGGGGAAACTGACGAAATCAGGCTGCCGCGATTATCTGCGAAGCCTCCAGCAGCGCTTCAGGCAATGGGTTTCTGAGCCGCCATGTGATCTGCATCGGCCGGTTACCTTCATCGGAGACGTAGTCCACGTTCCCAAGGCAGGTGAACGGTGCACCCTTACGGCCGTTTCGCCTGGTGTTCTCCTCACGCACGAAGAGCACGACGTTAGTTCCATCAGAACGTTGTTGCCGGTAGCGAAGGCCGATCGGGCTTTCGTTGTGGGTCGCGTTTTGGGATTCCCAATGAAACAACGAGTCCGACAGCGCGTAGTCGCGGTACATCGTTGTGGGAGAGAAGGTGCGCGAGGATTTGCGCAGTGTCACAAAAAATATGTCGGTCTTAATCTCGGGCAGCCAGCGGACGCCCTCGCGGTTGGTTGATGGCTTACCCGCGGTGCCATCGCCATAGGCCAGCAAGATCTCAGCGCGCGTGTACTGCGCGTGTAGCGCGAGCGGCGTTTCACCGCCTGGGCTCATCGGCAGCCCTAGGCGCTCGCTGCGAACGTCAAG
>JBDNJF010000048.1:0-26821 GCA_041687955.1 Solirubrobacteraceae bacterium
GCCAAAGCGATCGTTGCGGCGATCACCGGGGGTAAGACCAGATGCACGATCGAGCTTTAGCTTCCGAGCCGCTGGTCCGCAGCAACCGGCTTGCGGCCCGCTACCCGGGCACGTCGGTGCCTGCGATCAGCAGCATCACTTTCGCTGTAGGGGCGGGGCAGCGAGTTGCCCTGCTCGGCCCCAATGGTGGCGGCAAATCAACCCTTTTCCGCGCGATCACCGGTGAGCTAGAGCCATCTTCTGGAGAACTAGAGCTCAGTGTCACCCACCCAGCGCTGGTGCCACAGAGCGAGCGCTCAAGGCTTGATTACCCTGTTAGCGCGCTCGACGTTGCGCTGATGGGCTCGGTCTCACGGCTGCCGTGGTGGAGGCGGCCGTCACGCGCTGACCGCAAGCTGGCTAGCCAGTCGCTACTGCGCGTTGGCCTTGAGGCTGAAGTGAACACGACCTTCGGTGAGCTCTCAGGCGGCCAACGCCAGCGCGTGCTGGTGGCGCGAGCGCTGGTGCAGGACTCACCTCTGCTGTTGCTCGATGAGCCGTTCGCGGGGATCGACGCTCCGAGCGCCGAGCTCCTTACTGCGCTCTTCGACGAGCTCGCTGACGAAGGCCGCGGCCTACTGATGGCCACGCATGACATTGAGCAGGCGCGCAACTGGGATCTGGTGCTCTGCTGCAACCGCGTACAAATCGCATTTGGCGACCCGGCACAGGTGCTAACGCGCGAAGTGATCGAGCGGACTTATGGGGCCTCGCTGATCCCGTTGCCTGGCGACGAATCGCTGGCGATCACGCCGCCCCACCATCACGAGCACTTCGAGGCTGAGCGATGATTGCCTGGCTGCTGGAGCCGCTGCGTGAGCCAGTCGTGTTGCGAAGCCTCGCCGAGCTAATCGTGCTGGGCGTTATCGCCGGCACGCTCGGCTGCTGGGTCGTGCTCGCTGGCCGCGCTTACAGCGCCGAGTCGCTTGCGCACTCGATGCTGCCGGGGCTGGTCTGCGCGACGCTGCTGGGGCTGCCGCTGGTGTTAGGCGGTGCGATCGGTCTAGCGGTCGGTGCCAGCCTGATCGCGCTCGTCGGGCGGATCAAAGTGCTTGGCGGCGAGGTTGCCGTCTCGGTCGTGATCACTTCGCTCTTTGGCGCCGGCGTGCTGCTCGGCCTGGCGCCCACTATCCCTGCGGGCCTTAACGGCATCCTCTTTGGCGACCTGCTCGCCGTCGGCGCTGGCGATGTGGCCCTAGCTGCCGCGTACGCATTGGTCGTCCTCGTGGCCCTCTTTGTGTTCCACGAAGGGCTGCTGGTCGCAGGCTTCGATCGACTAAATGCTCGCGCTTTAGGCCGCTCCCCGGCGCCGCTTGATCTGCTGCTCGCTCTGCTGCTCGCTGGTGCCACACTCGTCGCTGTGCAGGCGCTCGGCAATCTGCTCGTCGTCGCGATGCTGATCGGCCCGGCGGCCAGCGCGCGGCTGCTGACGAACCGGATAGGGCCGATGATGCTGCTCGCGGTAGGGGTTGCCTGGGCCGCCTCGCTGGTAGGGCTCTATGCCTCCTACCACGCCGAGCTGGCGGCCGGGGCCGCGGTCACTTGCGCACTGGTGGGCGCCTTCATCGCGGCGCTGCTGATCCGCTCGCTGCGCGATTTGGCCCTTAGCGACAGGTGGCGCAGAGGCCGTGGAGGACAATCTCGTGGCCTTCGACTGCGAAGTCGACGCGCTTAGAGATTGAGTCGACGGCGCGCTCGAGCGGTGCGTCATCGAAAGCGATAACGGCGCCGCACTTGTCGCAGACGAGGTGATGGTGGTGGTGGTCGGGGCGCAGCGGCTCATAGCGCGCCTGCGCTTGGCCCAACTCGACCTTGCTGACAACACCAAGCTCATCTAGCTCTTCGAGGATTCGGTAGACGCTGGCGCGGCCAACGGCGCGCTCGCGCCTCGCGAGTAGAGCTTCGATCTCGTAGGCACTGAGCGCACAGCTTTGTTCGTCAAGCAGCGCGACGACGGCTGCGCGTGCGCCGCCGCGGCGGAAGCCCGCTTCAGCGAGCCGCTGGTTCGTCGTCGTCGCCCACTGCGAGGCTCGCTTCTTCGTCTTCGCCATCGCTGAAGAGGCTAGCGATGAGACTGATTCCTAGGCTAGTTCGAGGCCGCCATGGTCATCACAGTGATCCTCGTGCGGGTGGTGGAGGCGGCCGTTAACGAGGTAGTCGGTGTGCTCGCCATGTGGCACCGCTTCGTGGCCGCAGTCAGGGCCGTGAACATGCGGCCCGCAGCGGTGCTCCTGGTCGCAAAGGTCTGGCAGCTGGTCACTAACGGGAAGCGAATGCTCGTCAACATGGTCGCCATGCGGCTGGTGCAAGTGGCCATCGTGGAGGAAATCGATGTGGCCGTCGTGAACAATCGCCGTGTGCCCGCAGCCGGGGCCATGGACGTGATCGTGACCTTCGTGGGTTTGCGGGTTCGTTTCCATCCAATAAATCTACCGCGTCGGCTCAACGGCAGGATCGGCCGCTTCTTCGGCGAAACGACGACTATGGGCCTTCGCCAACTTCGCTCCGCGCTGCACGCTTTCACGCAGGAAGCGGCGTGGCAACTGGCCAGTGATGCTCAAGGCGGCCACGAACTGCCGTTCGAGGTCGTTGAGGAGGGTCGCCGCGATTCGCCGCTCTACTGTTATCGCCCGCTGACCGCCGATTTCATTAACGAGCGCAGCAGCGTGCTGGCGCGGCTTCCCACCTTTCTTCCTGCCGCCCACGCATTGATCGCGATCGGCAGCCTCGCCGACTACCTTGATTCGCAAGGCCTGCGTCCCCCCGGTCCTGGCCGCCAGAGCGCCGACGCGGCGCTGCACTGCTTCCTCGCGCGAGTTTTCATCGACTCCAACGACTTTGTCTTCGAAGAGCGCCGCTTTGACAAGGCCTATCTCGAACTTGAGCGCTGCGTCGCCGCCGAGCGCGCAGAACACACCGTGGTCGCCGTTCTGCTTGGCGTTGAGCTCGGCTCGGAAGAGGTCAGTCTTGGCGACGGGCTAACGCTTGCCCGCGGGGAGCGCTTCGATGACGCACCTGACGAGGCGCGCTGGTCGCGGCTCGATGGCAGCCCGCAGACGATCGTGATTGTGCGCCGCGCGCCCATTCCCGGTGACGTTGGTCCCCTGCAAGCATCGCGCACTTCGCTGCGCAAGCTGGCTGCCGGCTTAAGCCTCTACCACCCCGATCCAGTAGCGATCGCGCCGCTTGGATGGTCACGAATTGGAGCTGGGCCGTGGCAGCCGGTCGCGATTAACGCCGACGGCGCTGAAGTTGAGCCGCTGGTGCTGATCGAACCTGCACAGGAAGATGAGTTGCGCGCATTCCTCAGCCTGATTGGCCGCCGCGAGCCGAAGTCGGGCGAGCTCGCTTGGGCGCTGCGTCGCTATGAGATGGCCCACCAGCGCGTGCTGGCAGCCGAAGCGCTGACCGACCTGCTGCTCGTGGCCCGCGCGCTGCTGGAGCCTGAAGGTCCGGCCAGCGGACGGATGGCCGGCCGCCTTGCCGCGCTTTGTGCTGAGCAGGAAGAGCGCGCCGCGATGACCGAGCGAATCGCCCACGCCGCTGCACTTGAGCCAGCGCTTATCGCTGGCGTGGACCATGATCTGCAGTTGCAGCCTTATGTAAGCGAACTCAGCGGTCACCTGCGCGCGCTGCTGCGTGATGCTTGCTGTGGCCACCTCAGTGCTGACCTTGTTGGCCTCGCCGATTCAATTCTGCTCGAGGATGTGGGGGTCGAATTGGTGCCTGAGCAAATAGTCGAGCCACCGCTCGGCCCCGAGACCGACCAGTTTGAATCGCTGCGCCCGCCTTTCTAGCGCGCAGCAAAAAGTTGGTCGTGAATCGCGACCAGCCCCTCAACGTCGTGAACGTCACCACTGAGCTCAGGAACGATTAGCGGCTCCAGCGCGCCTGTCTCATCGCGTAGCCGTTCGATTGTCGCGCGATCACGCTCGGCAAGGGCCAGCGCGTCTGCGTAGCTAGCGAGAAATTTTGCTGCCAGTGGCTCGTCAAACTCGCCGCTCAGCTGGCCAGCAACAGAGGCAAGCGTTGGCGCAGGCTCAGTTTCGTTGCCAACGAAATGGACGCGGTTAATAATTAGCGCGCCGAAGTTCATCTTTGCGCCGCGCAGCTTTCCGGCAAAGAAAATTGCCTCCTCGGCCGAATCGCGCTGTGGCGATGTGATCACCAGAAACGTCGTTCGCGGGTCGGCCAGCAGCGCTTGGACGGCCTCGGCGCGCTCGCGGAAGCCGTCGATCAGCCCGCCTAGGGCCTGAAAGAAGCCGGAAAGGTCCTCGAGCAGTTCAGCGCCGGTAATTCTTTTCAGTGCGCCAAGGATCGCGGCGGTACCGACCCCCAGCGCGCGCGCAGCGAAGCCTGTCGGCGCCAGCAGCAGCTTCAGCGCGCGGCCGTCGAAGAAGCCGGTCAGCCGGTCGGGAGCGTCAAGGAAGTCGAGCGCGTTGCGCGAAGGCGGCGTGTCGAGCACGATCACGTCGAAGCGGCCGGAGCGGTCAAGTTCGTAGAGCTTCGCGATCGCCGTGAACTCCTGCGAGCCGGCGACCGCGCCGGAGAGCTGCTGATAAATCCGGTTGCCGAGAATCTGGTCTCGCGTTTGAGCGTCGGGCGAGAGCGTTTCGATCAGTTCATCGAAGGTTCTCTGCGAGTCAAGTGTCATCGCCCATAGCTCGCCTTTGATCTTCAATCCGGCCGCGGCAAAGCGTTCGCCGTTCACAAGCGCCGGCTGGTTGGTGAGCTGCTCTAATCCGAGCGCGTCAGCCAAGCGCCGCGCCGGGTCGATAGTCACAACGGCCACGCGCTTTCCGCCCGCCGCTAAGCCAGCGGCGATCGCCGCTGCTGTCGTGGTCTTGCCAACGCCGCCGGAGCCAGCGCAGATCACAACGGAGCAATCCCGCAGCGCCGTTTTTAGAGGAGGACTCATTGCTTTGGAGATGCTAGGCGCTGCCGCTCTCGAAGATCTCAAGCAAATGCCATGTTTTCGGGAAGGAATAGCGCGCGCGGCTGCGAATTAAGCGCGAATACGGGTCCAACCGACGACCGGAGCATTTGAATGGCTGACAAAACGCCAAAAGTGATCGCATTCGCAAACCAGAAGGGTGGAGTCGCTAAAACGACGACGACACTCAACCTCGCCGTCGCCCTGGCCGAATCGGGCCACCGTGTGCTTTGCATCGACATGGACCCGCAGGGAAACCTGACAATGTCGCAGGGAATTGACCCTGACACGCTCGACAACTCGATCTACGACGTGCTCGTCCACGACAAGCCAATTCGCGACGTAATTGTCACGCGTGAGATTGATCTGGCCCCGGCGTCGATTGATCTGGCCGGCGCGGAGATCGCAATGTCAACGAAGATCGGCCGCGAACGTTCACTGCAGAAGTCGCTAAAGGCAGTTTCCGCGGACTATGACTTCATCTGCATCGACACGCCGCCCAGCCTCGGACTGCTGACGATCAACGCTCTTACCGCGGCAAACAAGGTAATCGTCCCGGTGCAGTGCGAATATCTCTCAATGCGCGGGCTAATTCAGCTGCAGAACACGCTCCAGATGATTCGCGAGAACCTCAACCCGACGATCGAGATCGAAGGCATCCTTCCAACGCTCATGGATACGCGCACTGTTCACGCTAAGGAAGCGATCGAGATTCTTGAGGAGAACTTTGGTGATCGCGTTTTCGCTTCACGGATCAAAAAGACAATCCGTTTTGCTGAAGCTCCCGTCCAGGGGATGTCGGTGCTCAAGTACGAACCGAATGGCAGCGCCGCGGATTCTTACCGCGCCCTCGCCAAGGAGGTGTTGTCACATGGCTAAAGACAAGAAGAGCCGCGCGAGCATGCGTGAAGGCCCCCTCTCTGAACTTTTTCGCCGTACCGAGAAGGGCAAGCCGGAAGGCGAGGCCGCTGAGCCGACAAAAGCCGCTGGGCCCGACGAGGCGCAGACCGAAGCTGGCCGCGAGCCGCAGGCTCGCGTCACCCCGACGCCACAGGAGCGCCTGCGCAGCGCCTTCAGCTCCGAAGTTCCAGACGACATCCTCGACGCCCCGGTAATTGAGCCGCCGCTGATGCCGCCAGCACCCGATCCTGCTGCCAACCGTTCGCCGAAGGCCAAGAAGGGCGGCCCGGTCTTGCGCGTAGTCGGCGTCGGTGGAGCTGGCGTAAACGCTGTCGACCGAATGATTGAAGCTGGCATCGCTGGCGTCGAATTCATCGCCATCAATACTGACGTTCAGTCGATTCAACAGACGCAGGCCGACGTAACTATTCACATCGGTGAAGCGTTGACTCGCGGCCTAGGCGCCGGCGCCGACCCTGAGCTCGGACGCGCCGCTGCGATGGAAGACTACGACCGCATCAAGCACCTGCTCAAGGGCTCCGACATGGTCTTTGTCGCCGCAGGAGCCGGCGGCGGCACAGGTACCGGTGCTGCTCCGATCGTCGCCCGCATCGCGCGTGAGGTCGGCGCACTGACAGTCGGCATCATCACGCGCCCATTCGGCTTCGAGGGAACGCGTCGCGCCTCGACCGCTTCGCTTGGAATCGATGCGATGCGCCAAGAGGTTGACACGCTGATCGTCGTCCCCAACAACCGGCTGCTCGAAGTGCTCGATCAGCGCACCTCGATGGTCGAAGCGTTCCGCATCGCCGACGACGTTCTGCGTCAAGGCGTTCAGGGAATCTCAGACCTTGTCACGCTGCCCGGGATCATCAATCTCGACTTTGCCGACGTGCGCACGATCATGTCCGACGCTGGCCCGGCGCTGCTGGGGATTGGCATGGGCACGGGCGAATCACGCGCGCTTGATGCCGCTGCGCAGGCTGTCGCCTCGCCGCTGCTGGAGACCGACATCAATGGTGCCCGCTCGATTTTGCTTTCGATCACCGGCGGCAACGATCTCTCGCTATGGGAGATCAACGAGGCCGCCAAGGCCGTTGGTGAGGCCGCCCACCCTGACGCCACGATCATCTTCGGCGCAATGGTTGACGACGCTCTCGATGACCAAGTCTGGGTTACCGTTGTGGCCACTCGCTACGGCGACTCGGCACAGCGCGCCAGGCGCCAGCGGGTCGAAGAGCCAGCCGGTGAACCACGCGTGGAACGCGGCCGAAGCGGCCGCAGTGGCAAGAACACTGTTCGTACAGGCACCGGCGTTGACACGCTCGATGTGCCTGAGTTCATGCCTGGCGGTTAGTCAGCTTCCAGCGGGCTAGATTCGCGGCCTTACCGATAGTCACTACTTTACGTTCGATGAGCGGCGCTACGGGAATGGTCGCCGCAGGCCATCAGAAGACTGCCGAAGTCGGCGCTGAGGTTCTGCGCTCCGGCGGTAACGCGGTCGACGCGGCGATTGCCGCAGTACTTGCGTCATGGGTCTGCGAGCCGCTTTTGACCGGCCCCGGCGCTGGCGGCTACATGCTCGTCGCCGGAGCCGGCGAGCAGCCAACGCTGTTGGACTTTTTTGTCGCCGCGCCCGGCCATGGCGCCGGCGAGGATCACGCGCCCCTGCTGCCGGTCGAAGTCTCGTTTGGTGACGCCACCCAGACCTTCAACTGCGGCGCAGCTTCCTGCGGCGTGCCCGGCAGTCCGGCCGGCATCGCCGCCGCTGCCGAGCGCTGGGGGACTCAGCCGCTGGGTGATCTGGCTGCGCCGGCAGTGCGACTGGCTCGCGAGGGTGTGCCCTTGAATGAGCCACAGGCCTACGTCTTCGAGATTCTCGAGGGGATCCTCTGTTCGACGCCCGCTGCGGCCGCTGAATTTACAGCCGGTGGACGCCCGCTGGCACTCGGTGAACGGTTTGCCAGCGATCAGCTAGCGGAGACGATCGAGCGCCTCGGCGCCGAGGGGGCGGCACCGTTCTACACGGGCGACATAGCCGAAGCAATCGTCTCCGAGGTGCAGCAGCTTGGCGGTTTACTCGACCTCGCCGACCTCGCCGCCTACGAGGTAATTGCTCGCCAGCCGGCCGTCGCCGAATATCGTGGTCGCACGATTCTCACCAACCCTCCGCCGTCGGCCGGCGGCGCACTATTGGTGCTCGCCTTTTCGCGCCTCGAGCAGCTCTGCCCCGAAGGGATTCCGACAAACGCTCAGCTGTTGGAGGTCATTGACGAGGTGCAGGCGCTGCGTACAGCTCAATTCACGGCCGGTCTGATCGACCCTGACTTTCTGCGCCGCTTTCTTGCTGCAAACCTAGGGTCGACGACGCATGTCAGCGTGATTGATGATGATGGCCGCGCCTGCTCGGTGACCTGCTCCAACGGTGAAGGGTCAGCCGTCGTCGTTGCTGGAACGGGGATCCACGTCAACAACATGATGGGCGAAGAGGACCTCAATCCGCTCGGTTTCTTTCGCTCGGCGCCGGGGCAGCGGATGCCTTCGATGATGGCCCCAACGATTGTGCTAGCTGGCGACTCAACGGTCGAATTGGCGATCGGTAGCGCTGGCTCAAATCGCATCCGCTCGGCAATCCTGCAGGTCATCGTCAACGTGATTGACCACGGCAGCGGTGTACAGGCGGCGGTTAACGCGCCGCGCTTTCATAGCGAGGGCGGCACGCTTTTCGCTGAGCCTGGCGTGGATCTAAGCGGAGTCGAAGTTGGCGACCGCCAACTCGCCCAGTTCCGCGAGGCGAATCTCTTCTTCGGCGGAACGCAGGCCGTCGCGCGCGACCGCGACAGCGGCCGCTGCGAGGGCGGCGGCGACCCAAGGCGCGGCGGAGCGGCGGTCGGGCTGTGAAGCGGCGCTGCGCAGCGCTCACGCTTGCGGCCTCGGCCGCGGTGTTTGTTGCCGGCTGCGGCGGCCCTTCTGCCGACCTTTACGAGCTCCAGCGCAGCGGCTCAATTGCAGGCGCGAAGCTGACAATGGTCGTCGGTGACGGCGGCACCGTGCGCTGCAACGGAGGCAGGGACTTTGAGATGAGCAGCGCCCAGCTGATCGAGGCGCGGGCAATCGCCGGTGAACTAAACGGCGATGAGGAGGAGCTTGGCCCGGCGCGCAAGGCGGTCAACTTGAAGCCCGGCAAGTATACAATTCTGCGTTACAACGTCCGCACCGAGTTCGGAACCGTTGCTTTCAGCGACAGCTCACGGCCGCAGCCGCCAGTCTTCTTCGCGCTCGCGAGGTTTACGCGTGACCTCGCAAAGAATGTCTGCGGACTAGCGCGTTAGCCGAAGCGAACGCGGCCATTTGAGGCCGCGCGAACCTGTGCTCGCTCGACGAACTCAAGCCGCTTGACGGTTGCGCGCAGCAGCTGCGCGACGAGCCCCATCCGTTTCGTCTCCGAGCGAAGGTCTAGCAGGCCTTGCTTGGCGTCGGCGCCAAAGTCGACCGTTGCTGCCATTTCGTAGGCGCTCTTCGCTGCCAGCTCCTCAGGCTCAAGCTGCTTGTCGGTTGCTTGCTCGACAAGGTCGGCGTAAGCCTCGCAGGCCTCAGCTTGGACTTTGCTGAAGTCGCCGCTCGCATCGTCGGCTTCGGCGTCGTCTAGAAACTCGATCACTGCCGCCGGGTAGGGAAGGTCGTGGCGCTCTTCGACCACGCGAAAAGGGCGAGTGCCGCGGGTAATAATGTTCATCCGTCCATCCTCGCTGCGCTCCGTCACTTCGGTTACTTCCATCGCGCAGCCGGTTGCGTGAGCGCCGTCCTCATCGGTCCAGACGATTCCAAACTCGCGCTCGTTATCGAGGCATTCGCCAATCATCGTGCGGTAGCGCTCCTCAAATATGTGCAGCGGTACTAATTCGGTCGGCAGCGCAACCAGCCCTAAGGGAAAGATCGGAAAGTCCTCAACGCGTTCTTCGCTCATCTCATCTAAGTGTACGAGCGAGGCGTACAGTTGGTTGATGGAGAAGACCGCGATCGTCTGGCTGCGCCGTGACTTGCGCACGCACGACCACCCTGCGCTGAGCGCCGCGGCGGAAAGCTGCGAGCGCGTAGTGCCACTTTTTGTGCTGGATCAACGCCTGCTTGACGGTCGCTTTGCGAGCGGACCGAGGACGGCCTTCATGTTCGGCTGCCTGCGGGCGCTGGACGAAGAGCTGGAGGCGCTTGGCGCTGGCCTTTGCCTGCGCGCCGGCGCGCCCGAGGATGTTCTGCCGCAGCTGGCTGAGCAGCTCGGCGCCAGCGAGGTTTATTGGACCAGCGACGTCTCACCATTCGCGCGTGAGCGTGACAGGCGAGTGACCGAGCGGCTGAAAGAACTCGGCGTAGCGGCTATCCCGTCGGCGGGCAACTTCTGCGCCGACGTGTCGCTGCCGCGAACAAAGAACGGAAAACCATTCAGCGTCTTCACGCCGTTTTGGAAGGCCGAGCGCGAGCTGCCGCGCCGCGCGGTGCTGGAGCAGCCGAAATCGTTGCGGCTGCCGGACGGCCTCGACCGCGGCGAGTTGCCAGCCTTGCCACCGCTTGGCGAGCAGCTGCCCGAACCCTTCTGCCAGCCCGGCGAGCCAGCAGCGCGCGCCGCGCTTGAGCTGTGGCTAAATGGCCCGATCGATTCCTACGCCAATCGTCATGACGACCTCAGCGGCGGCACCAGCGGCCTCTCGGCCTGGCTTCGCTGGGGCTGCATCTCATCGCGGGAAACAGAGCAGCGCGCCCAGCAGCGAGGCGGCGAAGGAGCCGCCGCCTTTGTCCGCCAGCTCGCCTGGCGCGACTTTTACGCCCACGTGCTGCTGATGTTTCCTGACAACCTCAAACTCGAATACCAAGCGAAGTTTCGTGAGCTTCAATGGGTCGCCGATGAGCCGGGCTTCACGGCTTGGTGCGAAGGACAAACCGGCTATCCGCTGGTTGACGCTGGAATGCGCCAGCTTGCCGCAAGCGGCTGGATGCACAACCGCGCCAGGATGGTGGTGGGTTCGTTCCTGACAAAGGACCTGCAGATTGACTGGCGCCGCGGCGAGCAGTGGTTCGAAGAGATGCTGCTTGACGCTGAGCCATCGCAGAACAACGGCAACTGGCAATGGATCGCCTCCACCGGGGTTGACCCAGCGCCCTACTTTCGGCGGATCTTCAACCCAATCCTCCAGCAGCAGCGCTTTGACCCGGAGGGTCAGTACGTTCGCCGCTGGGTGGGGGAGCTGGCCGGCGTGCCGCAGGAGCGACTGGCCGAGCCGTGGAAGATGAGCGAGCAGGAGCAGGAGCAGGCTGGCTGCGTGATCGGCCGCGATTATCCAGCGCCGGTGGTTGACCACGCGGCCGCGCGAATCGCGACGATCGAGCGCTACCGGGCGGTTTCACCGCCAAAGGACTGACCGGCGATGGGGCACACGGCACTCGTTCTCGGCGATCAGCTGATGGCCAATAATCCAGCGCTTGAGGGGGCTGACAGAGTCGTCTTGGTTGAATCGCTCGCGGTGCTCGGTCGCGGCCCAATTCATCGCGCGCGCGCACAGATCGTCCTCAGTGCGATGCGCCACTACGCCGAGGAGCTGCGCGGCCGTGGCCTCGACGTCGCAGAGCATCGCGGGGTAGCCTCATTCGACGCTGCGCTTGACGGCGAGGATGGTGAGATCGTCTGCGCCCAGCCCAACCGCGCCTCAGCGGCCAAGGCCCTCGCGGCGCGCGGCGTGAAGTTGACCCCCAGCAACCAGTTTCTGACTTCGCCGCAGCGCTTCGCCGACTGGGCTGACGGTCGCAAGTCGCTCACGATGGAACCTTTTTACCGCGAGCAACGGCGCAGCTTCGGTCTGCTCGTCGACGCGGCGGGGGAACCGGCCGGCGGCCGCTGGAACTTCGACGCCGAGAACCGCCGACCGCCGAAGAGCGGCGTCGATGCGCCCGCCGCTTGGCGCCCGAGCGAAGATCAGATTGACGAGCAGGTGCGCGCCGACCTAGCTAGTTACGAACTTGAGCTCTGGGGCGAAGATGAGCCGCGCCGCTTCGCTGTTACTGCGGCCGAAGCGCGACTTGCGCTAGACGACTTCGTCGAGCATCGCTTGCCGCAGTTCGGCGCCTGGCAGGACGCAATGGTTCCTGGCAATCCATTCCTATTTCATGCGCTGCTCAGCGTTCCACTAAACCTTGGCCTGATCGAGCCGCTTGAGGTTGCGCAGGCCGCGCAGGATGCTTGGCAGCAGGGCCGCGTGCCGATTGAAGCGGCCGAAGGGTTCATCCGCCAAGTGATCGGCTGGCGCGAATATGTCTGGGGGACATACTGGTTGCGCAGCGGGCAGTGGCAAACTGACAACGCGCTCGACGCCACCGCTCCGCTTCCCGCTGCCTATTGGGGCGAGCCGTCGGGATGGGCCTGCCTTGACGGCGTCGTTGACGGCGTGCGTCGCCACGGTTACGCCAACCACATTGAGCGCTTGATGGTGCTCGGCAACATTGCCCTGCTGGCTGGGCTCGAACCGTGGGAGGTCGTCGGCTGGTTCGAGCGGGCCTTCGTTGACGGTGCCGAGTGGGTGATGGCCCCCAACGCCGCCGGCATGGCGCTCTATGCCGACGGCGGCGCGATGATGACGAAGCCCTACGCGGCCGGCGGCAATTACATCCACAAGATGAGCGGTGGCGCCTGGTGTGCATCGTGCCGCTACTCGCCGAAAAAGCGCACCGGCGAGGATGGCTGCCCGGTGAGCGCCCTCTACTGGGATTTCATCGGCCGCAACGAGGACCGCTTCGCCGGCAATCACCGCATGGCGATGGCGGTTCGCGGCTGGCAGAAGTTTGATTCCGCCGAGCAGCAGGCGATCAAGGGGCGCGCCGCGCTCGCTTGCGACGAGCTGGCGGGGCTCAGTCCGGGCGACGCGCGCTGAGCAGCAGGTTGTAGAAAATCGTCGCTGGCAGTCGGCCTTCAAGCAGGCTGCGGTCTACTTTCTGCAATGCGATGTAGCCGCGGAAGGCGTACTGGCGCCAAAACATCGGCACGTCCTCAGGGGCGGCGGTTGCCTCAAGCGCGCGGTTGGTCCAGCCGAACCAATTTGCCAGCAGTTCCTCGCCGCGAACGGCGACGTCGCTGAATCCGGCGCTGCTGGTGATCGCTTCCAGCTCTGACGGAACGAAGGCGTGAACGTCAACGTGCTGTTCGAGATCGTGGTTGTGCGCGCCACCGTCGCTGTCCCCGGCCGTAGATCGCGCTGCTCCAAGCGCGGCGCGCCAGAGCGGCGCCATTGCTAGTCCGGCGCGCTTTGGCAGCTGCGCGATGCGATCGCCCTCGCGCGAAGGCTCGCCTGCGAAAATTAATACGCCCCCCGGTTTTAGGACGCGAAAGAACTCAGCGAAGGCTTGGGCTAGGTCAGGGATGTGATGGAGCACTGCGTGGCCGAGCACGAGGTCGAAGCTTTGGTCCTCAAACGGCAGTGCTTCGGCGTCGCAGACTTGCGTTGCAAGATCGACTCCAAGCTGCTCTGCGTTGCCTTCTAGCGCTTCGATCATTCCCGCTGAGATGTCGGTGCAGGTTGCCTCGTCGATGGCTCCCGCCATCAGCATGTGGAGCGAGAAGTAGCCGGTGCCAGCCCCGATCTCGAGTGAGCGACCGAAGTGGGGGAGCGGGCCGCCGAGCGCTTTCTCGAGCTTCGTCAGAACCTGGTTGCGACCGATCAAGCCCCAGTCGATTCCCCACTTGGCGTCGTAAGCTGACGCCGCGCCGGTGTGGTAGCGAGTGTTTATGTCGCGAATTTCGTCGGCTGTCTTCGCTGTTGCCATTGCGGCCCGGGAGGTTAGCGATCGGCGTAGGTTTGCGGCCAGCTGACCGCTCGGTCAGAAGCTGCGAAACTTCAGGCGATGGCAACTGAAGCCCCAACCCTGCTCGATCTGCCGCCTGGCCCAAGGCAGCCGCGCTACGCGCAGGCTTTGCAGTGGGTAATGCGCCCGCAAGAGTTCGTCGTCCGTCAGCGCGAGCGGTTCGGTGACGTATTCACGCTCGACTTCATCGACGGCCAGCCACTCGTCGTCCTCGGCGACCCGGAGGACGTCCGCACCGTATTTACCGGCTCGTCCGAAGTAATGCACGCTGGCGAAGCGAACCAGCTGCTCGCACCGGTCCTCGGCTCGCGTTCAATCCTATTGCTCGATGAAGCCGAACACCTGCGCCATCGGCGGCTCTTGCTGCCGCCATTTCACGGCGAACGGATGCTGCGCTACGAGCAGATTATGGCAGAGGCTTCGGAGCGCGAACTGGCGACCTGGCAGGAGGGCGAGACGATCGAGATGCTTCCGCGGATGCAAGCGATCACGCTCGAAGTGATCATGCGAGCCGTCTTCGGCATTGAGGACGGGCTGGAGATGGAGCGGCTGCGGGTGCTGCTGCGCACGATGCTCCAACAGACGACGGACATGCGCCAGATGGCGCTCAGCCTCATCATGGGCCCCGAATCAGAGCGACTCCAGCAGCGTCTCGATGCGGTGCTCAGCCCGGTCGACGAGGAGCTCTACCATGTGATCGCCGAGCATCGCGCCGCGCCCGATCTCGAAGAGCGCGAGGACATCCTCTCGATGCTGCTTTTGGCCCGCGACGAGGAGGGTCAGCCGCTCAGCGACCAGGAGCTGCGCGATGAGCTGATGACGCTGCTGCTGGCCGGCCACGAAACGACTGCCAGCTCGCTCTCGTGGGCCTTCGAGCAGCTGACGCACCGGCCGCAGACGCTGCAGCGGTTGACCGAGGAACTCCGCGGCGGCGGCGACGAGCAATATGCCGAGGCCGTGATTCAGGAGACGATGCGGCTAAGGCCAGTGCTGCCGATCGTGATTCGCTTGCTGAAAGAACCGATCACCGTTGGCCAAGGGCGCTTCCGACTGCCTGCCGGTACGCGCGTAGCGCCGGGGATAATCCTGATCCACCTGCGCGACGACATCTACCCTGAGCCATACGAATTCCGTCCCGAGCGCTTCCTCGAAGCGCCTCCCGGCACCTATACGTGGATTCCATTCGGCGGTGGCATGCGTCGCTGCGTCGGTTCGGCTTTCGCGCAGTTTGAGATGCGAGCCGTACTGCGCGCCGTCCTGACCAACTTTGAGATTGAGGCGGCCGGGGGGTCAGAGCGGATCGCGCGCCGCTCGCTGACGCTAGTGCCCGATGCTGGTGGCCGCGTGCGTGTCGTCAAGCGCGTAAAAGCCGCTGGCGTCGGGGCCGCGGGACAAGGCGCGCTAGCGCTCTGATGGGTGTCGGCGAACCGCCCGAGCGCACCGACCCTAATGCGCCGCGAATCTTCCAGTCCGGCCAGCCGGAAGGCGTGCAGCCGCTAGAGCTGACCGGCGAGCGGACGCTGCCCGACGTCCCCGAAGAGAACTACTGGTACAGGCGCCATTCAGTTGTCTACGAGTGGATCGGCGCCCGAATTGGCGGCCTCGACGTTGTCGATCTTGCCTGCGGCGAGGGCTATGGCAGCGCTCTGCTCGCGCGCAGCGCCGCCGACGTCGTTGGAGTTGACGCCAACCCAGACGCCCATGCCCACGCCGAAGCCCGCTACGCGCGACCGGGGCTTAGCTTTGAGCGCACGCTGATCGACAGCTACCAGCAGCCGCGAGACGCCGCCGTCTTGCTCCAAACGATCGAGCACGTGACTAACCCTGGCGAGATCCTCGATCACTGCCGCGGTCTGGTCGAAACGAGCGAGCACGCGGCTGTCTACATCTCGACCCCGAACGTGTTGACGTTGGCGCCTGACGGGTGCGAAAGCTCGGGCAACCCGTGGCACGTTCACGAGTACCGCCCGAACGAGTTCCGCGAGCTTTGCGCCGCCCATTTCGGTGAGACGGAGCTATTCGGTCTTCACCACGCCCGTGCGCTGCGAATCCATCAGACGGCGATCGAGAGATTCGGCTGGGATGCGATTCACCAACGGCTGAAGCTGACGAAAACGTTCTACGACCGCTTCGTGCCAGCGATCTCAGAGCGCGACTTTGTGCTTGTCAGCGAGCGCGAACGCTCGCTTGACGACGCGCTCGACCTGCTCGCGGTACTGAGGCCCTGAAGGTGGCGCAGCCGGGCCGTGTGGCGATCGTTCTGCACACGCACATGCCTTACGTCGAAGGCTTCGGAACCTGGCCGTTCGGTGAGGAATGGCTTTGGGAGGCGATCGCCACTTCGTACCTGCCAATCGCCGACCTGCTCGATGCCGGCGCGCCGCTGACCCTGTCGCTCACGCCAGTGCTCTGCGACCAGCTAGAAGCGCCTGGCGCGCCCCAGCGTTGCGCTGGCTTCCTGCGAGAGCTTCGCCCCGAATCGCACCGGCTAGACGCCGAAGGCTGCCGCGCAGGTGGTCGCGATGACCTAGCCGAAGAGCTCGAACGGGCGGCCGGGCAGTACTCCGAGGCGCTAACCGCACTTGAGGCTTGCAAGGGGGATCTACTAGGTCGACTGGCGCCGCACGCCGCTTGGACGAGCAGCGCGACGCACGCAATCCTGCCTTTGTTGGCGAGTGATTCTGGAGTGCGCCTGCAGGCTCAGAACGGCGTTCAAAGCCACCGTGAACGCTTTCCGCGGGAGTGGCGTGGAGGCTTCTGGTTACCGGAGTGCGCTCACGAGCCATGGATCGACCGCCTCCTAGAGGAGGCTGGGGTTCACGCTGCCTGCGTCGAGCTGACCGGGTACTTCGGCGCTGGCGACGCGCGCAACCTGCAGCCGCTGCGCAGCGCTGACGGGCCGCTGTTGGTGCCGATCGACCGCGCTTTGATCGACCTAGTCTGGGGATCCGCGGGCTACCCGGCCGGCGGCGCCTACCGCGACAACCACCAGCGCACGACCTACGACCACCGTCCGTGGTCGAACGACGGTCAGGTTTACGACTGCCAGCGCGCCGAGCAGCAGGCGAAAGATGACGCCAATGATTTTGCTGCGCGCTGCGCTGCGCGCGTGGCCGACGGCGGGCTCTGCACGCTGGCCTTCGACACCGAGCTGTTTGGCCTTTGGTGGCACGAGGGTCCGATCTTCCTCGCCGCCTTCGTTCAGGCCTGCGCGCAGCGCGGCATTGAGCTGACCGCGCTCGATGATGCACTCACGGAGGTTGAAGCTGAGCCCTGGCCTAGCGGGCTCGGCGCGGCCAGCAGCTGGGGGACGGCGAATTCGCTGCGCACGTGGTCGTCGCCGAAGGTTGCCGCGATCACGAGCCGAGCGCGTGAGGCAGAGCTGCGCGCACTTGCCGCCGGCCCGGACCTTTCGCTGAGGGCAGGGCGCGAACTGCTGGCGCTTCAGGCGAGCGACTGGGCCTTCTTGGAATCCTTCGATCTTGCTGGCCCATATCCACTGGAGCGATTCAGCGGCCACCTCAAAAACTTCAACGCTGAGCTTGCCTCGGTACCCTTGGGTGAGGCTGCGCTGCGCAATCTCGCGCCTACGCTGAGCCTCGCACCACTGCTGGAGCCATGACCCGAATTCTGATTCTTTCTTGGGAGTACCCACCCGTCGTCGAGGGAGGGCTAGCGCGCCATGTGCGCAAGCTCGCCGAACAGCTCGTCGTGCAGGGCGTCGAGGTTCACGTGCTTACGCGAGGCGACGGTGAGCTGCCGCCCGAAGAAGAGGTTGCCGGCGTAATCGTTCACCGCGTGCCGGAGCCGAGCCGCCCCGGCGACCTCGGCGAATTCGTGACCTGGATTGAGCACATGAACGCCGACATGCTGGCGGCCGGCGTCGAGCTTGGCGATCGCTACGAGTTCGACATCGTCCATGGCCATGATTGGCTCGTCTTCGTTGCTGGAGACCACCTCGCCAACCGCTATCGATGCCCGCTGGTCGTGACAATCCACGCGACCGAGTACGGCCGCCATCAGGGCTGGGTCGACAAGCACCCACAAAGCTGGATCCACGGCGTTGAGAGTGAGATGGCGGCGCGCGCCGACCGTCTGATCACCTGCTCGCATTACATGCGGGGTCACGTCGCCGACATCTTTGATCTCGATGAAGCAAGCATTGACGTGATCGCCAACGGGATCGACCCGCTCGACCTGCAGCCGGTAGATGACCTCGAAGCGCTGCGCGCCAAGTTCGCTGCGCCCGACGAGCAGCTCGTGATCCTCGTCGGCCGGCTCGTTTACGAAAAAGGATTTCAACTTGCGCTCGAGGCGCTGCCGCCGATCATCGAGCGGGTTGGCAAAGTTCGCTTCCTCGTCGCCGGCTCAGGAACGCACGAAGCGCAGCTGAAGAAGCAGGCGCAGGATCTTGGGCTGACCGAGCACGGAACCTTCCTTGGTTGGATTGGCGACGACGTGCTTCATTCGCTCTACCGGATCGCTGACCTCTGCGTGATCCCAAGCCTTTACGAACCATTCGGTCTCGTTGCGCTCGAGGCGATGGCGAGCGGCTGCCCATGCATCGTTGCTGACACCGGTGGTCTGCGCGAAGTCGTCCCGGCCGGTGATCGCGTTGGGCTGCGCTTTAACGGCGGTGACGCCGACCACCTCGGCGTGATGATTGAGCGAATGCTGACCAACACTGAGCTACGTGAGCGCCTGACTGCCGAGGCCTCCGAGCACGTGCTCGGCTTCGACTGGGTTGATGTAGCGCGGGAAACGCGCGAGCTCTATGACGAAGCGCTTGTCACCTCGCGCAGCAAGGCTTAGCGCCAGCGCAAAGTTTCAGGTTGCCCGCGCATGCGCAGTACGCGCGCGGGGGAGCCACCAACGACGGCGTCGGCTTCAACGTCGCGAGTTACGACGGCGAGGCTGCCAATGATCGAGTTGTCGCCAACAGTGACGCCGCGCAGCAAGCAGGCGCCGTAGCCGATCCAAACGTTGTTGCCGACGCGCACGTCACGTTTGTAAATTCCTTGGTCTCGGATCGGCCGCTCAATGTCGTTGGTCGCGTGGTCAAAGTCGATCAGCATCACGCGGTCAGCAAGAATGCATTCGCTGGCGATTGAGATCTTCTGGAAAGCCGAAATAGTGCACTCTTGCCCCAGCACAGTGCGGTCGCCGATGCTGACCGTTCCCTCGTGCGCGCGAATCTTGCAGCCGTTGCCAATCCATGACCAACGGCCAATTTCAACGGTCGCCTCGCGGCCAATCTCAAAGGTCACGTTCGGGCAGATGAAGAAGAGGCCGTCGCCGCGCAGCCGCCCGCGCCAACGCAGCTTCAGCCAAGCCCACCGTGCGACCAGCCGCGCGTACTCGAAGTTGAGCATTCGGTTGGCGGCGGCAAAGCGCAGAAAAGCGACCACCCCTCCGCTGAGCGGGGCTGGCGCAGGGCGCGGCTGCGGCTGATCCTGCGGGCTCGCTGGATCGCTCGTGGGGACGGCTGTTTCCATCGCCCGGCAAGCCTAGCCGGGGGGCCTTGCCGATGACCCAACCACCGGCCCGCCCGCTAACCTCGAATGTTGTGACTCCTGCCGCTGCCGACACCCTTGCCGAGCGCCTATTGGCCGGCGATCAGCGCGCTCTGGCGCGGGCAATCACGCTCGTTGAGTCCGATGATCCACGCGGCTGGGATCTTGTCCGTGAGGTTTATCCGCACACCGGCCAGGCGGCGATAGTCGGCTGCACAGGTGCTCCCGGCGCCGGTAAGTCGACGCTGATCAGCGCACTTACGGCGCTGCGCCGCGAGCAAGGCCGCAGCGTCGGCGTGCTCTCGATCGATCCCTCGTCGCCGTTCACGCAAGGTGCGCTGCTCGGCGATCGCATCCGCCTGACCGACCACTTCTTAGACCAAGGTGTTTTCATCCGCTCGATGGCCAACCGTGGCGCGCTCGGTGGCCTCAGCGAAGCGGCGCTCCAGACGGCGCTGCTGATGGACGCTGCCGGCCGCCAAGACATCTTTCTCGAGACCGTCGGCGTTGGCCAGGCCGAGGTCGACATCATCGACCACGCCGACACAATCGTGCTCGTGCTGATGCCAGGCTCGGGCGACTCAATTCAGGCTTTGAAGGCTGGTGTAATGGAGATCCCCGACATCATCGTTGTCAACAAGTGCGATCACCCGATGACGGAGACGATGGTGCGCGAGATCCGCGGCGTCTTGAGCCTCGCTCCGTCCGACGGTAGGCCAACGCCGATCGTCAAGACTGAGGCGCTGCGTGGCGATGGCGTGGCTGAGCTGGCCGAGGAGCTCGACGCTCACCGCGACTTCATCAAGGCCGAGGGGACGCTGGCCGAGCGGCGCCGGCGCAACCTGCGCAGCGAAGTGGTCTCAATCTGCACGCACCGGATGCGCCGCGACCTCGAAAAGCGCGTTGACGGCGACGAAAAGTTCAACAAGCTGTTCGATGCCGTAGTCGAACGAAAGCTGGATCCAGCAAGCGCGGCGACGCAGATTCTCGAGCAGCTCGGCGACTAGAGCGCCTTAACCTTTCTAGCCGCCGAAAATGCTCCAAGGCAGCGGCCCGCTGAGCGGCGCCAAGCCGGAAGAGGCGGCAAAGCGCGCGGCAATAAGCAGCCAAAGCGTTAGCGCTGCGCCGACGACTGCAAGCGCGATGCCGAACTTCGGGTAGCGACGCATTCCCCAAGAACTGAGCGCAGCGGCTGTAGGCAGCGCCACGATCAGCGGCCCGCCGGAGGAGAGCCCGCTGAGGCTCGGCAGGAAAAAAACGGCGCCGATTAGCGCAGCGGCGCAGATCGCGGCCATTAGCTGCACTGCTACTTCGCTGTCTGCCGCCTCGGGCAGCGCTCGGGCCAGACGTGCGCGGCGCGAGCGCCACGCAAGCCCTACCGACACAAACGCCATTGCCAGCAGCGGCGTCGTCAGTAGCAGGCCAAGCTGTGGCTTAATAAAGATCTCCAGCAGCCTTGGCAGTCGATCGACGTAGTCACCAATGTTGGCGGCGCCGGTCGGGGGATCGGAGATCGCCGATGCCGCCATCGGCGTTAGGCCGCCAAAGAGTCGGGCGTTGATCGACACATAGAAGACAACCGAAACCAGCGTCAGCTCGATCGCGACCAGCCCAATCCAACCGCGCGAGCGGCGCCGTAGCCAGCGGAAGAGCGCGACGGCGATGACGGCGCCGGGAAGAATGCCGACTAACCCAATCCACGGCAGCAGCGCCAGCAGTGTGCCGGCGCCGAGCGCCGAGCGCGTGCCTGGTGATTCGCGCACACGCAGCGCTAGGAGCGCCGCCGCCGCGACTATTGCCGCGCAGGTCGCCGCAGGCCGAATCGTAGTCGCGGCGATCACCATCGGCGGGCTGCATCCCACTGCGATCACAGCGCCGCTGGCCCATGGGTCGGGAACCAATCTGCGCGCAAGTGCCGCTGCGCCAACCATCCCCAGCGCCGTGATTAGTGCCAGCAGCGCCTGTACTAGGGCGGTGCCGCCGAGTGCGTAGGCCGGCGCAAGTAGCGCCGGAAAGAGGAAGCCGTGTGGCTCGATCAGCCTGCCGTTGACTAGCACTCCGGCCGGCTGCACCGGCGAGCCACCGAATGCCCGCCAGCCCTGGCCGCGGTACTGGTTCATCAGTTCGAAGTTGCCGTCGTCGAGCAGCGAGGTCGTCGTCAGCAGGATTCGCGTCTCTGCCGGGGCGAACTTCGTGCTTGGTGTTGCAGGTAGGCCGATCCCCGCGAGGTAAGCCGCGAAGCAGATGACGAATACGAGCAGCCCCGAGCGACCGGCGCCGCGCGCGGCGGCGCGGGCAATCCGGCTGCGCTCAAACTCTGCGATCGGGGCGGCGGCTTCGCTCACAGCTGCCGATTCTCCACTGTCAGCTCGTCAGCGCGCGGGCGATCACCATCTGTTGGATCTCATCGGTGCCCTCGCCGATTGTCAGCACTTTCGCGTCGCGGTAAAAGCGGCACACCGGGTACTCCTCGATGTAGCCGTAGCCGCCGTGGATCTGTACCGCTTCCTCGGCGCAGCGCACGGCGAGTCGGCCTGTCTTTAACTTCGCCTGCGCTGCCGTCAGGCTGAAGTTCATACCCTGATCCTTCTCCCAAGCGGCCTTGTAGGTAAGTAGCCTCGCGGCCTCAATCTCGGTTGCCATGTCGGCGAGCTTCGCCCCGATCGTCTGAAATTGGCTGATCGGTTGGCCAAACGCTTGCCGCTCGGCCGAATACTTGATCGATTCGTCTAGTGCGCCTTGGGCCAGCCCAACGCCCATCGCGGCAACGCCGATCCGGCCTGAGTCGAGCACCTTAAGGAACTGGCGCAGCCCGGCGCCGCGCGGCCCGAGCAGGTTGGCTTGCGGCACGCGACAGTCGTCGAAGGTCAGCGGCCTTGTATCCGACGCGTTCCAGCCCATCTTGCGGTACGGCTCGCCCTGCTCATAGCCCGGCGTTCCGTTCTCGATGATGATGTTTGAAATCTCGGGTCGGCCGTTCGCCTCGCCGGTTATCGCCGTGATCGCGACGTGGCCGGAGATGTCGGTCCCAGCGTTGGTGATGAATTGCTTTGAGCCGTTAATCACCCATTCGCCGTCCTCGAGCACCGCGCGGGTGCGCAGTGCTCCGGCATCCGACCCCGCTTCTGGTTCGGTCAGGCCAAAAGCGCCGAGCTTTGCGCCGGAGCAGAGCTCCGGCAGCAGCTGCTCCTTCTGCTCGTCGCTACCAAACAGTTCGATCGGCTGGATTCCTAGCGATGAGTGCGCGCAAAGCGTTATTGCGACCGATGAATCGACTCGTGCCAGTTCCTCAACGCAGATCGCGTAGGCCAGCGTGTCAGAGCCAGCACCGCCGTACTGCTCGGGGAAGGCGATTCCCATCCAGCCGAGCGCTCCGATCTGCTCGAAGATCTCGTAGGGAAAAGCTTTCGTGCGGTCGAGCTCCTCGGCGACCGGAGCAATCTCGCGCTCGGCGAAGTCACGGACCGTCAGGCGTAGCGATTGATGGTCATCTGAAAGGGTGAAATCCATGCCCCAACCCTACGGCTAAATCGTGGCCAATTGTCGCTGGACGCGCTGCCCGACTAATATTGGCATCCACAACCGTTAGCCGATCAGGAGCCCGAATGCCCACGACCGTAATCCTTGGAAGCGCCCGCACCCCCGTTGGAAAGATGGGTGGCGCGCTGGCCTCAATGCCGGCAACGGAGCTTGGCGGCATTGCGATTGCCGCAGCCCTAGAGCGCTCAGGGGTCTCACCTGATCAAGTTGACCACGTAGTTATGGGGCAGGTGATTCAGGCCGGGCAGGGGCAGATCCCTTCGCGCCAAGCCCAGATCGCCGCTGGGATTCCGAAGGAGGTTTCATCTGAGACCGTCAACAAGGTTTGCGCCTCAGGCATTCGCGCGCTCGTGATCCTCGATCAAGGAATTCGAGCGGGCGACGTTGAGGTGGGCGTGGCTGGCGGGATGGAATCGATGTCGAACGCCCCATACCTGCTGCCAGGCGCTCGCTTTGGCTTTCGCATGGGTGAGACAAAGGCGCTCGACTCGATGGTCAACGATGGGCTGACGAATCCCTTCTCGGGCCGCCAGATGTTCGACGAGGCGACTGAGATCGGTGACGAGCTTGAGCTTGCGCGCCCGGACCTTGACCGCTGGGCTGTCCGCTCACACGAGCTGGCGATCGCAGCGACCGACGATGGCCGCCTGACAGAGGAGATTGTCTCGGTGACGATTTCAGGCCGCAAGGGCGACACCGTCGTCGAGGTCGATGAAGCGCCGCGGCGCGAGACTTCGCTTGAGACTCTGGCCAAGCTGCCAGGCCTTGCCAGCAAGGAAGGCAGTCACACGGCGGGCAACTCACCGGGCGTCAACGACGGCGCTGGCGCGATTGTCGTCGCCTCCGACGAATGGGCGCAGGCCAACGGCCACGAGCCGCTAGCCGAGATCGTCGCTCACGCGCAGTCAGCCAATGACTTTGCCTATCTGGCAACAACTCCGGCCAGCGCTTCGCTGAAGGCGCTGGAGAAGGCCGGGTTGCAGCCCGGTGACATCGACCTTTGGGAGATCAACGAGGCCTTTGCTTCGGTCGCACTTAACTCGATCAACGTGCTTGGAATCGACGAGGAAAAGGTCAACGTCAACGGTGGCGCCGTTGCCCTCGGCCATCCGATCGGCGCCTCCGGCGCACGGATTGTCGGAACGCTTATCCATGAGCTTCGTCGTCGTGGCGGCGGGCTTGGTTGCGCCGCCATCTGCTCCGGCGGTGGGCAGGGCGACGCAATCATTGTGCGAGTCAACGGCGCCTGAGTAAGGGCGCCTAGAGTAAGCCCTCATGGGCCCCGCGACTCAGGCAGCAGCTTTCTTCGACCTTGACCGAACGTTGGTCGCCGGTTCGTCGGGGATCTACTGGGCTCGGGCCGCCGTCGATGCGGGCATTGTTTCACGTCGCCAGATGGCGCGGCTGGTCGGAGCGAATCTCAAGTTCCGTCTGCGCGGGTCAACCGACGAGTCGACAGACGCGATCCGCGAACGGCTCTCAGAGCTGGTCGCCGGGCGCGATGCGATGGAGCTGCGGCGGATGATGCCGGAGGTTCTGGCCGGAGTGCTGCCGCGGCTCTATCCGCAGATGTTGCAGATCGCTTACGACCACCAAGATGCGGGGCGCAAGGTTTACATCGCGACAGCCTCGTCGCAGATCGTTGCCGAAATGCTCAGCGATGTACTCGGCTTCGACGGCGGAATTGGAGCCGTGCCGCAGATCGTTGACGGCAAGATGACTGGCCGCGACTCCGACGTTTTCCCGTACCGCGACGGTAAGGCGCAGCGGATTATTGAGCTGGCGGAGCGCGAGCAGATCGATTTGGCCTCCTCCTACGGCTACTCGGATTCGGAATCAGACCTTCCGATGCTCAGGCTCGTTGGCCACGCAGTTGCCGTCAATCCAGACAGCGAACTCGAAGCGATCGCCGCGGAAGCGGGGTGGGAGGTGCTGCGGTTCGATCAGCTGGGACGTAAGCTCTTAGCGCTTGGCGTGCTTGCAGTAATGGGATTGGCTGGGACCGCGGGTCGGACCGTTGTTGTGCGTAGGGGCTCCGTCCCTCCTGCGAGGGTTCGATTACGCAAGCTATGGAGAAGCAAGTGAGCATCGAATTTCTTAGCGACGAGCAGCGCGAAATCAGCGAGCTTGCGCGCCGTTTTGCTGACGAGCAGATAGCGCCCCAGGCTGCGCGCTGGGATCGCGACCACGAGTTTCCTAGCGAAACGCTGGCCGCGCTAGGTGAGCTCGGACTGATGGGGGTCTGCGTTCCAACCGAGCTTGGTGGCAGCGGCGCGGACTTTGTCTCCTACACGTTGGTACTTGAACAGATCTCGCGCGGCGACGCTGGTCTTGGCACGGCGCTTGCCGTTCACACCGGCGCGGGCACAATGCCGATCATTCTCCACGGCAGCGATGAGCAGCGCCAGCGGCTAGTGCCGCCGCTCGCGCAAGGCCATGAGATTGCAGCGTTCGCGCTGACCGAGGCAGGTTCCGGCAGCGACGCCGGGGCGATGCTCAGCCGGGTTCAGGAGAAAGGCGAAGAGCTGTTACTTAGCGGCACTAAGCAGTGGGTCAGCAACGGTTCGCAGGCCCATAACTTCACCGTCTTCGCGCTCGACCCGCAGGCGCAGATGAAGCCGAGCGCCTTCATTGCCCGCCGCGGCGCGGCCGGAATGACGCTGTTAGGTGAGGCCGAGAAGCTTGGGCAGCATTCCTCATCGACTGCCGACATTGGCTTTGAGGAGACGCCGGTCGAGCGGCTCGGCGAACCAGGGGAGGGCATGAAGATCGCTCTCTCGACGCTCGACGGTGGCCGGATCGGCATCGCCGCCCAGGCCACGGGCATTGCTCAGGCGGCGCTTGATCTCGCCGTGGGCTACGCCAAAGAGCGAGTTGCTTTCGGCCGCCCGATCGGCGGTTTCGGAGCGATCCAGCAGAAGCTCGCCGATATGCAGACGGAGGTCGAAGCTGCCCGCGCGCTGACTCTGCGCGCCGCGCAGCTAAAGGACGCTGGCTTGCCGCACACGATCGAAGGCGCGCAGGCGAAGCTCTTCGCCAGCCGCGTCGCGCGGCACTGGACCGGCGAAGCAATTCAGATTCTCGGGGGATACGGCTACACCAAGGATTTCCCCGCCGAGCGTTACTTCCGCGACGCCAAGCTCACAGAGATTTACGAGGGAACCAGCGAAATTCAGCGGCTTGTGATCGCACGCGGGCTGCTCGGCGAAATCGCTCGCGAAGACTGAGCCAAGGCGCGGCGCGCGCGGCCTGCGCGTATTCTCCCCGCAATGGCGCAGACCCCCGCAGACGGTTCGCTGCCCGAGCAGCAGTGGCGAACAGCATTTGAGGCAACGCCCGAGCGCGACGTTCCATTCACGACGCTCTCTGGCACTCCGGTCGAGCCGCTCTACACCGAGGCCGACCTGCCCGCTGACGCTGCCGGGCAGATCGGACTGCCTGGGCAGTACCCGTTCACGCGCGGCGTCTATCCGTCGATGTACCGCGGGCGGCTGTGGACGATGCGCCAATTCGCAGGATTTGGCAGCGCCGAGGAGACAAACGAGCGCTTCCACTACCTGCTCGACCATGGCCAGACCGGACTATCGACGGCCTTCGACATGCCGTCGCTGATGGGTCATGACTCCGACAGTCCGCTATCGCTCGGCGAGGTTGGCCGCGAGGGGGTAGCCGTCGACACGGTTGAGGACATGACAACCCTTTACAGGGGGATCGACCTTGGCGCCGTTTCAGTCTCGATGACGATCAACGCGCCGGCGGCAATCATGTTGGCCTATTACGTCGTCGCCGCCGAACGCGAGGGCGTGCCGCCGCAGCAGCTCGCTGGCACGATTCAGGCCGACATTCTCAAGGAGTACATCGCGCAGAAGGAGTGGTGCTTCCCGATCGACCCAGCGATGCGGATCATGGGCGACATGATCGAGTGGTGCTCGCAGCAGATGCCGCGCTGGCACCCGGTGTCAATCAGCGGCTACCACATTCGCGAGGCCGGTTCGACGGCCGCGCAAGAGCTCGCTTTTACGCTTAAAGACGGGCTCACCTACGTTGAGCA
>JBDNJF010000049.1:0-13444 GCA_041687955.1 Solirubrobacteraceae bacterium
TCAGTCCTCGGAGCTGGGCTGCTCTCCCAGCGCTGGTCGGCGCGCCGCCGCGACGGGCGCGGCCCGACCTACCGCTGCTCGGCCGGGCGCCGGGTGAACGCGGCTGGCCTCTACTCGCTGCGCTGCAAGTTCGGCGCGACAGCCCGAAGAGCGCTTAGGAAGTCGTCGCTGCGCCTAACCCTGATCACGAGCTTTGATCCAGCGAGCCAGTTCCCCACCACGACCCAGACCAAGACGCTGCTGCTCGCGCGCCGCTGATCGCCTGATCGGTTAGCGTTCGGCCAGTCAACTAGCGGGAGGGACTGATCAATGAACCACCTTCGCGTCGCAACCTATGACGTAACTAGCGGAACCGCTGCCGAGATCGCCGAGATCGTTCAGCAGCCCGGCGGGATGCTCGAAACTTTTCAGGCAATGCCGGGCTACAAGGCCTACTCAGTGCTTGAGGTGTCGCCTGACGAGATCATGTCGGTGAGCGCCTGGGAGACGCACGCGGAGGCTGAAGAAGCTATCGCTGCCGCCGCTGAGTGGGTGGCAGTCAACATTGCCGACCGGCTGAAGCGGACCTACAACACCTCAGCCTCGCCGCTCTTCTGGGACGGCACGATCGGCTGAATCACGCGCGTGCGGCCGGGGCAATCCGCCCCCGGCTGGGCGCCGGTCTACGCAACCGTCCGTTGCGCTGCCTACCGTTGCAGCCATGTCCACTCAGCCTCCTTCCGAAGATCCAACCCAGCAGTACAGCCCGCAGGCAGGCGGCCAGCCGCCTGAAGGAGGCGGTAAAAACCCGTGGCCTTGGATCCTCGGCGCGATCGCGATCATCGTTGCCGGCGTGATCGCGGCGATCCTGATTACCGGCGGGAACGATTCAGAGAGCTCAACCGATGCGTCGACAACGCCGGTCACGACGCTGACGACGAAGACGGCGACCTCGACCCCAACCACGACAGTCTCGCCAACAACAACAACGGCAACCACGACGACCGCCCCGATCAACATCACGCGAACCTGCACCGTCAACAACATTGCCGGAGTCGCCGGTGGCAGCACGGTCGCCAACGTCAACGCGACCGACGTGCCGTCCTCGCAGACTGCGCTGGCAAGCTGCACTCAGGCCAGCGCGCTAGTCAAGGGCGTTGCGCGCAGCGGCGTGCAGATGCCTGTGACAGTCCAGGGCTTTGCCTGCACGCCATCGGTTAGTGGCAGCAAGGCGAAATGGACTTGCGTTCTTGACGGAGCCGACTCAGCGCTTACGATCACAACCAAGTTCCCGCTCACCTACACCAACTAAAGGAAGCTCACCATGGCGTCGCAGCCCCCTCAGGACCCCAACCAGCCCGGGTACCCACCACAGCAGCAGGGCTACCAGCAGGCCCCTGGCGGACAGCCGCCGCAGAAGAGCAACCCTTGGCCTTGGGTGATGGGCGCCGTTGCGATCATCGTCGTTGGCGTGATAATCGCGCTCGTCGTTACCGGCAATCAGGACAAGAACAAGACGATTTCGACAACGCAGTCCGTGCCGACAATCACGAACACAACCGTCACGACGACAACAGCGCCGCCGACGACGATCACGACGACAACGACAACGCCGACCGTTACAACGCCTTAAGCCGCGCAGCTCAGCCGGCTGGCGCAGCGCAGCGCTCGTAGACGAGCCAGGAGCGGTTGCCGCCGGCCAGCTTGAAGCCCGCCGGTGGTGGAACCACGCTGCGGTTGAGGTCGCGTGGGTCAAGGATGTAATCGCTCGCGACCTTTGGCGTTGCGGCCGCAATGAATTCGCCCGAGCGCTGCCGCTTATCGGCGGCGCTGAAGATCTGCTCGGCGGGAAGATAAGTCCACAGCGCCAGCAGCGGCACCGGGCGATGGTTGGGGACCGAGATTGGCGTGCAGGATTGGTTGATCAGCCCCGGAGGCCGCTTAACGAGCGCGCGCAGGTCAGCTTGAATTTGCTCTTGACGCTCAAGCGCGTAGCGCAGGTTTGAGATCCGACTAACCTGGGCCGGGGTGAAGACGATCAGCAGCAGAATCGTCAGCAGCGCAAACGAGGCCCACGGTCTGCGCCGCTTGTCTCCCGCGGCCAGCTCGCGCCAGCCGAAGACGCCGGCGCCGCAGAAAATTGCGCCGATAATCGAAGGCAGCAGCAGGTAGCGCCCGAGCGCTGGCAGGCCGGCGAGCGCCAGCAGCGCAAAGGCCGCGAGCGCCACGAGCGCGATCAATACCGGCTCACGAACCCGCTCGCGCAGCGCCCAAAGTGCGAATCCAAGGCCGCCGAGCGCGCCAAAGAGGACCGGTTCGCGAAGGATTTCGCCAAGCCGGCGCGGCGCCACCGTGACCAGCGCGCCAAGGCCTGTTGCGCGGCCCAGCGCGCGCGCATTATTTTGCGTGTCGGTGAGCGAATAGAGCAGGTTGCCGGTTATCAGCTGATCGGCCAGCAGCCAGACGAGCGGCCCGATCGCCGCTATCGCCAGCCAGCCGACTACCTGCCGCGGGCGGTGCTCGCCGCTGAACCAAAGGTAAACCACGTAGGCCGCCGAGAAGGCCCAAGCCTCAGGCCTGATTAGCCCAGCGGCAGCGAGCAGGGCGAGCACCGGCGTGGCGGCGCGCCGCCGCCGGCTCTCGACAAGCACCGCCGCTAGCACCAGCGCGACGTAGGGAATGTCAACAAAGGCTCGTGCGCCGAAGTCGAGCAGTGGGCGCCGCGTGATCATGATCAGCGCCGCCAAAACGCCAGCCCACGGCCCAAACCAGAGCGAGCCGAGCTTGTAGGTCAGCCAGATCAGCGCTCCAAGCGCGAGAAAGGCAACGACGATCACGATGTCGGTGGCGGCCACGCCGTGCACTCCTGCCACGACAGTCTTGCTAAACGGTGCCAGCAGGATTCCGTAAAGCGTGCCGAGCGGGTGCAGCGTCGGCGTGAACGCGGCGCCAAGCTCAAGGCTGCGCCCGTCACTGAGCTCGCGCCCCCAGACCAGCGAATAGAGCATGTCGTAATTGACTAGGCCGCGGCCGACGATCAGCCACGAGATTGCTGCCAGCGCGACAATTGACGCGGCCGCCTGAACTGTGCTTCGTGCGCTGCGCATTGGTTCTAACCCTGCGGCAGCGCGGCGAGCGCCACGAGCAGCTCGCGGGCGCAGCGCTCACCAAGGTCGAGGTGTTCGAGCACAAATGATTCATTTGGCGCGTGGATCTCATCGCCGGCAAGGCCAAAGCCGCTGACGATCACGGGGATTCCAGCGGCGGCGAAATCGGCAACGACTGGGATTGAGCCGCCGCTGCGAATTAGCGCCGTCGGCATGCCGCTGGCGCGCTCGATCGCCTCGCGCGCAATCTGAATTACCGGAAGGCTAGGCGCGAACAGCGATGGCGTAGCTGTGTGCGACTGCAGCTCAACCTCAACGCCGGTTGGAACGCCGCTGCGTAGTAGGCGCTCCAGTTCGGTCGCGATTGCCTGCGCGTCCTGCCCTGGCGCGAGCCGCGTAGTTACAAACGCGCGCGCCTGAGCTGGGACGATAGTTCGCTGCGCGCCAGCTTCGATCCAGTTGACCTCAAACGACGGTTCAGCACCATTGCGGCGGCGGAAATCGGCGCCGGAATCGCTCGTTAGCGGCGTCGCTCCAACCTCGCCCAAAATCTCCTGGCCGGGGCGCAGCTTCTGCCACGAGTCGAGCTCTTCTTGCGACGGCGGCTCGGCGCCGGCGCGCAGCTCGTCGCAGATGTTGCCGTCAGCGCCCGGCAGCAGTGGCGTGAGCATCTGCTGGAGCACATGCAGCGCGTTCTGAACGCTGCCGCCGTAAAGGCCGGAGTGAAGATCGCGCGGCTGCGCTGTGACGGTGATCATTGTGCTGACGCAGCCGCGCAGGCCGATCGTGATCGCCGGCGTCTTTGCGTCTTCCATCGCGCTGTCAAAAACGATCGCGCAGTCGGCGCCGCGCTCGTCGGCTTTGACCCACGCCGCCACCGACTCGCCTCCCGCTTCTTCCTCGCCCTCAATCACTACCCGCACGTTGACCGCCAGCTCACCGCTCTGGAAAAGCTCGCAGGCGGCCGTGAGCAACGGGTAAAAGTTGCCTTTGTCGTCAGCGGCGCCGCGCGCGTAGAGCCTGCCGCCGCGAAGCTCAGGCTCGAACGGCGGACTCTGCCAGGCGTCGAGCGGGCCGGGCCCCTGAACGTCGTAGTGGCCGTAGATGATCACCGTTGGCGCACCTTCTTTGTTGGCGCTCAATTCACCAATCACCAGCGGGTTGCCGCCATCGATTGTTACCAACTCAGCTTCGCCGCCGGCGCGGCGGACAATTTCGGCAGCGAACTCGGCGGCCCTCAGAAGATCCTTCGCTTCGCCGCCGCCGACTGAGATCGACGGAATGCGCAGCCAGTCGTAAAGCTCTTCGAGCCGACCAGGTTCCATCGCCTCAGCCTACTTGGGGGACGAGCGCAAACTGGGCTGACCGCGTGCGAGGGCGGCCCTAGAACGGCCGCCGCTCCCTCTAGACTTGCGGCTCCGTGTCCGCTGCTCCTTCGCTCTATCGCCGCCACCGCCCGCGCAACTTCGCTGATGTTGTGGGCCAAGAGCACGTAGTACGAACGCTGACCAACGCCGTCGGAGGGGGCAACGTCCACCACGCCTACCTTTTCGTTGGCTCGCGCGGCACCGGAAAGACTTCGATGGCGAAGATTCTCGCTGCCTGCCTCAACTGCGAGCAGGGGCCAACGGCTGAGCCGTGCGGCGTCTGCGACTCCTGCATCGCAATTCAGCAGGCCAGTTCGATGGACGTGATCGAGATGGACGGCGCCTCGCACAACTCGGTTGACGACATTCGCGAGCTGCGCGAAAGCGTCGCCTACGCGCCGGTTAGTGGCCGCTCAAAGGTTTACATCATCGACGAGGCGCAGATGCTCACGCCGCAAGCTTGGAACGCATTTCTCAAAACGCTTGAGGAGCCACCGCCGAACACGATTTTTGTGCTCGCCACAACCGAGCCAAAGAAAATTCTCGACACCGTCGTTGACCGCTGCCACCGCTTTGATTTTGGCCGCCCGACCGTCGAGCAGCTAACCGTCGTGCTTCAGCGCGTGGCGCAAAGCGAATCGATTGAGATAAGCCCTGACGCGCTCGCTTTGATCGCCCGCCACGCGACCGGCTCGTTCCGCGACGCGCTCGGCACGCTCGAGCAGCTCGTCACCTACAGCGGCAGCTCAATTTCAGTTGAGGACGTTCTCGCCGTGCTCGGCGTTGCCGACGACGACCTGCTCTTCGGCGCGCTCGACGCGATCAACGCCCACGACGCGCGCGCTGCGCTGGAAATTGCCGCGCGCTTGGCGCAGAGTGGGCGCGACCTGCAGATAGCCTCGCGCGACCTTGAGGTTCACGCCCGCGAGCTGCTCGTTGTAAGCACGCTCGGCGCCGTACCCAGCGAGCTGCGGGTTACTCCCGACCGCGATGCGCGCCTAGCCGAGCAGGCTGAGCGAATTGACGAGGCCGACGCCGTGCGGCTGCTTGATTTGCTTGGCGTGGCGATGCGCGCTACCCGCGATGGCGCTGACCCGCGCACGCAGCTTGAGCTGTCACTGGTGAAGGCTGCCACGCCTGAGGTCGATGCTTCAAGCAAGGCTCTGCTGGCGCGGATCGGCCGGCTTGAGGCGGCGCTCGGCGGCGCGCCGGCTGCTGAGCCTGCCGCCGCTGCTGGGGCCGAGGCTGGCGAAGCGCCGGCCGCCGAGCCGGAGCCCCTCGCCGAAGTACCAGCCACCGAGCCTGTCACTGAGCTAGTCGCCAAGCCGGAGTCCCTCCCAGAGCCGCCAGTCGACCCGCCGCCGCCAGTTACGCCGGCCGCCAGCGCGGCGCTTGCCGCCGCCGCGGCGCCAGAGCCAGAGCCAGCTGAGCAGGCCGCGCCGCAGCCGTCGGCCGCGGCCGTCCAAGTGACGATTGAGCAAGCTACCGAGCTATGGCCAGCAGTTTTGGAAACGATTAATCCCGACCAGCCGATGGTCTGCGCTGCACTCGCGCGCGCTCAGCCGGTCGAGATGCGAGCCGGAATTCTGGTAGTTGCCTTCCCCGAAGACGACTCTTTCAATCGCCGAATGGTTGCCGACAACGCTGACGCTCGCACCGTCGTAGGGCTGGCGCTGGAATCGCTGCTTGGTGTGCGCGTGAAGATTGAATACGAGCTGCGCGACCTTGGCGTGGCGCCCGCGGCGCAGGAGTTGGCTGGCGACGAGCTGGTTGATCGGCTGCTTGAAACGTTCGACGCTGAAGAGATTGTCGCCGCGCCGGTAGCGAACAATGAGGGCGCCGCCGATGGAGCGGGCGGCGAGCAGCCAGAATTTGCTGACGGCGGCGAGCCTGGCGCTGAAGGTTCCTAGCGAATGTTTGCTGCTCCCGTCCAGCGGCTGATCAGCGAGCTTTCAAAGCTCCCGGGAATTGGTTCGCGAACCGCGCAGCGGCTGGCTTTTTACATTCTCCGGCTCGAGAAAGACGACGCGCTGGCGCTGGCCGACGCGATCCGCGAAGTGAAAGAGAAGATTGGCTTCTGCGAAGTCTGCTGCAACCTCGCGGAAGGCCCGCGCTGCGTAATTTGCGAGGACGCGCGCCGCGACCAGACAGTGATCTGCGTCGTTGAAGAACCTGGCGACGTAATCCCTGTCGAGCGAACGCACGAATTCCGTGGCACTTACCACGTGCTGGGCGGCGCGCTTTCGCCGATCGACGGGATCGACGCTGAGGACCTTAAGATCGCTGAGCTCTACGCGCGGATTGAAAGCGCCGACCCAAAAATCATTGAGATCGTGCTCGCCACCAACCCGACGACGACCGGAGAAGCGACAGCGCTGCAGATCGCGCGCGGCGTCCACGAGCGCGCACCGGACGTTGCCGTGACGCGGCTCGCCTCCGGCCTGCCGGTCGGCGCCGACCTTGAGTACGCCGACGAAGTTACGCTCGGCCGCGCGATGATGGGCCGCCGCGCCGTCTAAGCGGTCGCACTCAACCGCCAAAAGGCCGCGCACGCTCGTATCCTTGGCCGCTATGGCTGACGCGACGATCGTGATGAAGTTTGGCGGCAGCTCAGTGGCCGACGCTGAGCGGATTCGCCGCGCCGCTGAGCGGATTGTGGCGCGGCGCGAAGAAGGCCACCGCGTGGTTGCCGTGCTTAGCGCCCGCGGTAAGGAGACCGATCGCCTGATCGAGGCTGCCTACGAGGTTTCCGAGAACCCTGACCCGCGCGAAATGGACATGCTGCTCTCGACCGGTGAGCGAGTCTCTTGCGCGCTCTGCGCGATGGCGATCAACGACCTTGGCCATCAGGCAATCTCCCTAACCGGCTCGCAGGCTGGAATAGTCACCGACACGACGCACACCAAAGCGCGAATTCTTGACGTGCGCGCCGACCGCATCAGCGAAGCGCTCGATGCCGACAACATTGTGCTCGTCGCCGGCTTCCAAGGTGTGTCAACGACGAAAGACGTAACGACGCTCGGCCGCGGCGGCTCCGACACGACGGCCGTTGCGCTGGCCGCTGCGCTCGGCGCCGAAGAGTGTGAAATTTACACCGACGTTGCCGGCGTTTTTAGCGCCGACCCAAGAATCGTGCCCGATGCGCGCAAACTGGCGGTGGTCGCCTCCGAGGAGATGCTTGAAATGTCATCGTCAGGGGCGGGTGTGCTGCAACTGCGCAGCGTTGAATATGCCCGCAACCATGGCGTCCGTATCCACTGCAGGTCGAGCTTTGAGGACGGTCCCGGTACCGTGGTCCTCGCGGAGAATCAGAGAATGGAACATCCACTCATCACAGCTGTGACTCATTCAACCGACGAGGCTCGCGTCACGGTAATCGGCGTGCCCGATACGCCCGGCGCCGCCGGCCAGATTGCTACCGCGCTAGCAGAGGCGCACGTAAACGTCGACATGATCATTCAGAACGAGCCTGTTTCGAAAGACACGCGCGCCGACATGTCGTTCACGGTGCCGCGCGACGACCTGCGCGCAGCTCAGGACGCGCTCGATCGCCTAAAAGGGGAGATGGGGATCGGCGACGTTGCCACCGACCAAGAGATGGGCAAGGTTTCGGTGATCGGAGCCGGCATGAAGTCGCACCCCGGCGTGGCGGCGAAAGTCTTCAGCGTGCTTGGCGCAGAGGCAATCAACATCGAGATGATCTCCACCTCGCCGATCAAGATTTCATGCGTGATTGCCGGCGACCGCGTTGAGGACGCTGTGCGCGCTTTGCACAGTGCCTTTGAGCTGAGCGGCGAGGATACGATTCGCGCGGAAGAGCCGTTCGGGCTTCCACCGTCATGAAGATTGCCGTCGTTGGCGCAACCGGCGCCGTTGGGCGCCTGCTGCTGGCGATGCTCAGCGAGCGCGGCGTAGGAAGCGAAACAGTGCCGTTCGCCAGCGCGCGCTCGGCGGGAACGATTCTTGACGGCTACGGCGAAGTGCAGCCGCTGAGCGCGGAGACGATTAGCGGCTTTGATTTAGCGCTCTTTTCGGCCGGCGGCTCTAGCTCGCGTGAGTGGGCGCCGCAGTTCGCCGCCGCCGGCGCGCTTGTCGTCGATAACTCATCGGCCTGGCGGATGGATAGCGAAGTGCCACTGGTCGTCAGCGAAGTCAACCCGGACGCGCTCTCGGGCGCAGCGAAGCGAATTGTTGCCAACCCGAACTGCACGACGATGGTCGCGATGCTGCCGCTCAAAGCGCTACACGACCAGTTTGGCTTAACCGCAATGGTTGCCACCAGCTACCAAGCCGCGGGCGGCGCCGGCCGCAGCGGGATTGATGAACTTGCGGAGCAGGTGCCGCTGCTGCACGAGCACGTCGACCTGCTGATAAGTGATGGTGAGCAGGCGGCGCGCAAGGTTACGGCGCGGGTCCACGCCAACACGCTCGCCTACAACGTCGTGCCGATGCTTGGCGCACTGGAAGCTAACGGCTACACCGACGAGGAGATGAAGCTTCAGAACGAGAGCCGCAAGATTCTCGACTTGCCTGCTCTAAAGGTCAGCCCGACTTGTGTGCGCGTGCCGGTGATGGTTGGCCACGCGATTGAGATCCGTGCCAGTTTTGAGCGCGAGGTTGAGCTGGAGGCCGCGCTTGCGGCGCTCGCCGCATTCCCAAATCTTGTCGTCGAAGACGCGCCGACGCCGCTGGAGTGGGCGGGGCGCGACGAAGTAGCGGTAGGCCGCGTGCGCGTAGACCTTGATGATCCAAAGAGCATCAACTTTTTCGTGGTGGGGGACAACCTGCGCAAGGGCGCGGCGCTGAACACCGTGCAGATCGCTGAGCTGGCGATCGCTCGCGGCCTAGTTGGCTAGCAACAGGCGCCTGCGGCTCAAGCTTGCGCTGGCGGCGAGGGTAGGGCGGTGACCGGCCCGGTGAGGCTCACCTTGAGGCGGTCGCCGGGGTGGCAGGCAGGGAAACCAAGGTTGCGGCTGTGAACCCGCACGCCGCCCTCGAGCTCAAGCGTTACGAGCTGGTCGTGGCCGAAGTAGACGCGCTCAACAACAATTCCGTCTTGGCCGCCTCCGTCTTGCGAAGTTGAGATTGACTCCGGTCGGATCAGCACGTCGACCGGGCCTTCGAGGCTGCCGTCGACCGCGGCTTCGCCTAGCAAGCAGGTGGCTCGGCCGCCACTGGCCTTGCCGGGGAGGACGTCGATCTCGCCGAGGAACGAGGCGACCCAGTGGTTGGCCGGGCGGCCGTAGATCTCTTCCGGCGTGCCGAACTGTTCGATCTGGCCAGCGTTCATGACGGCGACGGTGTCGGCAAAGCTGAGCGCCTCTTCTTGGTCGTGCGTCACCAAGATCGCGGCGACTCCGGCGGCGCGAAGGATCTCGCGCACCTCGCCGCGGACCTGCTCGCGCATCGAGGCATCAAGTCCGGAGAACGGCTCGTCGAGCAGAACCACCGAGGGGGTGGGTGCCAATGCTCGGGCCAGGGCGACTCGCTGCTGCTGGCCTCCGGAGAGCTCGTCGGGGCGGCGGTCGCCGAGCCCGTCGAGGCCGACGAGGCGCATTACCTTCGCTACCCGCTCGCGGTCGGGGCGGCGGCCGAGTGCGTAACCGACGTTCTGCTCGACGGTCATGTGGGGAAAGAGCGCGTAGTCCTGGAAGACCATCGCCACGCTGCGGCGCTCGGGGGGAGTGAAGCCCTCAGCGGAGGCGACAAGGTTGCCAGCCACCTCGACGGTGCCGGCGTCAGGACGCTCAAAGCCGGCGACCAGGCGCAGCAGTGTGGTCTTGCCGCAGCCGCTGGGGCCGAGCAGCGCGGCGATCTCGCCGGCGTGGAGTGTGAGGTCGACGTCGCCGACCGCACGGACATCGTCGAAGTGCTTGCGCAGCCCTTCGACTCGGACGATCTCGGCCCGCTCGCCAGCACCACCGATTGAGCAGGCAGCTACTTTTTCAGCTACTGAAGTCACGCCTCCTATTGTCGCAGCATCGCTCATCGCTCACGGCCCACCAGCAGCCAGACGCCCGGCGCGGTAACCAAAAGCAGCACGAGAGCGGGAATCGCCCCGCTCTCGAAAAAGGCCCGCGTCGATTCCTGCCAAATTACAAGCGGCAGGGTGCTGAACTCGATCGGCGAGAGCAGCACGACGATCGGCAGCTCCTTGATCGCGGCAACGAACACCAGCGCGGCGCCGGCGAGAATTCCCGCGCGGGTAAGTGGGATGCCGATCGTCGCCAGCACGCCTAGCGGTGAGCGCCCCGAGCCGCGGGCGGCTTCCTCCAGGCGCGGCGGCAACTGGAGCACGGCGGCGCGGGTCGCCGTGATCGCCAAGGGCAGGCACACGATCACCATCGCGATCACCGTCATCGGAAGCGTTTGGTAAAGGAACGGCACTAGGCGGATGCCAACGAAAACAATTGCCAGCGCCACCACGATGCCGGGCAGCGCATAGCCGGTGGTGGTCAGTGTGTCGACCACGCGCGAGAAGCGCCCGGGCGCTCGCGCGCCCAGCCAAGCCACCGGCAGTGCGCAGAGCGCCGCGAGCGCTGCGGTCAAGGTGGCGAGCAAAATTGAGTTGGCCGCAGCGGTGATGACCTGCTGCCAGTTGGTCGCGCCAGCGACGCTCTGGGCCGACCAGTAGATCAGCATTCCGACCGGAAGCAGAACGGAGAAGAGCGTGACCAGCGCGCAGAAGGCAAGGGCCGGGAGCCGCCATCGGCCGAGCGCGACAGTGCGGGTTGGGCGAATGCTCCCGGGGCCGACGCGGTGGTAGGAGCGTGAGCGGCGCACGCGGCTCTCTACCAGGAGCAGGATTAACATCACCACCACCAGCACGCCGGCTAGGGCGGCGGCGCCGGTGCGGTCGAAGCTTCCCCGATATGACTGGTAGATCACTCGCGTGAACGAGTCGAAGCGCAGGATTGAGACGGCCCCGAAGTCAGCCAGTGCGTAGAGCGAGACCAGCAGGGCGCCGGCGCCGATTGCGGGGATCAGCTGGGGGAGTATTACGGTGCGCGCGATCTCAGCCTGCGAGCGCCCCATGCCCGAAGCGGCATCCTCGAGGTTGGGGTCAAGGCGCTTCATCGCCGCACGGACGGGGAGCAGCACGAGCGGAAAGGTGAAGAGGCTGAGGACGATCCAAGCTCCGGCGAAGCCATAGATGCTGGGGATCTTGTCGACGCCGAGCAACGACTGAAGCTCGCCGCGCGGCCCGAGCGCTGAGACGAAAAGGTAGGCGCCGATGTAGCTGGGGATCACTAACGGGAGCACCGACAGAACGGTCCAGCCGCGGCGCCACGGCAGGTCGCTTCGGCTGGTGAGCCAAGCCAGCGGGACGGCGATCGCCGTGGCCGTGGCGCCAACCGCCAAGGCCAGAGCGAAGCTGCGCAGGAACAACTGAAGGGTGTCCGCGCGCCAGATGATCTCCCAGGCCAGCGACGGCTCGTCGAGGATCACGGCGAACAGGTAGACGACCGGTACGGCGCAGACGACCGCTACTACCAGCGACGCGACGAGCGTGCCCGACAGGCCAGCGCCGCGATCGGCGCGAGCCTGCTGACTTGCTGCCTGGACTCCTGCCTCCATCGGCTAAAGAACGCCGGCCTGCTTGAGCAGTTCCTGCGTGCCTTGGAGGTCTTCTAGGTCTCCAAGGTCGACGTCCGGCTGCTCGATGCTCGAGAGCGGCGGGAGCGACGGATCCTGCTTGACGCCAGGCACCAGCGGGTACTCACCGACCTGCCTAGCGAAGTACTCCTGCTGCGGGTTGGCGAGCAGGAAGCTCGTGAACGCCTTTGCGGCGTCCTGCTGGTTGGATGCCTTTGGGATAGCGGCGCCGGAGACGTTTACCAGGGTCCCTACGTCGCCGGCCGGGAAGAAGTGCAGCTGAACCGGATAGTTCTGGCCCTTGACCTCACCTTCGCGGATGCCCTCAATTACGTAGTAATGGTTGATCAGCCCGACCTCGATCTCGCCGTCGGCGATCGCGTCGCGGATGATCGAGTTCTTCTCGTAGGACTGCGTGCCGTTGGCCTTCATCTCTTCCAGCCACTTCTTCGTCCTCGCTTCGCCGGCGGTCAGCCGCATTGCGGTGACAAAGGCTTGGAAGGAGGCGTTGGTTGGGGCCCAGCCGACCTTGCCCTTCCACTGTGGCTGCGTTAGGTCGAATACCGACTTTGGCAGCTGGGCTTCTTGCAGCTTGCGGCTGTCGTAAGCGAGCACGCGGACGCGGCCGGTGATTCCGACCCAGTCGCCTTCGCTCGAGCGGTAGGTCGCGGGAACTCGGCCGAGGATGTTGCCTGGAAGCGCGGTCAGCAGGTCGGCCTGCTGGAGCGCTCCGAGGGCGCCGGCGTCTTGGCTGAGGAAGAGGCCGGCGGGGGTGCGGTCGCCCTCCTCGCGCAGGGTTGAAGCTAGCTCGGCGCTGTCGCCGTAACGGACCTCGAGCTTTACGCCGGGGTTTTCGTCGCGGTAGCGCTCGGCGAGTGGACCGATGAATTCCTCGTCGCGGCCGGAGTAGAGCGTGAGGCTCTTGCCGTCGCCGGCCGAACTCTGATTGTTCTCGCCACAGGCGGAAATGCCACCGATCGCTAGGAGCAGCAGAACTGCAGGTGCCACAAGGAGTTTTTTCATCGTGCCTCTCGCTTTGTCATTGATTTATCTCCAAAGGGTTTGAGGGACCAACAGCGCTAATCCCGATTGTCGCAGTAGGTTTTAGCACAATCCCAACTTGCACGGTCGGAGATCGGTCCCGCTGCCAGTGACCGATGCTCACGCAAGCGCGCTGGCCCACAACGCGATGCCGGTACGGGCCGCGCTGAACGCCGTTCAGATCGCCGGACTGGCAACCACTGGCGGCCTCGTTGGCTAGCTACCAGCCGCCAACGCCGCCGACAACCGCCTGCGACCAGTCGATCACTGAGGTCGGCTTGACGATGTGGTGCTGCAGGCCGAGCTCCTTGGGCGAGATACCGAGCGCGAGGCCAACCAGCTGCGGCAAGTGCA
>JBDNJF010000050.1:0-8161 GCA_041687955.1 Solirubrobacteraceae bacterium
CACTGGTCGGTCTGGAGCTGCGAGTCGTTCGTTGAGCTCTGTCAACGGATCGGCCTACAGGTCGTTGAAACAGAGGATCCCGATCTAAAAGTCGGCAACGGCTTTGCTGTCGTGATCGCAACCGGCCCAGACCTGCGCGTCGCTGTTACGACCGACTGACAGGAGCAGCCAACTGTTCATCGGCGGCGATCACGGCGCCGGCCATTAGCAGCGCGATCAGGCTGAGCGCCGGCATCTCCCAGTCCCAGTCGAGCCCCGCATGGACGGCGAAGGCGCCGAGCGTGGCAAGCGCGCCGGCGGCTGCGGCGCGATCGGCGCGATGCACGTTGCGCCCCGCCCAGGCAACGCCGCCGATCAGCAGTGCCAATGCCAACAGCCCAAGCAGTCCCAGTTCGGCTGCCGTCTCGATGTAGAGCGAATGGGCATCGAGCGCAGGGTCGAGGATTGTCCTCTCTTGGCGCCAGACAACACGAAATGAGCTTGAACCCTCACCCGCCAGCGGGGCGTCAACGAACATCCCGCCAGCGACATTCCAATATGAGTAACGGTTGCTCTCAAACGACGTTAGGCGACGCGTGTCTGCGCCAAATCGCGGCTGGCCGTTGCTGCTGCCATCGCCGGCTGCGACGGCGATGAAGGCCACCAGCAGCACAGCCGTCAAGCCGGCTGCCAGCGCCCTTGGCGCCGACAACTGCTTCTCGCCAGCGAGCTCCCCCCAGCTGCGGCCAACGACCACGACCACGCAAACAACAAGCGCCAACACAACGACCATCACCAGTCCCTGCTGCTCGCGTGAGGCTGCGCTTCCGGCCAGCGCGCGGAACGACGGCAGAAACGCAGCAACGGCCGACACTGCGATGCCGCCGCCGAGGCCTACGAGGACAACACGGAGCTGCCGTGATTGACGCGTCACCGCGATCAGCAGAATTACGCCAACAGCAACCGCCAGCAAGGCTCCGCGCGAGAAGGTCAGGTAGACACCCAGACCAAGCGGCACGGCAGCAGCGATTCCCAGGGACTGTTGCCACCGCGCGCGCGTCGCGTCACCAGCGATCCGCAGCGCGAGAATGAAGCCGATCGCGGCGAGCATTCCACTGGCGTTCCAGTAGGTCAGCGGCTGTTCGAGCCGCCCCGCCGCCGATTGGCTGGCCGCTTCGCTGACAAGGCCGGGCAACAATCGCGCCGCCAACGCGTAAAGCGTCACCAGCAGTGCGCCGCAGGCCAGCGCCGCCTCGGTCAGCCGCAGCCCAAAACGGCCACGCAGCAGGGCGATTGCCGCAATCAGCATCCCGAGGTAAAGCAGCAGCCGCTGAAGGTCCGACTGGGCGGCGCTGCGCAGCGGCGCCCAGAGGATCGACAGCCCGACGAGGATCGTCAGCGCCAGCAGCCCGGCCAGCGCAGCGCGGCCCGGTCGACGCTTCGGTAGCGGGTTACCAACCAACCAAACGCTCAGCGCGACGATCAGCCAGACACCAATGCCAGCGATCAGTCGTGCGCCGGCGAAGTAGCCGCCTGAGAAGAAGGCAATAGCCGTCGGCATCGCCAACAGAATGGCGACAGCAGATAGGCGAAGAATCGCGAGCATCGGGCGCGAGCGTAGTGAAACGCGAACCTTTGAGCCGGCAAGCGCATACCATCGGCGGATGGTCGCACGCACCGCCGGAAGATCAACAGGCGTCCGGGTCCTGCTCTCGGCAGCGGCGCTGCTGATCGCCGGTTGGCTGCTCGTCAGCTGGCAGGGTGAGCGACTGCAGACACAAGGGTTCCAGCTGCTCGGTCAACAGCCGCCAAATACTGCCGCCGCGATCGATCGCTTTGAACGGGCGCGGCTGCTCAGCGTTAGCCTGCAGCCCGATCTATCCATCGCCGCGGCCGTATATCTGAGCGGTGATCAGCTCGGCGCCGAGAATCAACTACGGGCACTGCTAGTGCGCGAGCCAGAGAACCGCCCCGGCTGGCTGCTGCTTGCTAACTGGTTACTTGCCGACGACCCCGTCGCGAGCAGGCAGGCACTGGCGCGAGCGGTAGCTCTCGACGGCCGGATTCAGAGCAGTTCGCCCTAGAACTCAGGAACGAGCGCGAGGCGGCCGCACCAAGCCGCGGCCGCGGGAACGGCGCGCCGTCGGCCTGCGCCCTGCCACGGCCTCCCTGGCAAGCCCGTCGCCGAGCGCCTGCTCAACGACGCCAGCGAACTCCGCTTCGAAACGCCGCGGACTAAAGCGGTTGGCTTGGGCGACGCAGTCGTCGGGGCTGAACACCGCTGGGTCGAATTGCTCGAGCACACGGCAGAGTGATGCCGGGTCGGGCCGGTCAAAGTAGACGCCGGTCTTCCCTTCGATCACAGTCTCCAGCAGACCGCCGGCGCGCAGAGCGATCACCGGCCGGCCTGAGGCCTGTGCTTCAACTGCGGCGATCCCGAACTCCTCCGTCGCAGCAACAACCAGCGACTGGGAGCTGCGCAGCAGCCGCTCCGCCTCGCTGTCGCTGACACGTCCAGCAAAGCGCACAGTTGGGCTGGCAAGCCGCTGCAGACGGCGCGAATCTGGGCCATCGCCGGCAACGATCAAAGGCATGTTGAGGCGGCTAAAGGCACGGACGACAACCTCGATCCGCTTGTGAGCAATCAGCTCGGAAAGAACCAGGTGATGGTCGCCGATCGGGCCGGGCGAGAAACGGTTGATCTCGACCGGCGGGTAGATCACCGAAGAGTCGCGCGCGAAGTACCGCTCAATCCGCTGCTGCGTCGTCTTCGAGTTCGCGACGTAGGCGTCGACCCGCTGGGCTGCGATGAAGTCCCACTGGCGCCAGCGGTGCATCACCTGCGCGAGCGCCGTGCGGACCAGCGGGCTACGAGCCGCAAGCGTCGCCTCGCGCTCGGTCCAGGCGTAACGGAACGGGTTGTGGCAATAGCTGACGTGCACGGCGTTCTCGTCCGGGATCACGCCGTGTGCCCAGGCCGATGAACTGGAAACGACGAGGTCGTAGCCGCGCAGGTCGAGCGACTCAATCGCCGCCGGGTAGAACGGCAGCAGCGGGCGGAAGTTGCGGGCGGTCGGACGGAGTCGCTGCAGGCCTGATGTGATCACATTGCGATCGGAAAAACGTCCCTGCGTGCCGGCCTCGTCGTAGACGGCAGTGAAGATATCGGCCTGCGGGAAGATCGTGCAGAGTTGTAGGAAGACGCGCTCGGCGCCACGCAAATCAAGCAAGAAGTCGTGGACGAGCGCCACGCGCAGGTTCTGTGCAGCAGGAATCGAGTACATCGGTTCAGCCAGACTATCGCCGCAGCGATCGCGAAGCGCCATGCACCATTCGCGGGCCGATCATCTAGGTTGCTCGGTTGATGCGCGTTGCGATTGATGCCCGACAGCTCGGACAGGGCCGAGGGATCGCAAGATACCTCGAAGAGATGCTGACCGCACTGGGCCAGCTTGAGGGAGACGACCGCTGGCTGGCTGTGGTCCCGGCCGACCGCGTGGTCGACCTGCCTACCGGGATCGAGCTGCGGCGGACGCGGCGTTCATCACGAGCCCTTTACGGCGCCGCTGCGCTGACCGGCAGGCCGCGACTTGAGCGACTGGCCGGCGGCGCCGATGTCTGCTGGCTGCCAGCACCGGCACCGGTCGCCGTCGGCCGGCGAACACCGTACGTGCTGACCGTTCACGACCTTTCTTTTGAAACATCACCGCGCGACTTCACCGCCTATGAGCAGCGCTGGCACCGACTTGCGCGGCCGGCGCGGCTTGCCGCGCGCGCCGCGGCCGTTGTAGTCGACAGTGAAGCAACCGGCGCGGCGATTGAGCAGGCAGGCTGGCCGGTTGAACCGCAGCGGATCACTCTGATCCGGGGCGCACCGTCAACCGCGCTGACCGCCGCGGCAGAGCTCGACAGCGCGAGCAACAAAACCCCCTACCTGCTCTACGTCGGCGCGCTTGAGCCGCGCAAAGGGATCGCCACTCTGGCGGCTGCGATCCCAGTGGCGCGGCGTGCCGGCCTGACAGCGCCGCTGATCGTCGTTGGCGAAGGCCGCGACGCGGCGCTGCTCGAAGGCGTCGCTGGCGTCAAACTGGTTGGCCGCCAGAGCGACAGCGAGCTGTCGCGCTGGTACGCGGGCGCGCTGGCGCTGGTCCTTCCATCGACGCTTGAAGGTTTTGGCTTGCCGCCGGTCGAAGCGGCCAGCTACGGCGTCGCCAGTGTCGTCAGCGACCTGCCGGTGCTGCAAGAGACGCTCAAAGGCGCTTGTCTGACGTTCCCTGTCGGCGACGCCGACGCGCTGGCAAAGGCGCTGGTGCTGATCAGCGGCGACGCGGCGCTGCGCGAGCGGCTCGGCGCTGAAGCAGAAGCAGCCGTCTCGACGCTCTCATGGGCCCAATCGGCGAGCCAGCTGCGCGCTGTGCTGGCCGAAGCAGCGGAGCGCCGCCGATGAGTTTTTCGATCTGCATTGTGCTGCACAACTCGGCCGCCGAGCTGGAGCGGCTGCTGGACTCGATCGACACCCGGCTGGCCGAGCGGCCGCAGATCATCTGTGTCGACAGTGGCTCTAACGACGACGGCGCCGAACTTGCCAAGCGGTGCGGCTGCGAGGTGATTGTGATGGAAGGCAACCCTGGCTTTGGCGCGGCCAACAATGCTGCGCTGGCGCTGGCCAGAGAACCGGTGACGGTGCTGCTCAACCCCGACTGTGTGCTACTCGACGATGGGCTGGAGCGACTCGTAGCTCTAGCAGCCGGCCAGCGAGCGCTACTGGCGCCGCGGCTGCTCAACGACGACGGCAGCCTGCAGCGCAGCGCCCATCCACTACCGGCCGGACGCGGCGACTACTTCGCGGCGCTCGGCCTGCAACGGTTGCTGCCCGGCCGCCTGCGCTGCCGCATTGAGCCGTACCGCTCAACCGGCCCGGTTGTGGTCGGCTGGGCGATCGGCGCCTGCCTGGCGGCGCAGACCAACCTGTTGACGCTGCTCGGCCCGTTCAACGACCGCGATTTTTTGTTCAGCGAGGACCTCGACCTCTGCCTGCGTGCCCGTGCGCTGGCGGTGCCAACGCTCTTTGATCCGTCGGTCACGCTTGTCCACAGCGGTGCGCACACCAGCGCCGATCTCCCTGATCGACAACGGGCAGAGCTGCAGGCGCGGCGACGGCGCGAGGTGATCGAGGCACAGCTCGGCGACGACGCATTACGCCGCGATGACCGCACGCAGGCTTTGACCTTCAGGCTGCGCGCCCTGCTGGGCCGTCAGCGACGCCAGAACCTGCTGATGCTGCGCTCTCTGCGCAGTGCTCAGAACAGATCGAGCTGAGGAGCGTCGTCGTCGGCTGGCTGCGCAGTCGGCGGCTTCGCTGGCTGCGACGCAGGGGCGACCGCGCCGGCTCCATCTCTCTGCCGCGGCGGGCCTAGCGCAACCAGCTCCGCTAGGCGCGCGAAATCCTCGCGCAGCAGCTCTAAGTTTGGCCGCCGGTAGAGCGCCGCGGCCGGGTGAAAGACCGGAAGCAGCCGCACTGTCCTCGAACCGATTGTGCATTCCTCCGGCCTACCGTGGACCGCAGTGATCGCTTCATCTGAGCCACGCAGCAGCTTCGTCGCGAAGTTGCCGAGTGTTACAACGACGATTGGCTCGACAAGCTCAACTTGACGCTCGAGGTAGCCGGAACAGTTGGCGATCTCCTCACTTCGAGGGTCACGGTTGTCAGGCGGCCGGCACTTCAGAACGTTGGTGATGTAGACCTGCTCGCGTTCGATCCCGATCCCGCCCAACAGCTGATCGAGCAACCTTCCGGACGCGCCGACAAACGGAACGCCCTCGCGGTCCTCGTTCGCTCCAGGCGCTTCGCCAACGAACATCACCTGCGCGTCAACGCTACCGCTACCAAAGACGACCTGCGTGCGGGCAGCGACAAGCTGCGGGCAGCGCTGGCAGACCGAAACCTCAGCCCTCAACGCCTGTTCCGCGGCAGCACGACGGTCAGCAGTCATTTGATGACTCATTCATCGCAGATGACGCTATCCCAAGCGGCTTCCGTCGGCTGCGCTGCTACCGTTCCGATTACGGCCGTAACGATTCGCTGCGGACCGGGTAACAGTTTTAGTACGCAGCACAGCGGGTTCTTAAAGCGCGACCGGTATCCCGAGGGAACTGGACCGAAATGACAGAAAGCATCGTTAACGCGATCCGAACGATCCCCGAGCTGCGGGCACAGCTCGCTGCGCGCCGCGCCGCCGGCGCGAGCGTTGCGCTGGTACCGACGATGGGAGCGCTGCACGACGGCCACTGCGCGCTGATCGAACGCGCCGCCGCCGAACACGAGATCGTCGTCGTCTCAATCTTCGTCAACCCACCGCAGTTCAACGACGCCGCCGACTTGGCCAACTATCCGCGCAACGAGCGCCGCGACATCGAACTGGCGGCTGGCGCCGGGGCGACATTCTGCTTCGTGCCAGCGGTCGACGAGATCTACCCCTCTGGCGCGGCGACCAGCATCCACGTCAGCGGACGATTGACCGAGACGCTTGAAGGGGTTGAGCGGGGCGCCTCCCACTTCGACGGGATGGCGACGGTCGTCACGGCACTACTCAACATCACCGCGCCCCAGGCCGCCTACTTCGGCGCCAAGGACGCGCAGCAGGCGCTGGTCGTGCAGCGCTTCGTGACCGACCTGCACATCGCGACCCGAATCATCACGGTTGAGACGGTGCGCGATCAGGAAGGCCTCGCGCTGTCGAGCCGCAACGCGCGGCTCAGCGACGAGCAGCGGGAACAGGCGCTGGCGCTCAGTGCGGCGCTGCGGCTGACCGCCGAGATGATCGCCGAGCGGCGAGCGCAGACGCCGCAGCAGGCAATCGCTGCCGGCTTGCAGCACCTAACTGACTGCGGGCTCGAGCCCGAGTACCTCTCAGTTACAGATGCCCAAACGCTCGCACCGGCAAGCGAGCTGCGCGGCGAGCTGCTGATCGCCTGCGCCGCGCGGCTCGGCGAGGTGCGTCTGATCGACAATTTGACCGTCAATGCCAACCGCGAGGCGGCGACCGTCCAGTAGGCGGCGTCGACTTCAACAGAAGGAGCAGACGATGTCCACAACGCCAAGCAGGATTGAGATCCCGGCCGACGCCTCGCGCCTGCCGATGACATTGCCGCGGCTAGCGGAGATGAAGCGCAATGGCGAACCGATCGTGATGGTTACGGCCTACGACTACCCAAGCGCACTGGCGGCCGAGAAGGCCGGAGTCGACCTCGTCTTGGTCGGCGACTCCGGCGCAATGACGGTTCTCGGTTACGACTCGACCGTCCCGGTCGACCTGGACGAGATCCTGATGCTCGCGAAGGCGGCGCGGCGCGGCCTGCACTCACCGTTCCTGATCGGCGACCTGCCGTTTGGCTCCTACGAGGTTAGCGACGAGCAGGCGATCACGACGGCGCTGAGATTTGTCAAAGAAGCTGGATGTGCGGCCGTCAAACTGGAAGGAGGCGGCGCCGTGTCAGCGGCCCGCGCGAAGGCGATCAGCGAAGCCGGTATTCCAGTGATGGGGCACGTCGGACTGACACCGCAGACCTCAACCGCTCTCGGTGGGTACAAGGCCCAGGGACGGACGTCGCAGCAGGCCGCGAAGGTCCGTGACGAAGCGCTCGCGCTGCAGCAGGCGGGCTGCTTCTCGATCGTCTTCGAGGCGATCCCGAGCGAACTCGCGGCTGCGATCATGCCAGTGCTGGAGATCCCAGTGATCGGCATCGGCGCCGGCCCAGCAGTCGACGGCCAAGTGCTGGTCTTCCATGATCTTCTCGGGATCCGTGAAGGGCTCGGAGCCCGATTCGTCAAGCGCTACGCAAACCTGCTCGACGAGATGGTCGCCGGCGTTACCGCCTATGCCGACGAGGTGCGGAACCGCTCCTTCCCTGGCCCCGAGCACGGCTACTCGATCGACCCAGATGAACTCGACGCATTCCGCCTGCAGGCTAGGCGTAACGACCGCTAACGAAGCGGAACCCGGTCCAGCGATTAGGCGCTGAACTCAATCTCGCGCAGAACACGGGCCGGTGCGCCGGCGGCGATCACGCCGGGCGGGATGTCGCCGGTCACGACGCTGCCGGCGCCAATTACCGACCGCGAGCCGATTCGAACCCCGCCGGTGACAACGACGTGCGCTCCAAGCCAGACGTTGTCCTCAAC
>JBDNJF010000051.1:0-2593 GCA_041687955.1 Solirubrobacteraceae bacterium
AGGTCCTCAACTAGAACAAAGAGTGCGCGCAGGCCGATCAGCGCGAAACCGTTCGCTGTCCAGATAATGAGCGGATCATCGGTGATCGCAAAGGCCGCCGGGATCGAATCGAGCGCGAAGGCAATATCGGCGGCAACGACCGCCACGAGCGCCAGCGCGAGCGGCGTAACTATCCGCTTGCCGGCCTGCTTGAAGCTGAACTTTGAGCCCTGATAATCACCGATTGGATAGAAGCGGCGCAACAGCCTGACGAACGGCGTGTGGTCGGGATCTACATGGTCGGCGGCGCCGCCGTACATTTTCCAGGCAAGGAACAGCAGCAGCAGCCCCAGCAGGTAGGTGACGAAGTGGAAGTTCTCAATCAGCTGAACGCCGACGACGATCGCCACGCCGCGCATCGCCAGCGCCAGCACGATTCCCCAGAACAGCAGAATCCCGCGCTGCGCCGCCGGCACTGCGAAGTAGCCGAAGATCAGCAGGAAGACGACAAGGTTGTCGAGCGACAAGGTCCGCTCAATCAGATAGACGGTGACGTAGTTAACGCCGTCAGCTGGCGTCAAGATTAGGATCATCGGGATCGTCACCAGCAGCCCAACAATCAGCCAGCCGATGCTCCAGACCATCGCCTCATGGCTGGTCGGCTGGCGGCCGCGAGCAAAGACCAGCAGGTCAACCAGCAGCAGCGCGCCAACGGCCACGATCACGATCACAACCGCCAACGGATTGGTGCCGAGAACGGCAAACGGACTGATTATCATCTCGGCCACCGCGGCTAGTGTTACAAACCTCGCGCGCCGCTCAACCGAAGTTCTGAAGCCAGCTCTGCGCTGTGCTGCTACCCGCCATCACCGCTCGCCCGTTCCGCTTGCTGATCGGGGTGGAAGGTCGCGCCGCTGGTGGCAGCGCTGACACAGCTAGCACGTCAGCATCCGCGTGGCGGCCTGTTGAGCCAATGGCGCATGAGTACCGCGGGGCACGGCATCCGGAGGTTAGGCAACCAGCCCCTACGCAACCTGGTAGGAACCTGGCATGAGATTCCAGCCAGGTGACGTTTTCTCACACGCGGATATGTGTCACGCGGAGGGCTTAAGCCTTCAACGCGGGATGAATTTTCGGCCAGGCGGCGCGACGAGGGCAAGTGCACGAAGTGCGGTAGCACCGACAACCTCCACTTCGACCACATCCTGCCATTCTCGAAGGGCGGCTCGTCGCTGCTGGCGGAGAACATTCAACTGCTCTGCGCAAGGCACAACCTCGCTAAGTCAGACCAGATTGAGTGAGTGAAGCGAAACACCACCGCCACACTTCAGTTTCCCCAACCCCACTAAGACCCGACTAGTGCGACCCATTGCGCGCCATCTAGCGCCCACTGCCAGTCGAACTTAATGGCGACGCTCAACCAAAGATCAGTATGAGTACGGAGATCAAGCCAAGCGGGCGGCGTGGCCGAGCTGCGCGACCGCAGTTTCAGCGACGGGCCGGTAGGCTCGCACAGTGGCTCATGATTGCGTCTTGATCGAGCGAATCGGCTCCGTCGACTACGGCGCAGCCGAACTGAAGATTGAGCTGACCAACACGGTCGAGCTAGAGCAGGGCCGCGTGTTGGCGATGGCCGAAGTGCATGCCAGCGCAGCGTCGGGTGAGAAGCTCCACAACTTCGCCGCCCATCTGTGCAGCTTCCGCGACGAGCGGACCAGCGAATGGTGGATGGTCGAGGCTCTGCCCGCTGAGAGCGACCGCTTCTGGGCCGCGGTCACGGCCGGCTAACCGGCTTGCGCGCCGCGCCGCAGCCTTGACATAATCGGCTGATGCTCGTCGCGATCTTTCGCAGGTACCTCAAGGAAGGCGCAACCTTCGATGATTTCATCTCGGCCTGGGAGGCCGACAAAGGGTTCGGCGTTCCGGCGCGCGTTTTCAACGCCGTTTCACTAACCGACGAGCGAGAGATCCTCTCGGTCGGCTTTGTCGAGATCGACGCCGAATCGTTCGAGCAGATGGCGTCGAGTGTCAGCGATCAGGAGGCCGTGCGCCACTCAAGGATCGACGACGTAATCGAATCGACCGAGCTGCGCGCCTTCTACGACCTGCGCAGCGAGCACGACCTCAGCGGCGATCCGCGCGCGATAGACCTGGCCTCAGCCGAAAGCCTGCTCGCAGCGCTAGGCAAGTGAGTGACTGCGCCCGCTTCTGGGGCCCTACCTCGCGGCTCAGTCGATCTTGCCGACCCAGAACGTCGTGGAAGCTGACGTGGTGTAAGTGCGTTTGACGAGGTTGGCCATGTTTGCGGCGACCCACTCGGCGGCGGCCGTGACCGCTTCCTCAGCCTCCGCGTGACTTTCCCAGGCGCTAATCGACATCATTTCATTGGGCGAGATTTCAAGCCCTGAATAAGCCCTGAAGCCAGGCATCGCCTAAAAAATGTCCGACATCCCGCCGGGCTGCTGAACGATCGCGGCGAGCTCCGCAGGCGTGCCGCCGGGCACTTCGTAGGTCGCGACTCCCAAATCGTGCGCGGGCAAGCTGCTTCGTCGTTGGTCTAGGTTCGGCCAGCTTAAGGGTTGTTAGCGCCCGCGCGCGCGGCCCAGCGCGGCGG
>JBDNJF010000052.1:0-2887 GCA_041687955.1 Solirubrobacteraceae bacterium
AGCGTGACGGCGCGCATCTCCTCGCCTGCCAGCAGCGCCTTAAACCAATCGACGGTGGCGTCGATCCCCGCTTCCAGCGCCCAGGCCGGCTGCCAGCCAAGCAGTTCGCGGGCGCGGCTTGAATCAAGACTGAGGAACTCTGCTTCGTGCGGCTGGGGCCGCTGGTCTAGCTGCCATTCGATCGTCGTCGGCCACTTTTCAGCGATCCGCTCGACCAGGAAGCGGACCGGTTTAGCGTCGCCCAGCTCAGGGCCGAAGTTCCAGCCCTGCGCGTACTGCTTTGAGCCAAGTAGCTGCTCGGCAAGGATCAGGTAACCGCTGACCGGGCCCAGCACATGCTGCCAAGGGCGCACGGCGTCGGGGCTTCGGATCTGAACGCTTTCGCCTGCCAGAACGGCGCGCATGATGTCAGGGATCAAACGATCTTCGCCCCAGTCGCCGCCGCCGATCACGTTGCCGGCGCGGGCCGAAGCAACGTTTGCAGTTTCCGGCTCAGAGAAATAGGAGCGGCGGTAAGCATCGGTTACTAGCTCGGCGGCGGCCTTCGAATTGGAGTAGGGATCATGCCCACCAAGCGGGTCGCGCTCAACGAAAGGGCGGCCCTGATCGTCGTTGTCGTAGCACTTGTCGGAGGTCACGACGACGACCGACTTCACTGTGCCAACGCGCCGCACGGCGTCCAGCAAGTTGGCGGTACCGATCACGTTGGTCTCGTAGGTTGCGAGCGGCTCAACGAACGAGCGGCGCACGAAGGCCTGCGCGCCCAGATGGAAGACGACATCGGGCTGCACCTCTTCGACAAAACTGTGAACCGCGGCAGCGTCGCGGATGTCACCGACGCGGCCGCTGACAATGTCGTCAAGGCCAGCCTGCGCAAAGAGTGCTGGCGCTGGCTGCACGGCGTCAGAAAATCCGTACAGCTCGGCGCCGAGCGCGTTCAGCCACAGCGTCAGCCAGGCGCCTTTGAAACCTGTGTGCCCGGTTACCAGCACGCGGCGCCCGCGCCACTGATCGGCCTGCGGCGCGGCGCCAGCCGGCCGCGGCGCCGGATCTTCTACTGCCACGTTTTCCACGGCGCGTCGCCGCTCTGCCAAAGCTGCTCAACGTTGATTCGGTCGCGCAGCGTGTCGATCGGCTGCCAGAAGCCGTTGTGGCGATAAGCCGCAAGCTGCCGCTGCTTGGCCAGTGCGTCAACCGGTTCTTCCTCCCAAGCGACGGCGTCGCCCGCGATCAGGGCGCCCACCTCAGGACTTAATACGAAGTAGCCGCCGTTGATCCAGGCACCGTCGCCGCGCGGCTTCTCCTGAAAGCTCTCTACCAGCACGCCGTCGTCGGCCAACTCAAGCGCGCCAAAGCGGCCGGCGGGCTGCACAGCGGTGACGCTCGCAAGCAGCCCCTGCGAGCGGTGAAAGTCGACTAGCTCAGTCACGTTTACGTCGCTGAGGCCGTCTCCGTAGGTGAAGATGAACTCCTGCTCGTCGGCAACGTAAGGCAGCACTCGCTTGAGGCGGCCGCCGGTCGCTGTCTGCTCGCCGGTATCAACTAGCGTCACGCGCCACGGTTCGGTGGTTGAGGCGTGAACCTCGATAGTGCCGCTTTTGAGGTCGTAGGTGACGTCGGATGAGTGCAGCGCGTAGTTGGCAAAGTACTCCTTAATCACGTAGCCGAGGTAACCAAGGCAGATCACAAAATCATCAACGCCATGGGAGGAAAGCTGTTTCATGATGTGCCAGAGGATCGGCTTGGGGCCGATGTCGACCATCGGCTTTGGCTTCAGCGAAGTCTCTTCGCTCAGGCGCGAGCCCCTTCCTCCAGCGAGAATCACAGCCTTCATCGCCAACGCGCCATTATTTCTCGCAATTGTTCCACGGCTGCAGCGTAGAGAAACGGTGTGGGCTAGTTGGCCGCTTGCAGCAGATCCGTCATGTCATCCTCTCCGCAGCAATGTTCCAACGACTCAGCCAGCGCACCAACGGATTTACGATCACCGCTTCGGCCTACAAGCGCGTCGCCTACGTTGCGCTCTTTGCGCTGTGGCTGATTGTGCTGTCCGGCGCCGCAGTGCGGCTTACGGGATCGGGGCTTGGCTGCCCGGACTGGCCAAAGTGTTATGGCGGCGTTGTCGCACCTTCGCAGCTGCATGCCTGGATCGAATATGGCAACCGTTTGCTCTCCGGCCTCGTTGCGCTGGCGGCGATCGCTGCCGGCCTGCTGGCATGGCGGCGCAGGCCGTTCCGCTGGGAGCTTGCGCTCTTTGGTGCGCTGCTGCCGCTAGGAGTTCTCGCTCAGGTTGGACTGGGCGCGCTCACCGTTGAGAACGACCTTGCCCCCGGCTTTGTGATGGCTCATTACATCCTCTCAATGCTGATTCTCGACGCCGCCTTCGCGCTGGCCTGGTGCTCCACCTATGAGCCAGGTGAGCGGGAACGTTCAAGCGACCGGCTGGGAGTTTGGGCGGTTCGCTGCCTGCTGCCGATCGGCGCGCTAACGATCTCGGTCGGCACCGCCGTGACGGCGGCAGGACCTCACTCCGGCGGGGCCGGCACCGGCGACGTGATCAAACGGCTCGACTTCCGCGGCGCCGACACGCTCTCCTGGCTTGCAAACCGTCATGCCGCGATCGCCGTCATCTTCCTGCTCAGCGTGCTGGCCGTGATTGCGCTGCTAAAGCGGCCCGGCGGCGCCAGCCAGGCAGTCAAGCCGCTGTCGGTACTGGCCGGCCTATTAATCCTGCAGGCAATTGTTGGCGTCACGCAGTACCGCACCGGAGTGCCTGCTGAGCTTGTCTGGGTGCACGTGCTGCTGGCAACACTGACCTGGCTGGCGATGCTCTGGTCAGTCGGACGAGCAGGGCGACTTAACCCGCGGGGCGCTGAGGCGTGAGGCG
>JBDNJF010000053.1:0-16018 GCA_041687955.1 Solirubrobacteraceae bacterium
GCGAAGCGCTGCCCCTTCGTGACCGCGCGGACACTGCGGTAGCGACCGAAGCCGTAGCGCATTAGCTTCAGAGTGTCGGCGTTGCGCGCCGCTTCGCTTGGCGCTCCCATAACTACGCTGATCAGCTCAGCGCCGTTGCGGCTAGCGCCGCCAACCAGCAGATACCCAGCGCTCGCGGTGTGGCCGGTTTTGATCCCGTTCATCCACGAAACCGAGCCAATCAGAGTGTTGCGGTTGTAGACGGTGCGGCTGCGATAACCACTGCGCAGCTTCGCCTGTGAGCGGTCGACGAGGCGGCGAGCAAACCGGTCCTCCCTAAGCAACGCGCCGAGCGTGGCAAGGTCGCGAGCGGTCGAATAGTTCCGACGGCCGTCGAGCCCGTCGGGGTTAGAGAAGCGTGTTCGTCGCAGCCCTGCCCGCTTTGCACGCGCGTTCATCATCCTCACGAAGCCGCGCTGCGAGCCGCCGACATCAATCGCTATCGAAACGGCAGCCTCGTTGGCGCTTGCGAGCAGCAGCGCGCGCAGCATGTCGGCGCTCGTTAGCCGCTCACCTGGAATTAGGCCCGCGGTTGACTCGCCGGCGCCTGGGTTGTAGCTGGCGACCTTGACGAGGTGCCCGAGCGAGCGGCGCTCGAGTAACAGCAGCGCCGTCATCATCTTCGTCGTCGATGCGATTTCGCGCCGCTGATAGGGATTGCGCGCGTAAATTATCTCGCCGCTCGACGGCTCAACTAGGATTGCCGAGGGAGCGGATAGCGACGGCCGCCGCTGGGCGTCTACGACGGCCGGCATGGCGAGCAGGAGCAACGCCAAGAGCGCGCCCACTCGAATTAGCCTGATCACGATCTCAAACGGAGCCGCTGCCCTGGCTGAAGCGCTTGGGTGTCGAGCCCAGGGTTCAGCTGCTCGAGCGTTACGACCGACACTCCGGTGTCCAGTGAGATCGACGTCAGCGTATCGCCGCTGCGGACCGTGTAATAGCGCGCTCCGGTCGCCTTGACCGCCGTGTTGGTCGTCGAAACTGCCGCGGGAGTCGGGTCGTCGTTGCCAGAAGACGAGCCGCCTCCGCCAGCTAAAATTATCACCGTAAATAGGGTCGTGACCAGCAATGCGAGCGGAGCCAACCAGCGGGCGGCTTGAGATTTCGGCGCCATCTAACTTTTCAGGATACGGCCGCTGGGCAGCAACTCCAGCGATTGGAGGGGCCGGGCGCAAAGTTGCAGCGCTCAGCCTGCGGAGCTAAGCGCCCAAGCGGCATCGCGCAGCGATTCAGCCTGCGCGCGGGCGGCGGCGTGGGGACTCCCGCCGTGCTCTTCAAACGCGAACGCAATTGAACGCGAAGCGCTTATTAGCGCAGCCGCGCGACCAGGCGCAAAAGCTGGCGCAAGATTCTCAACCGCGCCCCCCTGTGCGCCGATCCCTGGCAGCAGAAAGATCGTCCGCGGCATTAGCTCGCGCATTCGCGAAAGGTGTTGTGGCGCTGTCGCGCCGACAACCGCGCCGACGTCGGAGAGCTCGCCGGTGCTGCCGATCTCATTAACAGCCTGCGCCACGCGCTCCCAGAGCACGCCACCATCGGCGAGCTCCAAATCCTCGAAGTCGGCGGCGCCCGGATTTGAGGTTCGCACTAGAACAAAGACGCCGGCGCCGTTTTCGCGGGCACCCTCGATCAGAACTTTGAGCGTGTCGAGGCCCATGTATGGGTTTGCCGTGAAGGCATCGGCGCCCAATCCCGCCACCACTCCATACGGCGTCTCAGTGGAGCCCGTTAGCGACGCACAGTAGGCGGCGGCACTCACGTCGATGTCGCCACGCTTGCCGTCGGCGAGCACCAGCAGGCCAGCAGCTTTAGCGTGATCGACAACCGAGCCAAGCGCCTCGCGACCCTGCGCGCCGAGGCGTTCGAAGCAGGCCAGCTGAGGCTTAACGGCGACGCAGGCTGGCCCGGCGGCATCAATTAGCGCTCGGCAGTGTGCCTCGACCGCGCTGGCAGCTCGACTAGCGACCCGCTCGCCCCTCGCCGCGGGCTGCGGCCATAGCCGCTGCGGGTCGGGGTCGATTCCGAGCACGATCTGCGACTGCCGCTGCTCGACGGCCACTGAAAGCCGTGCCGCGAAACTGCTCTTGCCGGCGGTGGTCGACACAGTTTGAAGCTAGCAACGCAATTGGACGACGCCTTGTGCAGCGTGGCCGTCGGATCCAGCTGGCAGGATTGAGCCATGTCACTGGCCCGCATTAGTTGGGGAATCGTCGTCCTCGTCTGTTTGGTCGGCGTAGCGCTCCTGATGCTTGCGGGCTACCAAGGCTACGCAGCGCTCTCGCTGGCGGTTGGCGTTGCCGCTGCGATTAACCTCACCTGACAGGCGCCGCCGGTTCGGTATGGACTACAACGTCGACGATCTCGTGATCGTAGTCGCGAATTGCCGCCTCGATTGTCGTCGCGGCCGCGTGCGCCTCGGACAGTGTTTGTTCGCCGTCGAGAGCCACAGTTACAAGAGCCACAATTCCTCGCGGCTCGCGATGGACGCGCAGCTCGAGCGGCTCGCGACCGGTCAGTTCAAAAACTATTCGCGCGACTGCGCGGTGCACCTCGGCCGACTCTTCGCTGGCTTCGATCGGCGCCTGCAGCGAGGGCTCTAGCGGCTCAATGTGCACGTGGACGGCATCGACCTCGGGCGCAGCGGAGCGGATCGCCTCCTCGACGCCGTCGATCGCGGCGTGGGCCTCGGCGAGCGATTGGCCGGCCGGCAGTTTTACGTGAAGGCTGAGGTCTGAGCGACCGTCGATACTGACAATTCGGACGTTGTGGACTTCGCGCACGCGGTCGGCAGAGAGCGCAGCACCGGTCACCCGCTCGCGCAGCTCCGCTCCTTCACGAGGTTCAATGTGAATCGTCACGTCGCTGCCAGCGATCCGCTCGTGCAGCGCAGCTTCAACGCGGTCGGCTAGTTCGTGCCCTTGTTGGACCGGCGCGTCGGCCTCTACTTGAAGTACCCCGTCAACGAAGGTCGTGCCGCCCGCTTGGCGGACCCGCAAGCGGCTAATTTCAAGCGGCGGTTCGACGCTCTCAATCGCTTCCTTCGCGATCTTTACGAGCCCCGCCGGCGCTTGATCCATCAGCGAGCTGACGTTTGTGCGGATAAGTGTGACCGCGGCGCCGACGACCAGCACAGCGACGATCAATGCGGCAATTGAATCGGCGTCGGCAACTCCGGCGCTGACCATCAGGAGGCCAACTAGGACGGCCAGGGTACCCGCGAAGTCGGAGGCAAAATGGAGCGCATTTGCTCCGAGCGCGGCGCTCGAATATGTGCGCGCGGCGCGCCACGAGATGACCGTCCGAGTGCTGTCTACGAGCAGCACGACGAAGATCACGGCGAAAACCCACCAGCTCGTCTCGACTAACTGCGGCTGCGCGCTCGTAATTCGGCTGATCGACTCGAAGATGATCACGCCGCTTACCACGATCAGAAAGCTGCCCTCCGCCAAAGCGGCAAGGTGCTCAGCCTTGCGGTGGCCATATGGGTGGCTGCTATCGGCAGGCCTTCCAGCAACGCGGATGGCAAAGAAGGTCAGTAGTGCTGCCCCGAAATCGGTCGCCGAATGGGCCGCCTCAGCGAGCAATCCGAGCGAGCCGCTCGCGAGACCGGCGAGGAGTTTGATCACGACTAGGAATCCGGCTGCTGCGACCGAGACAATTGCTGTGCGCTGCTGCGGCGGGAATGAGCTTGAAGCTGTGGTGCCAACAGTCATTGCTTAGTGACCCACGCCTGAAGTTCGCGAGCCGCATCGCCGCGGTGACTGATGCGGTCCTTCTCTTCACCGCTGAGCTCCGCCATCGTTCGGCCCGGCGCCTGCAGCGGCTCGAAAGCCGGGTCATAACCGAAGCCCTCGCTGCCGCGCGGCTCGGCGGCGCGGATCCCAAGGCAGCGACCTTCAACGGTCGTTTCAGTGCCGCTCCGCGGATCGCAGTATGCGATCGCACAGACGTATTCGAGACGCTCGCCTGGCTCGGTTTTGTCGATCAGTAATTGCAGGTTTGCCGCGTCATCGCAACCCTCACCGGCCCACCGTGCGGAGAGGATTCCCGGGGCGCCCCCGAGTGATTGGACACAAATGCCGGAATCGTCGGCAACGGTCGCTGAGCCGCTGATCGCAGCGCCGGCGCGAGCCTTGATCAGAGCGTTGGCGGCAAAGCTGTCGCCGTCTTCGACCGGCGCCACACTCCCGGGTGGCAGCGCGACGAGATCGTAGCCAGGAAGCAGGCGCGCAAACTCGTTCAGCTTGTGCTCGTTGTGGGTGGCGAGCGTAAGGCGCATCGGCCTCAGCGGCTGCCAGCCGCTATTGCCTCGTCTTGCGCCGCCCTGAGCTGCTCAATCCCGCTGGCTGCCAGCACCAGCAGGTCATCTAAATGTGTGCGCTGCAGCGCGGTCTGCTCTGCCGTCGCTTGAACCTCGATCAGCCCCCCGTCCCCTGTCATCACGACGTTGGCGTCAACGTCGGCTCCTGAGTCTTCGATGTAGTTGAGGTCTAGCAGCGGTGTTTCGCCGACAATCCCGCAGGAGACCGCGGCGACCTCGCCGCTCAGCGGAATGCTTGTGAGCCTACCCTCGGCGGCGAGCCGTTGGAGGCCCAACGCGAGCGCTACGTAGGCGCCAGTAATCGAGGCGCAGCGCGTGCCACCATCGGCTTCGAGCACGTCGCAATCGAGGTTGATCGTCATTTCGCCAAGCGCTTCGTAGTCGATTACGCCGCGGACGGAGCGCCCGATCAGCCGCTGGATCTCAACAGTGCGGCCGTCAAGCCGCCCTTTATTGACGTCGCGCGGTTTGCGTTCGCCGGTTGAGGCTGGAAGCATTCCGTATTCGGCGGTCAGCCAACCGAGCCCCTTGCCTGCGCGCCAGCGCGGCACACCCTCCTCAATCGAGGCCGTGCAGATAACGCGCGTGCCACCGCAGCTGATCAGCGCTGAACCGGTCGCCGTGCTCACGAAGCCTGGCTCGATAGCAACCGGCCGAAGCTGATCCGGACGGCGACCGTCTGGGCGCTGGTAGCTGCTCATGCGATCACTCGCTCGTGAAGGCTTACTTGCTCGACTGGACCGAGAGGGAGCTGCAGGAAGCGCGTACCGATCGCCGCGAATGCCTCTGGATCGCCCGTAGAGAGGAAGCGGTAGCTGCCTTCCGATTGATCTGGGTTGGCCAGATCGCGCGCACCGAGCACGTGCTCAACCTGACGGGAGAGAGCGGCGCCCGATGTAACGATGCGGACGTCGCGGCCAAGCATTCGCTGCAGGATCGGGCTGAGCAGCGGGTAGTGAGTGCAGCCGAGAATCACGGTGTCGACGCGCGCTTCACGCAGCGGCTCGATATAGCCGCGAACAAGCTCAACGACTTTCTCGTCGAAGGTCGAGCCGGATTGAATCAGCGGCGCCAGCTCTTGCGCCGCGACTGAGACCAACGTTACGTAGGGATCGGCGTCGTGGATGGCCTCCTCGTAGGCGCCGCTGGCGACGGTCGCATTGGTGGCGAGCAACCCGATCCGCCCATTATTTGTTGTCGCGACGGCTTGAATTGCCTCCGGGCGGACAACCCCGAGCACCTCAACGCCGAGCGTCGTCTGGCGCATCCGCGCCGCCAGCACAGGCAGCGCCGCCGACGTTGCCGAGTTGCAAGCGACGACCAGCAGCTTTGCGTTGCGAGCCAGTAGTTCTTCGGCGATTTCAAGACTGAAGTTGGCGAGCTCTTCCGGCGTCCGCTCTCCGTAGGGAAAACGAGCCGTATCGCCTAGATATATGTAGTCCTCAGCTGGCAGGTGGACGAGCAGCTCGTGCAGCACTGTGAGACCGCCAACTCCGGAGTCGAAGACGGCAATCGGCCGCTCGCGCGGGTCGCTAATCGTGACCATTGCCTGAGCATAGGGCTGTGCGCCAACCGATTACGGCTTCACGCTGCCAACGCTATCGATCGATTCCTTCAGCTTCGATACAACGGTCTGCGCAATGCCGCCGCCCTTGAGCGATTTGCCTGCCACGATCACGCCCGCCAGTACGCCGGCGACCAGCAGGATCAGCGCAACGTATTCCACCGTCCCCTGCCCGGAGGGACAACTCAATCGCACGAGTGCATGGTGAAAACCGGCGTGGATACGACCCTGCAGGCGATAAGTCATTGGTGCTCCTAACGGTTTGGGGACGGCACTGACCACAGCCTGCAGAGTGGCGTTGCGCGGATCCACCGCCACTACGTGGACAATCAGCATCAGATGCGTGTTCTGATCGTCACCAACATGTGGCCCTCGGCCGACCGGCCGGAGCTCGGCAGCTTCGTCCGCGACCAACTGGAAGCGTTGCGCGGGCTCGAAGATCCAGGGCTCGAACTGGAGTGCTTCGCCTTCGCGCCCGGCGCCTATGCTGCTGCCGCGCGCGATTTGCGACGCGAATACGGCGGGCAGCGCTTCGATGTTGTCCACGCCCACTTCGGCCTGACAGCATGGCCCGCGCTCGTCGTGCCCGCCGACGTTCACGCGCTGACGCTGCACGGCACCGATCTGCGCCATCGCCGTTCGCGATTGATAACTCACGCCGCGCTGCCATTCATCGACTTAATTGGCGCCGCCAGCCCCGACCTCGCGAGCGACGTGCCTGGGTACCCAAAGCGCAAAGTTGAGATTCTTCCGTGTGGAGTTGCGACCGACCGCTTCCGCCGATTAGACCGCCAGCAGGCTCGGGCCAAGCTGGGCCTTCAGGCCGACGGGCGCTACCTGCTTTTTCCTGCCGACCCAACCCGCGCCGCAAAGCGCTTCGACCGCGCGCAACAAATCGCGAAGCGATGCGGCGCTCAGCTATTAACGCTCGGCTCGGTAGACCCACGGCAAGTTCCACTCTGGACCAACGCCGCCAACGCGGTTGTCGTGCCATCAGAACTTGAAGGCTTCGGCTTGGCTGTGCTCGAAGCGCTGGCCTGCGAAGTTCCGCTTGTCTGCGTCCCAACCGGCATCCACGAAGCGGCAACGCGCGGGATTGATGGCGCTTACTGCCTTGCGTACGACGAGGATTCGTGGTGCGACCTGCTCGAAGCGAGCCTTGGCCAAACCGACCCTCGAATAACCTCGCGCGCGCGGGCCGAGCAGTTCAGCGCCGAACGGATGGCGCAGCGACTGCTCTCGGCTTGGCGAGTGCAGCTAGGCAGCCCGCTAGACTCGGCCGCTGCGCGCAACGAGGGGAACGCAGAGGCCACACCATGGGATTGAGCGACCGAATCTTCCGCCGAAAGGCTAACCAAGAAAGCCCGCCCCCAGCGCCTGCGCCGGACGCCGAAGCGGTTGCGGGCGAGTTCCCCGACGCGACCGTAATTCTGCCGCCAGCGGCGCCCCAGGCTGAGCCGCAAACGATGATTGTTCCAGCCGCAGCCGTCGCCGGCGACGAGCGCTTCCCGGCTCCACCGCCTGCGATTGAGCAGGAGCAGGAGCCGCTCGCGCCTGCTGACCAGAACGTCGCCGCCGGCGAGACAGCCGCAGCGCCGGTCCCGGAGCCTCCAAAGCGCCCGGGATTCCGTGAGCGCGGCCGCCTGCGCCGCCGCCTGCGCTATCTCCGGCAGGTGCGTGAACTCGGTTACCGCGATCTTGGCGGACTGGTCTTCGATCAGCACCGCTTTGAACGTGGCGATCAGGCACTCGTTGAAGGGAAGGTCCTCGCGATCGAGACGCTCGACCGCGAGATCCGCGCGCTCGAGGAGGTGCTGCAACTTCAAACGCCATACGTCGAGCTTTTTATTCCTGGCGTCAGCGCCTGCGCTCGCTGCGGCACGCTGCACGGAAGCGATGCTCACTTCTGCCCCCATTGCGGGCTGGCATTCGGCGGTCCGCGCTCGGTAGCAGGGTTTGGCTCTGTCGGGGCCAACAGCGTCTATGACGTAGGTCAGCAGGCTCCGCCCTCAGCCAATGACCCTTCTAGCCCGCAGCCAAGCAGCGGTCCGCAGGCCTGATTCGCAGTGGCTGCAGTAGCCAACCCGCAGTGGGCCTACGGCTCACTTCCCTGCCCACACTGTGGTGAGTGGCTCCACGCTCAACAGGATTGGTGCCTGAACTGTGGTGACCCTGCCCGCACCGTCATTGCGCCAGCGCCGCGCTGGCGACGGCCGATTTACGCCCTGGTCGCCGTTCTCGCGGTAACACTCGGCGTTCTCATTGGAGCCTTCGTCGCCGTGACCGACGATGATCCACCTCCGACTCGCACGCAGACGCAGACAATCACTGTGCAACCGGGCGAGGCTCTCGCTCCCGGCGTTACTCCAGCGCCAACAACACCAGCGCCGACGACGCCTGCGCCACCAACCGTCGTGCCCACGACGACGACGCCACCAACGCCAACGCCTTAGGCCGAAAAAGCGGGGCGCGCGAGGAACGGCCGAGCAATTTCAGCGACGCGCGGATCTGTCGCTTCGGCCGGTTGACACTCGCTCCGGGTGCCAGCGAGCTCGCTTAAGGAGAGCGCGAGTGAGCGCGCCAGCGCGTCGACGTTGTAGCCCCCTTCGAGCACCAACCCAACGGGTATTGATCCGCCGCTAGCGGCGATGTAGACGGCCCGCGCCATCGCGGCAAAACCGCCGTCGGTGACATTGCACTGAGCAAGCGGATCATCGCCGTGAGCATCAAACCCGGCTGAGATCAGAATTAGCTCGGGGCAGTAGCGCGCTATCAGCGGCGCGACGAGCTGCTCAGTGAGGCCAACAAAGAGCCCGTCACCGCTACCGGCTGGCAGCGGGCAGTTGACCGTATATCCGCTGCCCTCGCCCTGGCCTTGGTCGCTGGCGGCTCCAGTTCCTGGATAAAACGGGTACTGGTGCAGTGAGACGAAACAGACGCGCGGGTCGCTCGCAAAGATCGCCTCCGTGCCATTGCCGTGGTGAACGTCCCAATCGAGAATCAAGACGCGCCCGAGGCCGCAACCTTCAATCGCCATGAGCGCGGCAACGGCAACATTGTTGAATAGGCAGAAGCCCATCGCACGATCGGTCTCGGCGTGATGCCCGGGCGGGCGATGGAGCGACGCGCCAACCTTGGCCGTCCCGTCACAGAGCGCCTCGGCGAGCGCGGCGGCGCCTCCAGCCGCGTGAAGCGCGGCATCTAGCGACGCGGGAACGACAACCGTGTCGGGGTCGAGTGCCGTCGACGCAGCGCAAGCGGCGCGAACACGATTTAGGTGGCTTTGAGGGTGGGCGCGAAGCAGCATGGCATCGGTTGCGGGCGCCGACTGGCGTACCTCATATCCGAGCCAGCCGAGCCGATCGAGCTCGGCCTCGATCGTCACAATCCGCTCAGTCGACTCAGGGTGATCACCATTGACTGCCTCGTGGTGATCGGCATGATTGCCCGTATCGTGGCCAAACGAGGCGTCACTGCGGAAGATCAATCCCTTCACCGGTGGCTACGGTACTCCTCAGATGGCGGGGCACGAGCGAATCGATACAGAGCTAGTTGTGATCGGCGCCGGCGCCGCCGGTCTTTACGCCGCGTTGACCGCGGCCAGCCTCGGCGCCAGCGTCACAGTGATTAGCGCCACACCGCTGGCACAGACTGCCAGCTACTGGGCGCAGGGCGGCCTTGCGGCGGCGCTTGGCGACGACGATTCGCCAGAGCTACACCTAGCTGACACCGAACTTGCTGGCCGCGGCTTAATGAGGCGCTCGGCGGCTGAGATTCTCGTAAACGAAGCGCCAGCGATGATCGGTGACCTCCAACGCAGCCGAATGCGCTTCGACGCCGATGCTGAAGGCAAGCTCGCGCTAGGCCTCGAGGGAGGTCATTCGCGCCGCCGGATCGTGCACGCCGGCGGCAGCTCCACCGGGAGGCGGCTGGCACGCCAGCTCTCCGCCGCATTGGTTCGTGTATCGCGCGTGACAATCCTCGAAGGCAGGCGCGCCAGCAACCTGTGGACGGAGGATGGCCGCGTCGTTGGCGTCGTTTGCGAGGACGGCCTTGCCGTGCGCGCGCGCGGAACGGTGATCGCCACCGGCGGTGCCGCCGCGCTATGGCAGCGAACGACCAACCCACCTGGTTCGATCGGAATAGGAATCACGCTGGCGCAAGCGGCTGGGGCTGCCGTCGCTGACCTTGAATTCGTCCAGTTTCACCCGACCGCCGTGGTCGATGTTCCAGGCCGCGAAGGCTTTCTGATCAGCGAGGCAATTCGTGGCGAAGGGGCAACTCTTGTTGGTCCGGATGGGGAACGCTTCGTCGACGAGCTAGCGCCGCGTGATCAAGTTGCCCGTGCAATTTGGGGGGTGCTTGAACAGCATTCGGTTAGCTCAGTCGGGCTCGACATGAGTTCCGTCGACCCCGGCCTCTTCCCAAACATCGTCGAGACATTGCGCCAGTCGGGCCTCGATCCTGAACACGACCTGATACCGGTCGCCCCGGCCGCCCACTACATGATGGGTGGCGTCGTCTGCGACCTGAATGGGGCTACCAATGTCGGCGGGCTTTACGTAATCGGAGAGAGCGCGTGTAGCGGGCTGCATGGGGCGAATCGACTCGCGTCTAATTCGCTTTCGGAATGCATCGTCTTCGGCGCTAGGGCTGCGCGGGCGGCGCTCGATGAGCCGGCCCACGGCGCGGGCAGCGAGCCACCAGCGAGCACCCCGCTGGAGCTGCCGTCCCGGGAAACGCGCGAGGCGATGTGGCGCAACGCCGGGCTGGTTCGAAACGCCGCTGGCCTTGAACTTCTGCTCGATGACCGATACCCGCTAGCTGCGCTGGTTGCGCGCTGCGCGCTTGCACGCGAAGAGAGCCGCGGAGCTCACTGCCGCAGCGATTTTGCTGAGCTAGACCGATCGCTTGACTCGATGCACGCTGTGATTAACGGCCTCGAACCGACGTTTGAACGCTGGCAGTAGCCCACTCCACGTTAGTCGCCTTAACACGAAATACATAGAGCGAGTGTTTCAACCTTCACATGGAGGTCGGATACTCGTTTCCTGCGCTCATCAGAGGCGCAGAGGCGCAGGTCAATGCGAAAGATCGCAACCCAAACCGAACCAGGAGCTGGAACTCAATATGTATCAAGTGAGCAGAGCCATTTACCGCGAACTCTCGTCAGAGATAGCGACCGGACGTGACGGCCATGAGGCTGTTCTGAAGGCAAGCGAACAGGCAATCGAACGTCTCGCCACCGACCGTCACTACTTCGCCACTCCGGCCCGCAGTCTTTTCCGCGAGATTCGCGTTCACTTTCCGATCCAATCCCAACCCCGCGTTTGGGCCGTTGTCCGCGACTATCTCGCGGCCGCTGACGGAGCGATCGCCCGTTTGACGACCAACGGCGTTGACATCTTCGGCAACCGGCTTCAGTGCCGCGCAACGACGCGCCGAGGCAGCTCTTGCCGGCGCTTGCCAAACAACCCCAACGGCTACTGCCCCTCGCACCAGCACCTGGCGTTGAGCGAAGAGATCGAAATCGCTTCCGCGGCCTGATCAACTCGTCCTGACTGGCCAGCGCGTTCGCGACCACGCCGAATCTGCCCTAAGTCGGTCGCAGCCACCAGCGGTGATTGTGTGTGATGGCGCACGCAACGGCTGTGTGAGCTAGCGCAGCCGCCTGCGCCGACAAGCTAAAAGCCTATAAATCCGGCGTTTGGGCGCCGGCATAAGATCTGAGCACCTCCCAAAACCCCCTAATTAGCAGGGAAATTTGAGATTTGCGCTGTAATTTGCGACACTTACAGCAGCAAATTCGGTCGTTTTGTGGCCATCAGGGCTGAAAACCACGATTTTGCTCGATATCTGAAGATGCCAATCGCAATCAAAGAGTGGGCCGTCACAATTCGTGCGCTTTCGGAGGGTGAACAGCTGCTGATTTTCCGCAGCGGCGACGAGGATGAAGAGTTCGCGCTCGAGCACCAGCGTTTCTTCCTTTTCCCCACTTTTGAGCATGCTCGCAACGACGTAGTTCGCGGCGCCCATATTCCTGAGCTGCGCCGCGCGCTTGAGGAGGGTGTTTGGCCCGATGGCGACCCCCCAACCAGCGCACTGACCCAGCCTGGTGGCATTGAGCAGCCTGACCGCGTTCGCGTTCGCGCCTGGGCCGAGGTCGCCGGTCAGTACACGGTCACCAACCAGCGCGCAATCAGCGAGCTCTCGCCTTTCTACATCTGGACCCCGGACTACGCCCAGAAGCGGCTCGCTTGGCGCCGTGGTACGCCGCTGCACGTCACGCTGCTGCGGACGCATCGCATCCCTCGCCCGGTGACGATCCGCGTTAAGCCTGAACATGACTTTGGACCGGACTGGCTTGAGATTACGCGCGAGCTCCCGTTTGGAGGAACGCCAGTTCTCTCAGAGATCGAATTCGGGCGTGTGCAGGACGAGATCGAATCGGTTGTCTGCGGTCGCAGTCTCGCCTCGCTCGCTTAGACCGGCGGAAGCCATAGAGTCGTCGTGCAGGAAGTCCTCTGAGGCCTTCCCGGCGACAGATGGCCTGGATCGAGACCCAATCACCGAACTTTGCCGCGCGCCACGCTGAAGCCGATGGTGATGATGCAGATGGCGTGCTGGAGCTGCTGGAGGGCGTTCGCGAGCAACTAAGCGGGCTCTTTCCCGTAGTTCCGGCGGGCGTGACGGCCGTGATCCACTCCAACGCTGCGCAGCTCGCTCTGGCTCAGCCAGCCGCCGCGGTGCTGCGCGCGCTGACCGCTCCAGCGAGCCGCCGCTACGTAGCGGGCTGGTGCTCAACTAATGAGATCCATCTGCTCGCACCACGCCTGCTGCGCGCGCGCGCGTCGAGCGTCCCCGGTTCGCTTGAGATGCTGATGCTGGTGCCAGCCGCGCTCTACGGTCAACTGGTCGCAGGACTTAGCAACCCGGGGCTACCGCCCCCGTTCAGGCCTCGTTCGTGGCTCGATGCGCCCACCTGGGCTTGGCTCTCCGCCGGCGCTGGGCAGTGGTTCTCAGGCCAGACTGCTCATGCCCGCCCGGCGATCGCCAACCGACTGCGCGAGAGTGAGCAGCCGAGCTTTCCACCAAAGCTGCGCGACGCGCAACTACTTGGCGGCAGCGTTTTTGATCTCGTCGCGAGCGAGTCTGGTGAACAGGCGGCGATCCGCCTTGCGGTCGAGCCGCCTGGCGACCCACGCGAGCTGATCGCTCGTAACTTCCCGGGCCGCTCGCTGACCGACACCGAAGGCGTCTGGCGCGCCCACCTCGCTCGCCTGGGCGGCGTTTAGGGCGTTCCTAAGCGCCGATCACCAGGCCGATTGCAATTACTGCGCTGACCGCCACTACAGCCGCCATTAGGCCCGCAAAGAGCTTCAGCGGAGAAGGGCGGTACTGCTCTCCACCGTCGATGATCTCCGACTCTAGTAGGACCTCGCGCGCGGCCGCCACCGCCGACTCAGCGACCAGTAGGTCGCGCCTACCGGCCGCCAGCATGTCAGGAACGTCAGAGCCGCGCGAGCGGCGTGTGAGGCTAGGTATGCCTTCCTCCAACAAGAGGTTGGCAATCAACTCTGCCTCGCTCTGATTACGGCCGCTAGCAACTAGACAGAGTTCACCTTGCGTGTAGCGAGGATCGACCTTGCTAGCTCGCTCGCGCATCTCGTCGCTAAGTGAAAGGTCCGCTTTAGCCATCGATCTCGACCGCAAGCTCGTCAATCACCCCATCGGCTCCGATCATGAACGACCGCGCGAGCGGCTCGCCATCATTCTCAAGGCCGATGATCAACCACTCACAGCCAGGCCACCAACGCGCGAAGTTGACGTCGGTCTGCGACGGGTAAGGCTCAGAGTGAGTGTGCGAGTGGTAGATCGCAGCCTGCTGGCCAGCCTCCTCAATCTCAAATAGCAGCGGCGCGAGCTTTGCCCCGTTTACTTCGAAGCGGAGCGGGCTGGCAGCGAGGTTCTCAAGTTCGTAAGCGGCTACGGCGCGACCGTGATCGAGCGCGACAAGACCGCAGCACTCGTTCGGCGCCTCTAAGCGCGCGTGTGCGACAACCTGCTCAAGCAACACGGGAGCGATGATCATGTCCGCCCGAGCGTAGCGAGCTATTAGCTAGCGGGCGCTGATCAGTCGGTTTTGATGACCGGCTTCTCGTCGATCTCAGTGGCGGCAACATCCGCTTTGCTCTCACCTGAGATCGAGTCCTTGAATTCGCGCATGCCCTTACCCACCGAGCGGCCCACTTCAGGCAGCTTCTTAGGTCCAAGAACGATCAACGCGATCACCAAGACGATGATCAGTTCCATGGGTCCAATGCTTGGCATTACTTAATCCTACGCGTTTGCCTAGCGAAACGTGAAGCTTCTTACCACCAGACGGTCGACTCGAGGTTCTCGACCTCGTCGACCGGCAGCGTGTAGAGACCACTTGAGAGGTACTTCCAACCGTCGTCGCAGACGATAAAGACGACGTTGCCTTCGTCCATTTCACTCCCGATCCTGACCGCGACGCGGGCAATCGCGCCGGATGAAACCCCGGCGAATAGCCCCTCTTCATCAAGCAGGCGGCGGGTCCAGACAACGGCATCCCGGTTGGTTACAAAGATCTTGCGGTCGAGCAGCGAAATGTCGATGATCGGCGGAATGAAGCCATCATCAAGTGAGCGCAGGCCCTGAACCGGCTCGCCCTGCATCGGCTCGGCGGCGACGATCATGACGGAGTCACCGAGCTCTTCCTTGAAGCGCCGCGCAACACCCATCAAGGTGCCGCCGGTGCCAAGGCCAGCAACGAAGGCGGCGACATTGCCGTCAAGCTCCTCGAGGATCTCAACTGCCGTGCCTTCGTAGTGGGCGCGGGGGTTTGCTTCATTGCCGTACTGGTAGGGCATGTAATAGGAAGCGTCAGCGGCGGCCATCTCGAGCGCCATCGCGACGGCGCCGTTGGAGCCTTGATCGCCGGGTGAGTAGACGATCTCAGCGCCGTACATTTTCAGCAGCTGCGTGCGCTCGGGTGTGACGTTATCGGGCATCACGACTTTCAGTGGGTAACCCTTGCGAGCGCAGATCATCGCCAACGAAATTCCAGTGTTGCCGGAGGTCGGCTCAAGGATTGTCTGCCCGGGCGAGATCAGCCCTTTCTCCTCAGCGTTTTCGATCAGCGCCTTAGCTACACGATCTTTGATTGAGCCAGTGGGGTTCATTGACTCCAGCTTGGCCCAGATCCGCACGCCAGGCTTTGGGGAGAGCCGTTTGAGCTCGATCAGCGGCGTATTGCCGATCGAGTCGACCAGATCGGTGTAACGGCCGGCGCAGGGTCGACGTTCAATCGGGGGAACGGTCATGCTTCAGAAAGGATAGCCGGTAATCAGCCGCGAAGCGAAGGGCGGGCGCCGCCTGCCATCGCCGGCAAAATCACTAGCGCATCGGCCCCGCTTACGGCAGTTGCCAGCCCGTCGAGAACGCGGACATCTTCATCGTTGAGATAAACGTTGACGTAACGGTTGAGGTCGCCGTCCTCGCCAAAAAGCTGGTCGCGCGTGGCTGGGTGCGCCGCAACGAGGTTCGAGAGGACGTCGCCGACAGTTGCACCGTCGGCCTCAACTTCACGCTCGCCACCGACGGAGGGCCGCAGGACTGGAGGAATTCGAATCGTAGCCATTGGCTGGCAGCCTACCCAGAGGCGGCGCAGAACGCTTCGTAGTCCGGGAAGACCCCAAGCTCGTCGTCGCCTATGTCGTCGGGATTGCGCGAGCAGATCGGGCACTCGGGATCTTGGCGAACCTTCAGCTCGGTGAAGCTGGCGGCCAGCGCGTCGTACATCAGCAGCCTTCCGATCAGCGGGTCACCGGCGCCAACGATCAGCTTGATTACCTCTGTCGCTTGAAGCAGCCCCATCGTGCCAGGCAGCACGCCGATCACGCCATTGGCGCCGCAGGAGGGGGCCATGTCGGCCGGTGGCGGCTGGCGGAAGAGGCAGCGGTAGCACGGGCCGCGCCCGGGAGCAAAGACGCTTAGCTGACCTTCGAAGCCAAGGATTGCTGCTGACACAACTGGAATACCTAGCCGCACGCTGGCATCGTTGAGCA
>JBDNJF010000054.1:0-4062 GCA_041687955.1 Solirubrobacteraceae bacterium
AGCGTCGGCTGCACCCATGATGTTGCCACGTAGCTCATTGCCGCAAGGTTGTAGATCTCGTCCGGCTTGCTGGCTCGCAGCGCATCAACCATTGAGCGCTGATCCAGCAGGTCGCCCTGGTGCAGCGTGACTCGGTCGCGAATCTGCTCGATCCGCTCAAATGTTTCGGTCGACGAGCGACGCACCATGCCGTGCACCTCGTAGCCCTTCTCAAGCAGCAGCTCCGCGAGGTAAGAGCCGTCCTGGCCGGTGATTCCTGTGATTAGGGCTGTTTTCGGTGAGGTCATCTGGCTGGAAGGCTAACGGCTAAGCGGGCGGCGGTAGTGGCGGCCCACTAGCTGGTTTGGCTTGTCTGGTAGATACGCTGCGATCCGTGCCGCACATCGGTCTTGATCTGCTCTTTCTTGCTCCGGGTGAAACCGGCGGAATGGAGACCTACGTTCGGTCGCTGGTGCCACTGCTGCCGGAAGCATTCCCGGAAGCGACGTTCACGGTCTTTGCTGGCCGTGAACTTGCCGAGGAATGGCGCGAGGCGCCTTGGCATCAGTCGATCGCTCTGCGCGCGCTGCCGGTCTCGTCGTCCACGCGGATCCGCCGCAGCATCGCTGAACTGACGCTGCTGCACGGGGCGGCCGCTCGCGCCCGGGTTGACCTTGTCCACGGCCTGTCAGCGGCAACGCCACTCGCGCCGGGCCTGCGCACGGTTGCCACGATCTACGATCTGATCTATTTCCACTATCCGCAGACCAGTTCACGGCTGCTTGCTTACGGCCAGAGCACGCTCACGCGTTTGGTCGCCCGCCGCGCCGAGCGCGTGATCGTCCCGTCGCTGGCAACACGGAACGATCTTGTCGAGCTGATCGGCATCGATCGCCAGCGGATCGACGTTGTCGCGGCGGGCCCCGGCCGGCCGATCGGGGCAGTGCCCTCGGATCAGCCTGCCCTGCGCAGCCGCCTTGGCCTGCCGGAAGGGCCGATCGTCCTAAGCGTTTCGGCTCGTCGCCCGCACAAGAACCTTGAGCGGCTGATCGAGGCGGTCTCCCGGATCGATGGCTCCGTCCTCGTGCTGCCCGGGTATCGCAGCCCGTTTGATGCCTCGCTGCTGCAGACGGCGGAGCGACTCGGCGTCAGTGACCGCGTGATCTTCGCCGGGTGGATCTCAGACGAGGACCTAGAGGGGCTTTACTTGGCGGCTGCCTGCATGGTCTTTCCGTCATTGGCTGAGGGGTTTGGTCTTCCGGTACTTGAGGCAATGGCGCGCGGACTTCCGGTCGCCACCTCCAACGTATCGGCGCTGCCTGAGGTCGCCGGCGATGCTGCGCTGTTCTTTGACCCCGAGTCGGTCGACGCGATCGAGGGCGCAACGCGCCGCCTGTTGACCGATGATCGCTTCGCCGCCGAACTGACCGCCGCCGGGCTGCGGCAGGCAGCGAAGTTCTCGTGGCGGAGCGTTGCCGACGGGACGGCCAATAGTTATCGCCGGGCGCTGGGTGGTCCGCCGCTGCCAGCAGGGCCGGTACGGTGACAATTGTGTCCGTGCTGAGCGAACGTCTTGCGAGGCTTACTGACCCTGCGCAGTTCGACCTAAGCCCGCTTGGGCTAGGCGACATTCTTGACCTCGGCTGCGGCAACCGAAAGTACCCTGGCGCCGTCGGCCTCGACCTGTCGGCCGACACTGAGGCCGACATTGTTCACGACCTTGACGACTATCCGTGGCCGATTGCTGATTCATCGTTCGATCAGATTCTGATGCAGGATGTGATTGAGCACGTAGCGGAGCCGTACCGGCTGATGGAGGAGTTGCACCGGATTGCGCGCCCCGACGCCGTCGTACAGCTTCGAACACCACACTTTTCCTCGATGCTGGCCTACGGCGACCCCACCCATCGCCACTACCTTTCGGCGCTGGCAGTCAGCTCGCTGGCTGACCCCGGCTTCGCTCACTATGGATCGGCGCGTTTCGAGCTGGAGGCGGTGGTGATCGACTCTTGGCTTCCGTATCGAGCGCTTGGGGTTCAGTGGGCGGCTAATCGCTGGCCCGCGGTTTACGAGAAGTACTTCGCTTTCATTCTTCCGGCGATGAACATTCGCGCCCGATTTCGGGTCCGTAAGTAGGTGTCAACCGAGCCCCGCCGGATTGGCATCAATGCGATCTTTCTTGAGCCTGGGATGGGCGGGCTTGAGACCTACGTCCGCGAGATCGTCCCCCGGCTGGCTGCGCAGGCAACGCGCTCGGAGATCACCGTCGTCTGCAATCCCAGGGCGCGTGCAGCGCTCAAGGACGAACCGTGGGCCGGCGACATTGAGTTGGCGACGCCGCCGCTGTTTGGCCGCCCCGGCCTGAAGGCGATCGCTGAGCTGACGGCCCTCGGCGCATACGCATCACGCCATTTTGATGCACTGCTCAACGTCGCCTTGACTGCGCCTTTGGCGACCAGGGCCGCGAACGTTGTGTTGCTTGCTGACACGACCTGGGTGCGCTTCCCGAAGCTCGACGACGGCAACAACTTCACGCCCAGACTCTGGCGCGCGATTGTCCCCACGGTTGCGCGCCGCGCCGATCGCGTCATTGCGCTGACCGAGTCCGGTGCTGACGACATCGTTGACTACCTCGGCGTGGAGCGATCGCGCGTCGATGTGATCGGCTTGGGATTCGACGCGATTGCGCCGGCGACGGCGATGCATCCCACTCAGCTGCGCGACCGGCTTGGGATTGGCGACGGGCCGCTGGTGCTCAACGTGGCGGCCAAGAAAGCCCACAAGAATCTGCTCCGGCTGGTTGAAGCAATGGCCGAGGTGCGGCGCCACGTCCCAGATGTCCAGCTGGTGCTGCCCGGGGCACCAACGCGCTATGAGGACGACCTTCGACGTAGGGCCGATCAGCTGGGGATCGGTGGAGCGGTAATTCTGCCCGGGTTTGTTGATGATGCCGAGCTCGAAGGCCTATACGCGATCGCTGACTGTTTTGCTTTCCCGTCGCTCAATGAGGGGTTTGGCCTGCCGCTGCTGGAGGCAATGGCCCGTGACCTGCCTGTCGTCTGCGCTGACGCATCGGCTTTACCGGAGGTAGTTGGCGACGGCGCAGTGCTGGTTGACCCGCTTTCGGTGACGGCTATCGCGCAGGCAATCACTGCCGTTCTGAGCGACGCCGAGCTGCGCCGACGGCTGATCGCAGCAGGGCGGGAACGACTGCCACTGTTCACCTGGGAGCGCTGCGCCGGCGCCACGCTGGAGACGCTCTCCCGCGCAGCTGACCAGAAGCGCCGCCGCCGCTGACCGCGAAAAGCCGTTGTTGGCGTGGCAGGCGCATACCATGACGGCGCGATGTCGAGTCTGGTCGAATTCCTCCGGCGTGTCGGGGCGCAGCCGCGTGTCGTGCCGCTGACAGCGCTGATTCTCAGGGCCCGCACGGTTAGGCAGCCACTGGCGTTTGCCCTGCGCGAGCTATTTGGGCGGCGCCGCTGCTTCCGATATCAGCTCCGCTCGGCACCCGACAATCACGTGCTCGTGCGACACGGAACCGGTGACGTCGTGACAATCGGCGAGGTATTTCACACGCTCGACTACATGCCGCCGGCCGAGGTGGAGGATCTGTTTAGCGAGAGCGGGCCGCGGCGGATCCTCGACCTTGGCGCCAACGTTGGCTACGCCGGAGCATTCTTCGCCGACCGCTGGCCTGACGCGCAGATAACCGCCTATGAGCCAGACCCCGGTAACGCCGCCGTGCACGAAGCACTGATCAGCGCCGACGGCCTAGAAAGCCGCTGGCAGTTGAGGCAGGCGGCCGCCGGCACTCGCGAAGCGGTCGTTGAGTTTGTCGCCGGTGGGGCTGCACTCTCGCGGATCGCCGCGATCGGACGGCAAAGGGGGGACGGTGAGGAGCTGATCGCTGTCGACGTCCACGACGTCCTGCCGGAGATCGCAGAGGCTGACCTGCTGAAGATCGACATTGAGGGCGGCGAGTGGGCGATTCTTGGCGACCCTCGCTTCAGCGAGGCGCCACCGCGCTGCCTGGCGATGGAATATCACCCCGAAGGCTGCCCCGAACGTGACCCCGCGGCG
>JBDNJF010000009.1:0-8737 GCA_041687955.1 Solirubrobacteraceae bacterium
AGCTCGACGTCCTGGTCAGCGCGCTGAACGCGGCGCGTCGCCGGGTCCAGCGTGAGGTCTCCGACCTGCAGAATGACCGACTGCTCGATCCTGCCGCGGCGCGCCAGCGCCCTCAGCCGGGCCAGCAGCTCACCGAAGCTGAACGGCTTGGTGATGTAGTCATCCGCGCCGCCGTCGAGACCGGCAATCCGATCCTCGACGCCATCCCGCGCGGTCAACATCAGGACCGGCGCCCACACGCCGTCCGCGCGAAGCCTCCTGCAGGTCTCAAAGCCGTCGATACCCGGGAGCATGACGTCAAGCACGATCGCGTCGTACTCGGTGGCACCGGCCATCCACAACGCATCCTCGCCCTTGATCGCAACGTCGGCATTGAGGCCTTCCTCGCGTAGGCCGCGACGGATCAGCCCCGCCATCTTCACGTCGTCTTCCACGACAAGGACTCGCATGCTGAATAGCATGCCACTTGAAGATGAGCGCCCGATGAGAAGGGTCGGTTCGGGTGTGCGCGAGCGTCCGGGGACTCTGAGCCGGGAGCGAGCTGGCGACCGCGAGCAGGACCAGGCTTACTGGCCCTGCCCCAGGGAGTAGCCCAGTTCGCCGTCAAAGCGGTAGAGCCCCTCGGTCTTGACGAAGTCGACGTCCGCGCGGTCGAGGCGGGAGAGCAGCTCGACGACGTGGCTGCGATCCGCCGATCCGCTCTCGCTCGCCAGGAAGCGACAGCGCCAGTGGTCGACGCACGACGTTTCGGGTAGGCCGTCGGGCCAGACCTTGAGGCCCCGGTTACTGATCATTTGCAGGCTCAGCCAGGTCTCCCCGGTCGCCTCCTGCAGGCGCGTCGCGAGCGCCTCCGGGTCACGATCGCCTGCGTGCACGAACACATCGACGCCGTCCATCGTCTTGGCGGCCGGCGCTCGCGGGTTCGCGCTGACCGCGATCGGTCCCTCTCCGGTCGGGTAGCTCACCGCGGGGAGCGTCGCCGGAAGCTGCCCGAGCCGCGCGATGACCGCGTCGGCGAACCCGCGCGTGCCGACCGCAGTCCGGTCGGCAGCCACGATGTCGTACGTGCCGACACCCTCCTCCAGCGTTGACAGCCAGGCGTTGTGCACGCGCTCGGCCACGTCGCCCTGGCCGATATGCACAAGCATCATCACGGCGCCGAGCAGCAGGCCCGAGGGGTTGGCGAGGTCCTGGCCGGCACGCCGCGGCGCGGAGCCGTGGATCGCCTCGAACATCGCGCAGCGCTCACCGATGTTCGCCGAACCGGCGAGGCCGACGGACCCGGCGATCTGCGCAGCGACGTCCGAGAGCACATCCCCGTAGAGGTTGGGCATCACGATGACGTCGAAGACTTCGGGGGTGTCAGCCAGCTTGGCCGCGCCGATGTCGACGATCCAGTGCTCGGACTCAAGCTCGGGGTACTCGGCGGCGACCTCGTCGAAGACCTGGTGAAAGAGCCCGTCGGTGAGCTTCATGATGTTGTCCTTCGTGAAGCAGGTCACCGTGGAGCGGTCGTGACGGCGCGCGTACTCGAAGGCGTAGCGGCAGATCCGCTCGCAGCCGGGCCGCGTGATCAGCTTCAGGCACTGCGTGACCTCGTCGGTCTGGCGATGCTCGATCCCGGCGTAGAGGTCCTCCTCGTTCTCGCGCACGATCACGACGTCCATCCCGGGGTGGCGCGTGGGCACAAACGGCGCGTAGGCCATACACGGACGCACGTTCGCGAACAGCCCCAGCGTCTTGCGGACCGTCACGTTGAGCGACTTGATGCCGCCGCCCTGAGGCGTCGTGATCGGCGCCTTCAGGAACACCTTGGTGCGCTGCAGCGACTCCCACGCCGAAGGCTCGATGCCCGCGCTGTGGCCGCGCTGGTACACGGCCTCGCCGATCTCGATCTCCTCGATCTCCAGTCGCGCGCCGGCCGCGTTCAGCACGCGCAGCGTCGCGTCCATGATCTCCGGGCCGATCCCGTCGCCGCGCGCCACCGTCACCGGACACAAGGCGCCCCGGTCGTCGTCGGTGGCCGGGGCGTTCGTGTTCATCTCAGCGCTCATCACACGCTGCACAATAGGCGAAACACAAAACGCCGTATGTCAAGAGACGGTGATGCAAAGGTAGGAATCGACTGGCGTGTGTCGTAGCCGGCAGCCCCGCCGATCTCCCGTTCCATCTGATCGTCGCCCGCTAGCTGCCGCGCGCGCCAGTAGCCGCTGATCTTGCGTCCGCCACGCCTGTGAGGTCGAACCCATCCACTGCCAACCTCCCCGCCCGGGAGCGGGGCACCAGTCGAAGCGTCCGTGCCGTCAGTCATCTCGGTTGCAGGCGAAGGCGTCACAGGCACCGACATCTGGCGGCCGATGCTGCTCAAGATTTGTGGCTGGCGTTGTTAGCTTGAGCGAATGTTCAATGCGATAGATTACTTTTGGATGCCGGGAGCGAAATGGATCAGCAGAACTACGATCCCCGCGACGATTGCCTGTATAGCGGTCGCCGCGACAGCAGGACCCGCTGCCGCAGTAAACGTCCGGATCGTGAACAGCTCAGGTCAGTTGCCGCAGAACATCTACCTGATGCTCGATAACGGTTCGAGTACCGATGGTCAGCTACCCAACGACACGCCAAAACGGCTCAGCCAGATCGCCAATTCGACGTTTTCACTAGGCGCGATCACCGCCGGCCGGCTATATGTCTCGTACGGCGCGCCCGTCAACAACGCGGAGCCGCCGACCGCAGGTGCGCGCTACGACAAGATTGAGTTCACGAACCCGGGTGTTGCGAACCTGACCGCGGTTGACTTTTTCGGTATTCCGATGGATATGCAGGCGCTCGACTCAAGCAACAATGTTGTTGGGCAGGCGCTCACCTACCGCTGTCACACCTCAACGATCTTGCCGCAGCTACAAGCCATAGGCCCTGGGGCAGAGGTGCAGAGTGGCAACCAGTTTGTGCGGTTTCTATCTCCGCAGCTCGCGCCGAGCAGCAGTTATGCCTCAATGAATCCGTATATCCAGTCGATGGTCGGGAAGAAAATAACAGTTCAGGACAGCTTTTTTGGCAGCCCGTTCCAGAACATCAACTACTCGGGAACATTTCAGCCTGACGGTTCGATCACGCTCAACGGAACCTTCACTACGCCGCCAAGCGCAACGCGGGTCACGGGGGAGACGATCTCGATCCCCGGGTCGACTCTCGCTGAAGGTATCTACACCGGCAACACCGCATACACCGTCAACGGCCAGCCAGCCTCAATTGGTGACAACAATCAGTACTCGGTGATATACCGCGATGTTGTTGCCGGTTTCGCGCTCGGTTACTGGGGCGGCAAGTATGGAAACAATGTTGCGAACTGGCAGGGCAAGCCCGACTTCGCTGCTGCCCGCTCCGGGGTCGATGCGTTCACCGCTTTCAACGAGTATGCGGCCACGATCGCTAACTATTCGGCCGCTTACGGGTACTCATTTCATGATGTCGGCCCGACTGCGGTCACTCTTCCTCTCAACTCCGCTGTCGCGACGCTGCAGCTCACGATCGACTCCGACCAGGGTCCGAATACGACAGGCTGTGTCGGAAATGCGACGCCGCCAGCACCGCCAGCGCCAGTGCCAGCACCGCCAGCGCCAGCACCAACGCCAGCACCCGTAAAGCCCAACGACAAGAAAAAGGCGCACGTGAGGATCAACTCGCACGCGGTCAAGCTCGGCAGCCATGGTCGCGCGCTCCTGGCGCTCGGCTGCGGAGGCGACCCTTGCAAGGGTGAGCTGATCCTTACCTACAAAGCCAAGACGCGGCACGTCGGTTCGGTGGAAGTACGCAAGCGCCGGATCAGTTCGAAGTCGCTCGTCATCGGGCGTGTCGGCTTCTCGATCGCTGAGGGTAAGAGCCAGCGGATCTGGGTGCAGATCACCAAGTCTGGCCGCAGCGCGATCAAACGCGCGAAGGGACACCAGATAACCGTTCTGGCCTCTGCACTGATCGGGCCGCGGTCCAAGCCGACAACGATCGACAGACGCCGACTGAAGCTCAAGGCGCAGACGCCGCCGCGCAAGCACCACCACCGCTAGCCCGGACCGTGCACGAGTCGTTGTTGATCGTTGACGTTGCGCGTTGTGGGGCCGGTTGAGGCCGTCGCGGCGGTGGTGTTCGGGCGGGGCTGCGGGCCGCGACGATCTGCGGTTGTTGTCGCGTGATCGGGGCGCGGGTTGGGCAGGCTTCGCGGGGCGCGGTGTAGACACCGCCTGAATACTGCTCCACATCCGCCGGTTGAAATGTGTACCGCCCCGCGCCCATGACTGGCGCTGCCGCCGACTCGATCGACGGTTTGTGACGGAGCCGTTGCGGCTCTAGCTTGCTTAGGACACCCAGCGCCCTTGCTTGGGATTCCACCGGCCGACCGCCGTTCCGTTCAGAAGCGGGTCGAGGAAGGGGCGGACGACGGCGAGCGCCTGATCGAGTGTGCGAGCCTCCGGCAGGAGCGACCGGCCAGCCTCCGCCGCGTAGCCCCGCTCCCACAGGTCGCGTGCGGGCACATCAAACCGTGGCGGCAGCATGATGCCGCGCCGCTTGGCTTCGGAGGCCAGCGCCGCCATCTGCGGCTGCGCCTTCACCGACGCCTCGGTCACGATCGCTACTAGGTCGACGAGATCCTTGTAACGAGTCGACGGCGCTTGAGTCTCCCCGTATCGGTCGAACGTCGCGGCAACCTTGTCGGCGATGTGGTCCACGAGGGGATACGCCCAGTACCCGTGCTGCTCGACATGGGCTCAGCGCCGACCGGAGGCAGAGTGCTGCAAACGTTTGCCGCTGGGCTTCTTGTAATTGGTGCCAGCAGGCTATGGCCCACTCGAACCTCCAGTCATGCCGGCGCGGGGCTTGCCGACTTGGCTAACGCGCTGCGCAATTACTGCACTTCGATCATCGGCACCGACCGCACCCAGCGCGATCAAACCCGAGCGCTGGTGTTGGCGGCAAGCCTCAAGGCAACGACGCTGGTCGAAGAGTCGGGCCACGAGCCGGGCAGGCACCTGATTCATTACGACTACGCGATGGAGGTCGACGAGGACCTTCGAGCCGCAACGGCGATCGCTGCCTCATTCGACGAGGTAGAGGACACCGAATCGGGAGCACAGTTCGCCTTGGGTCAGGACCAAATTACCGAACGCTCACTGACTGAGCTCGAGGATCTCACAGCCCGCCTAAACGCTATTCAGGAAAGCGGCGTCGTCACGTTTATCGGCGCGCAACGCCCTGACGACGCGACCGCCTTTGAGCGCTTGATAGGCGACGCCGATCGCCACCTCGATGAGCTCGCGATCTACCGCCAGGGCCTAGTTGCCCACTAGGGGCCAATTCACCGTGCCGCGCGCATTGCCAGCCCGAGCGCTTGCTCAGGCCACCACTCGCCAGCGGCCGGCCCGCCATTGCAGGTTCCGTCAGATTCGCCCGGCGCCTTGATCCAAAGGAGCGCGTCGAGTGGCTCGAGCCCGGGGGAGACGGTCGGCGCCAAGCCAAGACCGCGGCCGGCCGGGTTGCACCACTGATCTGCTGCTGGGCCTTGCCCGTTGCGGCTGGTGTCAATCACCGCGCGCATCCCTGGCAGCTTGCTGCGGAGGGCTCGCACGTATCGAAGTGACTCCGAGGTTGTGCGGAAGTTCGACACGTTGACCGCGACCCCGCGTGCCTTGCCCAGGCCAGAACTGCGCAGTCGGGTTGCCATCGTTGCGGGTGATTTCCAATTCGAATTGCCGCCGTCGAGATAGACCGAAATGCCACGGCGCGAGAGCGTTGCTACAGCGCCGCGGAGCATCGCGGCGCGGCGCGCGCGGCCCGCCTCATCAAGGCAGTCCCAGCCAGCAATCGCGTCTGGCTCGAGAATCACCGCTGCTGGCCCACGGGCTAGGCCGCCCGCTAGCGCCGAGATCCACTTGGCGTACGCGGCGGCGGAGTGAGCTCCGCCAGCCGAATAAGAGCCACAGTCGCGCTGGGGAATGTTGTACGCGACTACGACAGGAACCGCGCCGGCGCGCCGTGCCCGGCGCGCCAGGGAGGCCGCATCATCGCCAACTTGGTTGTTCCAGTCGCCCAGCCAAGTGGCGACTGGTCGCTTCGCGATTAGGTCGATGCGTCGTGCTTCGGCAGGCCGGCTTGTCCGCCACTGGCGAGCTTGAACTGCCGCTCGGCTTGACGGGTCTACGTAGAGCTTTGCGGCTCGGCCGAACGGGTCGCTGGCCCGCGTCACGGCGGCGGTCGCGTTCGCGAGTCGCGGCGAAAGCATGGCGATCGTTAGCGCGACGGCCGAAAGAATCAGCGCTGCGAGCACACGCCGTCGCTGGGAGGAGCTGATTGTGCTGCCATCGATTACCGACGCTAGTTTGCTCACCTTCAACTCGAGTTCCCCTCTGCCCGTCAAGCGGGATCGTTACGACATTGACTTGCCTTTGTTCGAACACGTCGGTCGCGAAGAAGTTGCGAGCACGCTGGTGTGCACTCGTGCCGGCGGCGTTCGTCGGCCCAAGAATCGCTTGAGCTGAGCTGCGCTACTCGAGGTTGTCCTGAACAACGTGCGCCGCGGGGTGGATGCTGATGACACGATTACTCGCATCGCTGGCGCCGACGAACTTGTGTTTTGTCTGCTCAGCGACAACGACAATGTTGCCAGCCGCTACTTCGATCTGCTCGTCCTCGACCGTGAAGGTGACCGCTCCTAGCTCGACCAGAAAAATTTCCGCGTACGGATGTATGTGGAGCGGCGGCCCGTCGCCGCGAACGAACTCGGTTACAAAAATAGAGACGGGAATCTCGTCGCCACCTTCAAAGCGAGCCAGCGCATCGCTGAGCTGATGGTCGGCGAGCGGGTGAACCGCTACGGCTGATTTTTGATCCATCTGACAAAGGTAGTTGACGCTCGCGATCGCGGCTGCTGGTCGCGCCCGAGTTAGCCGCGCCGCGGGCTTCAGGGCTGCGCCATCCGAATCGGGCGGGATGCTGGCCGCGTGACTGTCCTGATCATCTGCGCCGCAGCGACCTGGTTTATGGCCGGGCTCGGCTGGTTAATTCAGGTTGTTCAGTACCCGCTCTTCGCCGCGGTCGGCGAGGCGAGCTTCGTCGAATATCACCGACGTCACTCGCAGCGGATAGCTCCGCTCGTGCTGCCGGCGATGGCGACTGAGCTTGTTAGCTCGGCGCTGCTGCTGTTCAGCCGCCCCGCTGGCGTATCGCTAGGCCTCACGCTCGCCGGCTTCGTCCTTGCGCTGAGCACCTGGCTGGCGACGGCGCTGCTGGCTGTGCCGAGCCACGGCCAGCTCAGCGCAGGCTTTGACAGCCGCGTCCACCGCGGCCTCGTTCGTTACTCGTGGCTTCGAACACTGGCCTGGAGTGGGCACGCGCTGATCGTCGCCGTGATGCTCTCGCAGGCCGCCTGACTGCCCGCAGCCGCGCGAACCGCTTAGACTCTTCTCTTATGGCTGACAAAATGACCGCAACCTGGAATGGCGAAACGATCGCGCAGTCTGACGCGACCGTCGTCGTCGAGGGCAACCATTACTTCCCGCTGGCCTCAGTTAATAGCGAGCTGCTGACCGGCTCGGCCACTACTTCCGGCTGCCCCTGGAAGGGAACCGCGTCCTATTTCACAATCGAAGCGGGCGGCGACTCAAACGTTGACGCCGCCTGGGTCTACCGCGACCCGAAGCCTGAGGCTGAGAACATCCGTGACCACGTCGCCTTCTGGAAGGGCGTCGAGGTCGGCCCCGCCTGAGCCGGCGCCATCGCCGAGGAATCTCGGTAAGTTCAGTTTGATGCTTCGCAGAGTTCGCAAACCAGTCAGCGTACTGAGCCTTGCTGCAGTACTTGCGCTCGCGCTTGCCGCCCTGCTCGCGCCAGCAGCGCCGGCCTCGATTGTTAGCTTGAAGTTCGGTGGCGCAACCGCGGGCACGCAGATCGTCGGTTCTGACCAGCACCTGCCACCACTGGCCGCGCCGGCCCCATACATCGTGCAGCCTGCCACCGGCGCTGACATCGTTAAGTTCCGCGAGACCGGCGGCTACACAGCCGACATCAACGACACGGTCGCCCTGGCCCGCAGTTATCTGAAGCGCTGGCTGGACCGCAAGTGCGGGCGAACCGCGAACCGCGCTCGGGTCGCAAAGTGCCGAGCGATGGCCGTCTTCGACATGGATGACACGCTTGAGAGCTGGTACCAGTATTACGCCAGTCCGCAGGTCAACTGGGATGCCAATCATTTCGACGAAGTAAAAATAATGGAGGCCTGCGCCAACCCGCCGATCACGCCGACGCTCGCCCTGTTGCGCTACGCCCGCTCGCGCGGCGTCGCGATTGTGATCATCACCGGGCGCAAGGACACGCAGCTGTCCTATACCGCAGCCTGCCTTAGCAAGCTCGGGGCCAACGGCTACCGCTCATTAATTACCCGCGATCCGGCTAACTACCAGACCACCGCCGCGGCCTACAAGTCTCAGGCACGCCGTGGCCTTGAACGAAAAGGCTGGCGGATTGCGATCTCGGTCGGGGACCAAGTCAGTGATATGAGCGGCGGCTACGCCGACGCGGGCTTCCTGCTGCCCAACCCGATGTACTTCATTCCCTAACGGCGGTCAGCATTAGCGTGTCTTAGCACTCTTGCCGCTGGGCGCTATCAGTTAGCTCATTGGCTAGCGAGCGCGACGTACGCGGCGCCAGCAGGCTTCCATAACGCTTCCATAGGCCTACACCGTGCCTTCGC
>JBDNJF010000055.1:0-58050 GCA_041687955.1 Solirubrobacteraceae bacterium
CCGGCGGCTTCGAGGCCATCGAGCTGGCGCTTTAGGTCACGCAGCTCGTCGCGCAGGCGGGCGGCGTGTTCGAAGCGAAGCTCCTCAGCGGCGGCGAGCATCTCTTCTTCGAGCGTGACGATCGCCTTCTCGATCTCGTCCGGAGCATGATCGGCCAGGTCACGCTTGGCGCCCCGCCTTGCCTTCTTCGGAGTCTTGCTCTCAGCCTGAAGAAATTCGGCGATGTCGCTGACGCCCTTCGAAATCGATGCGGCGGTGATTCCATGACGCTCGTTGTGCTCTAACTGAATCTCACGGCGGCGGCTGGTTTCAGCGATCGCCGTCTTCATCGAATCGGTTATCCGGTCGGCGTACATCAATACGGTGCCGTCAACGTGGCGCGCGGCGCGACCGATCGTCTGAATCAGCGACGTTTCGCCACGCAGGAAGCCTTCTTTGTCGGCGTCGAGAATTGCGACCAGCGAAACCTCAGGAATGTCGAGCCCTTCGCGCAGAAGATTTACGCCAACGAGCACGTCAAACTCGCCTAATCGCAGGTCACGGATAATCTGAATTCGTTCGAGCGTGTCGACATCGCTGTGCAGGTAGCGCACGCGAACCCCCATCTCGAGCAGATAGTCGGTCAGGTCTTCGCTCATCTTTTTTGTCAGCGTCGTCACAAGCGTTCGCTCGCCTCGGTCGACGCGGATCTTGATTTCATCTAGCAGATTGTCAATCTGGTTCAACGTCTCACGAACCTCAACTGCTGGGTCAACGATCCCGGTTGGTCGCACGATCTGCTCTGCGACGACACCCGAGTGGTCGCGCTCATAAACGCTTGGCGTCGCACTGACAAAGACAATCTGCGGCGTGATTGAGAGGAACTCCTCAAACGTTTGCGGGCGGTTGTCCATCGCGCTGGGCAGACGGAAGCCATAATCGACGAGCGTCTGCTTGCGACTGCGATCGCCCTTGTACATCGCGCCGATCTGCGGCACCGTCTGGTGCGACTCATCGATGAAGCAGACAAAGTCATCAGGGAAGTAATCGATCAGGCAGTAGGGGCGCTCGCCGGGCTTGCGGCCGTCAAGAATCCTTGAATAATTTTCAATTCCACTGCAGAACCCGGCTTCGCGCATCATCTCGATGTCGTACTGCGTCCGCTGACGCAGCCGTAGCGGTTCGAGCTGCTTGCCTTCGGCTTCAAGCTGCGCGCAGCGCTCCTCTAGCTCGCGGCTGATCTCCGCGGCGGCCGCATCGAGGCTCCCCTCCTCGACGTTGTAATGAGTCGCGGGCCAAACCGCGATGTGTCCCAGCTCGTCCTCCAGCAGCTCGCCAGTCAGCGGGTCGAACTGCGCCAGTCGCTCGACCTCATCGCCGAAGAGCGTTACGCGGTAGGCGCTCTCGGCATAGGCCGGGAAGACTTCCAGCGCCTCACCGCGGACGCGGAAGGTGCCGCGCGTTAGCGCGACGTCATTACGGGTGTACTGAATTGCGACGAGCTTGCGCAGCAGCGCGTCACGGTCAACGCTTTCCCCCTGGCGCAAAATCTGAACATTGTTGTCGTAGGTTTCCGGCGAGCCCATGCCGTAAATCGCTGAAACGCTCGCGACAATCAACACGTCACGGCGGGCGAAAAGTGCTGCGGTCGCAGCGTGGCGAAGGCGATCAACCTCCTGGTTGATCGCCGAGTCTTTTTCGATGAAGAGATCTTTCGACGGGACGTAAGCCTCAGGCTGGTAGTAATCGTAATAGCTGACGAAATACTCGACCGCGTTGTCGGGGAAAAATGTTCGGAACTCATTGCACAGCTGCGCTGCGAGCGTCTTGTTGTGCGCCATCACCAGCGTCGGCCGCTGAACCCGCTCAATCACGCCGGCCATCGTCATCGTCTTGCCGGTGCCAGTAGCGCCGAGCAGCGTTGTGTTTCGCTCGCCGGCCTCAATCGCCTCAGAGATCAAGTTGATCGCGGCGGGCTGGTCCGCTGCCGGGGCAAAAGCGCTGTCTAGCCGGAATCGAGGCATCGCCTTAAGGGTATCTGCCGCCTACGGCGGCGGTCCGAGTTCGGGGCTGTAACGGGCGCGGTATTCAACCTGCGCCGCGAGCACCTTCTCGACATAGGCGCGCGTTTCCGGGAACGGGATCTCATCGGCCTTCAGCCCTGAACCACCCCAGCGGTCAGCGTTACCAGGGCCCGCGTTGTAGGCCGCGAGCGCGGCGTCGACGTCGCCCTCGTAACGATCGAGCAGCTCCCGCAGCAGATATGAGCCGTAAGCGATGTTGATCTGCGGCGTCGCTAAGTCTGCAAGCGTGAATGCGGTGCCGCCTGAGCGTCGAGCAATGTCGGCCGCGGTCTCCGGGGTGATCTGCATCAGCCCCTCCGCACCGGCCGACGAGGTGCTGTTAGAGCGGAAGCCCGACTCGGCGTATATCACGGCGGCGATTAAAGCTGGATCCAAATTCTTCTCGCGCGCCTGCTGCCGAATGATGTCGTCGTAACGAAGCGGGTAAGTGATTTCCGTGACCACTTTGTCGACGCTCTGCAGCGAGTCGCGTCCAAACAGCGCGGCAGCTAAGAGGGCCGCCGCCGCAACCACGCCGACGACGATTACCAGCCGGCGCCGTCCTGTGGCGCGAGTGCTCACGCAGCGAGCCGTTCAAGAACCGCGGCAAGCTCCTGCTCAAGCTCCTCGATCGTCCCGTCGTTGACCACGACATAGGTTGCTAGATCAGCTTTTTCCTGCTGGCTCATTTGCCTAGCGTGACGCTCTTCGGTGGCCTCATGGCCGCGCGCGGCCGCGCGCCCGCGGCGGAGCTCCTCGTTTGCTATCACGGCGACCGTCGCGTCGTAGATCTGAGCCATTCCAGCCTCGAACAACAGCGGCGTTTCGACGACCGCAGCTCGTGGCCGCGGCGTGTGGACGACTGATCGCTCGCGAAACTCGACTATGTGGGCTGCTACCAGTGGCCAGATCAACGATTCGAGCCAGGCGCGCTCCTCGTCACTAGCGAAGGCAAATTTGGCCACTGCAGCGCGATCAACCGTTCCACCGGTCGCTGCTTCACTGCCCCAGCGCTCGACTATTTGGCCAACGACTTCTTGCTGCTCGTAGAGCGAATGAACAACCGCGTCGGTCGAAAGAGTCAGTGCGCCAAGCCGCTCAAGCACAATGAGCGCGGTGCTCTTACCTGACCCCATACCCCCGGTCAGGCCAACGAACGGGACGGGGGCTGAATCGGTCAGCGCGTCGCCGCCAGACTCAGTCCTGCGCGTCTGCAGGCTTGGCGTCGCCGTCCGCATCAGCTTCAGCGACGACTTCGCTTTCGGCGGCCGCATCGGCCTCAATCTGCTCAGCCTCCGCGACAACTTCGGCCTCAGCCTCAGACTCAGCTGAACCAGCAGCAGCGAGCAGCTCTTCATCAACGACTGGCACGACGAGGTCGGCGGGAGCCTCAATCGCAGCATCCTCCTCAGGGAACTCGAGGTTGCCTGTGTGGGCTGAAAGAATCTGACCCTCGACGCGCTTGACGGAAAGCGAAAGCCGGCGGCGCTCGTCGTCTACTTCGAGCACCTTGACCTTAATTTCATCGCCAGGTTGGACGACCTCACGCGGGTTTTCGACGTGGTGGGCGGCGAGCTCTGAAATGTGAACAAGCCCTTCGACGCCGTCGAGAATCTCAACAAACGCGCCAAACGTGACGACCTTCGTGACCGTTCCTTCGAGGTCGTCGCCGATGTTGTAGGTGTCAACGACGCGCTGCCATGGATCGTCTTGGGTCTGCTTGAGGCCCAACGAGATGCGCTGGCGGTCACGGTCGATCTCAAGCACCTTGACCTGAACCGTCTGGCCAATCTCGAGCACCTCTTGCGGGTGGTTGACGTGCGACCACGAAATTTCTGAGATGTGAATCAAACCGTCGATGCCGTTGAGATCGACAAAGGCGCCGAAATCGACGATGTTCGAAATCTGGCCTTCGACGACGAGTCCTGGCTGGAGCTGATCGAGAATCTCTTGGCGCTGACCCTTGCGCGCCTCTTCGAGCACTGCTCGGCGCGAAAGAACGACGTTGTTGCGCTGACGGTTAATCTCGATCACCTTGCAAATGATCTTCGTGTGGAGGAACTCGTCGAGCTCAGCGACGCGGCGAATGTCAACCAGCGAAGCGGGCAGGAAGCCGCGGATCCCGAGGTCCACGATCAGGCCGCCCTTGACGACTTCGATCACTGTGCCCTCGACTGCTTCGCCGGTTTCAGCGGCGGCCTCAATGCGGCGCCAAGCTTTCTCAAAACGGGCGCGCTTTTTTGAGACAATTAAACGCCCGTCCTGATCCTCCTTTGTGAGAACCAACACGTCGATCTCTTCACCGAGCTCTACCTCTTCGCCAGCATCAATGTTCTTACGAATCGAAAGCTCAGCCGAAGGGATCACGCCTTCGCTCTTAAAGCCAACGTCGACAAGAACTTCGTCTTTGTCGATCTGGACTACGCGGCCGGAGACGACCTCGCCCTCACTGAACGTCGTGAAAGTTGCGGCGTAGTTAGGGACAATCTGACCGTCGATCTCAAGCAGCAAGCCATCGCTGCCTGGAACAACTTGCGATTCAACGTCGCTTTCGGTGGACTGGTCGGTAGATGTGGTTGTCATTGAAGGCAAGGTTAGCGGTATTACTTCGCCTCAAGCCACGTCCGTCCCGTGCCGATATCGACGGCCAGCGGCGGTTGGCGCTCTCCCCAAGGGGCAAGCATTCCCGTCTCAACCAGCCCGCTCAGCTCTTTCTGCTCCGTTTTTCGCCCCTCAAACAGCAGTTCATCGTGGATCGTCAGGATCATCTCGGTCTTAAGTTCGCTTGCAGCAAGCGCGCCGGCAACCTCAATCATCGCCAATTTCATCACGTCGGCCGCGGTTCCCTGAACAATCGTGTTGAGCGCCAGACGTTCGCCCATTGCGCGGGTTTGACCGTTCGTGGAGCGCAGCTCAGGAATGTTTCGGCGGCGACCAAAAAGCGTTGTCACGTAGCCCTGATCGGTTGCCTTCGCGACCGTTTGATCCATAAAGTGGCGGATCTTGCCGAACCGATTTAGGTAGGCGTCGATGAACTCGCGCGCCTCGCCGCGGGAGATGTTGAGCCGGTCGGCGAGCCCGTAATCACCAAGGCCGTAAACAATTCCGTAGTTGATCATTTTCGCTTTTGAGCGCATCCCCGAATCGATCTCAGCCTCTGACACGCCGAAGACTTCTCGCGCCGTTGCCGTGTGGACATCCTCGCCGGCGCTGAAGATGTCCATCAACGCTTGCTCCTCGGCAACGTGCGCCAGTAGGCGCAGCTCGACCTGCGAGTAGTCGGCCGACAGCAGCGCGAGCTTGGGCGCCGCTTCGAAACAGCCGCGGATTTCGCGGCCAAGTTCTGTCCGGACAGGGATGTTCTGCATGTTTGGGTTGACCGAAGAGAGCCGGCCGGTTGCGGTCGCAGCTTGGAGGAAGGTTGTGTGGATCCTGCTGTTCTTATCGACCAGCGATGGCAGCGCTTCAAGATAGGTTTTCGAAAGCTGATTCAGCTCGCGCCAGCGCTCGACAACTGGAATGATCTCGTGCTCGTCACGGATCGATTGAAGGACTCGAGCATCGGTCGAGTAACCGGTCTTCCCTTTGCGCTTCTTTGTCAGCCCAAGCTTTTCAAAGAGGATCGCGCTCAACTGTTGCGGCGAGGCAATCACGAACTCCTCACCAGCTAGCTTCCAGATCTGCTGCTCAAGGCTCGCAATCTCGGTTCTTACGCGGTCGGCGATCTCAGAGAGCGTCGCAGTGTTGAGTCGCACCCCGGCGAGCTCGATTGAGCGCAGCACCGGAATTAGCGGCAACTCGATCTCGTCGAGCAGCTTCAGTTCGCCACGCTCCTCGAGCATCAAGCGTTGACGCTCGGCCAGGAGAGCAGTGAGCGCGGCCTCACGCGCAACTTCATCATCGAGTGCGATCGCGATTCCCGCCTCTTCGCAAAGCTCACCAAGAACAAAACTGCGCCGCGACGGCTCAAGCAGGTAAGCGGCAAGGAGCGTGTCGTGGGCTACCACCGCGGGCACGACGCCGAGCGCTTTGGCGTCGTGGACAACTACCGGCCGCTCGCCGAGCGCCGCCGCCAGCTCTGCGGTATCGGATAGCTCGCAGACTGCGGCGCTGCCGTCGCAGTAGGAGGCAAAGCGCCAGGCCTGCTCGCGCGCGAACAGCTCGCCGTCTTCCATCTCGGGCGCTGTGACGGCGATCGCAAGTGGCGTCGTCGGCGGGCCCAGCGCTACCGCTTTGCCGAGCGTGCTCGCTGCGATCGTCACCTCGACGGCCGCAGCTTCAGCCGCCAACGCAACCGGCTCGGCGGCGCCTTCGTCGCTGGGGCCCAGTTCAGCTTCGATCCGTCGCAGTGGGTCGCGTAGCTCAAACTCAATGAATGCCTCACGCAGCTTTGCGCGGCTCGGCTCATTCTCAGCGGCGGCGATCGCCAGTGGGTCAATCTCAACTGGCACGTCGCGCTGGATTGTCGCGAGCTCCTTGCTGAGCCTTGCGTCGCCGGCGAACTCGGTTAGGTTTTGTTTGCGCTTGGCGCCGCTAATCGCGTCGACGCTGGCGAGCACTGTCTCCAGCGAGCCGAACTGCTGCAGCAGCGCCGCCGCCGTTTTGTCACCAATCCCTGGGACGCCCGGGATGTTGTCGGACGAGTCGCCCTTGAGGCCGTAGAAGTCAGGTATCAGCTCCGGCGCAATCCCATAGCGCTCAATCACACCCTCGTAGTCGTAGAACTTTGTCTCGGTGATGCCGCGTGCCGTCGCCATAACGGTCACGTGGCCTTCGGGGTCGATTAGCTGGAATGAGTCGCGGTCGCCGGTCACAATCACGACCGGGACTGGCTCGGCAGCCGTCCTCGCGATCTCAGCCAGAGACGCGATCACGTCGTCGGCTTCAAAGCCATCGACGTGAACGTTATGCCAACCGAAGGCCTCAACGATTGGTGCAAAGTGCGGCCATTGCTCGCGCAGTAGGTCGGGTTTTGACGGCCGGTTCGCTTTATAACGCGGGTCAAGCTCTTTGCGCCCCGAGGTGCCGCGATCCCAGCAGACGATCGTCGGGTTGTTGCCGTACTCGGTAAATAGCTTCACCAACATCGATGCGAAGCCAAAGATCGCGTTGCTGGGCTGACCTTTAGACGTTGAGATTGTGTCGGGCAGCGCGAAGAAGGCTCGGTAGGCGAGGCTGTTGCCATCGATCAGATAGAGCGTCTTAGCCACGGATGCTGACGCTACCGCAGCGGTCGGCACGCCGGTGGCCAGCCAACCTCCATACACTCACGCCCCGTGAGCTCAACACCTTCAGCCCAATACAGCCTGACGATCCGGATCGAGATCGAAGACACGCCAGGAATGCTCGGGCGCGTTGCCAGCGCGATCGGTGATGCTGGCGGCACGATCGGGGCGATTGACCTCGTTGAATCTACACATCACCTGATCCGCGACGTAACGATTAATACCCCAGACGCCGAACACTGGGCCGAAGTGACAGCTGCAATCGAATCGATCGACGGTGCGCGCGTGATCGACACCACCGACCGCACCTTCCAGATGCACGTCGGCGGCAAGATTGAGCAGCACAATCGACACCCGCTAAAAACCCGCGATGACCTTTCGATGGCTTACACGCCGGGCGTTGCACGCGTCTGTAGCGCAATCCACGAAGATCCCGAGCGCGCCTTTCAATACACGATCAAGCGCAACACAGTTGCCGTAGTCAGCGACGGCACCGCCGTTCTCGGCCTCGGCGACATCGGCCCACGCGCGGCCATGCCGGTGATGGAGGGCAAAGCGATGCTGTTCAAAGAGTTTGCTGGCGTTGACGCCTTCCCGATCTGTCTCGATACGAAAGACACCGACGAGATAGTCGAAACGGTTCAGCGGATTGCCCCTGGCTTTGGTGGAATTAATCTCGAAGACATTTCAGCTCCGCGCTGCTTTGAAATAGAGGAGCGGCTGAAGGCCTCGCTCGACATTCCAGTCTTCCACGATGACCAGCACGGAACCGCCGTCGTCGTCCTGGCCGCCCTGCTCAACGGCTGCCGCCTGACTGGCCGCGACCTGAAGGATCTTCGCGTGCTCGTGATTGGGCTCGGCGCGGCGGGCGTTGCGGTAACAAAGATTTTGCTTGAGGCTGGCGTGCGCGAAATCGTTGGTTGCGACTCGCAGGGCGCGCTGAGCACAGAACGCGCGGACTACGTCGACGGAACGATGACGCCGATTAAGCGCTGGTACGCCGAGCAGACAAACCCCGAGAAGATCAGCGGCGGCCCAGCAGAGGCGATCGCGGGAACCGACCTTATGATCGGACTTTCCGGGGCAAAGGTGATCGACGCCGCGGCGCTAGAAATGATGCGGCCGGAACCAATGATCTTCGCGATGGCTAACCCAAACCCTGAGATATCGCCTGAAGAGGCCGCGCCATATGCTCGGGTCATCGCTACAGGTCGCTCTGACTATCCAAACCAGATCAACAACGTGCTCTGCTTCCCCGGAGTGTTCCGCGGCGCGCTCGACGTTCGGGCAGCGCAGATAACCGAACCAATGAAAATGGCCGCGGCGCGCGCGATCGCCCAAATCGTGACTGACGAGCAGCTCAGCGAGGATTACATCATCCCCTCCTGCTTCAACCGCGACGTAGCGCCGGCAGTTGCCGAAGCGGTAGCTGCCGAGGCACGCGCAAGCGGCGCCGCGCAGCAAGAACGCAACACGATCGGCTTTGCTGCTTCCGACGTCGAAGCCCTGCGTAGCCCATGAACCCAACTACCACGTACCCTTTTTCGAACCTTCGATAGGAGCGAATCATGAAGATCGCAATTACTGGCGCTACCGGGCTGATTGGCACACGACTGGTTGCAGCGCTAAAAGCTCGCGGCGACGAAGTGATAGTGCTCTCGCGCAACCCGCAGCGTGCAGCCACGGCGCTTGGCACCGAGGCGGTTGGCTGGGACGCGCTGAACGAGCCAGCGCCGAGCAAAGCTCTCGAGCGGTGCAGCGCAGTGGTTCACCTCGCTGGCGAGCCGGTAGCGCAGCGCTGGAGCGCAGACGCAAAGAAGGCAATCCTCGATAGTCGCGAAATCGGCACAAGGAACCTAATTGCCGGAATCGCCGCTAGCGACCCACGGCCAAGCGTGCTGGTCTCTTCGTCGGCTGTCGGCTACTACGGCAAACATGGTGACGAGGTCATCGACGAGCAGTCTGCGCCCGGTAACGACTTCCTTGCGAAGGTCTGTATTGCCTGGGAGCGCGAAGCGCTTGCAGCCGAGCAGCTTGGCCTGCGCGTCGTGCTGATTCGCACCGGCATCGTGCTCGACGCCGGTGGAGGCGCGCTCAAGACAATGATGCCCCCGTTCAAGGCTGGCGTTGGCGGCCCCGTCGCCGGCGGCAAGCAGTACATGCCGTGGATTCACGCCGACGACATCGTCGGCCTCTATTTAGCGGCGCTGGACGACGCCACGTGGACTGGGCCGATCAACGGCACGGCGCCAAACCCTGTGACCAACACCGAATTCTCGAAGGCGCTCGGCAAAGCGCTTAACCGTCCGTCGCTCTTCCCCGTGCCTGGCTTCGTGATTCGCGCTCGTTTTGGCGAGATGGCAGAAATCGTCACCGAAGGGCAGCGCGCGATTCCCGCGGCAGCTAACTCCAAGGGCTACCAGTTTCTCCACCCTCAGCTACCTGAGGCGCTAAGCGCCGTGTTAGCCAACTGACGCTGCTGTTCAGTCGTTGATCGCGTCGGTCAAGGCGGGCGAGATCACGAGCTGCCCCCCAGCAACGCGCGAAACCACAATCGTCGTCAGCGTTGAGTCACCGTTGGGGCTGATCGAATACGGACCAACCGCAGAGTCGTCATTTTCGGTCTGGTTTAGTGCGCTGAGGACCTGGGCCCTGTTATTACCCTCGGCGCCGGATCGTCTGATCGCATCGAGCACATCGGCCATCGCCGCGTAGCCGTAGAGGCCGGCGATTCCGGGGCCGCTGCCGAACTGCTCGCGGTAGCGCTTCGATACCTCTGTGCCGAGAGCGCCGAGGCGCTGAGGGTCCGGGCCGGGCCCGGTGACGAGTGTTAATTGTTGCGCGCGCGCGCTCAGGTTCTCGGTGAAGAGATCGTTGTCGCCGCTGCGGGCGACAAAGAACTTAAGCTTTGGATTGACGACCGATAGTTGATTCAACAGATCGGCGGCGGCAAGATTGATTGACGCCTGATAAGTCACGCAGTCAGCCTTTGAGTCCTTAACCGCGGCGACCAAGCGTGAAAAGCCTTGTTTTGCCGCGCCAGCGGAGGAAACGCCCGCGACCGCAACCGACTCTGCCTTTAAGGCCGCCCCGGCAGCGGCGGCCGAGCGCTTGCCAAGTGGCGAATCGTCATAGATGACAAAGCTTTGCGTGCATCGCTGCTGCGCCTGCAGGGTCGCCTGCGCTTCGGTCTCACGCACTTGGCTGGGCGCCAAACGGAAGAAGGTCCGCTTGCCGCTGGGATAAAAGCGGCCGGGCTCATTCGGGCCGGCCTGCTCGCCGCCGGTAAAGCCGGGGTAAGCGCTGAGCGGCGAGATCTGGGCGATCCCGCCTTGGTTTGTAAGCGGTAGTGAAATAGCCGTCGAGCTGGAATCGTAATCACCGATGTAAGCGATGGCTGTCGGCGAGAGCACGGCGGCGCGCGCGTTTGACGCGACGCGGGTCGCGGCGGCGACTTTCATTCGACCCTGAACCGCGTTGAGCACCGCCAATGAAACGGTAAAGCGGCCGGCCCGGCCATTGGCGTCAGCAAGCGCTAGGCGCTCACCGTTGACCATTGCCTCGCCCGCGGCCTTGAAATCCCCACTCAACGGTGCGCTAGTAAAAACGGTTAATTTGTCGCCTTCGACTACGACGCCCGGGCGACTCCCGCCGCAGCCGCTAATCGCGATCGCAACCAGCGCGGCAGCGAGGCACGACGGCGGTGTTATCCGATTGGAAAAGTTCATCACGCGGCGCAAATTGTAGGTAGCGCCGCAGCCGTTCGCCGCGAACAGAGCCTCAGTCGCGTGAGCCCGGGCCAACAGAGCCGACAGAGCGGCTCAATAGGCGCCCGCCAGCTGCCACCAAAATAATTACCAGCGCGAGCATGATCCCGTCGAATGAGCTCACACCGAGCGCGGTGAGGACGATCCAGAGCGAAAGTGCGAAGGTAGTTGCCAGAACGATTACCACGAGATTTTAATCCTAGCGAAGCGCCTTCGCGAATTGCTCTACCAGAAGCTGGCAATCCTCAGCGGGCCTGAGTGATTCGGATGCCTCACGGACCAAGCGACTACCAATGATCACTCCGTCAGCGCCCGCATCGGCGGCCGCGCTGGCTTGCTGCGGCGTTGAAATGCCAAAGCCAAGCGCGACCGGAGCGCTGGTTTTCGAGCGAACGCGATCGATTACCTCGCCGTAGTCGCTCTGCTCGCCGCGCTCACCGGTTGTTCCGGCCACAGCCACGGTATAGAGGAAGCCTTTGGTCGCAGCGCCAATCGCCGCCAACCGCTGATCGGTGCTCGTTGGAGCCGCGAGCCCGACGAACGCGACACCAGCCGCAGCGCAGCTCTTGGCTGTTGCTGGCGCCTCCTCCAGCGGCAGGTCGGGGACGATCAAGCCACTCACGCCCGTGGCGGCTATTTCGCCGACGAAGCGCTCCGTGCCACGGGCCAAAATTGCGTTCGAATAGCACATCAGGACTACCGGCAAGCGCGACGAAAGCTCACGCGCAACGTCAAGCACAAGGTCGAGGGTCGCTCCCGCTGCCAGTGCTGCACTACCTGCTGCTTGAATAACCGGCCCGTCGGCGAGCGGGTCGGAAAACGGAACGCCCAGCTCAACAAGGTCCGCTCCAGCGTCGGCATAGCCGTTGCCGATTGCCAGCGAAGTCGCTAAATCGGGGAAACCACCCATCAAATAAGGCATCAGCGCCGCGCGACCTTCACAGCCGCTGAAGGCGGCAGCGATCCGCGCGGCTCCACTCATTGACGCCCGAGCAATTTCAAGACCTCGGCGAGGTCTTTGTCGCCGCGGCCTGAGAGGCAGATTAGGTCGAGATCGGAATCGCTCGGCACGTGCAAGGCGAAGTGGATTGCGTGGGCCGGCTCGAGCGCTGGAATGATTCCTTCCAACTGAGCGGTGCGCTCAAAAGCTGCCAGCGCATCGTGATCGGTAACAGCGACATAGGTTGCGCGACCGCTATCGCGCAGCCACGCGTGTTCGGGGCCCGAGCCCGGGTAATCGAGCCCGGCTGAGATTGAGTGAGCCTCAGCGATCTGCCCTTCGTCATCTTGTAGCAGCGCGCTAAGCGATCCATGTAGGACGCCGGGCCGTCCGCCTGCCGTTAGCGGAGCCCCGTGACGACCACTGTCGATTCCCTCGCCAGCCGCCTCGACACCGATCAGCTCAACATCATCGTCACCGGTAAACGCTGTAAAAGCACCGATCGCGTTGGATCCACCACCGACGCAAGCGATGACTCGTTGCGGCAGCCGCCCTTCGCGCTCGAGAATCTGCGCGCGCGCTTCGTCGCCTATGCAGCGCTGAAGGTCACGGACGATCGCCGGGTATGGCGCTGGACCGACCGCCGAACCGATGATGTAGTGACTATCGGCGACGTTTGTGACCCAGTCGCGGATAGCTTCCGAGACAGCCTCCTTAAGCGTCCTCGCGCCGGCCTCAACCGCAACAACAGTTGCTCCGAGGAGCTCCATCCGCTGGACGTTCGGTGCTTGCCGGCGAATGTCCTCAGCGCCCATGTAGACAACACATTCAAGGTCGAGCAGTGCACACGCGGTCGCTGAAGCTACGCCATGCTGGCCTGCTCCGGTTTCGGCAATGATCCGTCGCTTGCCCATCCGTATGGCGAGCAGCGCCTGGCCGAGCGCGTTATTGATCTTGTGCGCCCCAGTATGGATTAGGTCTTCTCGTTTGAGATAAATCGTGCGACCGGCTGCGGCGCTTAGCCGTTCGGCAAGGTAAAGCGGCGTTGGGCGGCCAGCGTAGTCGCGCAGCAGACGGCCCAGCTCAGCCTGAAAATCGTCGTCGACGCGCGCACTGAGCCAGGCCGCTTCGAGCTCGGCGAGCGCCGGCATCAACGTCTCGGGGACGTACTGGCCGCCATAAGGCCCGAAACGGTGCTCAACTTTGACGTCGCTCATGCTGATAGCTCCGGAGTGGCGGCAGGTGCCGTAGATCTGACAGCATCGACAAAGGCCAACATCTTGGCGGCATCTTTCACTCCGGCAGCTGCCTCCGTGCCGCTGGCTGTATCGACCGCGAACGGGTGCACGACGCCGATTGCTTCAGCGACGTTGCTGGCGTCCAGCCCGCCACTAAGAATGAGAGGAATGGTCGACCGTCGACCGGCTGCCAGCGACCAATCCCAGCTCTCTCCGGTGCCCCCACGCAGCTCGGCGTGACCGGTGTCAAGCAGGTGATAATCAACATGGTGAAAGCGTTCAAGATCATTGAGCTGCTCGCCCGAGACGACCTGCATCGCTTTGATCACCTTGGCACCTGTGCGCCGGCGCAATTCCTCGCAAAACGAAGGACCTTCGTCACCGTGGAGCTGAACCATTGTGAACCCGAGCGCATCAACTTGGCCAGCGACTTCGTCAAGCGTCGGGTTGACGTAAACACCACAAACCTCAACCTCTCGGTGGAGGCGACCGGTGATTGAGCGCGCATCAGATTGCTCGCAGCGGCGGGGCGAGCCTTCCCACATGATGCAGCCGACGGCCCACGCGCCCAGCTCGGCCGCCAGCTCAGCGTCGGCGAGGTTGGTGATGCCACAGATCTTTATGCGCGGAGCGCTACTCACGCCCCCATAATGGCAGCCTGACGGCGCCGGCCCCAAACTACGGCGCCGTTACGCTCTGTTGCGGCCTGCGACCTAGCGTCACCTTCACCATCTTCGTCTCCTTGCCACCTCGCAGTAGCTGAATCTCAATCTGGTCGCCAGCCTTCTTTGACGAGACATAGGTAGAGAGCGCGAGCGACGTCAGCATCGGACGACCGCCGATCTTCTCAATTATGTCTCCACCGATCTTCAGCGACTGACCGTCGAGCTTCGCGGGCACCGTTCCGCCTTTGATTCCAGCCTTCGCAGCAGGGCTTCCGGGGTTGACACTCTCAATCAGAACGCCCTTATTAACCGGCAGCTTAAGTGCGGCTAACTCAGGGGTAATCGAAAGCGACGAAACTCCCAAGTACCCGGTGTCGACGGTCCCCTTACGCAGGCCTGGGAGCAGCTTGCGCGCGGTATCAATCGGTACCGCGAATCCGATGCCGACATTGCCGCGACCGCCACCGCCAGTTTCGATCTGCGAATTAATGCCGATCACTTCACCGGCGCTATCAATCAGCGGACCACCGGAGTTACCCGGGTTAATCGCCGCGTCGGTCTGGATCACGTCGTTGATCGCGAAGCCATTAAGACCCTCGATTGAGCGCTGCTTTGCAGATACGACTCCAGTCGTAAGGCTGAATGCCTGGCCGAACGGGTTACCGATTGCAACGACCGGGTCGCCAACCTCGACGTCCTTGGCTGAGGCCAAGGGAAGCGTCGTTAGATCGAGTCCATCGGGGTCGATCTGCAGCACTGCGATATCGGAAGAGCGATCGGCACCGAGGATCTTCGCGTCGACCGTCTTATCGCTGGGAAAGCGAACCGTGACCTTTTTGGCACCGTCAACGACGTGCGCGTTGGTCAGAATCGTTCCTTGCTTGTCGATTACGAAGCCTGAGCCAGTTGCCTTGCCGTCTTCTGACTCTGGCGCGCCGAAGATGTTCGTGCCCTTCTTGACCACGTCGGCGGTAATGAAAACAACGCCCTTCGAGTCGCGCCGATAAATCTCGCGCGGCGTCATTCCGCCGCCGCTGCTGACGGTTTTTAGCATTCCATTCGAACCCTGCTCGATAACAGTCGTCGTTGCCGAGCCGCCGCCAATGCCAATCAGCGGTGCGACGACGAGCGCGACGAGCGCGCCGAGTAGCCCAGCACCGCCGCCAATTAACCATGTTGAAAGTGAAGATTTCATCTAAATGAGGAAAGCGTGACTAACTGAAGGCTCGCTAAAGAGTTAGTTAAGCCAGTAGGTGGATCAAATTGACTATAGATTGGAACCGACGTCGTGACCGCCCGTCAGCTGCTCGAGAGCAGCGGCGGGGTCGTCGCTGGCTAGCAGCGTTTGACCGATCAGGACAGCGTCGACGCCGACTCGCTCGAGCTCCGACAGCTGTGCACGCTCATCGAGCCCAGATTCGCTGACGACAGTCTTTCCAGCCGGAATGTCGGCGAGCAGCTCGTGCGTGCGAGCGATGTCGACGCTGAAGTCGCGCAGGTCGCGATTGTTGATCCCGATCAGCTGCGGGTCGGCAGCCTCCAACACCGCTGCTAGCTCTGGCTGATCGTGAACCTCGACGAGCACGTCGAGGTCGAGCGCGATTGCCTCGTTATAGAGCGCGCAAAGCTGCTCTGTGCCAAGTGCGGAAGCGATCAGCAAGATTGCGTCTGCTCCAGCGACCGCCGACTCGACCAACTGGTATTGGTCGACGATGAAGTCCTTGCGCAGAATCGGCAGGTCACTGGCGCCACGCGCAGCAACGAGATCATCGAGCGAACCACCGAAGTAATCGCCTTCAGTGAGGATTGAGAGCGCCGCAGCGCCCCCACTTTGGTAAGCCTCGACGATTCCATCTACCGTCGCCCCCGGGCGGATTTCGCCCACGCTCGGGGAGCGGCGCTTGAACTCCGCGATTACTGAGAGACCAGGACGCGCAAGCGCCTCGGCGAATGGTCGGTCGTCGCCGCGGCCGTGCAGCTGCGCCTCAAGCGCTTCTAGCGGCAGCTGCTCGCGCCGTTGCGCGACCGCCTTCCTCGTCGATTCGATTATCTGATCGAGAACGGTCACTGAGTCGCAAGCTCCGCGCTTCGCCGCAGATAGTTCTCAAGTGTCTTTGCCGCCGCTCCTGAATCGATCGCTTCACGCGCCAACTTAAGCCCATCGGCGATCGAGCCGGCTTGGCCAGCGACGTAAATTGCGGCGCCTGCGTTCAGCGCAGCAATCTCTCGCTGCGGGCCGGCAGCACCGCCAAAAATCTCTGTGATAATTCGAGCGTTGCGTTCGGGGCCGCCCCCACTTATCTGCTCTTCGGTTGCTGGTTCGATCCCAAACTGCTCGGGCGAGAGCACGTAATGCTCGGTCTGACCGCCGCTGAGTTCAGCCACTACGGTCGGGCCACAGGTACTGATTTCGTCCAGTCCATCTTCGCTCGAGACGATCAGGGCATGGTCGGTTCCTAGCCGCGCGAGAGCACCGGCGACGAGCTCAATCGCCGCTGGCTGGGAAACGCCAATTAGTTGCCTTCGCGCGCCAGCGGGGTTTGTCAGCGGGCCAAGCAGGTTGAAGATTGTGGGGCCACCCAGCGCTTTGCGGACTGGTACGACGTAGCGCGTCGCAGCGTGGTGGGCGGGCGCAAACATGAAGCCAAAACCGACCTCGTCAATCAGCGTTGCCTCGTCCCCGGCGGTCAGCTCGAGCGTCGCGCCGAGAGCCTCAAGCACGTCGGCGGAGCCGCTCAGGCCGGTCGCTGTGCGGTTACCGTGCTTTGCCACCGCGCAGCCGGCGGAGGCCGCAATTAAGGCCGCCGTCGTTGAGATGTTGAAGGTTTGACGCCCGCCGCCGGTACCGCATGTGTCTAGCAGGTCGGGGCGCTGCGGCCGAACGATCGTTGCGAGCGATCGCATCGTCTGCGCTAGCCCGGCGAGCTCATCAACGGTTTCGCCTTTTTCGCGAAGCCCCAGCAAGAGGCTCGAGATCTGCTGATCACTGGCCTCCCCGGCCATGATCACAGCCAAAGCGGCTGAAGCTTGGTCCTGCGTGAGGTCTTCGCCCGCGGCAACGCGCTCATTGGCCAGCTCGAGCGCTGATTGCGCCATTAGCGGCCAGCTCCAGTAAGGAAGTTCTCAACAATCTTTAGCCCATCCTCCGTTAGCACCGACTCGGGATGAAACTGAACCCCTTCCGCCGGTAGTTCACGGTGGCGAACGGCCATCACGATCCCGTCCGCTCGCGCCGAAACTTCAAAGCAGTCCGGCAGCTCGGCGCCGGACGCGATCAGCGAGTGATAGCGGCCAACAGTGAGCGGCGAGGGAAGGCCACTGAAGAGCGTCTTGCCGTCGTGATCGATTGTTGTTTGCTTTCCGTGGACAGGTTCGTGGCGCACTACGCTGCCGCCAAACGCCTGCGCTAGCGCCTGATGGCCGAGGCAGACGCCGAGCGTTGGGATTCCAGCCTCGGGGAAACGGCGCACGGCTTCAAGCGTGATGCCTGCGTGATCGGGCGTGCAAGGGCCGGGCGACACAACGACCCTTTCTGGCTCCGTTGCGAGCAGCTCATTGATCGTCGCACGATCGTTGCGGACAACCTCAATTTCGGCGCCGAGCTCGCCGAGGTATTGCACGAGGTTGTAAGTGAAAGAGTCGTAGTTGTCGATCACGAGCGTTCGCACCATCACCACCAGCCCGGCTGGTTGGTCGCGAGCTCAATCGCGCCGATCACAGCCTTCGCCTTGTTGACCGACTCCTCGTACTCGTACTGAGGGCTGGCGTCGGCGACCGTGCCGCCACCGGCCTGCACATGCACCTTTCCGTCGCGGCAGACGACGGTGCGGATGTGAATGCAGGTGTCGAGATCGCCGGCGTAACTGAGATAACCAATCGCGCCGCCATAGCCACCGCGCTTAACTGGTTCGACCTCATCGATGATCTGCATTGCGCGAACCTTCGGTGCACCGGAGAGTGTTCCAGCGGGAAGAATCGCGCGCAACGCGTCGAGCGCGCCAACCTCAGGCCGAAGCGTTCCCGAAACGGACGAAACAATGTGCATCACGTGTGAGTAGCTCTCAACTTGCATTAGCGAATCGACGACAACGGAGCCGTACTCACAGACACGCCCGAGGTCATTGCGGCCAAGATCAACCAGCATTACGTGCTCGGCGCGCTCCTTCTCATCGGCGAGCAGGTCAGTGGCTGCTTCGAGATCCTCCGCGGCTGTCGCGCCGCGCGCGCGCGTTCCGGCGATCGGCCGCGTCGAGGCTGCGCGCCCGTTCACCGTCAGCAGCGGCTCGGGGCTAGCGCCGACCACCTGAAAGTCGCCGAACTCGAGGAAGTACATGTAAGGGCTTGGGTTAACCACGCGAAGGCCGCGGTAGATCGAAAACGGGTCAACCTCAAGATCGGCTGTCCAGCGCTGCGATGGGACCACTTGGAAGGCGTCGCCAGCGTGGATGTAGTCAACAATCTTGGCTACCACTGACTCAAACTGCTCGCGCGTGAAGTTTGATTCAAACTTTGGCGCCTCGCGCTCGGGCGCTGCAGGTTTGGGCGCCGGCAGCGGGCCGTCCAACATCGCGCGAACTTCGGCGATCGTAGTGGCCGCTTCGTCGTAGCTGGCCTCGCTCAATTGACCGTCTTCGACAAGCGCGTTGACGAGGATTGTCAGTGTGTGGCGCAGGTGATCGAAAACGACCAGCACGTCGCTGCGCATCAGCGCCATGTCGGGCAGGCCGAGCTGATCGTGGTTTGGCTCGCCTAGGGGCTCAGCGGTGCGGACGAGGTCATAGCCGAAGTAGCCGACGAGTCCTCCGGCAAAAGGAGGCAGGTGGTCGAGCGGCGCCTGGCTAAGGCGATCGAGCATCGCGCCCGCAAGCTCGTATGGATCACCCCCATCGACAAGATTCCAGCGCAACGTTTCCCGCGGCCGGATCCCAATGAAGCTGTAACGACCCATCCGCTGGCCCTGCTCAGCCGATTCGAGCAAGAAGCATGGCTCCGAAGGGGCGGCGGCGCGCAGCTTGAGAAATGCTGAGACGGGCGTTTCACAGTCATCGATGAACTCGTGGCGCAGTGGCACCAGGGTGTAATCAGTGGCCAGCTGCTGAGCCTGCTCAAGCGAAGGCTCGAGCGTCAGAGAACTAAGCGCTTCACTCATCTCACAGCGCCCTTGAGCGCTCGGGGCTGACCGGCCGTCCGGGTCGCGTCAGCTGAACTTGCAGCAGCGAACCCTGGCGCGGCCTGATCGAGGTACCAGCCGAAGACGCGATCGACAATCTGCTGATTACCGATCAGCGCCAGCGCCGCTGTCAGCAACCAGGTAGGGAGCGCGGGAATCAACCGTTGCAGCGCCAGCGCAATCGCGAATGGCCGCTTGTGCGCCGTGTTGAAGCGCTCATACGAAATCAGCGCTTCGTGGCGGTCACTGCGCCCCTCAACGACCGCTCGCAGCTCACGACCGCAGGCGATCCCGAAGTAGAAAGCTGTGCGGATCCCTTCGCCTGAAAGGGGGAAGCAGTGGCCGGCGCTGTCGCCGGCAAAGAAAATCTCATCTTCAGTGCCCTTGCGGAGCCGGTGGGGAAACCAGTTCCCTTGGTAGCGGACGGCGTCACGGTCAAGCCTCTCGGCGAGCGCAATTGTCGGCTCCTTGACGTGCTGCACTGGGTCGTAGGACCCAACGCCAATCCGCGCCTCATCGCCGGCCGGCACTCGCCAACCGTAGCCTTGGCGCACGAGCGACCGTTCAACCCAAACGTCTAGCGCATCGCCGGAACCATCGTGATCTGGATGAACCTCGAGCCCACGCGACAGAGGAGCTTGCGGCGGCTGAAAATGGGGGCTACTCAGAACCCGTCTCCAACCGAGCGCGTCTACGACTAGGGGCGCCGCGATGACGCCCCGGTCGGTGATTACCTCGATCGAGCCATCTGCCTTGCGCTGGCCAACCGACTCGACCTTCGCCGTTTCAAAGCGCGCCTCACCAGATTGAGCCCAAAGCAGCTCGCAGAGCAGGCGGTAGTCAAACGAAGACCAGCTCCACGGCAAGCGATAGCGAACGCTGCCGCGCGGCGTCGTGAAACTCATGTACGGGAGCTCCTGTTTGATCGAATCGCCCAGCCCGAGCGCCTCAAGCCACAGCGTCGGGCAAGCACAGGCCGACGTTTGACGCTCGCCAATCTCGTACCGGTCCACTACCAGCACGCTCGCTCCACTAGCGGCGAGCTCTCGTGCTACCGCAAGTCCGGCGAAGCTCGCTCCACAGATCAGGACCTCGGCGCTCGTTCCCTCAAGTGAGGTTCGCTGTGCGCCACGTGAGGTCGCGCGGACAGTCACGAAACCAGCGCCCAGGAGGACGCGCCAACGGCCTCCCACGGACGCAGGCGGCTGGAGCGGTTGACTACGTCGTAGCCATTCTCCTCAACGCGGTCAAGCACCTTTAGATAGACGGCGCGGGCAACTTTAATGCCCGGGCGCACGGGAGCGGGCAGCAGTTGGCCGAGCCCCTCGCTTTCGGCAAAGAGCGCTCGCGCGCGCAGAACCTGCTGGGCGACGTGCTCGCGCAGCGCGGCGCTGGCAGTCCTCTGATCTAGGTCGCGCTCTTCCAAGCCGGGCAGGTAGATTCGCCCCATCTGCCAGTCAATTGGCACGTCGCGGATGAAGTTTGTCAGCTGGAAAGCTACGCCGAGAAGCCTCAGCAGGATGATTGCACTGTCGGGTGCGTCGAGCAGCGGCGCAGCTACAGGGCCGACGGTCGCGGTTCCCTGCATGTAGCGGTCGAGCTGTTCTTGGCTGCGCATCCGCACGCGCTCGTCGCAGTCGGCGCGCATTGACTCCATGTAATCAGGTAGCAATTCCAACGGCATGCCGTAGCGCGGGCCAGCGTCGACGAGCGCACCGATTACAGGGTGCGTTGAGTAGCCCCGCTTTAGCCCTTCTTCTAGCTCTCGCTGCCAAGCGTCGAGAGCAGCTCGGCGCCGGCCGTTTATACCTGTGTTATCGGCGATCTCATCGGCGCCGCGGACGTAGCCGTAAAGCGCATAAAGGGCTGGCCGCCGCTCTGCCGGGAGGCAGGCAGTCGCCGCAAAATAGGTTGGGTCATGGCGCAGCTGCATGCGCCGACAGTTGCGGTAAGAATCGTTGACCACCTTGTTTGAACTGAAACCCACTCCCCTACCGTAGACGGCCGAGTGGAAAAGCAGCAACACGACATTTTAAATTGCGAGCTAATCGTGGTCAGCGGCAAGGGCGGCGTTGGCAAAACGACGGTCGCAGCGGCGCTGGCTTTAGTCGCGGCGGCTGAGAAAAAACAGACGATTGTCTGTGAGGTCTCCGGCCAGCGCCGCATACCTGCGCTGATCGGCCACCCGACTGCTGGAGCGCCCGGTAGCGAAGAGCAGCTCGCAGCGGACCTTTGGGCAACCACAATCGACCCTGAGTTAGCGCTCGTCGAATGGGCCGGGAAGTTGATCCGCCCGCGCGCGCTGCTCGACCTCGCCGTGCGCTCCAACAGTTTTTCGGGCTTCATCAACGCTGCACCCGGCGGCCGCGAACTTCTAACGATCACAAAGGCCGCCGAACTCAGCCGCGACGAGCGCTGGGATGATGACGCTGATGGTTATCAACTGGTGATTCTCGATGCGCCCGCCTCAGGGCACGGTCTGGCGATGCTAAAAACGCCAACCACGTTCGCGCAGATCGCTCGCGTCGGCCCAATTGCCAATCAGGCGCGTGAGGTCGAAGAGCTACTGGCCGACGACCATCGCTGCAAGATTGTGCTTGTCTCAACGCTCGAGGAGACGCCAGTAAACGAGACGCTCGAACTCCAGGCGCTGCTGAAGGAGCAGCTAGGCCGTAGCGCCGACCTGATCGTTGCCAACGCCCTGATCGAAGATGATCTCAGTAGTCACGAGCTCAGCGAGCTGGCAGCCGTCGGGGCGATCGATCCTTGCGCTGTCGCAGCGATTGCTTCGAGGCACTCACGCTCGCTGCTCCAGCAGAGCCAGCTCCAGCGACTGGGTGGGCGCGCGGACTCCCCGCTGATTGTGCTGCCGGCAATTGCAAGCCACATGATCGGCCCCGACGAGCTCCGGCAGCTAGCCGCGAAACTAGCCGCCGAGCTCACCTAGCTGGCTTCGACGCTCAGTCAATTCCGAGTCGATCGAGCAGCCCCTCGTCGGTACGCCAGCTCCGACGGACTCGAACCGACAGGTCGAGGTGAACCTGCGAGCCGACACGGTTCTCGATCTCGCCGCGCGCAGCGGTTCCGATCGCCCGCACCATCTTGCCACCGCGCCCCACAAGAATTCCCTTCTGCGATTCGCTCTCAACCCAAGCTAGCGCGCGCACACGAAGCAGCCCCTCGCGCTGCTCTTCAATCTCCTCGACAACTACCTCGACCGCGTGCGGAAGCTCCTGAAAAGTCCGGCGCAGGATCTGCTCGCGGATCAGTTCGGCCAGCTCTACCGCCAGCGGTTGGTCGGAAAGGTCGTCGGCCCCGAACAGCAGCGGGCCCTCTGGCATAAGCTCGGCGAGCCGCGCAACGAGCGGTTCGACACCGTCGCCGGTCTTCGCCGAAATCGGAAAGATTTCAGCATCCAAGCCGAGCTCCTCGGCCGCCAGCAACGACGTCACGGTGCGCGAGCGGTTAAGCCGATCGCTTTTGTTGACCGCTATCAAGACCGGCTTCGAGCTCTCTTTGAGCAGCTGCGCGATGAAACGATCACCAGCGCCCGCGCCCTCCTCGCCGTTGAGGACGAAGAGCGCTGCGTCGCTGTCGGCCAGTTCGCGTTCGACTCGCCTTTGCATCCGCTCGGTCAAAAGGTCACGCGGGCGTTGGAAGCCAGGAAGGTCAACCATTACAAGCTGCGTCTCGCCGCGCATTGCGATGCCGCGGATAGCCCTGCGCGTTGTCTGCGGGCGGTCGGAGACGATCACAACCTTCTCACCGATGATCTGATTTACAAGAGTTGATTTTCCGACGTTCGGCCGTCCGGCCAACCCGACAAAGCCGGCCTTTGTCACCACGAGCAAATTTCGCCCTGCAGCGCCAGCATCTCACCATCGTCGGTTTCGTGGTCCATCCCAACGAGGTGAAGCGCGCCGTGAACGATCGCCTCACGCAAATCCGCCGTCATCTCAGGGCAGATGACAATGTCACCAAGCTCACGTGGGCCGTTGCCATTACCGTCGCCGTCAACCGGAAATGAAAGTACGTCGGTTGGTCCGTCGTTGCCGCGGTGTTCCGCATTAAGCTCTGCAATCTTCTGCTCGCCGACTATCTCGACAGCAACGTGACCATCCTCGATGCCAGCCGATGCAAACGACAGCGCTAGCAGACGATCAACCTCCGGCTCGGGGAGATGGCCAGCAGTCAAGTCGGCGCCAATGTAGTCGAGTTCAATCATCGGATACCGCGCTTCAACCCTTGCGACGTTCGCGTTCGGCTTTTAGGTCTGGAGCAGAACGTTCAGCGAAGGCGCCGTAAGCCTCAACGATCCGCTGCACGAGTCGGTGGCGGACAACGTCGTCGGCGCCGAAGCGAACAAAGTCGATCCCATCAATCTCGCTGAGCACGTCGGCTACGACTACGAGCCCAGACTGCTGCTCTTTCGGCAGATCGATCTGCGTGATGTCGCCGGTGACTACCATCCGCGAGCCGAAGCCGAGCCTCGTCAGAAACATCTTCATCTGCTCGGCGGTGGTGTTCTGCGCCTCATCGAGAATGATGAATGAGTCATTCAGCGTGCGGCCGCGCATGAAGGCCAGCGGAGCGACCTCAATAATCCCGTTCTGCAGGTATTCGCTGACCTTTTCTGGGTCGAGCATGTCGTTTAGAGCATCGAAGAGCGGTCGCAGGTAAGGGTCGATCTTCGCCATCAAATCGCCGGGCAAGAAGCCGAGCCGCTCTCCAGCCTCGACCGCAGGGCGCGTGAGGATCACGCGGTTAACTTCGCCGCGCGAAAGCGCAGCAGCGGCCATCGCGACAGCGAGGAAAGTCTTGCCTGTTCCAGCTGGACCAATCCCAAAACTGACGGTGTTGCTCCGCACGGAGTCGACGTAACGCTTCTGGTTTGGCGTCTTTGGCGCGACCTTGCGCCCACGGTGACTCCAGACAACGTCGCCGAGCACGGCGGCGGGTTTGAGATCAGCTTTTAGCGAGCCGGTAACCGAGTGGACCGTCTGCTCTTCAAGCTGGTGGCCGCCCTCAGCGAGGCCAGCCAGCTCCTCGACGATCGACGCGGCGGCGGCGACAGCCAACGCTTCCCCGTCAAGCGTGACGACGTTTCCACGCACGACGATCTGGCAGTCAAGTTCGGCTTCTAGCCGCCTCAGTACTACGTCCCCGGTGCCACAAAGCGCGCTCGCTGCTTCGTTCGAGAGCTCAATCGTCTGCCGCATCAGTTGCTTAGCGCCTCCTGGGCGATAGCAGAGACACGCTTACCGTCAGCTTGGCCCGCGACCGCGACCATGGCAGCCTTCATTACCTGTCCTGTGTCCTTCGGACTTTCAGCCCCGGTTTCGGCGATTGCGGCAGCAACGATCTCGCGCAGTCGGTCGTCGCTGAGTTCAGCCGGGAGGTACTGCTCAATGATCGCCGCCTCAGCTTCTTCAGCTTCGGCCAGTTGCGGGCGCCCAGCTTCACGGTACGCCTCGGCAGCTTCAAAGCGACGTTTGCGCTCGCGCCGTAGCACGGCAAGTTCGTCGCCGCTGCCCTCCTTGGCATCTTTCTGAAGTTCCGAAAGAATTAAGCGCAACGCCGAAACGCGCTCTTTATCGCCAGCCTTCATAGCCGTCGTGATCTCGCTTTTTACAGTGTCGCTGATTGGCGTGGCGTCCATCGGCTGCGAGCGGCGCTAATTACCGGTGCTACCGGCCACGTAGCTAGCGACGGCATCAATCTGTGACTGCGTCAATACGTCGGCAAAAGCGGGCATCCCACCGCCGCCGTTTGTGACCCGCGCTTTGACGGTCGACTCGTCGGGCGCGATTGCGTCAAGGTTGGGCCCGACTTCGCCACTGGAACCAGCGGCCGCTAGCGCATGGCACTGAGCACAATTGGAGGCGAAAACCTTTTCCCCCTCGGCCGAGACGATCGTTTTAGTTGTCGTGGGAGCTGCCGCCGGGGCGACAGAGGTAGTCGATGCGCTCTCCGGCGAGCTAGAGCCGCAGGCGGTGAGACCGAATGCGACCAAAGCGATCGCACATGAAGCCTGAAGAAATTTCACCTGCCCAGTCTACGCCAGATCGGCGTCTTCGTCGTGAGGAATTTGTTTCTACTGGCGCGCCAGCAGCAGCCCCGCCCAATCTCCGTGAAAGCGGCGATCCTCTTCGAACAGGCCATGAGCGCGCGAAAATGCCTCGGATACCTGGTCAGCCTGCCCGGCTAGGAGCCCGCTGGCAATCATCAGCTGCGGTGGTTCGTGATCGAAGCCAGATTTCGCGAGATCGAGCAGCAACGGCAAAAGCAGGTTTGCAACAACAAGTGAAGCGCTTGGAACTGCTCCATCGCGTCGCAAATCGAAACGCTCCGCAGTAACCGTGACGCCGTTAGCGCTTGCGTTATTGATTGTTGATGCGACGCTCTCGGGTTCGTGGTCCAACCCTAATACGGGCGCCCAGCCGAGCTTTGCTGCGGCGATCGCCAACACGCCGGAGCCACAGCCGAGGTCGACGCAGCTCGTGCCCGGTGCGAGAGTCAACAGCAGTTCGAGGCAGAGCCGCGTTGTAGCGTGCGCGCCGGTACCGAAGGCCTGGCCCGGATCGATCACAAGGTCGATCTCTGCTGGGACAGCACTGGCCTCCTCCCACGGTGGCCGCACTCGCAAGACGCGACCGCTCGCCTCGATCGAGACAGGTTGGTGAAAGGCCTTCCATTGCTGGTCCCAGTCATCGCTGACCTCGCTCGTAAGGATCTCAACCAGCGCGCCGCCTGCCGCCGCCTCGAGATCGGGCAGTGCGGGCAGCTCGCCGGCAGCGCCATAAACGGCGTATTCGATCCGCCCATCTGCCAGCTGGATCTCCTCAACTCCAGACGGCGCTAGCTCAAGCAGCTCAGCGAGGACGATTTCAGCGTCAGCCGCTTCGAGGCGAATTGCGAGCCGGATCACCGGCTGGAGCCAAGTAACCTGCGCAGCTTCACGCCGAGCCCTTCTGGTGGCGCGAGATTCTCGTCAGTCAGTGAGTCCGCAAGGCGCTGATTTAGCTCGCGCTGCTCGTCAGTCAAGCGCCGCGGGACGACGACGTTGACGACGACCCGAAGGGCACCGCGCCGCTCCGGGCGCCGCAGCTGCGGCATCCCCAGCCCATCAAGTTCGATGATCTCCCCAGGCTGGGTAGCCGCGGGAACCTTTACCGCGACCGGGCCGTCGAGCCCGTCAACCTGGGCCGTTACGCCCAATGCGGCGCTCGGCGCCGACACGTCAAGCACGCAGACCAGGTCGTCGCCATCCCGCAGCAGCTGTTCGCTCGCTTCGACTTGCACCTGAACGTAAAGGTCGCCTGCCGGCCCGCCGCGCTCGCCGGCGTGGCCACGGCCGGAAAGGCGGATCCGCTGCCCGTCGTCAATTCCGGCCGGGATTTCGATCTCGACTTCGCTGCGGCGGACGACGCGACCGCGGCCATCGCAGCTTTCGCACGGCTGGTCGGCGATCTGTCCTTGCCCGTCGCAGGCGTCACAGGCGCGACGCTGGCGCACCTGGCCAAATGGTGAATCCGCGACCACCTCAACAACGCCCATGCCGCCGCAGCGATCACAGCTGGTTACCTTGCTGCCAGGTTCGGCGCCGCTGCCATCGCAGCCATCGCAGAGATTGATCGCTTCGAACGAGATCGTTGTCGCCTTACCGGCCGCCGCCTCGGCCAACGTGACATTGACGGCGATGATCGCATCGTCGCCTTGCGCCGGGCCGCTTTGACCACCGCCGAAGCCACCGCCAAAGAACGCGCCGAAGAGGTCGTTTAGCGAACCAAAACCCTCGAAGTTGGGGCGCATCCCGCCACTGCGCAGCCCCTCGTGACCATACTGATCGTAGATCTCGCGGCGGCGTGGATCGGAGAGAATCTCATAAGCCTCCGCCGCGGCCTTGAACTTAGTCTCAGCCTCGGGGTCGTGGCTGTTTACGTCGGGGTGGAGTTCACGAGCCAAAGCCCGAAACGACCGCTTGATCGTTTGTTCGTCGGCCCCACGCGGCACGCCGAGCAGCTCATACGGGTCTCCAGGCACGGTACTTGCCATTCCCTAGACCGCGTCAACGTCTTCGATGTAACGCGAGAGCTGCCAAGCCGCCTCGCGGACGGTTGCGATCACCACGCCGTAATCCATCTGCAGCGGTCCAATTACCGAAACAGTGCCGAGCTTCTGGGCGCGCGGCCCGTAGCCAGCGCCGACTAGCGCTAGTGATTGCAGCGCCGGCAGTTCGTTCTCGCTGCCGATCCGCACGACGACGTCACGCTCGCCGATCGCCAGGCGCAGAACGCCTAGTAAAGCGACGCGCCGCTCCAGCGCGCCCAACAATTCGTTGATCTCGGACAGATTGTCGAGCCTGTCTCCGCCGAGAAGTCGCCCAGCACCTTCGACGTAAAGCATCACTTCAGAGTCTGAGCGAAGGTCATCGAAGACCGGCATCAGGGCTTCAAGAAAGCCTTGCTCACTGGCGCCGAGAGCCGCTTCGCTGAGCCGCGCCGAAACCGTGCGAGCGCCGAGTTCATGGCCACTGAGTCGCTCGTTGAGATATTCGGTAGCCCACGTAATCAGCCCACTGTCGATCGGCTGATCGAAGCTGATCAGCCGTTTAGCGACGCTACCGGTCGAGGTGATTACGACAACCATCGCAACGTGCGGCTGCAGCGTCAGCACTTCGACGTGTCGGACCGTCGCAGCCTCCAGCGGCGGCGCCGAAACTATCGCCAAGAGATTGGTGGCCTGAGCTAGCGTCGCGCTGGTGACGCGCATTGCTTGGTCAACTTCACTCTTGACGATCGGCAGCTGCAGCTCGGCGCGCTGGCCTTGCGGCAGCAGCCGATCGACATAGAAGCGACGACCTGCATCGGTCGGAATTCGGCCGGCCGAAGTGTGCGGGTGGGCAAGTAGTCCTTGCTCTTCCAGCACCGCCAGCTCGTTACGGATTGTTGATGGCCCAAAATCTATCTCAGGATCGGCGGCGAGCGTCTTTGAGCCGACCGGTTGCGCGGTCGCCTGGTGGGTCTCAACGACCCGGCGCAGAATTAACTCTTGACGCTCGGTAAGCATGACCAACGATGGTACCGGCGCGCACTGCAGGGTCGACAAACCGTGCAGCTAGCGTGAGTCGCCAAGCTCAAGCACGGCGAGAAAGGCTTCCTGAGGAATCTCGACGCTGCCAACCTGCTTCATCCGCCGCTTACCTTCCTTCTGCTTCTCAAGCAGCTTGCGCTTGCGCGAAATATCGCCGCCGTAACAGCCCGCAATCACGTCCTTGCGGTAGGCCTTGACCGTTTCACGGGCGACAATTCTCGCTCCAATCGCGGCTTGGATTGGAACGTCGTACTGCTGGCGCGGAATCTTCTCGCGCAGCTTCTCGGTCAAGCTGCGCCCGACCGCTTGCGCTTTCTCGCGATGAACGAGCATCGAAAGCGCATCGACAGGATCGCCGGCGAGCAGCACGTCCAGCTTGACCATGTCGGAAGCCTTCATTCCGCTGATCTCATAATCCAGCGATGCATAGCCGCGAGTACGAGACTTCAGCTGGTCGAAGAAGTCGAGCACAATCTCAGCGAGCGGCAGGTCGTAGCTCATCTGCACGCGCTCGGCCGAAAGGTAATGAAGGCCTGCGCTCTCACCGCGCTTCTCCTGGCACAGCTCCATCACCTGACCGACGTACTCATTTGGCGTCAGGATTGAAGCCCTGATCATCGGCTCGCGGATCTCGTCAATCCGGCTTGGGTCCGGCATTGCCGAAGGGTTGTGAACCTCCACCGTTTCGCCGCTGGTCATCGTGACCTCAAAGCTGACCGACGGCATCGTAGCCATCAGGTTGAGGTCGTATTCGCGCTCCAAGCGCTCACGAACGATGTCCATGTGCAATAGGCCGAGGAAGCCGCAGCGAAAGCCGAACCCAAGCGCGTCAGAAGTTTCCGGCTCCCAAGTTAGCGCAGCGTCGTTGAGCGTCAGCTTTTCTAACGCGTCGCGCAGATCTGGGTACTGGTCGGATTCAATCGGAAAGAGACCGCAGAAAACCATCGGCTTCACGTCGCGGTAACCAGGCAGCGCCTCGCTTGCTGGGTTGGCCTTCGTAGTCAGCGTGTCACCTACCCTCAACAGGGTGACGTCCTTGATTCCGGTGATTACGTAGCCAACCTCGCCGGCTAGCAGCTCAGGAACGCTGACCATCTCCGGCGTAAAGAAGCCAATGTCATCGATCGCGGCCTCAGTGCCGGCGACCATCGCTTTAATCGCCTCGCCTTTCGTGAACTTCCCATCGACGACGCGGATGTAGGCAATGACGCCGCGGTACTGATCGAATTCGGAATCGACAATCAGCGCGCGCGGCGCGGCGTCGGGGTCTCCGCTGGGCGGCGGCACGTTGCGGACGATCGCCTCAAGAACCTCCTCTACCCCCTCCCCGGTCTTGCCGGAGATCTTCAAAATGTCGTCGGCTGGTTCGCCGAGCAGCTCCGCGACCTCAGCCGCAACGCGCTCGGGCTCCGCGCCGGGAAGATCGATCTTGTTGAGGCAAGGAATTAGCTCGAGTCCGTTCTCGACCGCCAAATATGTGTTGGCGAGCGTCTGCGCCTCGACGCCCTGTGATGCGTCAACCACAAGCACCGCTCCTTCGCAGGCCGCCAGCGATCGCGACACCTCGTAGGTGAAATCGACGTGACCCGGGGTGTCGATCAGCTGGAGCTGGTACGTGACGCCGTCGCTGGCCGTGTAAAGCACGCGGACGGCTTGTGCCTTAATCGTGATTCCGCGTTCGCGTTCAAGGTCCATTGAATCTAGGACCTGCGCCCTCATCGCGCGCGGATCGATAGTTGAGGTCATCTCAAGAATGCGGTCGGCGAGCGTCGACTTGCCGTGGTCGATGTGGGCGATAATCGAGAAGTTGCGTATTAGTGATTGTTCCATGACGGCTGGTGCTCGCGATACAGCGTAGGGCGGATTCGAAGTCCTCTTCGTCAGGAACGCAGGCTGCGCAGACGGCTGGTGAAGAAGTGAAGGATCTGATCCGCTTCTCGGATCCGCAGAAGCTTGACCGCGCCGAGGTAAACGAGCATCCCGGCAGCGAGCGCCGGGATCACACCGATCAGCCGCGTTAGAGGACCGGCGCTACCAACCGCGCCGTCGATGAGGAGCCAAATGCCACGACTGACGATGACCAGCAGGATCGATGAAAAGATCACCTTCGTCGTCATGATCACCGTTTCACGCCCTTCGATTGAGCCGCCGAGCTGACGGCGCAGAAATATCATCTGAGCGGCCGTCATGCCGGCACTTGCGACGACCGTTCCGATCACAGCCCCGGCGATTCCGAGCGGCTTGTAGAGCGAGATTGAGACGATTGCGTTGACGACTAGGTTGCCGGCCGCCAGCGCGCTTGGTATCCAGGGCCGCTGGAGCGAGAAGAATGTTCGCGTTAGCAGCAGGTTGAGTCCTGCGAAAGGCATCGAGAAGGCAAACCAGAAGAGCGCCGTCGAAACCTCTTCGGTCGAAGCGGCATTGAATGCGCCGTACTGGTAGATCAACTCGGTGATCGGTACGGCCAGCGCCATCGTCGCCGCCGCGGCGGGAACCAGTAACAGCAGGTTCTGCCGCGTGCCGGTTCCAACGAGAGCGCGCAGCCCGCCGATGTCGTTGCGCGCGACGAGGCGACTGAGTGATGGGAATAAAACGGTAGCTAGCGCAACGCTGAAGATTCCTTGGGGCAGCATGTAGATGCGGAAGGCGGCATCGATTGCCCGTGGCGCGCTGTCCGAGATCAGCGCACCGACTACGGAGTTGATGACGAGGTCGACGTTGATCACGCCGAGCCCGATCGTGACTGGAATCATCAACTTCAGCACGCGCGTCACACCCGGATCACGCCAATTGAAGTGGAACTTAAGCCGAAAGTCGATCTTCGCGAGTACTGGAATCACCATTAGCAACTGCACGATCGTCCCGAGTAATACGCCAATCGCATAGGCATAGATCTGATCGTCGCCACTGAACATCGGCCGTAGCGCGACTAGGGCTCCAATTATGACGAGATTCCAGACCAGTGGCGCGAGTGCTGGGATCGTGAAGTGGTGGTAGCTGTTTACGATTCCTACGAGTAGCCCGTTGATACCCAGCAGCACGACGATCGGAAACAGCACCTGCGACAGCCCGACTGCCAAATCAATTAGCTGCGGCGTGAAGTTGTCGCCCGGAATGAAGAGCGGGATCAAAACGCCAGCGGCAAAAATGAAGATCGCACTCAACGCGCCGAGAACCAGCAGAATGATCCAGAACAGCGTCGAAGCCAAGAGGATCGCTTCACGGCGACGCTTCTGCTCGAGGAACTCGGCAAAGACGGGGACGAACGCCGCGCTCAGCGCGGCGTCGGCAAAGAGGCCGCGGACAAGGTTCGGAAGTTGAAAGGCAATTGTGAAGGCTGACGCCGCGCCGCTCGTGCCGAAATAACTGGCGGCGAGGATTTCGCGTGCCAATCCGGCGACCCGCGAAAGCCCGGTTGCAACCGAGAAGAGAACGGTATTGCGTGCCACTCCGGCGATCGCGCCCGGCGCCTGGGGCCCTTTCTCATCGATTTTTAGGACCGCAGCGCGGGCGGCCGCGGCGCCGGCCTCAGCGTCACCGGCTGGCAACACACCGCCCGCAATCGCGGCATCGAGCACGGCCTCTTCGGCGCCGGGATCATCCTCCGGCGCCGGGTCCTTTGGGCTTCCTGGCCTCGAGGTCACTAGTTTTCAATCCTAAGGGTCGGCCCCGGCGAATAGGCAGGGCGCTAGAATCCGCCCTCGGCTATGGCCAACCTTAACTCTCAGAAAAAACGCAACGCACGCAACGAGCGCGAGCGGCTAGAGAACCGCCGGTACACGTCGGCAATCAAGACCTACCAGCATCGCCTCGAGGCTGCCGTGGCGGCCGGTGACGATTCTGTCGCCGATGCTGAACACTTGAAGCTCGCTTCGATGATCGACAAGGCCGTCGCCCACGGCGCTCTGCACAAGAACACCGGTTCGCGCAAGAAGTCCCGCGCAACGCGGATCCGCGCCGGCGTCTGAACTCCGCGCTAGGCGGCAATCCTCTCGATCACGCGCAGCGTCTCTGTGTCCTGGTCAAGGGCGCTACCGCCGCGGCTAGCTAGCTCGAGAGAGGCGAGAGCCTCGGTCGCTTCGCGCAGCAACGCTGGATCGGCACTTCGTGCCTCCGCCATCCTTCGCTTCGCTGCGTAGCTGCCACCAGCGATACCAGCAACCGCCTGAGCGTCGGAGGCGCCCGCATCGAGGCGTTCAGCGATCGTCGTCACGTCGCGCAGGCGCCGCACAATTCCCACAGCTAGCCGGCCCGCGTCTTCGTTCTGCTCGCGCAGCCTCAGATATGTCAGTAGCGCCGTGCGCTGGTCGCGCGCAATGATCGCGTCGATCAGCCCCCATACGAGCAGCTCGGAAGAGTTGGCAGCCGATTCGCTGACCTCCTCAACGCCGACCTTCGCGCCAGCCCCGTACTCGAGCGCGAGCTTCTCCAGCTCGCGCAGAAGCCGCTGTTGGCGCTCGCCAACTTGCGTAATCAGGGCTTGCGCTCCAGGCCCATCGAGCGTGATCGAAAGAGCGCCAGCCTGCGCAATCGCCCAGGGCGCCAGCTCCTTTGACTTCAGCACTGCTTCCTTGGCGATCGTTCCGCCTGCGGCTTTGACGGCCTTGTGGAGCGCCTCGGGAGCCTGCTGGCGGCCATCTTCGGATGCGAAGAAAGCAACAGTCGTGGCCTCCGGCATTATCGCCATCGCAGGCGCCAAGCTAGCTTTCACATCGGCGTCGCGCCACCGCTCGCAGCCGCTGACCAGCAGCACGCGCCAGCCGATCGTCAAGGTCATCGCGCTAAGTGCGCTAGCGATGGCCGCCGGGTCGACGCTGGCAGCATCGAACTGCTCGAGTCCACCAGCCCCGCCTTCCGCCTCGGCCAGCAGAGCGAGCTTGCCGCGCCTCTCAGCGACGCGACCGTGGTCCTCGCCGTGAATTAGGTACGCGGGCTGGAGGTCAGGCACGAGTTTCAGCTTACGTTGGCGGCTGGACGTGGAGTCCAGAACGGTCGACCTCAATCCGCACCGTCCCGTCTTTATCGGTTCGCCAGGTCTGGACCCCGGCGCTCCTAAGCGCCTCCAGCGTTTCGCTCGTCGGATGGCCGTAAGTATTGCGAGCGCCAACCTCTATCACGGCGATCCGCGGCGCGATCTCAGCGAGCAGAGCTGGCAGGCCTTCGTCAGTGCTGCCGTGGTGACTTACTTTGAGGACGTCAACGGGCGCGAGCTGAAGTGGCAAGAGCACGTCGGACTCGGCGTCGGCGGTGAGCAGCAGGCTCAACCCCGGCGCCTTCGCGGTCATCACGATCGCACGCGCGTTTGGGTCGGCGCCCGCGGCTGGCGTCGTGCCCCGAGGCGGAGAGACAATCTCGAGCTCCAGCAAACCAACCGTGAGCCGATCCCCGGCAGCTGGGGCAATTAGAGGCACGCCGTGGGCGCGCGCAGCGGCCGCCATCGCCGCGCCCTCGCGCTCGATAACGCGATCGCGCCCGTCCAGAAGCGCCGCTACTGGCATTGCACCGAGCACTTCGTCGGCCCCGCCAAGATGATCGGCCTGGGCGTGCGTTGCGACGAGCAGGTCTAGTCGCTCGACGCCGGATTCTTTCAGCTGCTCAACGATTCCCACTCCCGGCGGACCACTGTCGATAAGCGCGGCATGCGCGCCACTTTGCAGCAGCGTCGCGTCTCCCTGGCCGACGTCGAGGAAGCTGACGCGGACGGTGGCCGCTGAAGGCGCTGCCAAGGCGGCGCGCTGGCCGCTAACGACGGCCCACACCCCGAGCAGCAACGCACAAAGGGCGCTAGTCGCTAACGCATAGCGCCGGCGGCGGCCGCGAAAACCCACGAGCACGGCGAGCGCGAGACAGCCAGTAGCCACGGCGGGGCCACCGGCGTTGACCTGCGCCGCCGGCAGCGCCGAGCTAAAACGAGCGATCACGATGATCGCGCTCAGTGGCCAGTAGGCGAGCCAAGTCAGGGGCGCGGCTAGCTCGGTGGAAAGCTGGCCGATCAGCGCCGCGAGCATTCCAAGCCATGTCACTGGGGCGACGAGCAGCGCCGCAGCCAGGTTTGCCGGCAGCGAGACGAGCGAGAGAGTTCCAAACGCCGCCGCTGCAACCGGCGCGCTGCCGAGCGTCGCGGCGGCCGTCAAAGCGAGCGGCTCACTGACCAGCGGCGGCACGCGGCGGGCTTCGAGCGAGGTCCGAATCGGAGCGGCAAGCAAGCTGATTGCCGCCACCGCAGCAAAACTGAGCTGCCAGCCGGGCTGCTCTGAGGCGAGCGGGTCAAGCGCCAACGTGACGATTGCCGCCAGTAGCAGCGCGTACCAGCGTGAGCTCGGGCGCGAAGCTAGCGCCGCAACCAACCCGGCCGCGCCCATTACACCGGCGCGCTGAATTGACGAGCCGCTGCCGGCTAAGGGCACGTAAAGAGCGATCGCGGCGAGGGCGAACAGCAAGCGCGCTGAGCGCGGCGCAGATACCACCGCCCCGAATGCGAACACCAACAGGACGAGCAGCGCGACATTGGCGCCGGAAGCGGCGACAAGGTGACCGAGGCCTGAGCGACGCATGGCGCCGCGCAGCCCTGTCGCCATCGCGCTGTCGTCGCCAAGCGTCATGCCCCGCAGTAGGCCAGCCTGATCTGGCGGCAGCCCGGCACTCAGCGCTTTAGTTGCGCGCGCGCGGACAGCGTCAACAAAGCCAGCCAGCCCGCCGCGCTGACTATTTGCGGGCTTAATTGACCGCAGTTTGAGAATTGCGCGGACGTGCTGCACAGCGAGCCAGCGGTCATCTTCGCCGAGTGGCCGCAGCGATCCCGAAACCGTCGCGATGTCGCCGATCGAAAGCTGCGGCGCACGCTCGGTTCCGCGAAGTAGTAGCGGCTCTCCATGCAGGCGCGCGAGAGCCGACCAACCAAACTTGCCGAGGCGTGGAGCCTGAGCAAAGGTCACTTCGCCGCGAACTGCATGACCGATCAGCCGATCCAGCCGCGACCCGTCGAGCGTCGTCATCCGTGCGCCCGCGAACAGCGTGCCGGCAATCAGTGCTGCCAGCAGCGCCAACGCAGTGCCGGTGCCAAGCCGCGCGACCGCGGTCAGCGCCACGGCGACGACCAGTAACGCTAAGAGCCAGTACGACGAGCGCCAAGCCAACGCCAGCGCCAAGACGAGCGCGGCGGCGATCAGATGACGGGGATGCTCGCGCAGCAGCAAGCCGGCGCTGGTCACGGAGTTACTTGTGAGCGCAGCGCCTCAAGCTTTTTAGGGCCGATGCCAGGCACCTCGCCAAGGTCGTCAACGCTCGTGAAACCACCGTTTTCGGTTCGCCACTCGATTATTTTTTCAGCCGTTACTGGCCCCACTCCGTCGAGCGTGTCGAGCTGCTCGGCGGTGGCGCTGCCAAGGCTAATTGGCCCCGCCCGAGCGGCGCCAGCGCCAGCCGCAGCGGCGCCCAATGCAGCCTTACCAGCCTTCAGAGGCACAATCACCTGCGCTCCGTCGACGACCTTGGCCGCTAGGTTGATCGCGTTTGCGTCGCCCTGCCCTGAAGCGCCACCGGCGCGGCGGACGGCGTCACGGACGCGCGCGCCAGCTCGAAGTTTGTAAACCCCGGGCCGACGCACGGCGCCAGCGACGTGAACCATAGTGCGCTCATCCGCGCGCTCTAGCAACCCAGTGGGCGGCGCCGCAGGCTGGTTCGAGCTGCTCTCGTAGGGCGCTGCCGCGGGAGCATTTTGAGCACCCGGCGTGGCCAGAGATCTGCCGCCTATGGCGAGCGCAATCACGGCCGCCACGGCGGCGGCGATCAGCGCGGGTCGTGGAATCGATTGCACGGCCGCGACGCTACGAGCGCGGCCGTGACGGCGCCAGCACCCGACAGTTACCAGCCAGCTTCAACTCTGCTCCCCGAATTACTCAACTGACGACGATGTTGACGAGCTTGCCGGGCACGACGATCACCTTCGTCGGCTCACGCCCCGCGAGATGAAGCTGCACATTGGGCGCCGCCAGCGCCGCCGCCTCAAGCTGCTCTTTCCCCGCATCGCTTGAAACTTCAACGCGGTCGCGCAGCTTTCCGTTTACTTGGCACACGAGTTCGTAGCTGTCGCGCTCGAGCATCGCCGCGTCGGCCTGCGGCCAAGGCTGCTCCCAGAGCCGCTCGCCAGTCAGCAGGAAGTAAGCGTCGGTGGTCACGTGCGGGGCAAATGGGAAGCAGAGCGACGAGGCTGTCTCAAGCGCGAAGCGCTGAGCCGCTAAGCCCGCACTGTCGCGCAGCCGCGATACCTCGTTGATTAGCTCCATCACGGCCGCGATCGCGGTGTTGAAGGCAAAGCGACGATCCATGTCCCCGGTGACCTTCTCGATCGCCCAGTTCGCTTTGCGGATTAGCTCTAGGTCGGCAGCTTCGTCGCCGGCCTGCGCGCTGGAGGCGTCCTGCGCTGCGACCTCGGCGCTGAGCCGCCAGAGGCGCGAGAGGAAGCGGTGAACTCCTTCAACGCCTTCGTCAGACCAGTCGGCGTCTTGATCGGGAGCACCGATGAAGAGGATGTACGTGCGCGCACTATCGGCGCCGTAACGGTCAACGATCGCCTGCGGGGAGACAACATTTCCCCGCGACTTCGACATCTTCGCTCCGTCGCGCGTGATCATTCCCTGCGTGAAGAGCCGCGCGAATGGTTCGTCAACATCAAGCTGGCCTAGGTCTGCCAGCGCCTTGCAGAAAAAGCGCGCGTAAAGCAGGTGCAGGATTGCGTGCTCGACGCCGCCGATGTATTGATCGACCGGCATCCATTCGCGCAGGATTGCCGGATCCCAGGCCGCCTCGTCGTTGGCGGCGTCGCAGTAGCGCAGGAAGTACCAGGAGGAGTCGACGAAGGTGTCCATAGTGTCGGTCTCGCGCTCGGCCGGACCGCCGCACACGGGGCACTGCGTACTGACCCATTCGGTCGCGGCGGCAAGCGGCGATTGACCCTGCGGAGCGTAGTCCTCGATGACGGGCAGCATCACCGGCAGCTGATCGTCGGGAACCGGCACGATGCCGCAGGTCGGGCAGCGCACAATCGGGATCGGGCAGCCCCAATAACGCTGACGGCTAATCAACCAGTCGCGCAGCCGGTAGTTAACCGACAGCTTGCCCTTCGCTTCGTTTTCGAGCCAAACGACGATCTCTTTGAGCGCCTCGCGGTTGGGCTGGCCATCGAACTGGGGTGCGCTGTTGACGAGCACGCCGTCGCCGGAGTAAGGCAGCCCGTCACTGTCGCCATCAGGGTTAATCCCCTCGATTACGCGCCTGATCGGAAGGTCAAAGGCCTTCGCGAACTGATAGTCGCGCTGGTCGTGAGCTGGAACGGCCATAATCGCGCCTGTGCCGTATTCCATCAGCACGTAGTCAGCGACGAAAACGGGAATCTGCTCGCCGCTAACAGGGTTCGTGACGGTTCGGCCCAAAGCAACGCCGGTCTTTTCACGCTCAGCAGCGCCGCGCATCTGGGAGCCATGCGAGAGCGCCTCGCGCACGTAATCGGCTACAGCCTGCTCGTTGCCGGTCCCCTCGGCGAGCCGCAGCACGTCGGGGTGCTCAGGAGCAAGAACAAAAAAAGTCGCGCCGAAAAGCGTGTCGGGGCGGGTAGTAAAGACTGGGTACTCGGTGCCAAGCTCGTCGCAACTGAACACAACCTCTGCGCCTTCCGAGCGGCCGATCCAATTTCGCTGCATCGTCTTGACGTTCTCTGGCCAGTCGACCTTCTCCAAATCCTCGAGCAGACGGTCCGCGTAAGCGGTGATCTTGAGGAACCATTGCTCTAGTTCGCGAATCTCCACCTCGCTGCCGCAACGCTCGCAGCAGCCATCAACCACCTGCTCGTTGGCCAAAACAGTTTGGTCGCTCGGACACCAGTTGACGTGAGCTTGCTGGCGGTAAGCCAGCCCAGCCTTAAAGAGCTGATTGAAGATCCACTGCGTCCAGCGGTAGTAATCGGGCTCGCAGGTAGCCAGTTCGCGAGACCAGTCAATCGATATTCCCCAGCGACGGAACTGGCGCTGGAACTCGGCGATCGCCGCTTCGGTCGATGCACGCGGCGCTTGCCCAGTTTTGATCGCATGGTTCTCAGCAGGGAGCCCGAAAGCGTCGTAGCCCATCGGGTGCAGGACGCGCTTGCCGTTGCGGCGCTTGAAGTGTGCGACCGCATCGCCAACCGAATAGACCTTTAGGTGCCCGATGTGTGGCTCACCACTCGGGTAGGGAAGCATCTCGAGCACGTACTCATTCTCTGAGCTGGTTGCCTCTGCGGGAACCTGGTTGGCTACCTGCCAGGTACCTTCCTGCTCCCACAGCTGCTGCCAGCGAGGCTCTATCTCCTGCGGGTCGTATTTGAAGTCGCTCATCGCTACTGAGCAAGATACTTGCCGCCGCAGGCGACCGGCGAGCGGTCAGCGTCGCTACACTGACGCCTCACTTGGGGCTGTAGCTCAGCTGGGAGAGCGCCGCCATGGCATGGCGGAGGTCAGGGGTTCGAGCCCCCTCAGCTCCATCGGACGGAGGTGAAGGCATTCACCTCAACCGACGGAAACGTCTGGAACGCCAGACTTCCGGGCGCGCTAGGTCGATCCCGCGACCGGACGGTGAAATCAAACAAGGTTCGGGGGATCCTGACCTATGTCGCACTAGTGCTACACTCTGCGACATGGATGTGATCTCGGTTCGGGACCTGCGCAACAATACCGGCGGCGTCCTGCGTCGCGTTGAGGCCGGAGAGACGCTCATCGTGCACAGCAATCGGCGGGCTGTCGCTCAGATCGTGCCGCTGCTGGAGCGGCCGACCTGGATGCCGGCCGCGCAGTTCTTTGGACGTGTGCTCGCGCACCCCGCAGATCCTGAGCTGCGCGAGGACCTCGCCGACCTGCAACCGGACACGATCGAGGATCTGTGAGCGAACCGGCCGTGGCCGACACCTCGCTGTTCATCGCACGCGAGACCGGTCGCCCGCTCGATCCGTTAGAGGGGGATCGCGAGATCGCGGTGTCAATCATCACGATCGCCGAACTGGAGATGGGCGTCCTCGTCGCGGCCGAGCCCCGGGTTCGCGCTGCTCGTCTGCAGACGCTGCGCGATGCCGAGCAGTTGAGCGCGCTGCCAGTGGACCATGCCGTGGCCTCGGCGTTCGCCACGCTCGTCGTCGAGATGCGCGCGGCCGACCGCACCCGCCTCGGCGTTCAGGATGCGTGGATCGCCGCCACGGCGATCGCCCACGACGCCGATCTGCTCACGCAGGACGCCGACTTCGACGCCGTGCCCGGCCTTCGCGTCATTCGGCTGTAGGAGCCCTCTCAGTAGGCCGGGATTACTGCCACGCACCGTCGCCGACCGTGCGGTTCTCGTTCGGTAAGAACCTGCCGCGGCTGCGGTCGATCAAGAAAAAGTGTACCCGCGCAGTGCGGGAACCGGGCACGAGTCGCCAAGACCACCCCCGGGCTTGGCTTCATTGCCTACCGTCCGCCGCAGCACTGCGAGCCGGCCGCGAGCTTAGCGGCGCGGCTACCTACTAGCGTCAGATTATCCCTGTCCCTCAACGAGGTTGAATACTTGGTTAAGCGCCGACAGGTTGTAGGCGATCAATGCGCTGCTGACGAGTTCTACGAGACCGGCATCCGAGACGCCCAGCGCCCGAACGCGATCGACATCGGCGTCGGTCACTTCAGTCGGCTCGAATGCCGCTTTGATGCCGAAGTCAACGAGAGCACGAACATCGCTGTCGACTGTTTCACGGCCGACCTTCCAGTCGCGTGTGCTCGCGATTTCATCCTCAGCTGCCCCCTCAAAGCGGGCTGCTCCTTCGTGATATGGAGCGCAGGCAGGAGTCTCGTCGCCCTCATTAATCCACGATACAGCCGTCGCCAGGAGTTCTTTTGTAGACGAAGCGACTTCGCCCTGCTTGACCGAGTAATACTCGGTCAGAAACCAGCTTTGGAAGATCTCCGGCTTGAGCGCCAGCGTGCGCAGCGTTACGGCACCGTAAATTGCCTCGCCGGGAACGCCCGGAATCGCCTCTAGGCCATCCCGGATCAACGCAAAATGCCGCTTGAGGTCGGCGGGAGCATTGCTTTCGATAGAGCGCAGAGCGTCCGGCTCCGCTGGCGTGATGCGAAACGGAGTCGTCATAGCTACTTCACTTCGCGCAGCGCGCCGGTCTCAACTTCGTAGACGAAGCCGCGAATCTTGTCCTTAAGCGGAATGAAGGGGCTGGCGTGAACGCGGGCGAGTGACTGACGAACATCCTCGTCGACTTCAGCAAATGACTCTGCCGCCCACTCCGGCTTAATTCCAGTTTCGGCCTGAATTGAAGCTTTGAAGTCGTCGTCAGTGAAGGTCAACATCCCGCAGTCGGTGTGGTGGATCAGGACGATCTCCTCAGTGCCGAGTAGCCGCTGGGAGATCGCCAGCGAGCGAACCTCATCGTCGGTGATTACTCCACCGGCGTTGCGGATCACGTGGGCGTCGCCTTCCTCAAGGCCAAGCAGGCCGTACGGGTTGAGGCGGGCATCCATGCAAGCCACGATCGCAATCTTTCGTGCTGGGGGCATTGGGAGGTCGCCCTTGTCAAAGTTTGCTGTGTACTGCTCTGCGTTGGCGAGAAGCTCGTCGGTGGTGGTCATTTGTCGGCCTACCTTTCAGTTCGGATGAAGCAGCTAATCAAACCATCATACAAACTATTGAAAGTTGATCGGGTTTCGTTACTTTTGCACTTAGAGCTGCTTCAGCTGAACTGAACCAAGGTCGTTACCGGCAGCCCAGCGAGCGCCTCGCGCCCACGCAGCGTCGAGATCTCACTGACGAACGCTGCGCCGACGGGGATGGCGCCGGCGCGGATCATTAACTCGACTAGCGCGCCCGCCGTCCCACCGGTGGCGAGGAGATCATCGTGAATCAGGACTCGTGCGCGATCGAGCTCGTGGTCGTGAATGTGGAGCTGCTCGACTCCATATTCGAGCGCGTACTCGGCCGAGCTGGTCTGTGGTGGAAGCTTGTCGGGCTTGCGCGCGGGGATAAATCCGGCACCGAGGGCAAGCGCCAACGCCGGGCCAAAAAGAAAACCCCTCGCCTCGGGGGCGACGACGTAGTCAACCTCGCCAACGAGATCGCGTGACGCGCTGATCAGCTCAGCGGTCGTCGCCGCGAGCAGCTCTGCGTCACGCATCACCGGGCCAATGTCGTAGAAGAGAATGCCAGGCTTCGGCCAATCGGCGGTGGTGGCGAAGTCTTCCGAGCGAAGCGTTGTCACTCGACCGCCCCGTCGGCAGCTTCTTCCTCGCCACTGCTGATCGTGCGGCGCGGCAGCTCGCCCCAAAGAGTCTCTAGCCGGTAATACTCGCGCGTGGGCGGCGTGAAGACGTGCACCACAACGTCGCCGTAATCCAACAGCACCCAGCTGGCTTCAGCGAGCCCTTCGACATGGCTTGGCAACATCGCGTGCTCGTTCTTCATTCCCTGATGGATCGCGTCATGAATCGCTTTAACCTGGCGGTCGCTACGGCCAGTCGCGATCACAAAGGCATCGGTAAAGGCTGACGCCCCGCTTAAGTCGAGCACAACGAGGTCAACAGCCTTCGGCTCCTGCGCGTAGCCGGTAATCAGGTCGATCATCTCGTCCGTCGTCATTGTCCTCGCAGCAGCGCTCATCGATACCAACCTTCAGCCTCAATGATGGCGGCGACGGTCGGCGGAACCAGGAAGTCGATTGAACGTCGCGCGCCGATCCGCTCGCGCACGAGCGTTGAGGAGACGTCGACTCGCGTCATCGTTACAGCGGCAACTTCGCTGCCCGGGAAACCAGCGCTGAGCACTTCGGCGAGCAGCAACTCGGATTCACCCTCGCGCGACACAACTGCGAGCCTCGCCAACTCCAGCAGCTCAGCTGGCTCGCGCCAAGCGGCGAACTGCGCCGCCACGTCGTTGCCAATAATCAACGTGAGTTCGTCATCGGGGTTAGCCTCGCGCCAAGCTCGCACTGTGTCGATGCTGTATGTCGGCCCTCCACGCTCAACTTCGAGCGCGCTGGCCGCAAGCCGCTGGTTGCCACTGACGGCCGCTTCACAGAGCGCAAGGCGGGCCGCTGGTCCGGGGTCGGCCTCGAGCTGATAATCGGCTGGCGTGTGGAGCGGCAGCAGAAATACGCGGCTTAGCTCAAGCTGCTCAGCAGCCTCCTGCGCGCAAATCATGTGGCCAATGTGCGGCGGATTAAAGCTGCCCCCAAACAGGCCGACCTTGCTCATCCGCGCACGTGCCCGGCGCCGGTGATGATGTATTTAAAGGTACACAGCTCACGCAGCCCAATTGGCCCGCGAGCATGAAGTTTCTGTGTCGAATTGCCTATTTCGGCTCCCATCCCAAATTCGGCGCCGTCGGTGAAGCGAGTTGAAGCATTGACGTAAACGCAGGCGGCGTCGACGCTCAGCTCAAAAGCTCTTACCGCGACCTCGTCCTCGCTGATGATCGCCTCGGAGTGGCCGCTGCCGTAGCGGGCGATGTGGGCGGCGGCTTCGTCGACCGAATCGACGATCTTAACGGCGAGGATTAAATCGAGAAATTCAGTAGCCCAATCGGATTCGGTCGCTTCGCTTAGTAGCTCGCCGCGCTCCTTGCCAGCAAATCGTCGAGTTGCTTCGTCGGTTCGAAGTTCGACTCCAGCCGCCGCCATCTGATCGACAACCACGGGGACGAACTCGGCGGCGACGTCGCGGTGAATTAACAGCGTCTCGGCCGCGTTGCAGACGCCGGGCCGCTGAACCTTGGCGTTAATCGCTATCCGCGCAGCCTGCTGAAGCTTGGCAGCGCGGTCGACGAAGACGTGGCAGTTACCGGACGCGGCGTAAAGAACTGGAATTGTCGCGACCTGCTCGAGCGCCGCTTTAAGCCCCTCGCCCCCGCGCGGAACGATTAGGTCAACCACGCCCTGCTGCGTCGCGAGCTCAGCGAGCTGCTCGCGGCCGCCGCCGACAAGCGTGATGACCCCGCGCGGCAGACCAACTGCCCCAGCGGCATCGGCCGCAATCTCGACCATCATCGCGTTGGAGTGCTGGGCAGAGCCTGAGCCGCGCAGCAAGCATGCGTTGCCTGATTTAAGGCACAGAGCAGAAGCATCGATCGTCACGTTCGGTCGCGCTTCGTAGACAACCGCTACGACACCCAGTGGCACGCGCAGCTTACGAAGCTCTAGCCCATTTTCTAGCTGACGCTCGTCAATTATTTCGCCGACTGGATCGTCGAGCGCGGCTACGTCGCGGGCACCGGCAGCGATTGCGGCGATCCGCGGCTCGTCGAGCAGCAGGCGATCGACCAGCGCGGCCGAGAGACCCGCCTCCTCGGCGGCCTGAAGGTCGATTGCGTTGGCCTCAATTAGCTCGGCTGAGCGCGCCTCGAGCAAGGCGGCGAGAGCCTCGAGCGCTGCGTCTTTTTGCTCGCGCGGGGCGAGCGCCAGTGCCGGCGCCGCGGCCTTCGCTTCGGCGCAGAGCCCAGCGATGCTCGTCTGTTCAGTAGCCATCAGCAGAGAGTAGTCAGGACGAGCAGCGCCTGGCGCCCTATCGGAGCGCTAAATAGTCGCGGTGGACTGCCACCTCGGGCGATCGTCCAATAACGCGCTCGACCTCGTCTGAACCTAGCCCGAGCACGCGGCCGAGCTCCCCGGCCGAGTAGTTGCAGATCCCTTTGCCAACCGGCCCCCCGCTGCCGACGAGCTCAACCGCGTCGCCAGCCTCGAAGTCACCCTCAACGGCGCTAATCCCGACCGGCAGCAGCGACGCGCCCGAATCGCGCAGCGCCCGCTCAGCGCCAGCGTCGATTGTCACAGTCCCCTGCGCCGGCTTGGCGTAGCGCAGCCACAGTTCAAAGCTTGAGTAGCGATCTTCTTGCGCAGCGAAGCGCGTGCCCTCAGGGTCGCCGCTGAGCGCCCGCGCCAAGGCACCCTCCCGGATGCCGCTAGCGACAGTGGTCGGGATGCCGGCCGCGGTAGCCATCTCAGCGGCCACGACCTTCGAGCGCATACCACCTGAGCCGAGCCCCGACGGTGATTGGCCAATCTCATATTCGCTGAGCTGCGACGGATCGCTGATCTCGTCAACGAGCGGCGCATTAGGGTCGCTGCGCGGATCAGCCTCGTGTAGTCCGTCTTGATTAGTCAGCAGCACCAGGCGGTCGGCGCCGACCATGATCGCTACCTGCGCAGCAAGGAAATCGTTGTCGCCAAAAGAGATCTCCTCGGTCGCCGTCGTGTCGTTCTCATTTACAACTGGAACGACGCCCCACTCCAGCAGCCTGCCGAGCGTTTGGCGGGCATTGAGGTAATGGCTGCGATGGCCGACGTCGAAGAAGGTAAGCAGCACCTGCGCACTTGTTATCCCGCGCCCGCGGAGCAGTTCGTCGTAGACGCGATAGAGCTTGCCTTGACCCACGGCGCTGGCAGCCTGCAGGTCGGCCATCGCTTGCGGGCGGCCGGCGAGTTCCAGCACCTCAATGCCGCGCGCGATAGCCCCGCTCGACACGAGCACAACCGAATCTCCGGCCTCGTGCCGATCGGCGACCTCGCCGCAGACCGCAGCGAGCAGATCGGCCCGCAACGCCCCAGCCTCGTCGGCGACGATGTTGGAACCAAGTTTTATGACGTAGATAGCCATCGCTCCGCCAGCGTAGCCGCGGGCGGCTAGGCGGCGTCCAATTCAAAGACCACGCCAGCGATAGAGACCTCGTCGCCGGTCGTAAAGCCGGCCTCGGCCAAAGCGTCGATCACGCCCATACGTCGAAGCCGCTGCTCAACTTGAGCTAGCGCCTCGTCATTCTCGATGTCGTAGCGAGCAAGCAAGCGCTCAACAGGTTCGCCGCTGACGAGATAGCACCCGTCTTGGAGCAGGTCAATCTTCCATTCGCGGCCCGCCCCCGGCCGAAAAACTTGGTGCGCGGCGAGCGTCTCGCTGGCCGCAAGCTGCGGCGCCGCGGCTTCGACCGGGACGCGCTGAACGAGCGCATCGGCGAGCGTGTCCAATCCTTCGCGCGTAGCGCTCGAGGTCACTACAACCGGAATCTCGTCCCCTAAGCGGGCGCGCCACTGCTCCGCGGCTGCGGCGGCATCTTCGGCTGGAACGAGGTCAGCCTTTGACAGCGCGAGCACCCGCGGCAGCGCGGCGAGCTCAGCGTTATAAAGCCCAAGCTCACTCTCAATTAGCTCGTAATTAATCTCAGCAGTGCTGCCATCTAGCGGAGCGAGGTCGAGAACATGAACAAGTAGGCGCGTACGCTCCACGTGGGCAAGGAACTCATGGCCGAGCCCAGCACCATCGCTGGCACCTGCGATCAGTCCCGGAATGTCGGCCAGCACCAGCTGCCTGCCACCACGGTCGAGCACTCCAAGCTGTGGCTCAAGCGTCGTGAACGGGTAGTCGCCGACCTTCGCTACTGCGCGCGTCAGCGTTGAAATTAGTGAGGACTTGCCTGCGTTTGGGACGCCAACAAGACCGACGTCCGCCAGCAGCTTCAGCCGCAGGTCGATCCACGACTGATCACCGGGGAGGCCGCGCTCTGAAAAGCGCGGCGTCTGCCTTGTCGAGCTTTTGAAGTGGTTGTTGCCCCGGCCACCGGAGCCACCACTGCAAACAATCGCGCGTGAGCCGGGCACAACGAGGTCGTGGATCGTGCCGTCGTCAAGCTCAGCGACAGTCCCGGGCGGCACGTGAATCTCAAGCGAGTGGCCACCGGCGCCGGAGCGCAACGCACCCTCGCCGTGACCACCGCGACCGGCCTTCAGCTCGCTGCGCCCCCCCAAAGATTGAAGGTCGCGCAGCGATCCGTCGCAGACCAGGACGACATCGCCGCCGCGGCCACCGTCGCCGCCGTCGGGGCCACCGCGGGGTACGTGAGCCTCGCGGCGGAACGAGAGGCAGCCATCGCCGCCACGCCCGGCCTGCGCAAAGATGCGAGTCTTGTCATGAATCATTGCCAACAAACCCTAGAACCTGCGAGCCTCGCAGGCTGAACTGGAGCAGCCATGCCAGACGAAAAAGTAATCCTGATCACCGGCGCATCGACTGGAATTGGAGCTGCGACTGCGCGCGCGGCGGCAGCGCTCGGCCATAAAGTGGTGCTCGCAGCACGCAGCGCCGAGCCGCTGCAGCAGGTCGCGCAAGAGTGCGGCGGAAAGGGCAAGGCGCTGGCAATCACCACGGACGTGACCAGCTGGGAAGCTAATGAAGCGCTCGCCGGGGCAGCGCTAGCCGAGTTCGGCCGCATCGATGTCGCGTTCGTCAACGCCGGTTTCGGCGGCAAGGGCAGTTTCAGCAAAGAAGGCGCGAGCGTCGAGCACTGGCGTGAGATGGTTTTGACCAATGTGCTCGGTACAGCGCTGACAATCAGGGCAACTCTCGACGCAGTCAAGCAGTCAAGAGGGCACTTCCTGCTCACCGGCTCGACTGCTGGACGCGTCGCAATTCCCGGCAGCCTTTACTCGTCAACAAAGTGGGCGGTCAACGGCATCGGCCAGTCGCTGCGAGGCGAAATTACGGGTAGCGGCGTGCGCGTAACGCTGATCCACCCGGGCATCGTCGACACCCCGTTCTGGGACAACGGCTCGCCTATCCCCGACGGCCTAACAGACGACGACATCGCAAACTCAGTCCTTTACGCAATCTCCCAGCCCCACCACGTAGACGTGAACGAAATAGTCATCCGCCCAACCTCGCAAAGCGTCTAAGCGCAGCGTCTGCCGTCGGTTCGCCGGGGCGGGGAACTCCGTGCGGTCGCCTGGAAGGCGGCCGGACGCCCCGCTCGGCGAGGCCGACGGCAGACGGCCGCTACTCAGGCAACTTCAGAGCTAACGACGTTCACAATGCGGCCACGGCGGCCGCGTGTGAACTGAACCACGCCTGGCGCAGTCGCAAAGAGGGTGTGGTCACGGCCGATGCCGACCCCATCACCAGGACGGAAAACCGTGCCACGCTGGCGGACTATGATTTCGCCACCGCTTACGGCTTGTCCCGCAAAGACTTTTACGCCGAGCCGCTTGGACTGCGAATCGCGACCATTTCTTGATGAGCCGAGGCCCTTCTTATGAGCCATGGGGTTAAGCCTCCCGCGACCCGGGCTTAGCCGCTGCGCTCTTCGTGGCGGCAGCGGGCTTGCTGGCCCGCCCGATCTCGGTTACTTCGATCCGCGTTAACTCCTGGCGGTGGCCGGTTGTGCGCTTGTACCCCCGCTTTGGTTTGTACTTGAAGACGCGAATTTTTTCGCCGCGCAGATGCTCGACTATCTTCGCCTTGACGCTGACCTTCGAGAGCGAGCTGGCGTCGAATACTGCGTCGTCTGAGCGGTAGAGCAGCGGCTCCAGGTTGACGGTCGAGCCTTCGGCCTCAGGCAGCCGCTCAACGAGCAGGGTTTGACCCTTCTCGACGCGGTACTGCTTACCTCCGGTCTTTACGATCGCGTACATCAGTTCACTCAGCTTTAGTTGGATTCTTCAGCGGCGGCTGCCACTTCGGGTGCAGCGGCGGAACCGCTTTGATCAGCATTACCCTCGCTGCCTTGCGCAGCCGAGTCTACGGCATCTTTGCCGTTTTCTGCATCCAGCAGCGTCGCCGACGCAGAATTTCGTCCAGCCTCTTCGATCTTGACCATCCGCTCTTCGCCTAGATGCGGGCCGCCACCGGCGACCGAGACGATGTACCCGTCGACCTTTGCGACCGCGTCATCAACGTTATACATGTGCGGCTCGACGAGCGTCACTAGTACCTCGTCGCCGGCGGCGTATGGGACTGCGCGCTCGCGAACTGCTTCGGCGGCGCCTTCCATCGTGACCTCGAAATGCCCAAGCGCGAGGCTATCGGTACCTTCGAAGTGGAAGAGCTTTCCGCTGGCACCTTCCAACTCACGCAGCATTCTTGCCCCCGCGCCAGTGAACTCGGCGCTTACCTTTGGGTTCATCTGGATTAGGAATGCTTCGCTTGCCCGCGGCGAGCGGGCCGCGATCTCCCGTAGCTGACGATCGAACTCAATTGCGATTGTCGCCTCGCTGAGGACCACAGCGTCGCCGTCGCAGGTTGGGCAGGTGCGCGAAATGATTTCGCGAACGCCCTCGGTCACGTTTTGACGCGTCATCTCGACCAAACCAAGCTTTGAGATCTCAGCTGTGAAGGTCTTTGTTCGGTCCTCGTTGAGCGCCTTGCGCAGCGTTTTCATTACCTCGTCGCGATTCTTCGCCTTCGTCATGTCGATGAAGTCGATGACGATAATCCCGCCTACATCACGCAGCCGCAGCTGGCGGACGATCTCGTCAGCCGCTTCGAGGTTCGTCTTCGTAATCGTGTCCTCAAGCCGCGCTTGGCGACCGCGGCCCACGTAGGAGCCGGTGTTGACGTCAAAGACAGTCAGTGCTTCGCCGTAGTCGACCATTAGGTAGCCGCCGCTTGGCAGATCAACGCGGCGCGAGGTGACGCCCTCAATCACAGCTTCGACGCCCGCTTGCTCGAAGAGCGGAGTCGACTCTTGCCATAGCTCAACGCGATCGACGAGCTCTGGGGCGGTCCGCTCGAAGAACGAGCGAAGCCGGTTGTACTGGCCTTCGTCGTCGACGATTGCGCGCTCGAAGTCGACGCTGAAGATGTCGCGTACAACGCGCACCGAAAGGTCGGCTTCTTGAAAGACGAGCGACGGAGCCGATTGGCCCTCTGCGCGCTCGACGAGAACCTCATGGAGCTTGAACAGATACGGCAGTTCGCGCTCAAAATCTTCCCTCTTCGCCCCGTGCGCGGCGGTCCGCAGAATTGCGCCGCCACTCTTGAGATCGAGGTCCTTGAGCTCACGACGCAAACGAGTGCGCTCTTTGTCCTCAAGCCGCTTTGAGATCCCAACGCCCTCACCGCTCGGCGTGTAGACCATGTAGCGGCCGGCGATCGCGAGCTCCATTGTGCAGCGTGCACCCTTCGTCTTGAGTGGATCCTTGACGACCTGAACCACGACCTCTTGGCCGCGCTTGAGCAGCGAGCTGATCTTCTTACCTTCCCCCTCGCCGCGACCACGGCGAGGCGTCTCAACGCCCGGCAGCACGATCTCGTCGATGTGAAGGAAAGCGTTCTTCTCAAGGCCAATGTCGATGAACGCCGCCTCGAGGCCATCGATCACGTTGTCGACCTTCCCCTTGTAGACGTTTCCGACTATTGAGCGGCTGCCTCGCCGTTCGATGTAAAGCTCGGCGACGCGGTAGCCGACCGAAGGGTTTGCTTTCTCCGAGGGACGCTGGTCGCGCTCCTTCGCTGGTGTTCCTGCCTGTTCGAGCAGCGCGACGCGGGTCTCCCACGGATCAACGCTGACTAGTACTTGCTTCTTCATTGGGTTGCTCTTTTCATTGGAATTGGAGCACCCGCCCCTGCGACATCGCGGCCCTGCGGCCTTGAGCGTAGATCGACTGCAGCAGACCGACGGCGAGCATCGTCGCGATAAGCGACGAACCTCCGTAACTCATCAGCGGCAACGGAATTCCCGTAATCGGCATCACGCCGACCGTCATCCCGACGTTGACGAAAACCTGGAACATCAGCATCACAGCGATGCCGCCGGCCAATAAGGCGCCATAGAGGTTTTTCGCCATCGTCAGTATTCGCAGTGCGCGCCAAATCAGCAGCGCGTAAAGAGAAAGGACGAATGCCGCCCCCGCGAAGCCCCACCGTTCGCCAACTACGGCGAAAATAAAGTCGGTGTGGTGTTCGGGGAGGAAGTTGTACTTGGTCTGAGTTGCGCCGCTTCCGCGCCCGGTCTTTTCGCCGGACCCGATCGCGATGCGCGACTGGTTCTGCTGGTAGCCCTCTTTGCCCGATGTCTCGGACGGGTGCAGGAACGCCGTCAGGCGATCCTTTTGATAATCGTGCAAAACGTTTATGCCGACGCTCGGCAGCACTGCCAGCGAAAGCGCGATCGCCACTGCGGCGAGAGCGCCCAGCGCCGCAAAGTGCTGCCACGGAACGCCTGCGATGAATAGGATCGCCAAAGTGATGGCGACAAAAACTAGTGCCGAGCCAAGGTCCGGTTGAAGCATCACAAGAGCCGCAGGCGCAAACCCGATCAGCACCAAGCGGACGGTCGTTCGACCGTCCGCCATGCGACGCGTCATGTCGATCGCAAACGCCGAAAGCGAGACGATCAGAAGGACCTTCCCTAGCTCGGAAGCCTGGAAGGAGAAGAGTGGAAGATCAACCGCGCGGCGCGAACCTCGCGCAACCGAGCCGAAGGCGATCACGGACAGGATCGAAAGAATCAGCAGGCCATAGAGGAAGTACTTGACTTCACGCAGGCGCGAGTAGTCGCTGCGCCAGAGCACCACTGCGAGCAGCGCGCCGACTACGAAATAGACAAGCTGTCGGACCAGGTAATAATCGGGGCTGCCGGGGATGTCGTTGGCGGTTGCTGAAGCAATCGTGATCAGCGAGCAGGCCGCAAGCGCGAGCGTTGCCAGCACCAGCACAAGGTCGAACGGCAGCTGCAGGCCAAACGTCGTTTCGCTCGTCGAATCGTCGCCGCGGCTTTCGATTACAGTCGTGGCGCTCATCGCGTCGTCGACCTTCCGGCTGAGCAGCGATTGGGCTGCGAAAACCACGTGGCGAGCATTTTGCAAACTGCAGGAGCTGCCGCTTCAGCGCCAAAGCCACCATCCTCAACGGTGGCAACGATCACGATCGGTTTCGTTGCGCTGGGAACATAGGCGGCGTACCAAGACTGGTCTGCGCGCGGCGGCCGCTCGGCGGTGCCGGTCTTGCCGTAGACAGGGAACTTCGACTGGTTCCAGCCGCTAAAGACGTCGGCTGAGGTGCCATCGCCAAGCGTTGATTGGTGAAGACCATCAAGGATCGACTTCTGGTGGCCGGGGTCGATCGCAACTCGGCGCAGCGGCGGCGCCTCAATCCGCTCGAGCTGCCGACCTGTTTCGCTCTCAATCGCTTTCCCGAGGTGCGGCCGAACGACGGTGCCGCCGTTGGCGATCGCGGAGTACGCGACGGCCATCTGCAGAGGCGAGGCCTGAACATCACCTTGACCAACGGAAAGCTGAATGTTGTCGCCGACAGACCAAGGGCGCTTGTCAGAATAGAGGCAATCCGGCGGGCACTTTTTACCGCTCTTCTTCTCCCACGCGATCTCTTTGGCGTTTTGCTGCGCGCGCCACTGGCGGTCTGGAATTGTGCCCGGAACTTCACCAGGAAGGTCGATCCCGGTTGCGTTGTCGAGGCCTAGCTTGCGCGCCCAGCTTTGGATGATCTGGCCCTTGATTGGGTTGGCGTCGCGGCCCAGCGTGTAGAAGTAAACGTCCGAGGAGACCTGCAGCGCACGAGCCAGACTGACCGGCCCGTTTGCTTGGCGGCCAGCGTTATAAAATTTCTGCTTGCCAACCGTCAACACGCCGGGGTCGTTGACCGATGTGTCGACGTTGATCAGCCCACTGTCGAGCGCCGCCAGTGCCGTGATCGGCTTGAAAATAGAGCCGGTCGGATAGCCGCCACTGATCGCACGGTTGAAGAGCGGCGCTCCTGCGGCCTCGCCAAACAGGCGCTCGTAGTCGGCCTGCGTGGCAATCGGCTTGGCGCGCACGCTGGGGTCGTATGTCGGGACTGACCCGAGCGCAAGAACGCTTCCGTCACGCGGGTCGAGTGCGACAAACGCACCGGCTGTACCGTCCCCGGCCATGGCGGAGCTCAGAGCCGCTTCGCCACTTCGCTGAAGCTTCGAATCAAGCGAGATGCGGACGCGGTCACCGGCGCGTGATTCGCGCGAGATGCGCTGCCCTTTTACTTTGCCCGCGGCGTCGATTGTGATGCTCTTTGTTCCATCGGCCCCACGCAGATAGCGGTCGTAAGAGCGCTCGAGCCCCTCCTGCCCGACAGTCGCACCAGAGATCACGCCACGGAACGAATCTGCCTTCAGCTGCTCGGGGCTTACCTGGCCAACCGCGCCGAGGAGCTGGGCTGCTCCGACGCCGCCTGGGTAGCGACGAACGTAGACCTGATCGACGCTGACCCCAGGGAACTGACTGGGGCGCTCGAGCAGGTAGTTACGCACGCCGACGGGAACGTCAACCTGAACGCGGACGTTGGCGTAAGGAAGCTGAGCAAGCTGCTGAATTACGCGCTCGTGAATCGTTGCGGTTGAAATTTCCAGCGCAGCCGCCAGCTTTGCGTAGCGCTGCTCAAGCGCTGCGTTGGCTGGCTTTGGGATCTTCGGGGTTGGCCCTCGCTGGCCGCGCGGTTTGCGCGCCCACGTCGTCATCGCCTGCCCCCACGTGGCGGCCGCTGCTCGGGTTTCGGCCGGCAGCTGGGCGGGATCGAGCTGCATCACTGACACGGGTCGATTCTCAACCAGCGTCTTTCCGTTGCGGTCGAGGACGGCTCCCCGCGGCGCCGCGACGGCGACCGTTCTGACACGGTTGTTAGCTGCCTCGCGCACCGCTTGATCGCCTGTCAACACCTGTAGAAACCAAAGCTTGAAAAAGATGATTGAGAAGAACACCAGGGCGATGCCGCCAAGCACGGCTACTCGCATCGCGAGCTGCGGCGTCAGCGGCGACTGGCCGATGCTCCGGAGCGGGGGCTTGTGGAGCGGATCGATCATGATCTCGATAGTGGCGAGAGACCACCGGTTGTGTAGGCGCGGCGACGGCGACGACGCGGATCTTCAGGAAGCGCGGCCAGCAGGCAGCGGCGGATCAAGAGATAGACCGGGATTGCGATCACGGCGTTGAAGGCGACCGTGCCAAGCAGCCCCCACAGCAGCGCCCAACCAAGCGGCACTGTCTGACCAAGCAGGAAGGTTAATAGCGAAAAGCCAATCTGCGCAGCGGCGGTGGCGGCAGCCCCAACGAGAAGCGGGACGATTGCTCCTTGCGGGTCGCGGAGCTCGCGCAAGCGGCCCGCCGCGTAACCGATCGCAAGCATGATTAGGGAGGCCACACCGACCGTCTCAACTAACGCGAAGTCGAGCAGCATGCCGATCGCAAAACCAAAGATTGCCCCTGGCAACGAACCAACAATTAATCCGACAGAGGCTGCGACGAGGGGAACTAAGTCGGCGTTAACGCCGAGAATTTTGACCTGCGATACCGCAGCGACTTGGAAAATGACGGTGACGATGCAGATTAATGCTAGGCGCCAGCCAAGGCTTCCGTAGTTGAGGGTCATCGTCGGTTCCCGTTGATCGGCGCCGTCAATACTTGAACAATTTCTAGCTTCTGCAGATCGGCGAAAGCGCGAAGATAGATCTTCTGCGCGTCGGTACCTGGATCGACGACCTTTGTTACCGATCCGATAGGGATGCCCGGTGGATATAGCGATTCAAGCCCCGGCGTGGTTGACAGCGTCCCGGCTGTCACGACCGCAGCGCCTGGATTAACGCGGTAGCGGCGCGCAATGAACTTGAGGCGAAGGTCTTCGGGGCCGCCAGCACCCGTCTGGGCGACCCCTTGGGCGCCGCCGGCGCTCACGCGCGCTGGAATCGCCAACTCACCGTCGCTGATCAGCGTGACAATCGACGCTTGGCCGCTGACCGTGGAAACCTGCCCGACTAAGCCGTCGCCGTTGATCACCGGGTTGCCGACCTTGATTGCACTATCGCTGCCCTGATTGATCGTCACCGTCGAGTACCAAACCGTCGGCGAGCGGCCGATCACCCGCGCCGCAACCGGTTTCGCAGCCGTTAAGCCGCCAGCGCTATCGAGGTTCAGCAGCCCTTGAAGCTGGGCGTTGACCCGCAGCGCCTCACTGCTGGCAATCGCTCGTGCGCGAAGATTTGCGTTCGAGCTTTCGAGTTCATTTAGGCGCCCCTTCGCGTCGATCGTGTCGCCGAACCAGCCGAAGAGATCGCGAGCTGGCTTGAGCACCGCCGAGGCACCCTCCTGGATCGGGGCGAAGACGCTGAAAACACCGCGCTGGACGTTGTGAAGCGCGCCACCGTTTGACTCGCCGAAGTAGACGGTCAGCAGCAGCAGCGAGCACGCCAGTAGCGCCGCTAGCGTTAGCCGCCGCCGCCGAATAGCCCGGTCGTACATCTCAAAATGCTGGTTAGGCAAGGCATAAGCGTTTTTCTGAGCTGCCGCGCTTAGCGCCGGCGACGCTTCCTTGCTGAGCGGTTAGTTTTGTGAATCGCTTCAAACTCTTCCAGTGAGCGACCTGAGCCCACGGCAACACAGGTGAGGGGTGATTCGGCGAGGTGAGCAGGCATCTGAGTCTCGTTGCGCAACCGCTCATCGAGGCCCCGCAGCAGCGCGCCGCCACCGGCCAACATGATGCCGCGATCCATGATGTCGGATGCAAGCTCAGGCGGCGTGCTGTCGAGCGTCTCCTTGATCGCGCCGATGATCTGTACCAGCGGCTCCTCGATCGCATCGCGCACCTCTTCACTACTGAGGGCGATCGTCGCCGGCAGCCCGCTAACGAGGTCGCGGCCACGAATTTCAGCCTGGAACTCCTCCACCATCGGGCATGCCGAGCCGATCTCCAACTTCAGCTCCTCTGCAGTCTGCTGGCCAATCAATAGTTTGTACTCGCGTTTTGCGTAGTTGATGATCGCCTCGTCGAGTTCATCTCCACCAATTCTAATCGAGCGCGAGACGACTATGCCGCCGAGCGAAATGACGGCCACTTCGCTGGTGCCACCGCCGATGTCAACGATCATCGAACCGGTCGGCTCGCCAATCGGGAGGCCGGAACCGATTGCGGCCGCCATTGGCTCCTCAATCAAGTAAGCCTGGCGAGCACCGGCCGAGAGGCAGGCCTCTTCGACGGCGCGCTTTTCGACGCCGGTCACTCCCGACGGAACACAAACGACAACGCGCGGATGCGCCCAGCGGCCCTGATGAACTTTCTGAATGAAGTGGCGGAGCATCGCTTCGGTCACGTCGAAGTCGGCGATCACGCCGTCTTTGAGTGGGCGGATCGCCTGAATTGTGCCTGGTGTGCGTCCGAGCATCCGCTTTGCTTCAACGCCGACGGCATGAACTTCGCCACTGCGTGCGTCGATTGCGACAACGCTCGGTTCGGAGAGCACGATGCCGCGCCCGCGGACGTAAACGAGCGTATTGGCCGTGCCAAGATCGACGGCCATGTCGCGGCCGCCCATTCCAGTCAAGTAGCTAAGGACGCCCATGGACAGAAAAACGCGGGCGGAAAGTCATTCTGTTGACGAAATGACTAGCGATCCACGTGTCTACGCAGTGTAGCGATCGAGGGCGCTGCTTCCAGCGGGCAACAGTCCTTGCACAAGGCCGCCCAAGGCGTCTACTGAGAGCCCTATGACGTTCAGCCGGTCCTCGCCAACACGCGCCACCATCTGGTCGCCAGAGAGCTGTATTGCGTATCCGCCGGCGCGCCCCTGCCACTCGCCCAGAGCGACCTGCGCCTCTATCTGCTCAGCACTCAAAGAGTGAAACTCGACCTCGGTTCGCGCGAGCGCGGTGCGTGCAACGCCATTGATGTCGATCAGTGCGATTCCACCGATAACTTCGTGGGCTGCGCTAGATAATTCGGTCAGATACTGGCCCGCCTGGCCCGCGTCTGTCGGCTTTCCGTAAATTTTGCCAGCGAGCGTGACGACGGTGTCAGCGCCAAGGACGATGCAGCGCGCGCGTTCTTGATCGCTAAGCGCCGTTCTACCCGCCTGCGCCTTGGCGAGAGCGTTTGCGAGCGCTACTTCAGCCGGATCACCATCAGACAGCTCCTCGGTCTGGGGCGGTCGTAGGTCGAAATCTACGCCAAGCGCGCTAAGAATCTCGCTTCGCTGCGGCGAAGCAGAGGCCAGCACCAGCCGCCAAGCCGCGTCCCAAACCAGCTGAGCGGGTTGCTCAGTCAAGCTCAGGGAAGAAGAGCGCGGCTTCACGAGCAGCGGATTCTTGGGAATCTGAGCCATGAACCATGTTGCGGCCTACTTCGAGCGCGTAATCAGCGCGGATTGAACCCATCGCCGCTTCAATCGGATCGGTTGCGCCAATCACTTGGCGAGCAGCACTGACTGCGTGGTCGCCTTCGAGGATCATCGCCACTAGCGGCCCGCTCGTTATGAAATCAACGAGCTCGTCAAAAAACGGGCGCTCAGAGTGCTCGGCGTAATGTGCTTGCGCCAACTCACGCGTAGCCGTCATCATTTTCATCGCGGCTAGCCGCAGCCCTTTCCGTTCGAAGCGCGCGATTATCTCGCCGCTCAGGTTGCGCGCAAATGCGTCCGGCTTTACAAGGATCAGTGTCCGTTCCATCAGGATCTCTGCTTTCGGTTGGTTAGCGCGTCTCTTCGCGGTCGTCGACCACCGGTGGCGCTGACTCTTCTTCTATGACGGTATCGAGATTGTTCTCATCGAACTGGGCGACCTCTTCGTCAAAGTACTCCTGCTCGAATTCGACCGCTTCGTCCTCGATTTCACGGTCGCCTCTGAGGCGCGGCTTCCTCGCCGGCGTGACGCCGGGAATTTCAGCCTCGCAGTAAGGGCAGAGAAGCCAATCAGGGTCGAGTGGCTTGCCGCATCCCCCGCAAGCGTCGCGCAGCTTGCGCATGCAGTGCGGGCAGCGCAGGAACTGGCCGCCGACGACCGCCTCGCAGTGCGGGCAGGCCTGATAATCGGCTGAGGCAAGCCTCGCAGCGGCGGCCTCCATCTCGAGCTCGCGCTCAATCCGATCTTCGATGTGCTCGGGAGGGCGAACAATCACGTAGACAACGGTTCCTACCAGCGGGAAGATCAGCGCCGCAGCGGTCGCCGAGCGGATCAACATCTTGCCCTCAAGGCGCCGGCGAGCGTCGGTGAATGTGTACCAGACGAGCGCCAGCCAGATTACGATTGCGGCTAGCACAATCAACTGGGCAACCATGTTGAAGAGGCCGTCAAGGCCGAATATTGCGAGTGTAAAAGTCATCGTGGCAGCCAGATCGTAAAGCACTGTTCGCCGTTGACTAGCTTATGCCTGCTGGCCCGCATCAGAGCGGCGGCCGCAAGGGCGAGCTAGAAGAAGAGCTTCCCAAGCAGGTAGCCAACGCCGAAGAAGACGAGGATCACGGCGGCAACGAGAACGGCAACGGTGACGACCATCACGATCACTGGGGGCCCGTTCTCGTTCATAGCGTTGAACCACCGCTGCTATCTGGACCGCGTTTTAGGTCGGCGATTAGGTAGAGCGATCCGGCAGCGAACGCCAAGCCGCCGGCGCCAGCTGCGGCGCGCGCCTGCTCCAGCGCCTGATGCGGCGATTCAACAACGCTCGCAGGCGGGCCGCCGAGCCGTTCGTTTAGCTCGGCCAGCTTGGCGGGCTGGAGCGCGCGCGGATGGCTGGAACGGGTGAAGATCAGCTCGTCCGAGCATTCTCCAAGAGCAATAAGCATTGCTTCAGCGTCCTTGTCGTCGAGGACGGAAAGGCAACCGACCGTCTTTCCCGCGCTTGGCTCAGCTGACAGCGAGGCCGATAAAGCTCTGGCACCGGCACTGTTGTGGGCTCCATCAAGAATCGTCGTAGGTTCACTGCCGACTAGCTCGTAGCGCCCTGGAATCACCAGCCCGGCCGCCGCCCGCTCAAGCGCCGCGCCGTCGAGCGAACCGAGCAAGGCGTGCGCGGCGGCGGCGGCGAGCGCAAAGTTTGCTCGCTGAAACTCACCGCCAACTGCCAATTGCACGGGTGTATCGCGCCCAGCAACAATCAGTCGTGCTGCTTGCTCAGCGCAGCGATCTGTGGCAACCGAAAGCGCATCGGGGTCAAAGTCGGCGGGAACAACAAGAGTGCCTCCGGGCCTCACGACAGCGAGCTTCTCGCGCGCTATCGCCTCAATCGTCTTCCCCAGCACCGCCGTGTGCTCGAGTGAGATTGCTGTGCATACCTGCACCGCCGAATCCATCACGTTGGTTGCATCGAGCCGCCCGCCGAGCCCAGCCTCGATCACGGC
>JBDNJF010000056.1:0-3076 GCA_041687955.1 Solirubrobacteraceae bacterium
AGTCGCGCGGGTCGGGGGCGTTGGCGAGGCACTCTTCCTTCTGTTTCGCGACGCTCTCGTTGTTGTTGTTGTTCTGGTTGTTGTTGTTTTCGTTGTTGTCGTTCTGGTTGTTGTCGTTCTCGTTGTTGTCGTTCTGGTTTTGATTCTGGTTTTGGTTCTGGTCGTTCTGCTGCTCTTCGACGGTTGTTGTTGTCGTCGATGATGATGAGCTGCTGCCGCAGGCCGCCACGCCAAAGGCCAACGACGAGACGCAGAGCAGGGCGATCAGGAGATGGAAAGGGCGAGTCATTGGTTCCTTTCGTTTGCGGTTGATCCGCAGGGTCGCGAAAACCCTACCTATTTCGGCGGCGCGCGTTGCTAAACGGAGCGCATCATGCCGCCGTCAACGACCAACGCGACGCCGGTGACGTAGCTGGCCTGAGCGGAGCAGAGAAAGGCAACTGCGGCAGCGAATTCCTCAGGGCTACCTAGCCGGCCGGCTGGGATCTCTTCGCGCGCCATCGCGTCGGCGCCCTGGCGCGAGCCGTAAAGTTCGTAGAGGCGGTCGGTTGCGATACGGCCAGGCAGCACACTGTTGAGCGTCACGCCGTCGCGGGCAACTTGATGGGCAACCGTCTTGATCGCCGCGAGCGTCGCGGCGCGGTTGGCGTTGCTGAGCATCAGCCCGGCAGCGGGCTCACGGATTGTCGTTGAGCCGACGTTGACTATCCGCCCCCAGCTGCGTGAGCGCATGCTTGGCATCACGGCCTCAATGAATTTAAGCGGCGAGCGGACGAGATCCTCGTAGGCGTCGTGCCACTGCTGGTCGCTGAAGCCGAGCGCGTCTGGGTCGAGCGGTGGGCCGCCGGTGTTCGTCACAAGAATGTCGATCGGGCCGAGGAAGTGCTCGATCTCGTGAACGAGGACGGGGATCCCTTCAAGGTTGCCGCTGTCGTGAGCAAAGCCCGTGGCGCCAATCTGCTTGGCGGCCTTCTGGATGTTCGCCTCATTGCGCGAGGTGATCGCGACTTTCGCGCCTTCGGCCGCCAGCGTCTGCGCAACGGCGAGGCCAAGGCCCTTCGATGCTCCGGTAACGAGCGCCACGCGCCCTTCGATTCCAAGATCCATCCGCTTTTGATCTTACGCGCCGTGAGCCCTCCGCACCAGAGCGCGAAGCAAATAATTGCGAGCAGCGCGCCAAGCCAGTGCGCGCCTACCACGGTTGCGACCGCGCTAGGGATCCCCGCGAGCACCGCGCCGAGCCACGCTGGCGGCAGCGGGAGTTGAACCGCGAGCGCAGTGATCGTCGCCGCAACCATCCATGCCAGCGGCCCGATCAGCCAGCCAAAGCTCTCGAACGCGAGCTGCGGCAGCAGCAGGCGGCTAATCAGTGCCAGCACGCCTACCGCGACGAGCTGAACGAGACCGGCGCGCAGCGCGGCTGAAGTATTGATTTTCATCGAACTGAGTCTGGCGGATCTTCGTCGGTGAGGATTATCAGGTCGGCGCGCCCGCGGGTTTGCTCGCGCTCGAAAAGCTCGCGCTCTTGCTCAGCCCAGCTTTCCCAGTGCGGCGCGAACATTTCTCCGTCGCGCTCAAGCGCGCGCTTGCGCCGCAGCGCCGCGTCCGCGTCGAGCCAGATGATCATGCTCAGAAACGGCGCCGCAGCGCGGCTGGCGCAGCCCGCGCCATCAACGATCAGTAGTTCGCATGGGGGTAGGGCGCGTGGCTCGCCTTCGCTGCTGGCGGCCCAATCCCACGGCCGCACATTCGCCACCGCTCCCTTGCTGAGCGGCGTGAGGACGTCATCGACGAGCCGCTGCGCTCCCTCCGCTAGGCCATCCCAGCCGGGGTAGAGCTGGTCGGTGTTGAGCAGATACGAGCCAGCGAGCTGCTCGGCGAGCTCGGCAGCGAGCGTTGTCTTGCCGGAGCCCGCCGGCCCGTCGACAGCGACCACGCTGGTCGCGCCCGCGCGCGGCTCTAGCGCTCTGATTCGCTCTGCCAGCGCTGCGATCCGGGCATCCATCGCAGGCCGCCGCTTACCCGCCGGGCAGGAAGTTGTTGCTGTAGAAGGCAGCCCAGTCTGGCTCGCTTGCCAGTGGTTTGCCGTCCGCTCCGGTCAGCAGCTTCGAGGAGTAAAGGAAGCTGCCGTAGTTCTTCCAGATCGCCGGGTCGACCGGGCCGATCTTGCCGCTGGCGCCGGTGTAGTAACCGCCCTGGGCGAGCAGCAGCGCGCTTTGCTCTGCCAGCTTGGGGTCTTTGATTGTTTGCGGGTTGGCTTTGACGAGTAGTTTGGCCGCCGCGGCTGGGTTCTCGGCCGCGTACTGGTAGCCCTTCTGCGTTGCGGCAAGGAACCGCTTTGCTGTATCCGGGTTCGCTTTTAGGTACTTGTTGCTTGATTCGATCACCGACGAGTATTGAACCGGGAAGCCGTAGTCGGTGAACTCAAAGAAGCGCATCGGCTTGCCGAGCAGCTTCGCCTGAACCCCTTCCCAGGTTGTGACGGCGATCGTGAAGTCGGCCGCGCCTTTGTAAACGGCTTCGTAGGCGGTTGTGTTGAGCGTGACCGTTTTGAACTTCCCTGAGCCGCCGTCGGCTTTGATCACGTACTCGAGCTCCGGCCCTTCGTCGGGGGTGCCGAAGCCGGCGTAGGTTTTTCCGTCTAGATCCTTTGGCGACTGGAGCGCCTTGTTGCTCGCCTGAACGCCAATCGCGTACTGCGTTTTTGCGATGTTCGCCATCACCTGGAGCACGTCCTGGCCCGATCCGCGCGCGTAAGCGATGCCGGCCTGATTGCCGACGCCAAAGTTGGCCTTGCCGCGTGAGACGAGCGTCTCCGGAGCGGTGTTGGCGTAGGGGAGAATCTTTACGCTCAGCCCTTCGTCGCTGTAGTAGCCGAGCTGGTCGGCGACGAAGATGCCGATGTGGTTGGTGTTCGGCGTCCAGTCGAGCGCGATGCTGACAGTCTTCTTGCCGCCGCCGTCCGAGTCCTGCGAGCCGCAGCCGCTGGCGCCGACCGCAAGCAGCGCGGATGCGATCAGCGTGATCATGAATAGTCGGCTCGGCTGCTTCATCGGACGGCTCCTTAAGGTCTCAT
>JBDNJF010000057.1:0-3651 GCA_041687955.1 Solirubrobacteraceae bacterium
GCGGCCTCGGCCGGCTCGACGCTCGCCGTCGCAACGGCGCTCAACGGCGCAATCGGTTACGACAAGGCGGCGGCAATTGTTAAGCAGGCGACCGCTACCGGGCAGCCACTGCGCGAGGTTGCGCTCGAACACGGCGTTGACGCCAAGCTCTACGACGAGACGATCAACCTGCGCCTAATCGCGGCTGGCAACGAAGAGGTTTAGCGCCAAAGGGGACAATCTGCGCTTAACCGCCGGTGAGCCGCTGCCGCGCCCCTACGACTGGCCGCGATTGTCATTTTGATCGACTGGCGCTCGAGCGCAAACGATCTCGCTTGGGAGCAGGAACTGAGAGCCGTATTCGCGGGTGATTTGCTCAAACCGGAGTTCGTCCAGTAGAGATGTAACGCGGATTCCGCGGCAGTTACCCGTCAGCGGCAGGCCACTGCCATAGAGATGATCGCCAAGGCGGTCGCGCCGGCGTTCGCCAGGTGTCACGTGGCACAGCACTAGCCGGCCGCCGGGGCGCAGAACCCGATCGAACTGCGCCAACGCCCGGCGGATGTCATCCCACGGCAGGATGTCCAGCACGTAAATGCTGTAAACGACGTCGAACGAGTCGTCAACAAACGGTAGATCGCAGGCACCTGCAAGCAAGACCTCGGCGTTCTCGATGCCAGCCGCGGCAAGCCTGCGGCGAGATTCGTGGATCATGCCATCAGCCAGGTCGACACCCACCACCCGACCTGACGGATTGGCGGAGGCGGACTTCACCAGTTGACTGCCCGCGCCGACGCCGACCTCCAGAACGGCGTCGCCATCGGCCACCCCACACAACTCCTGCACCCGTGAGCGGGCTCGTGAGTCGACCAACCGACCCCAAGTTTCGAATGCACCCCCGACCCGAGAGTAGAACCCAACGACCTCCCCCGGCCGCCGCACCACTTCGCATGGCTGGGCCAGGTCGGCAACTTCACGGTCCGTGCCATCGTTCGAGGCCCGCGCTTTAGGGGGTTTGGACCGACCTGTGGGCATGCGGCAGAATCTACACCGTGAAGCAGCTTTGTAAAGGCCTGTGCGTAACGCCGTCGGTAACGAAAAATGCTGAGCGGGCTGGCGCGCCGCGCTAAAGACTGCCGTACCGTGTGGTTATGGGAATCCCGTTGAAGTTAAGAGCATTCTCTTTGCTCGCCCTGGCCGCGAGCCTCGCTCTGCCAGCCGCTGGCACCGCCGTTGCTGCCCCTGTCGGCGCGCCGCCAATGCTGCTGCCCGCGGGCGATGCCACGACGGCTGGAGTGAGTGATTGGATTGTCGGCGCCCACCGCGGCGCAGACACCGCAGCGATCGCAGCCCGCTTCAACGCGCGCGAGATTCCCGGCCTGCCGGCCTTTACGGTCGCGCGCGCAGAGGCCCGCCAACTGGCGCGCTCGCTGGCCGCAGCAGACCTCTTGACCTGGGCTGAGCCCAACATCCGCGCCCAGCGCCAAAGCGCCTACGAAGCTCAGCTCGGGCGCTGGGCGCGCGTCGCCGTTGTGCCAGCCGACTTCGCTTGGCCGGCCCCTGGCAGCGTTGCGGTGGCGGTGCTCGACGACCGCGTTGACAGCTCCGTCAGCGATCTAGACCAGCAAACCACTTATCTCAACAGCGGCACGGTCGAAGATGCGCACGGCACGATGGTTGCCTCGACGATCAGCGCCGTCGTCGGCCGCGGGCCGATCGTCGGCGTCTTCCCGGGAACGCCGATCCTCTCCTTTGGCCTTAGTAGCTTCAGCTGCGCCGAGATCGCACGAGGCATTTATTTGGCCGTGGCTGCGGGAGCTCGCGTGATTAACATGAGTCTTGGAACCGAGGATGACTGTTTCGCGATGTACGCCGCGATTCAATTTGCTTATTCGAAGGGTGTGCTCTCAGTCGCTGCCGCCGGCAATGAGTTCGAGAAGGGAAATCCAACCGAGTATCCGGCCGCGTTTCCTCACGTGATCAGCGTCGCCGCGACCGACTCTAGGGGAATGGTCAGTCAATTTAGTAACTCCAACGTGGCGGTCGACGTGGTAGCGCCAGGCGTCAACGTGCCGGTTAATGTTCCGCTTCGCTTCGATAAGGACGACGGCCGCGTGGACGGCGTTACAACTGCCGATGGGACGAGTTTTTCGTCGCCGATCACTGCCGGCGCAGCAGCCTGGATTGCTGCCGCGCGCCCCAATCTTGAGGTTGGCCAGATTGCCGACCTCCTAAAGAAGGGAGCCAGTGACATCCAACCAAAAGGTTACGACAACGACACTGGCTTTGGCCTGATCAACATTCCGGCCTCCTTGGCGCTAGCGGCGCCAGCGATTGATCCACAGGAGCCAAACGACTCAATATCACTTGTCAACGGAACGATTATCAAACCGAGGCCAACGCTGCTTTGGAGTGGCGCTAGTGCAGCATCACTTTTCGCCAAAATCGACCAGATAAAAGACCCGCTCGACATCTACCGGATTCAAATCCCTGCGCGCAGCCGCGCGAGAATTAGCTTGGAGCCAAAGTTCGGCGGTGTTGACCTAGCCGTCTATACGTCCAGCACGAAGACAGCCAGCGGATCGCGCTATCGCGTTGCCGTTTCAAAAAGGAGCGGCAGCGCGGTTGAGCGAGTGGTCGTTAAGAGTTCGGCAAACAGCGCGAGGAGCTACTACGTCGTCGTTAGTGACAACGACGCGAAGCTCCTAAACGCTGAGTACACGCTTCGCGTAGGACGCTAAAAGCTTCACTCGGCGACATTAATCGCGAGGTACTTTGTAGTGAGGTACTCGTCGAGCCCTTCGTGACCACCTTCACGGCCGTAGCCGGACTGCTTGACGCCGCCGAACGGGGCCCCGGCATTGCTGACCATTCCTTGATTGAGGCCAATCATGCCCGTTTCAAGCGCCTCACTTACGCGCAGGGCCCGCGCGAGGTCGCGCGTGAAGAGGTATGCAACCAGGCCGTACTCGGTCGCGTTGGCAGCTTCGATCGCCTCTTGCTCGTTGGCGAAGGTCCGGATCGGCGCGACCGGCCCGAAGATCTCCTCACTTAAAATCCGTGCGTGATCGGGCACGTTCACTAGTACCGTCGGCGCAAAGAAGTGACCATCACCTTCGATTGGCGCGCCGCCACAGAGCACCTTTGCTCCGCCTGCAACTGCGTCGTCAACTAGCTCTTTGACGGAAGCGACGGCGACGCCGTCGATCAGCGGGCCGGCCTGCGCATCCGGCTCAGTGCCGCGCGCCACGACGAGCGAACCGATCCGCTCAGCAAGCCGCGTCGCAAACTCGTCGGCGATCGAATCCTGAACCAGAATCCGATTGGCGCTGGTGCAGGCTTCGCCGCCGTTGCGCATCTTCGCCACCATTGCACCGTCGAGAGCAACGTCAAGATCAGCATCGTCAAAGACAATTAGTGGCGCGTTACCACCTAGCTCCATCGAGACGCGCAGGATCTGCTCGGCTGACTGAGCGATCAGCTGCCTACCGACGGCGGTTGAGCCGGTGAAGGAGAGCTTGCGCAGCCGTGGGTCGGCGATTAGCGGCGCCATCAGCGAGCCCGAGCTTGAGCCGCAGACAACGTTCAGCACGCCGGCGGGAAGGCCAGCGTCTTCGAAGACCTGCGCCATCGCGAGCATTGAAAGCGGCGTCTGCTTGGCTGGCTTGACGA